>CAJUEX010000020.1 GCA_910585715.1 uncultured Lachnospiraceae bacterium
AATAACAAAAAACACCGTATTTATGCGGCTTATGGCGTTTTGCAAACGCCTAAGTATTGCGTAGTAATGCGAGGAGGTTAGTCATGGATAAAGTTACTAAAGTTCGTCGACATATAAAACGCGAAGAATGGAAATCTATTAGGGTGAGAAATAATGGGAGCGTTCCGCAGTATTATGTGACAGATGACCATGAGGCTATTATCCCCCGTGACCTGTATATGCAGGTCCAAGAGGAAATGCAGAGAAGGTCGAATCTTCACAGCGGCAAAAACCGTAAGAAGAGAGTTTACAGCAGCAAATATGCACTTTCAAGCATTGTGTACTGCTCCAAATGCGGCGACATTTATCGCAGGATTGCCTGGAACAACCGAGGAAAACGCTCGAATGTCTGGAGATGTGTAACAAGGGTTGAGAGAGGTCCCGATGCCTGTGAAGCCGATACTATTCAGGAAACAGAGCTGTAGGATGCGGTGATAAAAGCCATCAACAGCGTTCTTTCCCAGAAAAGCACTGCCATAGGAGTTTTGCAGGAAAACATCGAAGAAGTCTTAAAGCAGGAAAATTCCCCGACAAAGGATGTTGACGGGAAGCTGGAGGAACTCCAAAAGCAGCTTTTACAAAAAGAAAACAGAAATGAGCAGTATGATGACCTGGTGGAAGAGATTTATAAGCTGCGTGAGGAAAAGTAGCAGATACTGGTTAACAAGGCTGAAATGGAGGGGGTAAAACAAAGCATTTTCAACATGAAAGCGTTCCTAAACAGTCAAACAGCGGAGATTGAAGAGTATGATGAACAGCTGGTCAGACGGCTGATAGCGAAGGTTACGGTGTTTGATGATAAATTTGAGGTATAATTGAAATCGGGGCTTTCGGTAGATATACGAAGGAGCAAATAAATAAACTGAGTTTCGGCACCCTGTGTGGCAGTATATGCTCACAGGGTGCTTTTGGAATTTTTAGTTAATTTTTACATAGATGTATTGAAATTGTCAACCAAAAGGTTTATAATAGTAGTATATTAGCGGAGGTGTACCATGACTACATCGGATATGATAAGGGAGTTATGTGAAAAGAAGAATATAAGCCTGACAGAGCTGGCAAGGCGTATCGGGCAGTCGCCGCAGAATTTTAATAAAAAGTTGAAGCGTGGGACGGTTTCGTTTGAGGAAATGATGGAGATTGCTGAAACTTTGGGTGTGAAATATGAACAGGCATTTATATTTCAAAACGGGGAAAAAATACAAATGCAAAGGAGTAAATAATATGTTTAGAATACTGCATTTATCAGATATTCATATCGGAAAGACATACAAAGAACCAGAAAATATTGCTTGTCAAATAGCATCAGATATTGATCATGTTGGATTAAGTACTATCAATTGTATTGTAGTTACAGGGGATATCTTTGATGGACAAGTTGCTATAACTGACTTATTAATTGATAATGCCGTTGATTTTTTTGAGATTTTATTATCTGAAATTAATAGTAATCAAGATAAGAAGCAGATTAGCAAAGAAGATGTTATTTTTGTACCAGGTAATCATGATTTGATAAGAGGCGATGATATAAAAAAGCGTTGGAGTAAATATCATAATTTCTTAGAAAAATTTTATGGAACTGTTCCTTCTTTTTATGAAGGTAAAAATTATTCTTTGTTTAAGGAATATAGAAATCATAAGGTGGCTTTTGTAGGTTTTAATTCTTGTGAAATAGAGAAAAGAAATTTATTTGATGAAGAATATATAAACCAGTTTGAAAGGCATATTAATGAGAACAAACTGAATGAATACGGAATAGATAAGTCTAAAGTAATCGAAGTATTAAAGACAGAAGTGGCTAGTGAATATGATGATTACGGCTATATACCGTTATCTCAAATCACTCCAATTGAGCGAAAAGTTAAGAAGCTGGATGATTATACAGTTGTAGCTTTATTTCATCATCATTTTTATTTGTTTCCAGAAATAGCTCAGCAATTTGGGGATAGTAGTTTAATACGAAATTATGCTCAAGTTATACAGCATTTAAGATATATGAATGTGAGCGTTGTTTTACATGGGCATAAACATTTTGCTTTAGAACGCCCTTTTATTATGGATGACTATTATGATTCATCAGATAATATTATTGATGTATTTGCTGGTGGTTCGGTTGGAACAGATAGAAAAGAAGATCATACTTTTGGAGTGTTAGATTTATATGAAAAGAAAGATGATATAAAATTAAAGCATAATAAATTTGTTTATAATGGTGAAAATTTAGAACCTATTATAAAAAAACAAGTACCGCCACAAAAGTTAAGTGGTAGAGTTGTAAAATTATTAGAAATTCTTAAAACATTAAATCCTGAACAATATGAATTATATGAGGAAACTGCTGAAAAAGCATTTAAGTCTTATAATAGTTGTAGTAAAATTATATCTTGGGTTAGTGAAGCAATAACAGGATTTACAGAGGTGTATAAATATCTCGATAGAGATTATAATAATATTTTATTTCTACTATATGCCATTAACTATAGAACTATTTGCTATATGAAAATGGTTGGTAAAGAAGATTCTTATTTTTATACAGCAGAGAAGACTTGGAATTCTTTTTATGATAATAGTTTGGGGCAAACCGATTTCATGATTTCTAAAAATGACTATCAAAATATGTTTATGCATAAAAAGCTTAAGGAAGTAGCATCATATTGTGATAAATTGCTAAATGGTTGCGATAATAAGAAATCACAAGTGTATTTAGCATTTACAATGTTAGGAATATTTTTTACTGACTTATATTTGGTCTTAACTAAATATGCTGATGATTTTAAAGAGAGCATAAAATATAAAGTTAATATAAAGATTGAGGAAAATAAATTTCATGAAAATGTTCCTGCACCTCGTATTATTGTTAAGTCAGATGCTGATAGAAGAAGTGCATATATTGATTTGTTATGTAATGAGGCAACGGCACACAAAATGGCTGTTTTGTTTATAAAGGAATTTGATTTATTAATAAATAAGTTTGAGGATTATTTTAAAATTATTGGTTTAAAACTATATTATTTACTCCCGAGAATTGATAAAGATAGAATGAAGAATACGTTAGATAATTATAACTTTGAAGCGTATATTCCAACATTAATTCCGTTATTGACTGGAGATAACATTTATTCTTCTAAGGTTGTATTTGCAAGGGAGCTTATTCAAAATTCTATTGATGCTATATCTGTAAGAGAAGCAAAGGATGAGAGAGATTTTTCTAAAGAAATACTGATAGAATTAAAGGAAGATAAAAACCATAAAAGATATTTCAAAATTGTGGATAGAGGCACGGGAATGGATAGGTATAAGATTGAAAGATATTTTACAAGCATTGGTCGTAGCTTTTATTCTGGTGAAGAATATGAAGATCTGAACATCAGTTATAAACCAATTAGTAATTTTGGTATAGGTTTTTTGTCTTCGTTTATGGTTTGTCAAGAGATAGATGTAAAGACGAAATACTATATAGATGATTCGGAAGGACTTAAATTGCATATTCCAAATTATGATGGATGTTTTTTTATTGAGTTGGAAAGAGACTCATATGTAGGAACAGAATTAAAACTTTATTTGAATAATTCTGTTGATGACAAAAGTATAGTAGATTACATTCGAAAGATAATGCAAGATATAAAATATGCTATAAATATTCAAATTATAAACGAAAAAGGGGAAGAAAAACAAATTTATATCCATGCGCATTCAATTAGGAAACAAAATGAATCTGAAGATTTTAGATTTTTTATTCCTTTTTTGGAAAATGGAGAAATGCCCATAGTTGATTACCAGAAAGATATACTTAGTGATGAATTAATTAGTAAATATGAATACGGATTATTAATTCGTAAAAAGAAAAATTTAAAATCCAACAATAAGCACATGATATTAAATTCGGGAATTGTTGTAGAGCAAGCTTCATTGGGAAGTGTTTTTGGCAAGAATTTCCGAAGAAATAATTATGTGTATGATTCATATGAAGGAGAAGGAACTTATAATGATATTATTGTAAATTTTCCTGCGAATTGGTTACAATTAGATGTCGCTAGAGAGAATATTACAGGGTTATCTGATGTAATAAAAGAAAAGAGTCCTAAAAGAAAGGCTTGTATGTTGGGGATTAAGATTGCAAATAGCCTTTATAATCAGATATTGGAGTATATCAAGTGCTTAGGAAATCAGAGAACCAATATACCAGCAATTTGTTTACAAGATGTAATACAATATGCAATTGAATTTTGTGGTAATCAAAAATCAGAAGCGGATTTACGAACTAAATTAGAAAGACTAAAATATATATTAGTCATTGAAATTTTTGAAGATGGTGTATGTTACAAAATAGTTAGGGATGAAATGTTAGAAAGGCGTATTAGAATTTCATATTTAGATTCTAATGCTAAAGAACAAAGAGAAAAATGGTTAAAAAAATTACACAAAGAAGAAATAGGGATAAATACACCTGTAATTAGACGGATGGAGGATGTATATATTAGCGATAAAATTAGATTTAAACTCAATAATTTATTAAAAGATTTACAGGGAACTTTAAGAATCAATGGCAATAATAAAAATATATTTAGGCTACTTACATTGTTTATTTTGGATATGTCAGATGAAATTGTTTGTGGATTACCCAAAGAACATATGTCTATGGTGTTTATATTGGAAACAATATTTTTGCAATATTTTTCTATTGGTGCAGAATGGGAACAGGAAATGAAAATTACATATGATGAATTATTTGAAATAATTGAAACCCATAAAACAAGGAAAGATTATATTATAAATTGATTTTATTCAGATATATTCCCGCAAACGGACAAAACACTAAAACGGGCATAGAAACATTTCCTCAAATTACCAAAAGGTAATGACAGACTTGCTATCCGCTCGTTCCACACAGAATGTGTGGTGGGAATACAAAGAAAACATATGTAGAAGTGCTTTGTTTTAGGCAGTTTTATAGGCATTTTGTGTTTGCGGAAGATAAGGAAGGGAATCGGAATAAAAGGATGTAGAAGTATTTTGAGGTTTCGGCGGTGGTTGATGTGGGGTGTGGGGGTACAAAGAAACTTGTTTGGTAGAAAATTAGGAATAAAATTTTGGCGCTTCATGAACTTCTGAATACCAAGGAATTACATACCATTAAAGAGACAAAGTAAAATATTGGGACATATTGATTAACTGCAAAATAATGAGGAGAAAATAGTGATAATTTCAAGAGATCAGGCATTTAGAATTGTTTGTAATATTTGAACACCATTATCTGCTGGAAAAGAAAATGTGGGAACGGGAAGTTTTATAGTTAAAGGAAACCATGTTTATTTACTTACTGCATCTCATGTGTCTAACTGTACTAATAAACATACATATTTAGCTATGGGAGATGAAAAATCTGATTGCATAAAAATTCCTATTATTGAATTGGCTGATTATTTGGACTGAAATGAACATCCGGTTGCAGATTTAGCTGTATTAGAATTAGATAAATATAGAACAGAGTTTGAACAGCATTGTTTTCCCTATGATTATATAAATGATAAACAAGAATGTGTTTCAAGAGATGCAGAAATAACTGTTATTGGTTTTCCGCATGGGTTAGGGATTCTGGGAAAATTTTCTCCATTGACATTTCGTTCTTATGCATCTTCATCTTTTTTGACATTGCAGAGAGCTGATAGACCGATTAATTCCGATTTTTTTTGTTTGGAGAATCCAAGTGTTGGAGGATATAGTGGAGGACCAGTATTAGACTTAGGATATATGGTGTTGCCAAATATGAAAACCACAAAAGAAAAAACAGTTTTACATGGTATTATTCATGGAACAATTTCGGATGATACGGGAGGAAAGATTGCGATGATAACACCCATGTATTATTTGAAAGATATTATATGAGAATTTATAAAAAGAAATGAAAAGGCACAAGAAAGGAAAAAGAAATATAATGGATAATTGTGGAGAAATTCTTATATATCAATCTGAAGACGGTTTGACAAAGATTGAAGTTAAAATACAGGATGAAACAGTATGGCTGACACAACAGCAAATGGCAGATTTGTTTCAGACGTCGCGAACAAATGTTGTAGAACATATCGCACATATATATGAGGAATTTGAACTAGATGAAAACTCAACCTGTCGGAAATTCCGACAGGTTCGCAAGGAGGGAAATCGCAAAGTATCACGGGAGATGTCTTACTATAATCTTGATATGATTATTTCTCTCGGTTATAGAGTGAAATCCAGAATAGCGACAAATTTCCGGCGTTGGGCGACGGAGCGACTAAAAGAGTACATGATAAAAGGCTTTACAATGGATGATGAGCGACTGAAAAATTTGGGAGGAGGAAATTACTGGAGGGAATTATTAGATCGTATACGAGATATTCGCTCATCTGAAAAGGTGATGTATCGGCAGGTGCTTGATCTTTATGCTACAAGTGTAGATTATAATCCCAAAAGCAGTGAATCTATCGCGTTTTTTAAAATGGTTCAAAATAAGCTTCATTATGCAGCGCATGGTCATACGGCAGCAGAAGTAATCTATGAACGTGCAAATGCAGAACATCCATTTATGGGGCTAAAAAGTTTTTCTGGCGATTTTCCGACATTAAAAGATATTGGCATTGCAAAGAATTATTTAAGTGAGGAAGAATTGAAAATTTTAAATAATATTGTATCAGGATATTTTGATTTTGCAGAAATCCAGGCTATGCGTCATAATCCTATGTATATGTCTGATTATGTAGAGCATCTTGATAATGTATTGAAATCTACTGGAGAAAAACTATTGCAGGGAGCAGGAACAGTTAGCCATTCACAGGCAATCGAAAAAGCAACAGAAGAATATAAAAAATATCAGGTTCAGAACTTATCACCAGTTGAAGGAGAATATTTAGAAAGCATTAAAAACATACATAGTACGGCAAAGAAAAAGTCGAAGAAATAATGGAGCAGAATTGTGTTCCTATACGAGTGACGAGGCTGAAAAATTGTGTTTACATAGTAGCTTAGACACATGTGGAGACGGTAGTATTGATGTTGAGGAAAGACAAATAAGGGCTGGAAAGTGGCGTATTTCCGGTTTTTTTCGGGTATGGGCAATCTTCCGGGGAAGCTCGGTTCTTTTATATGAAAATCTTATGAGTACTACGGTCTATTATAATTTAACAACATACAGACCTGATGCCATAGATGTGGCAATAAAGAGAAAAGCGAAGATTTCCGCAATGCCGGATTGACCGAAACTGTCTGTATATTATTATGCAGATGCTGTGCTTTTCCGTGAAAAGATTGGTATTGAAGAAATAAGGGAAGTGCTTGTAAAATAAGTGCAATATCTATTAACAAGATAAACAAAAGTAACTAGCAGTGCGCACATAGAAATTGCAGGTGATAGTTTTGAACATAGAAGCATATGACGCAGAGTCTTTAAGAAAGCTTGTCAGACTTCTTGAATATGAAAACAGGCTGTTAAAAGAAAAGCTGAAAAAAGAAAATATTCCATATGATCAGATCAATCCTTTTGAAGAGCCTATAGATAATATGGAAGAGTACGACCCTGATCAGGGGGAGCGTATTGTTAATCCGCCCTTTATTACAGAAGAGATGGCAAGACACTTCTTTTCCATGTTTTGGGGAAGGGAAGATGTTTATGCCAAGCGCGGCAGGAACGGCGGTTATTTTCCACAATGTGATAACAGGTGGAACGACAGACTTTGTCCGAAACAACGTGGTGAAAAGATATTTTGCGGTGAGTGTGAAAATACCAGGTGGACAAGGCTGGATGTTAAGAAAATTATTGCACATTTGCTGGGGTATAAAGAGGATGGCTCAGATGTAATAGGTGTATATCCGCTGTTACCGGATGGAATGTGCAGATTCATTGTGTTTGATTTTGACAATCATGAAAAAGGAGCGGAGGTAACGGATTTTGCAAATACAGATAACCAGTGGCATAAGGAAGTAGAAGCTCTTAGAAAAATGTGTGTGATGAATGGTATTAAACCACTGGTTGAACGATCCCGTTCCGGTAAAGGTGCACATGTATGGATTTTCTTTAAGAAAGCCATACCGGCTTCCACGGCAAGAAATTTTGGATTTTTATTGCTGGATAAGGGCTCTGCATCCATTAACCTGAAATCGTTCCATTATTATGACAGAATGTATCCCTCTCAGGACGTGGCAGACAGTATTGGTAATTTGATTGCCCTGCCGTTACAGGGGCAGGCGCTTAAAAACGGAAACAGTGCATTTGTGGATGAAAATTGGAATGCGTATCAGGATCAGTGGGATATTTGCTCAATAAAACGGAGAAGCTGGGCATAGAAGATATTGAAAAATATATGGCAAAATGGCAGAGTGAATTAGCAAAATCCAGAGGAATGCTTGCGGGTACTGATATGAATAACAGACCGAAACCCTGGAAAAAGAAGTGCGTGTTTGTTAAGGCGGATGTTTTGGGTAAGCTTCATATGGTGTTTAGTAATGGTGTTTATATTGATACTCTAAACCTTATGCCAAGGATACAGAATCAGATTCGTAGTCTGGCAGCCTTTGATAATCCGGAATTTTATAAAAATAAAAGACTTGGCTACTCCAATTACTATAATTTCAGTGCCGTGTATCTGGGGAAAGATATAGATGGTTACATACAGGTGCCAAGAGGACTGAAGGAACAAATTATAGAAGAATGCAGTAAAGCCGGGATTGCTGTTGACATATCTGACCAAAGGGAAAAGGGACGTCCGATCAGAGGTGCATTTAAGGGGGATTTACGAACGCAGCAGGAACTGGCGCTGAGAAGTTATTGACTTATTCAGAGGGGGTATTAAGTGCGGCAACGGCATTTGGTAAAACAGTTGTATGCAGCTACCTTATTGCGGAACGTAAGGTAAATACACTTATTTTGCTGCAAAGTAAGGACTTGCTGAATCAGTGGGTTGATGAACTGAATAAGTTTTTGGATATTAAGGAAGAACCGCCGGAATATGAAACCAAAACGGGAAGGAAGAAAAAGAGAGATAGCGTTATCGGGATTTTGCATGGCAGCAAAAATACTTTGACAGGCATTGTAGATGTTGCAATGGCGGGTTCTATGTATAGCAAAGGAAAATGGCGTAAAGGTAACTGTCATTACCACAGACCCGGAAGAAGTCGTATATGGCAGCACGGATGTATGTTATGAATTAATCAGCCAGATGCAGCAGGTGGGAATAAATGTAGTAACAAAAGAGGAAGTAGAAGAACGGTTTGCAGTTATAGATGATGAATCAGTATGGCATGGAGGTATGAATCTGCTGGGAAAAGCAGATATCTGGGATAATTTAATGCGCATTAAGAATCATCAGGTGGCTGCGGAGCTTTTGGAAATTGCACTTGGTACTGTATCAGAATTATAAGAAATCCCGTCAGAATAATACCATATAAGGCTTTTATGTTTATTAAGGGGCAGGAGTGCAACCTCAGATTAAATAACACTTACTGAAACAATATATTAGATATTACGGATTTTGACTGAAAAAACGGATGACATGGGTGACAACAATATCGGCAATTTAATACGAAAGGGTATGCCGGAAACTGAAACAGATGTTATGGGAAGGAGAAGAAGAAAATGCTGCTTGAAACAGATAGATTAATTCTACGTGAAATGAATAATACAGATTATGCTTCCTTATATGCAGTACTTGCAGACAGTGATATCATGCAGCATTATCCTTATACGTTTGATGAAAAACGAGTACGTGGGTGGATAACCAGAAACAAAGAACGATACAGAATCTTTGGGTTCGGACTATGGGCAGTCTGCCTGAAAGAAACCGGGGAGATGATTGGCGATTGTGGGTTAACTATGCAGATGATTGGAAATTCAGCCAAACCTGAAATAGGCTATCATATCCGGAAAGACCATCAACGAAAAGGATATGCAAAAGAAGCTGCAATTGCTGTAAGAGACTGGACCTTTAAGAATACTCCATTTAATGAGATTTATTCCTATATGAAATATACCAACGTACCATCAGCACAGACTGCCATATCATGGGGATGCCATCTGGTTGATGAATATAAAGACGAGGTTAATGAAATTACTAAGGTGTTTTTAATTTCAAGGGAGGTGAAAAATGAGTAAATATGAACCATTATGGAATTGGATAAAAGAAAGATGGCAAAATGATGCAGATATTGCCGACAGCTTAAAGCTGACTTATGCTGATATAGAGAAAATTGCAGGTTTCCCCATAGACCATTCTTTTCTGACTTACAAGAAGGAACTTTTGGAGTATGGCTTTAAGGTAGGAAAGATTTCTATGAAGGAAAAGACTGTGACTTTTGAAAAGGTGGTGGAGTAATGGATGCGCTTCTGGATAAAAGAAAAAATAGTTGAGCAGGCTTTTCCAGTCTAAATCACAGATAAATTTTTCTGCTGATATTTAAGCCGGATAAGTCGGATTTACCGTCAGCAGAGAACAGAGAAAGCTTCTGCCGGGATTATGGGCAATTGAAAAAAAGGTCTGTTTCTTAAACTTGTCCGTAAAAAGTGCAAAAATGCCTGTTATGCCTGCTGGTAATCTGCACATCTGAATGCTAAAATCATATTCAGATTTAAGACAGGAGGTAATGCTATGAGTTTAGGAAATAATTTATTTCATGCCAGAAAGAAAAACGGAATGTCTCAGGAGACCGTTGCCGAAAAATTAGGCATAAGCAGACAGAAGTGGATATTCCATTTTATGCAGAAAAGCTGGAATCTCTGCTTCGTGATATGGAAAAGAAGTACGGATACAATGAATTAAATACATTCCTGGTGCTAAAGGACATTCTGGCAGCAGTATGGATACAGCGAAAGGAAAACCCATAATTAGGAGCAAAACTGCTCCTTTTTTAATGTCCATTTTCGGGTAACCATTATCTGCTTTCCGAAAGCATAAAAGATAGCATAAGAGACTTAAAGAAAAATCTCACAATCCTATTGCAAAACCCCCTTAATAGTAGTAAAATAGTTTTTGACTTTAAGTCAATAATTATATAAAAAAGAAAAAGGAGGAATCTGAAAAATTGGCAAGACCAGTAAAAAAATCCCCGGAACAATGGAAAAAAGAAATCCTGACCGCAGCAAAAAGCCTGTTCATTTCAAAAGGATATGAGGAAACCTCTGTTTCCGACATTATGAACCTGGCAGGCGGGGCAAAAGGAATGTTTTACCGCTTTTTTCAAAGCAAAGAAGAAATCATGCACACCCTGGGCAATGAAATGTTTTTTGCAAACAATCCATTTGAAGCAATAAAAAAACGAAACGACTTAAACGGCTTCCAGAAAATCAAGTCATTGCTTCAACTGAATCAATCCGATACGGAGCGCAACAATTTAAATATGCAGGCAGTTTCCATTTTAAAAGACCCTCACATTTTAGCGGCAGCAGTGGAAGAAAACAGGCGGCTTTTGACGCCTTTATGGCGGGAGCTGCTGGAAGAGGGAAAACAGGACGGCTCTATCAAAACGGAATTTACAAAAGAGCTGTCGGAGCTTCTGCCCCTTATTAATTTCTGGCTCCTGCCTTCTGTATTTCCTGCAACAGAGGAAGAGCTGCACCATAAATACCGCTTTGTAATGGAAGTGCTGTCTCATATGGGACTGCCGCTTTATGATGATGAAACCATATCCTTTACGGAAAAATTTATAACGGATATTTCAAAAGGAGGAAATAATCCATGACAGAAAAACTATTCACGAAAAATTTCTCACTTCTTATTTTGGGCCAGTTAACCTCTTTATTTGGAAATTTCATATTGAAGCTTGCACTGTCCATGTATGTGCTGGAAGTAACGGGCTCTGCCGCTATATTTGCCGGAATATTGTCCGCTGCGGCAATTCCCACCATCATACTTTCCCCTCTGGGCGGAATCCTTGCTGACAGACTGGACAGGCGAAACATTATGGTGGCATTGGATACCCTGACAGGCATTTCTGTTTTTTGTGCCGCACTGCTTTTATCGGAAAAAAATGCCCTTATAGTAATTGGCGTGCTGCTTGTGCTGCTTTCTGTTTTCGGTGCATTTGAAACACCTACGGTACAGGCATGCATTCCCACTATGTTGCAGGGAGACAATATCATGAAAGGCAATGCGGTTGTGAATCAGGTGGCTTCCCTGTCCTATTTAACGGCTCCAATGCTTGGCGGCATATTATATGCCGTATTTGGACTGAAGCCTGTCATGTATGCAAGCGTTGGCTGCTTTTTTATTACCGCGTTATTTGAATGCTTTATAAAATTAAGATATCAGCCTTCCATAAATAAGGGAAGTATGTTAGCTATTGTAAAACAGGATTTCTTATCAAGTATGCAATACATTTCAAAAGAGCAGGCAAGCATCTTGAAGATGTTGCTTTTGACTGCATTTCTTCGCTTTTTTGTTATGGGAATCACCATAGTGAGCCTGCCCTATATTGTGCGCACCGTTCTCGGATTCAACGCAAAATATTATGGCGGTGCGGAAAGCGCATTAGCAGTTGCTACCATTTTAGGAAGCATTGCTGCCGGGCTTCTGACAGGGAAATTAAAAATACACCGATTATCCGTTCTGCTTGCATCTCTTGGTATTTTTATGGTTCCTGCCGGAATTGCTTTTCTGTTTCCGTTCAATCCTATTATCAAATACAGCATCACCGTTATTTCATTTTGCGGTATACAGGCTGCAATCAGTATTTTTTCCATCTTTGCCGTTTCACTTATACAACAAAGGACGCCAAATCATCTGATTGGCAAAGTAATGGCTTATACACAGACGGTTACCTTGTGTGTTCAGCCGATAGGACAAATCGTGTATGGATTCCTGTTTGACAGATTCAGCCGTGAAATTTATCTTGTTTTTATTCCAACCGGCATTATTGTATGTATTGTTGGTATGCTCACAATGGGGCTTTTTAGAAACATGGAAAATGAGCAACAGGAAATGTAACAATTCAGCCATCAACTTTCCCACACAGGAGCCGGAACCGGATGCAGGCAGAAAATGTTTCTACGTCGCCACGCTCCCGCTCTGATAAAAACGCAACAGTGCTAAGCTCGAAAGAACCTCGCTAAGCGCTGGCGTTTTTATAAGGGCTCCTATAGAAAGCATTTTCTGCCTGCATCCGGTTCCGGCTCCTGTGTGGGAAAGTTGAGGGCTGAACTGTTACCAGGAAATTTTGACAGGAAGCAGAGGCTGTTGACTTTTCCCTTAGGGCAAGGTTTATACTGGTAACAGCTTACGAAACATCTGGATGCAGCGAAAGAGCCGCCTTGGTGATTTGTTTATATGGCAGGACAGAATTGCAGCGTCAGGATGTTTCGCAATTATGAGGAATATTTCAGAACTATATTAATATGGAAAGGAGCACCTGAATGCTCACAATCGGAGAATTTTCAAATATATGCAAGGTATCTGCAAAGACGCTCAGATACTATGCGGAAATAGGTTTAATACTGCCGGAAGAAATCAATCCGGAAAATGGTTACCGGTATTATTCAGTGAGTCAACTGGAAAAAATGCTCTTAATCAATCGCCTGAAAACATATCAGTTTTCTCTGGAAGAAATAAAAACTCTTTTGGAATCGGAAGAGCTTTTGGAAGAAAGACTTTTTGCTGCATTTCAAAAGAAGAAAAATGAGCTTTCTGCTCAGGCACAGAAATTAAACAATACTTTAGAGCAGATAGAAGGTGATATGTCAAATCTCAGACTTGGCAGGTCCATTATGTCGTATCTGGAAAATATCGACGTACAGCTTGTGGAGGTGCCCCTGATGTATCTGCTTTCCATTCGGAAGATGGTTTTGGAGCAGGAATTTGCTGAAGAATATGGCATTTGTTTTGGCAGGTTGTTTAGGAAAATGGAAGAAAAAAAGCTGACAGCGGCGGCTCCCCCAATGGTGCTGTTTCATAGCAGTGAGTACAGTCCCTTTGGACTGGATACCGAATTTGCCATTCCCGTAAAGGAATATGCCACAGGCACAAGGGACTTTTGTCCCGGGCTCTGTCTGAAAACAGTTGTCCGGGGCTCTTATTCCCAGCTTCCTTCGGTTTATGCCAAACAGATGGAATGGGCTCAAAGGGAAGGCTATGAGAACAGCGAGGCCCTATATGAAGTTTATGTAACGGATCCATCTGACGGGGTGCAGGAAAAAAATTTTGTCACGGAGGTCTATTGTCCTGTTAAAAAGAATTCTTTGAGGAGTCGGGATAGAAAATAAATAATTGCAATCCGGCACGGTGTTTTTCCTATGGAAAGTGCGTCGGGCTCCATACAGAACAGATTTCTGAGTCACTATGCTTTTGTTCTTGTAAAATGCAACAGTGCCGGGCTGGATTGCTGCAATAAATTTTAAAAGTACAGAAATCACATAATGGGAGAAAAAGCATGAATCAGAAAAAACTGGAACAACTGGAAAAGAAAATAAGCAGCGGCTATGGAAATATCACGGGCGTGGTCGTATTAAAAAATGGCATGGTATCCTATGAAAAGTATTTTAAGGGCTGCACGGAAAACAGCCATGTGCACGTTTATTCCGTGACAAAAAGCATTATCTCGGCTTTGATTGGAATTGCACTGGATAAAGGTCATATAAAAAGCATTGAACAAAGGGTGCTGGATTTTTTTCCGGAGTATCAAGTGAAAAAGGGAGAGCATACCATACAGAACATCACCATTCAGGATATGCTGACCATGACTGCCCCCTATAAATACCGGCTCTTTCCGCCCTATATAAAATACTTTACAAGCAGTGATTATGTGAAATTTTCCCTTGATCTATTAGGCGGAAGGGGGAAAATAGGAGCTTTCCGGTATGCTCCGCTGATTGGTCCCGATATTTTATCAGGAATTTTAGTAAAAGCAACAGGGCAGCCGGTTTTTGATTTTGCAGATGAATATTTATTTTCTCCATTGGATATTGTTGTAGGGGGGAGCCTGATGTTTGAAAATAAGGAAGAACAGATGGCATTTAACAAATCCACCCATATAAGCGGATGGGCAGCAGATCCTATGGGAATCAATACGGCAGGGTGGGGGCTTACCCTTACCCCTATGGACATGGCAAAGATTGGAAGGCTGTATTTGGATGGGGGGATTTGGGAGAACAGACAAATTGTATCGCAAAAATGGATACAAGAGAGCACAACTGAGCACAGTCGATGGAAAAAGCCAAATCTGCCATACGGGTATTTATGGTGGGTAAATGAGGATGGCTATGCGGCTATGGGAGATGGGGGAAATATGATTTATGTCAATGCAAAGAAAAGGCTGGTGGTTTCTGTTGCCGCTCTTTTTGTGAAAAGGGCAGGAAACGGGATGAAGCTGATTAAGGATTATATTGAGCCCGTTTTTGAGTAAGAAGCTGTAAGAAAGCAGATGAATCAGCCTGTATGCACAGGCAGTCGGCATTGGGAGGGCAATCCGGGGCATAAAAAAACAAAGCTGTCGGAGAATATAAAATCAGAATTGAAAGAGTCTTATCAGCGGTATAAGAAATAAAAACAGGAATAAAAAAAGATTATCTCAAACTTGCAATTTTTAAGGACAGTTTGGGATAATCTTTTTTTGTTTGTCTTTCTGCTTCAATAAACAAAGCAACTATATGCTGTATGAAAATAATTATTGCAAAAACATAGCCTAATTTTGACATGAAACGGCATGATGAAAAAATCGTGCTAGAATGCCAGATGAAGGGAGAAAAAAGCAGGAACTTTGGAAATGAAAGTTTTTGCTGATTGCAACATAGTGATGTTCACTATGCAGGTTATGTGTACATATATATTTTTTTGAAAGGAGAAATTTAACATGAAAAAAAGAATTTTAGCAATGACATGTTTATTAACAATGCTTGTGTGTGGCTCAACGTGCTTTGCAAAAGACATCAAGTTTGAAATCACAAAAAGTGCAGGAGTACAGCAGGTTGCTACAAACACAAAGGATTTATCAGGTTCTGTGTGGAAAATATCTAATCAGAATACAACTTATAGTAATTTTTCTGAGAATAAAGATGTAATTGGCTTCAAGGTCAAAAGAGCATCAGGCGCCTCAGCATCCGCTTATCATACATTTAGCAAGTTTGTATATCGGTATTCACTGCCGTATACCAGTACTCCTGCTCAGGGAGAAACCTTAAAACTGAATACCCAAATTGACAGCACAGGTCAATATAACTCTATTAAATTTGAGGGAGAATGGATATCCTAAATTTTTATGAGCTGTAGTTAATAGGAATCGTGATACCTGCTAACGATTCCTATAATCTGATAATTGGGATTACGAGGTGGAAAGATTGAAAAAGATAAAAAAAGGCTATGTTATTTTTAGTGCATTATTGATGGTGTTTAGCAGCACTGCCTGCACTTCAAAAGAATCCATTAAAAACATGGAACAAAAAGTTATAGAGACAAATAATAATGAAAATACTGCTGATAATGAGGATGGCACAATAAAGTCAATATTAGAAAATGTACCTTCACATATAGATAAAGTATTTGCCGATAATTATGTTGTGGATGCAGATGTACATGTTCCTGTTATTTCTAATGCAGATATTTTATCAGCTGAATATATGCGTTTGGAGGAACAGGCATTGCTTGAAGCTTTTTATGCAGAAAAAGCACCTGATAAAGAAACCAACGACATAGGTGTTATTTACTATAAAGATGGAACTTCCAGCTTGACTATAGCAGATGAATATACAATGTATAGGACAAATGATTTTGAAACTATATGCTTCCCTATTGAAAATTTTGCGTCAGAAAACGAACTTTTTTCTGCCGGCAGAAAGTTTGGCGAGGTATATAAGCAGGACGAATTGAGCTTTATGACAAAAGAAGAAGCCGTCAGAACGGCTCGTGACCTATTAAAGCAATTGTCCATTGAAACGGCAGATGAAGTAGAAGCTTATGCCATTGATTTTGCAACGCTGCAGCAACAGCAGGATGAAAGAATCCAAAATGAAATTGCCATACAGGAGAAGATGGGAGTTTCCCCCATACAAGACCCTACAGATGGCTATCAGATAAAAGAAACATTTACTCAGGAAGATGAATTTTATATCATCTATTTTACCATACTGCAGGAACAAATACCTGTTACCCGAAACTCCTACAATATATTGGATGGAGAGCGCACGCTTAGTGGTTCCACTGCAAGGGTATTAGTGTCTGCAAAAGGAGTCATTGCATTTGAGGAAAATGGCCTTTGCCGGAGTACCGGGATTTCAGAAGCTTCTGTTGCGATTATTTCTGCAGAGCAGGCAATCGAAAATGCTTATGAAATGCAAAACAGCATTTTGTCTACAGATAAGGTGACGGTTCACAAAATTGACTTTGAATATGTTCCGGTTGCTTATAATGGAAATTATAATGAGGTAAAGCTCACTCCTGCATGGAGCCTGACGGCAGATTATAACGGCGGCATTTCTGAAAAAGACGGGGAAGAAGTGATAACAACCCAAATAGTATATATAAATGCTGTCACCGGAGAAGAAATAAAGTGAGGAACTGGTTTCAATGAAAAATTTTCTAAGGATGTTAAAGGCGGATTTTTACCGGGCATTTTCTTCCATGGGCTTTGTGATGGGTGTTGTTTCAACACTTGCCATATTTTATTTTGGCTCCATTGGAATGTTGGCGGGAGGGGTTTCAGCTGTTGCTGCTTTTAACAATACATATAAATATAACAATATATCCCAATTGCTTATTCTGACTGCCACTTTTGCTTATTCTGCAAGCTTTTGCATAGACTGGCAGACAAGATTTCACTACTCCTTAATCGTTCGGAGTAAAACAGCGGCATATGCTTTGTCTAAATGCATTGCCGCTATGGGAACGGGAGGATTATCTGTTACCGCAGGAGCTTTCTTATTTATCGGGTGTATTTGTATGACGCAGCCGGACATACTGCCTCAGGCAATGGAAATAGAAGTGGAGTTTTCAGCTCAGGCATTTGGCGACCTGCTTATGATGGGAAGGGCAGGGTTATTTTTTTTAGCCTACCTCTATATCATATTTTTACAGGCAGCTTTCTTTTCCGTACTGGGACTGTTGGTTTCCGCTTATCTGCCCAATAAATATGCAGCATATATTTCACCGTTTATATTGGGATTTGCAATGAACCAGATTGCAAATGTGCTCCGGCTTCCCATTTGGCTGGACCCGGTCAAGCTTGCAACTGCAAGCATATTGAGCACACCGGCGGCAACGATTATCTGCATGGCAACTGCAACCTATCTTTCTCTGATTGGTATATGTATGATACTGTTTACCCGTAAAGTAAAAAGGAGGATGAGCAATGGTTAAACGGATATTTGCAATTGCGCTGTATTCCATTCGGCAATGGACTGCAGAACTGCGCATTCTTTTATTATTTATATTCATGATTATATTTCTGAGGACGGATATAGCAGTTATAGGAAATTTTGCAAAAGAAATGGATGTTGCTGTAAATCCTCTTGTTTATCCTTTTTATTCCAGCGATGCGGTAAAACAATTGATTCTGTTATCCGGAATTATTTTTCTGTTTTCGGATGCACCGTTTATAAGCAACAGCCAGCCTTATGTGATTATCAGAAGCAAGCGTCTATCCTGGGTATCAGGACAGATAGTGTATATTATGATTGCCAGCGCCATCTACTTTTTTGTTATAATGGGCGCTTCCGTCATTACATTATTGCCAAATGCGTCCTTTCAGACAGACGGCTGGGGTAAAATCATCAATACGCTGGCACAGACCAATGCGGGCTCATTGATACACCTGCAGTTTGCGGTTTCAGAAAAAATAACAACCTACTATTCACCGGTAACGGCATTTTTCCTTTCCTTTCTCTTAAACTGGAGTGTGGCATGTTTTATTGGTATGCTTATGTTTCTGCTTAGCCTGAAGTTTCACAGGATGATTGGGCTGCTTGCCGGAGCTATGGTTTTATTTTGGGATTTGCTGGTGATAAATATGCTGCCGTTTCGCTTTTACTATGCTGCGCCGGTAACACTTTCCAGACTGGGTATTTTGGACCCCATCGGAACGTCCATATTTCCGGGTGTAGCGTATTCTTTTATTTTCTTTGGAATCGGCATTGTTCTTTTAGCGATTTTACTAATGATAGGAATCAGAAACGAATCAATAGAAATTACAACGGAACTTTAGGAGGACGGCGCAGATGGACGAAAATATAATCAAAGTAGTGCATGCAACAAAAAGCTTTGGAGAGGAAACGGTATTAAAGGATGTAACAGTTGATTTTGAAAAAGGGAAAATACATGGCATAATCGGGCGGAATGGTTCAGGGAAAACAATGCTTTTTAAATGTATTTGCGGTCTGATTTCCCTTTCAGCCGGAGAAATTATGGTGGATGGCAAAAAAATAGGAAAAGATACGGATGTGCCGGAGCAGGTGGGAATGATTATTGAAGCTCCCGGTTTTCTGCCTGATTATAGCGGATATGGAAACCTGCGATTGCTTGCGTCTATAAATAATAAGATAAAGAAGGAAACCATCTTTGCCGCCATGGAAAAGGTAGGACTGGAGCCGGAAAGCAAAAAGCATGTGAGAAAATATTCCTTAGGCATGAAACAACGTCTTGGCATTGCTCAGGCTATTATGGAAAATCCCCGGATTCTGATTTTTGACGAGCCGTTTAACGGTTTGGACAATCAGGGGGTAGAGGACATGAGAAAATTGTTTTTGGAAGTGAAGGAAGAAGGAAAAACCGTTCTGATTGCCAGCCATAATTCAGAAGACATAAAAATACTCTGTGATAATGTGTATAGTATGGAAGCGGGGAAGCTTTCGTCCCATGAAAAAAACAAATAGTACAAAGAAGAAAAATCAAAAAGACATTTTAAAAAAGAGTTGAATGAAAATACTCGTTGATGTATGATGTATAAAAAAAGTACGAGGTGTGAAATGTATAACATTGGCATATGTGACGACGGAAGGAAAATCTGCTCCTCCATTGAAAATATGATACTGCTATACACAAGGGAGAGAGAAATTCAGGCGGATACAAAGGTATGGTACACAGGAGAAGGGCTTTGCAGTTACTTAAGGCAGGGCAACCATATAGATATTTTATTTTTGGATATAGAGCTGATTGAACTGACAGGAATGGAAGTGGGAGATTTTATCCGCAATCGGTTGGAAAACAGAGAGATGCAGATTGTTTACATATCGGGGAAAGCTTCCTATGCACAGCAGCTGTTTAAGACCCAGCCCATGGATTTTCTCGTAAAACCCATAACCCAGCCCCGGATTAATGAAGTTATGGATCTGGCTGTCAAAATAATCGGAAAAAAATCCGAGACCTTTGAATTTAAAAACGGCAAGGAGCATTATTATATTTCCTATGGAGAAATCTTATATTTTGTCAGTGAAGGGAGAAAGATAAAAATTATTACCCCCCGGGAGGAAAAGGAATTTTATGGAAAGATACGGGAACTTGAAAAAAATCTGCCGGGAGAATTTATTACGATTCATCAGTCTTATATCATCAATAAAGAACATGTAATCCGCTATACCTATGAAATGGTAGAGCTGGTAAACGGAACTATACTGACTATCAGCAAGGCAAACCGAAAGCAGGTAAGGGAAAAAATATTGCGGGAAGGATAGAAACAATGATAGATTTTATTATTTGCGTATCAACAAATCTGTTTCGGGTTTATCTGATTCGCAGATTCATGCAGATTTTCTTTGGCAGAAGAGAAGAGGGAAAAGGAAAAGAAAAAGAAATACTGGCTTATGGGGGATTTTTTATCATCAATACAGTGGCCTATCTGATGTTTCATCTTGTATGGGTCAATATTATCTGCAATTTGACAGGAATTGGTCTGATTGTACTGTTATATACGAAATCCTTAAAAATGAATCTGTTTGTGACCTGCTCCATTTACCTGATTCATATAGGATGTGATACGATTTCGGTTTTACCCTTCATGGAATACAGGGATGGGGAAAGCTTTACTCAGATATATGCGGTTATATCCGTATTCCTTATATTTATCTGTGAACTGTTTACGGAAAAAATAATCAGTGAAAGAAAACAAACAGAAAATGTTCAAAATTTTGCATTGGTTTCAGTACCCTTGTGCAGTGTGATTATGTTGTGTCTGTTGATATATACAAAGGACAATGCAGGATTGGGGCTGATTATTATCAGCGTAGGGCTGCTTATGGCAAATTTCCTGATCTTTTATCTGTATAATATGTTATCAAGCACATTATCTCAAAAATATGAAAATGATGTGCTGCGTCAGAAAATTCAAAACTATTCCAATCAGATAGAAATTATGCTGCAGGGGGAAGAAAAAGTAAAAGCCCTGCGGCACGATATGAAGCATCACATGAGTGAATTAAAGCTTATGGCAATGAAACATGAAAATAAAGCAATACAGGATTACATAAGTGATATGGAAGCGTTTATAGAAAATCCAAATGAAATTGTATCCTCCGGAAATGTGGAAATAGACAGTGTGCTAAATTATATGCTGCAGCGGGCAAAAAAAGAGCTTCGTATCGTAAATGTAAAAGTACAGATACCCGCAGCAGTCAGTCACTTTTTTGATTTAAACGTTATTCTGGGAAACCTGTTGGAAAATGCAATTGAAGCGGCAAAGCAGACGGAAGAAAAGCAATTGGATGTAAGCATAAAGTTAAGGCAGGGAGTTATGCGGATTAAAATAGAAAACAGCTTTAACGGGAGAATTAAGAAGGGACAGCAGGGGCTGCTGACTACAAAGAAAAAGAAGGAGCAGCATGGAATCGGATTGAGCAATGTGAAGAAAATTGTGGAAAAGTATAACGGGATTATGGAAATATGCCCCCATGAAAAACGATTTTGTGTAAAGCTGATATTATATATGTCAAAAATTGAAAATTAACTGATTATATGCTAAAACAGGAACATGTCTGCAGAACAGCCGTGCTCCTGTTTTTTTGAAGGTCAATTATAACAAAATCATAGTCAAATTTTGACATGAAACGGCATAGGAAAATATTTGTGGTAGAATTACATCTGAAAGGAGGGAAAAGCAATGCAAGGTAAAAATTCTGTAGTAAAAAAAGTGGAAAAAGCCATTGCGGCAATGGCAAAAATATCTGCCGGTGTGGAAGCCAACACAGCATGCGCCTGCTGGACCTACCAGCCAAAAGAGCCGCAAAACGTAAAAAAGTTGCGTAAGTTTTGAGACTGGCAGGAAGTCTGACAGGAAAGCTTCTTGAAGACCAGGTCATATCTCAGGAAGAGGCTGAAGTGATTACATATGGTCTTGAAAATATAGGAAGCAACCTGTCAGGCTTGCTGATGATACTGGTAATTGGAGCATGTTTCAGGCATTTGCCGGAAAGCTTCCTTTTATGGCTGTTGATTTTTCCGCTTAGAAAAAATGCTGGTGGATTTCATGCAAAAACAAAAACAAGATGTATGCTTGTATCAGCGGGTATGCTGATTGCAGCTTTTATTTGTCTTGACTGGATGGAATGGACGGAAACAGTGTATGTGATAATTGCGGCAGTCTTTTTTGGAGTCATATTCCTGTTAGCGCCGGTTGGCAATCAAAATAAACTTTTGGACGATATGGAAAAAAAGGTATACCGGAAACGTACAAGGATAATATTGCTTTTGGAGAGCACTCTGTTGATACTGGCTTTTGTTTTTGGATGGAAGGAATTGTATATTGTAATAACCATGTGTCTTACAATTGTGGGAACCACGCTTTTAGCAGGTAAAGTCAAAGACCCCGCCGCAAGCAGCGGGGCATCAAACTTGAAACGCCCCAAGGGGCGGGGGATTTGACCCTTGTGGCAGTCGCCAAATGCTTGCACGCAATCACTTGGCTCGTTGCTCGCAGGAATAAAGCTCCGGCTGAAATAGAATCATTTGGGTAAAAGGGGGCATTGATAGAGTCGGTTAAGCTATGAGCCGGAGCTTTAAATTTGAATTGTATTCAAAATAGTGCCATATAATAAGATAAAGTATTAGCTTTCTTGTAATATAATATCTGTTTGAGATATTTAACAAAAAATTAATATATAGAAACTGGAGGAATGATTATGTGTACAGCAGCAACTTACAAAACAAAAGACTTTTATTTTGGTCGCACTTTGGATAATGAATTCTCTTATGGTGATGAAATCGTAGTAACCCCCCGGAGTTATTGCTTTCACTTTAGAAGCATGGGCAGTATGGAAAGCCATTATGCGATGATAGGAATGGCTCATGTGGTGGATGGTTGTCCGTTATATTATGAAGCGGTAAATGAAAAAGGGCTTGGAATGGCAGGCTTAAATTTTGTAGGAAATGCAGTGTACAGGGAGCCTGTAGAGGGAAAAGACAATGTGCCGTCATTTGAATTCATACCGTGGATTCTGACCCAATGTGTCACAGTAAAAGAAGCAAGAGTATTGCTGGAGAAAATCAATATTGATAACAGAACGGTAAATGATAAGCTGCCGGCAGCATCCCTTCACTGGATTATTGCAGACAGTACGGAAGCCATTACAGTGGAATCAGTAAAGGAAGGGATTAACATATATGACAATCCGGTAGGAGTGTTGACCAACAACCCGCCTTTTAACCTGCAGATGTTCGCACTGAATAATTATATGGGCCTGTCTGCGAAGGATCCGGTAAACAATTTTGCACCGGGTATTCCGTTGGATATGTACTGTAAAGGTATGGGAGCATTAGGGCTTCCGGGAGATTTATCTTCTGAGTCCCGCTTTGTGAGGGCTGCTTTTGTAAAGATGAATTCGGTTTCAGGAGATTCGGAAATGGAAAGCGTGAACCAGTTTTTCCATATTCTCGGGTCTGTAAACTGGCCCAAGGGCTGTTGTCTTGTAAAAGAAGGAGAATACGAGATTACCACATATACATGCTGCTGTAATGCGGATAAAGGAATTTATTATTATACATCTTATGATAATCATCAGATTAGTGCGGTGGATATGTATAAAGAGGATTTGGAGGGAACGGAAATTTACAGATATTCTCCTGTTCATGGAGAACAGATTCATATGCAGAATTAAGTATAAAAAGGGGCTTTATGCCCCTTTTACGTTGCTTTTCGGTTCTGCATAATTTTCACGATTGTTTCCAGCAGTAAAGGAATATCAATGGGCTTTGTCAGATGTGCATCCATGCCGCATTCTATGGACAACCGTTTATCATGCTCAAAAGCATCAGCTGAAAGTGCGATAATGGGGATGCGGGCTGTTTCCGGATTTTCAAGCCTGCGGATTGCCTTTGCAGCTTCACGTCCGTCCATCACCGGCATTTGAATATCCATTAAGACCAGAGCATATTCTTCAGGCTCTGCAACTTTCATTTTCTCAAAGGCAATGCTGCCATTCACAGCTGTTTCAATATGAAATCCAAGTCCTTTTAATATTTCAGTTTCAATTTCAAGGTTGATTTCATTGTCTTCCACCAGTAAGATTTTTTGATTTAAAAGCTGTGCCATGACATATTCGGTATCGATAGAAGCAGGAAGCGAGTTGTCTTGTATGCGAAGCCGCAGCGTTACGGTAAATTTACTGCCAATGCCTGCAGTACTTTCTATATTTATGTTTCCGCCCATTCTGTCTACAATATTCCTGGCAATGGTAAGCCCCAGACCTGAGCCGTGTATGCCGCTGATGGTAGTATTTTTTTCCCGTTCAAAGGGCTCAAAAATATGTTCCAGAAAATCCTTGCTGATTCCGATTCCGGTATCCTGAACGATAAAACGGTATACTGCATATTCATTTGGCAGTTTTTCCGATTCGGTAAGGATAATATCCACTTTCCCGTCATTTTTGGTGTATGTAACTGCATTATTCACCAGATACTGGAAAACCTGTTTCAGTTTATCCGAATCACTGTAAACATCACTGTGCTCAAGACCGGATGTATCCAGAGAAAGGGCTATGTTTTTTTCAGAAGCCTGAAAAAGCAGCTTCTTATAAACTTCCTGTATAATATCCGATAGATTGCAGGGAGCTTCTTCTATGGTGGTATCGTTTGTTTCGCTCCAGGATATTTCCAGCACCTTATCAATCAATCCTAAAAGCTGTCTGCCGGCTGTTTCAATCTTAGCAAGGTAGCCGGCTGCTGTTTCTGCTTCATTTATATGTTCTTTGGCAAGCATTGTAAAGCCGAAAATTGCGTTCAGGGGCGTCCTCATATCATGGGACATATTGGAGAGAAAGGCATCTTTTGCAATGTTAGCCAGTTTTGCATTGTTTAATGCCTCCTCTAAAATCTGCTTTTGTTCCATTTCACGCAGAATTTCTTCATCCATCCGCCGGTAGCCCATGACAATTTGGGAGGGGTGTTCCATGCTTCCTACATTTACGATGCGAAGCTGCAGATACTGTGTTTTTTCATCCTTTATAATCCGAAAGTTTACATAATAGGTTTGGTCCCGGGATAATTTCTCACGGATATAGTCAGGGGAGGTAAGTTTTTTTACAAACTGACGGTCATCGGAATGAACCCACATATTTACATAATTAGATACAAACCAAAGAAATTCCCGGGTCTGGTATCTCCTGCCGAATTGTTGTTTGGTTCTGCTGCTTAAGCGATAGGGCAGGATTTCATTTGTATTTAAATCCGCATAAAGAATAGATTCATAATTTACGCTCAGCCCTTCGATTACCTCCAGCCGCTGAAGCTGTTCCTGATTGATTATTTTTCGTTCCTTGTGGTATTTTTCAATAAGTTTCTGGATTTTTTGTTCTTTCTGTTTCTTTTCTTGTATTAAGGTTGCCTTTTCCACCAGCCGGCGGCTTCTTTTTTCCGTGGCGTCGCCTATAAAAACGTAGAAAATATTTCCGATGGCTTCACTGTTTATAAAGTGTCCGTAATCCTCAACCCAGCGAATTGTGCCGTTTTTCCGGATAATACGGTATTCCACATAATCCAGATCATACTGGCTGTGGGCAATCTGTTCCCTGATGCTTTTTTCCACTTCTTCCAAATCATCAGGATGTACGATTCCCTTAAAAGAATTTCCTGTCAATTCCTGAAATTCCTCTAAAGTATCGCACTGGAAAATACGAAGAAGCCCCTTATTTGCATAGATAATCTGTTCGTCCTCATCTGCATGATAGATTAAGAAGCCTCCCGGCATTTCATCCATAAAGTTGATTACTTCATATGCTGTCAGTGCATTAGGAGAATCCGGCAAAGAAGGAGAGAAGGATTGTTCTGATATTCCCGCCGGGCAGTTATAATCGGAGCTTTCGTTTACAGAACTGCTTAACAGAGTTGTCAGATATTCGATTAAGTTATGGTTTTTACCTTGCTGATTCATTTATTGTTCGTCTCCCGGATTCCTTTAGAAAATTTTAACATACAAAGAGGGGGATGTCATTATTATATTTGTACTATGTATATAAAACATATTTGCAAAATCATATTTGTCTGAAAAAGGATGGTAATTTCACAATGCACGGCATTGGGAAAGTCGAATATGTTAATTATAGAAGGATATATCAGGAGAAGATGTAAAGATGGAAGAAAAAGAGAAAGCTTTGGCGACTGCCTGTGATTTTGTCAGCGTAAGGCCGATTATGATGGAACTGCCTTATCCGCCCGTTCAGGTAAGGGAAAGAAATGAGGCTTATGCAGCCCTCATCAGTGTAGATTACTGCGGTGCAGTATCGGAAATGTCTGCAATCACCCAGTATATCAATAATGAAAATCGTTTGTCATGTGAGAAATGTCCTTTGGCAAAAACTTTGCTGGGAATTGCCATGGCGGAAATGATTCATTTGCAGAAATTGGGAGAGTTGATTTATCTGCTTGGGGGAAAAGTTGATTTTTCAGCAAGATACCGCAATGGAAGGCAGCTTTTGTGGACGCCGGAATATCTGGATATTCCGGAAAATGCCGGAAAAATGCTGCTTGCCGATATAGAGGCTGAAGAGGGAGCGATTAATCAGTATGTGATGCATATGAAGATGATAAAGGATGATTGTGTGAATGCGGTGCTGGCAAGGATTATTAAGGATGAGGAGTATCATATTATGGTGCTTAGGGCTTTGATGGAGGGGGTGTAGGGGCTTTTTGTAAAGAGGATTGAAGGTGGTGGCTGGGGGACGCGGCAGAGGGATGTGGGCGGATTGGCTGCGGTGTTTTGGATGGGGCTTTTCCTAAACAGCCTGATTTTGGGTGTTGGCAGAGGCCGGGTCGTCATGTAGCGCCGTCCGTGGCGCGGCATGCCTAAAATTGCCGTCCGTGGCAATTTTACCCTGGGTAGTGGAGCAGGCTGTTAAGGAAAATCCCCATCCAAAACAATGCAGCCAATCCGCCCACATCCCTCTGCCGCTGTTTTTCTCAGGGCACTACTCTTAGAAAGAGATTTTACCGAAAATTTTATAGAAAAGCCTAATGTCCCTTGAGAATATGCCCAAAAAGAAAATCAAAATCAAAAGCACCATAAACGCCGGCCTTTCGGCAGCCAGCAGGAGCCCACAGGG
The DNA here is from genome assembly GCA_910585715.1 of uncultured Lachnospiraceae bacterium. Classification (GTDB taxonomy): domain Bacteria; phylum Bacillota; class Clostridia; order Lachnospirales; family Lachnospiraceae; genus RGIG3040. Next base: position 27,506 of record CAJUEX010000020.1, read on the forward strand.
GATATAATAGTCTTAGAGGCCTTGGCAAAATCGCCGGTCCTTACGCACCGTTCTCTGGTGCGTTAGTACCGCTGCGTTTTTGCAGAGCGGGAGCGTGCCCCTAAGACTATTATATCCCCTGTGGGCTCCTGCGTCCCCTCCGCCACTCCCCCCCTTATGCATTCTTCGTTCCCGTTCCTCTTGTTTAAAACCCATCCCGGCAGTACAATAAGAAAAATCAATCTAATCAATCCAATCCAAAGGAAAGGAGCACACCAAATTGGAAGTTTACTATGCAGAAGATGATAAGCACATAGCCGGAGGAGTCAGAACCTATCTGGAAACAAAAGGCTTTCAGGTCACCATTCTGGAATCTGTTTCAGCTTCCAGACAGGCATTATGTAAAAAGCAGCCTTCTATAATGCTCATAGACTGGAATCTGCCTGACGGAAGCGGCGATTTGTTATGCAGCTGGATTCGCCGGCGTTTCGGGGATAGCCTGCCGGTTTTATTTTTGACGGTAAAGGGGGAAACGGAGGATATTGTGAGAGGCTTTCAAAACGGGGCGGATGATTATGTGATAAAGCCCTTTGAACTGGAGGTATTATATTCCCGGATAATGGCAATATTGCGGAGGTCGAAAAGCTCAGGGCACAATGGGGACGGGCTGTTTTGTGACGGGATTCATCTGGATAAGGACAAGCTGAAGGTCTGTCGGGGAGAAAAGGAAATAGTATTAAGCCATATGGAATATCAGGTATTGCTGCAGCTTATGGAAAATAAGGGGAAAACAGTTACAAGGCAGAAGCTTTTAGAAAAAATCTGGGATGTGAATGGAAATTATGTAAATGATAACACATTGACGGTGACCATGAAGCGGCTTCGGGAAAAGCTGGGGAATCCCGCATGTCTGAAAACAATCCGCAGCTTTGGCTATCGTATGGAGGATACCTTATGATACAGCATAAAAACAGAAGCGGCAGTATTTTATTATTTTTGTCGGTTTTCCTGTCAGGTTTTGCATTGGCTGCTGCTTTTTTCGTGTACCGGCATCAACAGGCGCAGTTTGTGCAGTTGTCACAGATATGCGAAAGGCTGGCGGAAACAGAACCGGAAATGAAGCAAAGTCTGTTGCAGGTGCTGAAACAATACCGGGACCGGGCAGGGTGGACAAATAAGGAAAGCGAATTTCTTTTGTTGTATGGCTATAGGCCGGCGGATTTTCGGATAAATGGACAGACAGGGCTCTGGCTGATAATAGGAGCGATCTTTCTTGGGGGAAGCCTTTGCTTACTTTTTCTGTTTTTCCTTTCCGGCAGGCAGAAGAGGAGGCGGATTGAAGAGCTGACCGGTTATCTGGAGCAGGTGAACCGGCAGGGAGCAGCAAATCTGATACAGCAGAAAGAAGATGATTTTTCCATGCTGCAGGATGAAATCTATAAAACAGTAACCTCCCTGCACCAGACAAAAGAAGCGGCTTTGGAAGCAAAGAAAAACTATGGGGACAATCTGGCAAACATTGCCCATCAGCTGAAAACACCCATTACGGCAGCTTCTCTGTCCCTGCAGCTTCTAAAGGAAAAGGAACCGTCTGTGTACGTGGAACAGGTTCTTTGGCAGTTAGAAAGACTGAGTGTTTTGGAGGAAGGGCTTCTCCGGCTTTCCCGTATTGATTCCGGCAGCTTAAATCTGGAGCAAAAACAGGTGGATATTTATACAGTCTTAAATCTTGCGGCAGACAATCTGAGTGAGCTGTTGGAGAAAAAACAGGTAACTGTAGATATTCCGGAACATGGCTGCATTTCCATATGCGGGGATATGGAATGGACCATGGAGGCTTTCCTGAATTTGTTAAAAAACTGCATGGAGCATTCTGAACCAGGCGGAACCATACACTGTGACTATGCAAGGAATCCTTTGTATACGGAAATACTGGTATGGGATGAAGGGGAGGGCTTTGCCAAAGAAGACCTGCCTAAGCTTTTTCAACGTTTTTATAGGGGGAAGAATGCAAAGGAGGGAGGTATCGGCATAGGGTTAGCCCTTGCCAGGTCTGTTTTTGAGCTGCAGAACGGAGTCATCAGTGCAAGAAATCTGCCGGATGGAGGAGCTTTATTTGAGGTAAGATTTTACAGTCACTGAGCTGTCACTTTTCTCTGATATAATGAAATCGTATTCAAGATACAATCTTAGGGTAAATTGAGAAACACCGTTCAGCCCTCAGGCGTTTTTGATTTCCGCGAGCAATGAGCCAAGTGCCGTGCTTGCACGAGCATTTGGCGAATGCCGCGAGGGTCACATACCCCGCTGCTCTGCAGCGTTGCAAGCTTGATGCCCCGTTGCTTGCAGCGGGGTTGCTGACTTCCGGGTGGGAAAGCCGGGAGATGAATGGTTGCCGGGGCTGTTTCACATTACAGGATAACAGTGACTGGTATTTACGGAGCTGGAAGCGCTGAACGGCTGCCGGCAGGGATGTTTCACAATGGATATGGAAGATTTCATAAAAAAGGAGAGGAAAAATGGAAATATTGAAATGTCAGGGACTGAGGAAGGTATACGGCAGCGGCGAAAATCAGGTAACAGCCATTGACCATATGGATTTGTCGGTACAGAAGGGAGAATTTGTAGCAATCGTGGGAGCTTCCGGCTCCGGAAAATCCACATTGCTTCATATTCTCGGAAGCGTGGACAAGCCGTCGGAGGGAAAGGTCATCATAGAAGGAACGGACCTTTCCACCTTAAACCCCACAAGGGCGGCAATTTTCAGGCGCAGGAAGGTAGGCGTGATTTATCAGTTTTATAATCTGATTCCTACGCTGACTATCCGGAAAAATATTCTTATGCCCCTTTTGCTGGATAAGAAGAAGCCCGATATGGAACATTTTGAACAGATAGTAAGTTCTTTGGGGATTGGAGACAGGCTGGAAGCGCTTCCGGGTCAGCTTTCCGGCGGACAGCAGCAGCGTGCTGCCATTGCAAGGTCCTTGATTTACCGTCCGGCGCTGCTTTTGGCGGATGAGCCTACGGGAAATCTGGACCGGAAAAATTCAAAAGAAATCATAGACCTGCTGAAGCTGTCCAACCGTAACCTGAATCAGACGATTCTGCTCATTACCCATGACGAAAAGGCGGCACTGGCGGCAGACCGTATTGTGACAATTGAGGATGGCAGAATCTTAAGCGATGAGAAACGGGGGTGATGGATATGTGGAAGGATTATTCAGGCAGCTATATAAAAAATAACCGGTCTTTTCGTATATCCATTTTTTCAGCTTCCTTTATTGCCGCATTGTTTCTTGCTTTGCTGTGCAGCCTGTTTTACAATTTCTGGCTGGACAGCATAGAAGGGACGAAGCTTGAAGACGGAGACTGGCATGGGCGCATTACCGGAGAAATAAATGGCACGCAGCTGGCAGAAATCAATCAGTTTGCCAATGTGGAAAAGGCAGTTATCAATGAGGAACTGACCGAAGAAGAAAATATAGTGGTGGATGTGTATTTTTATAACAAGAGAACCATTTATGAGGATATGCAAAAGCTTGTAAGTGTCATGGGGCTTACAGAAAATGCAGCCGATTACAATTACCAGCTTTTATCCTTGTATTTTATCCGCATTCCGGGGGATAAGATGCCGAGACTTTTGATGCCGGCTTATATGGCGATAGTGGCGCTTGTATGCGTTTCGCTGATTCTGGTGATTCATAATTCCTTTGCGGTAACTATGGACAACCGGATTCATCAGTTTGGGATTCTTTCCAGTATCGGAGCTGCTCCCGGGCAAATCCTTACCTGTCTTTTGCAGGAGGCATTCATGCTTTCCATTGTGCCCATTTTGTCCGGAATTTTAGCAGGAATTGCCTTAAGCTTTGGAATCTTGCGTGCTATGGGTGCTTTTGTAGTAAAGCTTGCCGGAGGGCGGCAGATAAGCTTTTCCTGTCATCCGGCGGTTTTAGCGGTTATTTTCCTGTTAGCGACAGCTACCGTACTGGTTTCCGCATGGATTCCGGCAGTAAAGCTAAGCAGGCTTACGCCTCTTGAAGCGATCCGGGGGACAGGAGAACTGCAGCTGAGAAAGAAGAAGGGCATTCCTGTAAGAAAGCATTCCCCCATATTGTCCGCATTGTTTGGAATGGAAGGGGAGCTGGCGGGAAATGCATGTAAGGCGCAAAAAAAGGCTCTTCGCACTACTTCTCTGTCCCTGACTCTTGCTCTGTTGGGATTTATGCTGATGCAATGCTTTTTCACCCTTTCCGGTATCAGTACGAATCATACTTATTTTGAAAAGTATCAGGATGTGTGGGACGTAATGATAACGATAAAGGATACCGGGATAGAAGAATTTGGAGAAATCGGGGAACTGCAGAATATCAGTGGGCTTAGAAGCAGCGCCGTTTATCAGAAAGCAGAAGCAGTAAGTCCCGTTCCGGCGGAAGACGTAAGCGCAGAGTTATGTAAATTGGGGGGACTGGAAGCGGTGGCGGGCTCTTCTGTATCTGTTGACAAAGATGTTTTTTGGGTAAAAGCCCCGGTTTTGATTCTGGATGATAAAAGCTTTGGGGAATATTGTGCACAGATTGGCACTACGCCCGGGCTGGGAGGAGCCATTGTTTTAAACCGGATATGGGACAGCAAAAACAGCAATTTCCGTTATCCGGAATATATTCCCTATATAACAGAAAACAGGGATTACATTACCTTGCAAAGTAGCGGGCAGAATGGAAGCCGGGCAGCGGTTCAGACGAAAATCCCGGTGCTGGCTTATGCCAAAGAGGCGCCTGTGCTGCGGGAAGAATATGATGATTATGCTTTGGTAAGCGTGATTCCGCTGTCTTTGTGGAAAGAAACAGCAGGAAGGCTTGGGGCAGCAAAAGAAGATATCTGTATCCGTATTCTGGCAAAAGAGGGTGTTACCCTTGAGCAACTGGACGCCATGGAAGAAGAGGCGGCACAGCTTATTGGGACAGATTATGAAATGGAAAGCGAAAACCGCATCCGGGAAAAGATTACCAATGATGAGATGATAAAGGGCTATGAGATGATTTTGGGCGGATTCTGCGTTTTGTTTGCCATCATCGGGATTGCTCATGTGTTTTCCAATACTTTAGGTTTTTTGCGTCAAAGGAAACGGGAATTTGCCCGCTATATGTCCGTTGGCATGACACCGGCAGGAATGGGTAAAATGTTCTGCATAGAAGCGCTGGTGATTGCCGGGCGGCCGGTAATTACCGCACTGGTTTTCACAATAGCGGCGGTGGCGGTTATGATAAAAGCAAGTTATCTGGAACCGGCGGAATTTATAAAGGCGGCCCCGGCTGCGCCCATTTTTTTCTTTATTTTTGCAGTTTTTGGATTTATCGCACTGGCTTATTATCTTGGTGCAAGAAAGCTGCTTGGAAGCAGTCTGGCTGAGGAGCTTAAGGATGACAGGATGGCGTAGTAAGGGGGGATTGAATATCCCGTCAAATATTGTAACCATTGACTATACAACAAAACCGGAGTAAAATAACATGCAAAAAAGGAAGGTGTTTTCCATGCAGATTTCAAGCAGATTTACACTGGCAGTCCATATTTTTGCCTGTATAAATACATTCAAAGAAGATTATAAGGTGACAAGCGACTTTTTAGCAGGAAGCACAAATGTGAATCCGGTTATTATCCGAAAGATACTGGGGCAGCTGAAGGCAGCCGGGCTTGTAGAGGTTGCCAGAGGTTCCGGCGGCGCTTCCATTGCAAGGCCTTTGAAGGAAATTTCATTTCTGGATATTTATCATGCTGTGGATTGTATTGAACACGGAGAGCTGTTTCATTTCCATGAAAATCCGAATACAAACTGCCCGGTTGGAAGAAATATCCACGTGATTCTGGATGACAGACTGCGGCAGGTTCAAAAGGCTATGGAGGATGAGCTTGCTTCCATTACTTTAGAGGATGTGCTCGGGGATACGGAAAGGTTGATTCATGGGGATTAGTATACCGGCATGCTCTTATAAATTTTTTTGTATTAGCAAAGAAAATTTCAATTATAAAAATGAAACAGTTCAGCCGGCAGTTTCTTTAAAGGCGCGTTCCGATGCCTATGGAGAAACTGCCGGCTGAATTGTTTCAAAAAAATAAAAAAACATAATTGTAATCATTGACATTACAACGAGAAGATGCTATTATCTGAATGTAACCAAAAACATTACAACAAAAAACAAAATGATATGGAGGTATTTATTATGAAAATCGCAGTTGTGTGTGCAAACGGTAAAGCAGGGCAGCTTATTACGAAGGAGGCATTGGAGGTGGACTTGATGTGACGGCAGTTGTACGGGGTGAAAACAAATCGGCGGCTTCACAGTGAAACCTTAAAGGTATTGTGTGACGCCTTATCCGGTACAGATACCCGCCTGCTTGTGGTTGGAGGAGCCGGCAGCCTTTATGTGAATAAGGAGCATACGGCATGTGTTGCAGATGGTCCGGATTTCCCGGATATGTTCAAGCCGTTGGCGGCAGCAATGGCAAATGCACTTGCAGAGCTTCGCCGGAGAAAGGATGTAAAGTGGACTTATATCAGTCCGGCAGGAGATTTTCAGGCGGAAGGGGAACGAAGCGGAGAGTATCTTTTAGGCGGCGAGGAACTGATTTTAAATGAAAGAGGCGAAAGCATCATCAGTTATGGGGATTATGCCATTGCAATGGTGGATGAGATAGTAAAAGGAAATCATATTCAGGAAAGAATCAGTGTGGTTCGTAAATGATAAGTGATAACAGTTCTGTCAGTTGCCCATCCCAATGTCTGGGGGAACTGCTGGCAGAACTGTTAAGATGAATGTAGGCCTGTGCCTGGAAAAATGAACATATGCGGAAATTGGTTAAGGTGAAGTATAAAAAAGAGGGGATAAAGATGATTCAGGATCAGCGAAGAAAGTTTTTAATACAGGAGCTTTTGCAGGAAGATGTCAGATACCGGGACATGGAGATTCCACGGGAAGCAGAAGAACAAAAACAGCTTTTAAGGGCACTTATGAATATCCGGCTGCCAAAGGATATCAGTCAGGAATTTCTTGACATACAGGATGAATACTTAAAGACAGAAGCTATGTCCAAAGGCATTACGGATTCGGAGGATTTAAAGCCTTTGAAAAAAGGCATGTATCTTTGGCAGGGGGATATTACCACGTTAAAAGCAGATGCCATTGTAAATGCTGCCAACAGCGCTTTAAGGGGATGTTTTGTACCATGCCATCACTGTGTGGATAACGTGATTCACACAGCCAGCGGCATCCAGCTGCGTCTGGCCTGTGATAAATTAATGGCGGAGCAGGGATGTGAGGAGCCCACGGGAAGGGCAAAAATCACGCCTGCCTATAATCTCCCGTGCCGATATGTTCTCCATACGGTAGGTCCCATTGTGTCCGGGCAGCTTACCAAAAAGCATTGCAGGCAGTTAGCAGACTGTTATAAGTCCTGTCTGGAGCTTGCTAACGAAAACCAGTTAAGAAGCATCGCTTTCTGCTGTATATCCACAGGGGAATTTCATTTTCCCCGGGAGGAGGCCGCCGAAATAGCAGTAAAAACAGTTTCCGATTATTTGCAGACAGATACACAGATTGAGAAGGTGATATTTAATGTTTTCAAACAGGAAGACTACCATATTTACAAAAGATTGCTCAGTTAAAATACAGCGCCTCAAAGCTCTTTTGCAGGAAGCAGAAGCTGTGGTAATTGGTGCAGGGGCGGGGTTATCTGCCTCCGCAGGCTTTACCTATTCGGGACAGCGTTTTTCGGATAATTTTTCGGATTTCATTGAGAAATACGGTTTCAGGGATATGTATTCCGGCGGCTTTTATCCCTTTGAAAGCCTTGAAGAATACTGGGCATACTGGTCACAGTATATTTTTATAAACCGCTATATGGATGTGGATAACGGCACATACAAAAGACTTTTTCAGCTTATGAAGGAGAAGGATTACTTTGTGCTGACCACAAACGTTGACCATCAGTTTCAAAAGGCAGGATTTGATAAGCAAAGGCTGTTTTACACCCAGGGCGATTACGGCCTGTTCCAATGCAGCGTGCCCTGTCATAATTCCACATACGATAACGAAGAAATTGTGAGCAGGATGGTAGAGGCAAAAAAAGATATGAAAATACCAACAGAGCTCATTCCTCATTGTCCTGTGTGCGGGAAACCCATGACAATGAACCTGCGGGCGGATGACAGCTTTGTACAGGATGAGGGCTGGTATACGGCAAAGGAACGGTATCTGGATTTTCTTGAAAGCCATCAAAATATGCAGGTGCTGTATTTAGAGCTTGGCGTTGGAATGAATACGCCGGGTATTATCAAGTATCCTTTCTGGCAGATGACTAAGCAGAATCCTAAAGCCGTCTATGCCTGCCTGAATTCCGGGGAAGCCTACTGCCCGGAGGAGATTGCGGAGCAGTCCATATGTATTGACGGGGATATCGGGGAGGTATTAAATCAGCTCTGACATAGAACTTTAATGAATAGAATTTCGATAGAATATATATGAAAAAACGAATTCATCCTGTTTTCCTATTATAATATATTAGTATTTTCAGGAAAAGAAAGTAAAGGATGCAATTTCGCCTGTTGCCCTCTAATATATAAGGAAGGTGATGCCCATGAATACAATGGAAGTTTTGACTTTATTGTTGGTCATATTTACAGTATTGGCATACATAGATAACCGGCACAATAAGAAACAGCATCCTGAACTGAGGTGACTGAACTGACCGCCTAAAGTTTAGGATGCTATTTCTTTTATGATATACATTTTTAACTGAGGGCATCAGATTTTGTATCTGAGTACCTTTCCTATCCTGAATTATACACGGGGTGCCTGATTTTTTCAAGCACCCTTTTCAGCATAAATATAATTTTTAGTAACAGTTGTTACAAATTATTTGAGTTATGAAAGTGAAACCATTGGATATTTTCCATAGTACATGATACATTAATTTCAAAAGTATAAAAAAATTATATTTTTGAAAGCGAATTAATTTATGAAGATAATTTTGAGGAAACGATATCTGGACAGAATGCTTGATCTGAAGGATACCCCGGATATAAAAATCATTACGGGAATCAGACGTTCCGGGAAATCTCAGTTGATGCAGGCTTATGCAGAATAACTTTGACAATGTCAATATTATTTATGTAGATTATATGGATTTGACATTTGAGAAAATCAAAGAGTATCATGCACTTCACAATTACGTGGATGAATGGTATCCGGCAGGAAAGACAAAGAACAGCTTTTTGAAGATTATTCCGTAAACGGTGGACTGGCGGGTTCTTATGTATATCGAACCGAAAAGGATAGAACAAATTATATTAAAGAAGTTTATGAAACAATTGTAACCAGAGACCTTGTATAGAAATATCATCTTCCCGATACTACGGTACTACAGCGGCTCAGTGAATTTCTGATGGATAATGCCAGCAATCTGACTTCGTCAAATAAGGTGAGCAATATCTTATCCGAAAACAAGCTTGCCACCAACCATATGACAATTGGAAAGTATATCAAATATTTGTGCAATGCCTTCGATATCCGGGGAAAGAAGTATCTGGAAACCTACAGGCAGCTGGATGATATTGCTTATTCTTATGAAATGATTTTAAAGCAGTTGGACATGATTGCGGATGGATGGAAAGAAAAGCAATTGAGGGTCAAAAACCCCGCCCTGTTTTTCTTGTGTACCATCCGATAAGGGATTGTGCGAATTTCAGGTTCAAAGCCACAATGATGATTCCTATAAAACCAAATAATACGATTTTTTCTGTCCGGCATTCTAATATGGAAATGCATGTTGAAATAATCCGGATACTGACAGGCAGAGAATACTGGTAATCAGAGCGGGAATATACTGCCGGATAATCACTGCCTGAACAATATGGATAACAAAATGAAGCGTGCAGGCAATAAATCCGCCCAGCCATAGAAGCTTGAAAAATTCTGTATTTGTATAAAATGCCATAATAGAAAAAACAGTACACACTATGAATTCTTCAAGGACAGCAAGGGCAAATCCTTCTGTGCTGAAATCATGATAGGTTTTCAGGATAAAGGGATAGCGTTTGGAAAGCATCTCTTCATTTCTCTGCAGAAATAGCCTGAGCCCTATGATTTCTTCCATGTCATGAAATATAAAGATAAGCGGAAATAGCCAGATGTATGTTTCCATTTGGGTTCCTCCTTTGGAAAGTGCAGATCAATCTTTAGCCACCTTCTTCTGCGGCAGCAAAAAGTAAACAGTTGTGTCACATCTTTCTTTATGATATAGTAAAAATACATCAGCTACAAGGCTTGTCACGTAAGTGACACATTTTTAAGAATAAGTGTCAGACAGGAAAGAGAAAGGAAAATTGTATGAATCCTTCACAGAACCCAAAAGCACTGCGTTCCAAAAATCTGCTGACGGAAACGCTGCTGCGTCTTATGAAGCAATATCCGTACAGGGAAATAACCGTCAAACATATTCTGTTAGAGTCCGGTATTTCGCGAAAAACCTTTTATCGCAATTTCATTTCCAAGGATGATATTCTGGATTCTTATATAGATGCTGTTTTGTATCAATATCTTGCAGCCATTAAAAAACAGGGGGAATACTCCATGGTTTCCATGCTGGAAATCATATTTCCTTTTTGCGAAGCCCACAAAGATTTGCTTTTTCTGCTTCGGGATAATGGATTATTGTATTTGCTTCTTCAAAAGCTGAACCGGCTTGTTTGGGATGAACACAGAAGGATTACCCGGAATATGCAAGGACAGATTCCGGATGCAGCATCTGTTCTTTCTCAATATATTGTTTCCTTTAATATCGGGGGCATATGGAATATTATTGCCGGATGGATTGAAAATGACATGAAGGACAGTACAAAAGACATTAAAAATACCCTGATTTATTATCTGGAAAACATAGGAACCATTGATTTGAGAAATGTTTAATTAAGGAGCCTTATATGAAGCATATCAATCTGTACACGATTATTTCAAAAGCATATGACCTGTTGGACATGGTATATTTTAAAGAAACAGGCAGAAATCCAAGAGAAGTTATTCTGAACATGATTCCAGACAGCAAAGTCTCTGTTTTGGATATGTGCTGCGGAACCTTATCCAATACCATTGGGATTGCAAAAGCAAAGCCGGACATTAAGGTGGTAGGGCTGGATTTATCCGGGGACATGCTTCGGGTGGCGAAAAAGAAGCTGCACAGGCAGCAAATAAAAAATGTATCTCTGAAATGTGCAGATGCCACCAAAACAAAAATTCCTTCTAAATCTTTTGACTATATTATTCTGGGGCTGGTCCTGCATGAAAGCAGTCCTGGGCTGATAGAAGGAGTGCTGCGGGAAGCGCGCAGGCTGTTAAAAGATGACGGGAACCTTATTGTTTTGGAGTGGGAGCCGCCTGAAAAGCTGTATCAAATCATAAAATATTTTCCATTGTATTTGGGTGAAAGGTTAAATTGCAAAACATTTAAACAGTTTTATATGGCGGATAAAGAAGCATATCTAAAAAGATACGGTTTTAAAGTGGAGCAGAAAGAATACTGCAATTATACCATTCTTCTGAAATTGAGAATGATTTGAAAGACAGTAACACAGACATGGTAAAGCGGTTTTATGAACTGTTACATTCCAACCTGCGGCTAAACAAAAATTTCCACTCCGCATGTTGCCCCGCCCCCTTTTGTGTGGTATAATAAAACGATTATGCGAAAGGGAATACAGGTGAAGAAAATGAAAGCATTTTTAATTTTGGAAGACGGCACTGTATTTGAAGGAATCCAAATCGGCGCCAGAAAAGAAATCATAAGCGAAATTGTTTTTAATACATCCATGGCGGGCTATTTAGAGGTGCTCACAGACCCTTCCTATGCAGGACAGGCTGTATGCATGACCTATCCCCTCATTGGAAATTACGGCATCTGCAAAGAGGACATGGAATCAAGGAAGCTTTGGCCGGACGGCTTCATTGTCAGGGAGCTGTCCCGCATTCCAAGCAATTTCCGGTGTGACACTACCATACAGGAGCTGCTTAAAATCTATGACGTGCCGGGAATTGCAGGAATTGATACAAGGGCCCTTACAAAGATTTTAAGGGAAAAGGGCACCATGAATGGCATGATTACAACAAATGAAGCATATAATTTAGATGAGATAATTCCAAAATTAAAACAATATACAACCGGCAGGGTTGTGGACATTGTTACCTGTGAACATAAATACGAATTGAAGGGCTCCAAGTCCTTAGAGGACAACGGTCCTATTTCCGGCAGCGCCAGATATACGGGCGAAAAGGAAAAGAAACCTTCTCTTGTGAGAGAATTAAAAGGAGTTGGTAAGAAAGTAGCCCTTTTAGATTTGGGAGCAAAAGACAATATTGCAAAGAGCTTAGCGGCAAGAGGCTGTGACGTGACCGTTTATCCGGCGGGCACAAAGGCGGAAGAAATCTTTGCCGCAAAGCCTGACGGCATTATGCTTTCCAACGGTCCGGGGGACCCGAAGGAATGCGCTTCCATTATAGAAGAGATACGAAAGCTGTATGAAGGGGACATTCCTATATTTGCAATCTGTCTGGGTCACCAGTTAATGGCGCTTGCCACGGGAGCAGACACCTTTAAGATGAAATACGGTCACAGGGGAGGAAACCATCCGGTAAAGGATTTGGCAACCGGAAGGGTTTACATTTCCTCACAGAATCACGGATATGTAGTGAATACGGATAAGCTGGATGAAAAGGTGGCGGTTCCCGCATTCATCAATGTAAATGACGGTACCAATGAAGGGCTTTCCTATACCGGCAAAAATATTTTCACCGTCCAGTTCCATCCGGAGGCATGTCCGGGGCCGCAGGATTCCGGCGACTTATTTGACAGATTTATTACGATGATGGAGGAAACCAACAATGCCTAAAAATCCAGATGTAAAAAAAGTACTAGTAATCGGCTCCGGTCCAATCGTTATCGGACAGGCGGCAGAATTTGATTATGCAGGGACACAGGCATGCCGTTCCTTAAAAGAGGAAGGCGTGGAGGTTATTTTAGTCAATTCCAATCCTGCAACCATTATGACAGATAAAGATATTGCGGATAAGGTGTACATCGAGCCTTTGACGGTAAAAGTGCTGGAACAGCTTATCGAAAAGGAAAAACCGGACAGCGTGCTTCCCACCCTTGGCGGACAGGCGGGGCTGAATCTGGGCATGGAACTGGAGGAATCGGGATTTCTTGCAAAGCATCATGTGAAGCTGTTGGGAACTACCGCAGCCACCATCAAAAAAGCCGAAGACCGTCAGGAATTTAAAGATACCATGGAAAAAATCGGTGAGCCCTGTGCAGCTTCCCTTGTAGTGGAAAACGTAGAGGACGGCGTGGCATTTACCAATTCCATCGGCTACCCGGTAGTGCTTCGTCCTGCTTATACATTAGGAGGCTCCGGCGGTGGCATTGCCCACAATCAGGCAGAACTGGAAGAGATACTGGAAAACGGCTTAAGGCTTTCCCGTGTAGGACAGGTATTGGTAGAGCGCTGCATAGCGGGCTGGAAGGAAATCGAATACGAAGTGATGCGGGACGGTGCAGGCAACTGCATTACCGTATGTAATATGGAAAACATCGACCCGGTAGGCGTACATACAGGGGACAGCATCGTAGTGGCGCCTTCCCAGACACTGGGGGATAAGGAATACCAGATGTTAAGAAGCTCCGCCCTGAACATTATAAACGAGCTTCAGATTACAGGAGGCTGTAACGTACAGTTTGCCCTTCATCCTACCAGCTTTGAATACTGTGTCATTGAAGTAAATCCCCGTGTAAGCCGTTCCTCGGCATTGGCTTCCAAGGCAACCGGCTATCCCATTGCCAAGGTGGCGGCAAAGATTGCCCTTGGCTATACACTGGATGAAATAAAGAATGCCATTACAGGAAAGACCTATGCCAGCTTTGAGCCAACCCTTGACTATTGTGTTATAAAGCTTCCCAGGCTCCCCTTTGACAAGTTCATCACCGCAAAGCGTACCCTTACCACCCAGATGAAGGCAACCGGCGAGGTCATGAGCATCTGCCACAACTTTGAAGGCGCGCTGATGAAGGCAATACGTTCTTTAGAGCAGCATGTGGACTGTCTGTTAAGCTATGATTTTTCAGAGCTTTCCTTGGAAGAGCTTGAGGCAAGGCTGAAAATCGTGGACGACCAGCGGATTTACGTGATAGCGGAAGCCTTGCGGAAGGGAATGGACTATGACACCATCCATGAGATTACCAAGATAGATATATGGTTTATTGACAAGCTGGCAGTCCTTGTGGAAATGGAAAATGCCTTAAAGAAAGGGCCGCTTACTGTAGAGCTGCTAAAAGAAGCAAAACGCATAGAGTTCCCGGACAACGTGATTGCAAGGCTTACGGGAATGGAAGAGGAAGCAGTCAAGAAAATGCGCTATGAAAACGGTATCGTTGCTGTTTACAAAATGGTGGATACCTGTGCCGCAGAGTTTGAAGCGTCCACCCCCTATTACTATTCCGTATACGGCGGGGAAAACGAAGCGGTGGAGACAAAGCCGGAAAAAAAGGTGTTAGTGCTTGGTTCCGGTCCCATCCGTATCGGGCAGGGAATCGAATTTGACTATTGCTCTGTACATGCCACCTGGGCATTTGCCAAAGAAGGCTACGAGACAATCATCATCAATAACAATCCGGAAACAGTCAGCACAGACTTTGACATTGCCGACAAGCTTTACTTTGAGCCCCTCACTCCCGAGGATGTGGAAAGCATTGTGAATCTGGAAAAGCCTGACGGTGCGGTAGTGCAGTTTGGCGGGCAGACCGCCATCAAGCTGACGGAAAGCCTGATGAAGATGGGAGTGCCCATTTTAGGCACCAGCGCAGAGAACGTGGATGCGGCGGAAGACAGGGAGTTGTTTGATAAGATTCTGGAGGAATGCCATATTCCAAGGCCCTCCGGCGGCACGGTGTTTACCGCAGATGAGGCAAAACGGGTTGCCAATGAATTAGGCTATCCGGTGCTTGTAAGACCTTCCTATGTGCTTGGAGGTCAGGGAATGCAGATTGCTATTTCCGACGCAGAGGTGGAAGAGTTCATGGAAATCATCAACCGGATTGCCCAGGACCATCCTATATTAGTGGATAAATATCTGGTTGGAAAGGAAATTGAGGTAGATGCAGTCTGCGACGGAGAAGACATACTGATTCCGGGCATTATGGAGCATATTGAACGTGCCGGCGTTCATTCCGGTGACAGCATTTCCGTATATCCGGCAAGGAGCATCAGCCAGAAGGTAAAGGAAACCATAGCGGAATACACAAGAAGGCTGGCAAGGGCACTTCACGTTATCGGCCTTATCAACATCCAGTTTATCGTGTGCGGCGAAGAGGTGTATGTCATCGAGGTAAATCCCCGCTCCTCCCGTACCGTGCCCTATATCAGCAAGGTAACCGGAATTCCTATCGTGCCTCTTGCAACAAAGGTTATTATCGGCAATACCATTAAAGAGCTTGGTTATGAGCCGGGGCTTCAGAAGGAAGCGGATTACGTGGCAATCAAGATGCCGGTGTTCTCCTTTGAAAAAATCAGGGGAGCGGAAATCAGCCTAGGACCCGAAATGAAATCCACAGGAGAATGCTTAGGAATTGCCAAAACCTTTAACGAAGCTTTGTACAAGGCGTTTATCGGAGCAGGAATCGACCTTCCAAAGCACAAACAGCTGATTATCACTGTAAAGGATGCCGATAAAGGGGAAGCAATTGAAATCGGAAGAAGGTTTGAGAAATTAGGCTATAAGATTTATGCCACCCGTTCCACGGCAAATGCCTTAAAGGAGGCAGGAGTAAACGCCAGAAAGGTAAATAAAATCCAGCAGGAATCCCCTACGGTCATGGACCTTATCCTAGGGCACAAAATCGATTTGGTTATCGATACCCCTACACAGGGCAGGGATAAATCCAGAGACGGCTTCCTGATTCGTAGAACTGCCATAGAAACAGGCGTGAACTGCCTGACCAGTCTGGACACGGCAAATGCGCTGCTGACCAGCCTTGAGAATACAGATGTACAGAATCTTACATTGATTGATATAGCAACTATATAAACAAGTTTGAATGATAAGGAAAGAGTATATGCTTCATTTTAGGAAAAAGCAGGACAGGAAGCAGTTTCTTGCCCGTGTGATTGCTATAGGGTTTATTGCTCTTATTATCTGTACAATAATATGTATCTTACACGTTGTTGATGTAAAGAAAAATTTTGAAGAGGAAAGAACACAAAACATAGAGAAACATTTAATGGTTTCCACGGAAAATATGTCGGACCATATGAATCATTCCATGGAAACACTGGAGCAGGCCGTTTCCGTTATGATAAAGAGCGGGAAAAAGCCAAATATAGAATTGATTTTCTTTGTGCTTGGCGAATATCAGAATATCAATGATTTTTCACTGGTTGTATTTATTGACAACAATGGGACCACTTATTATGCAGATAGAGGTGTGAAGCAAAGAGGCGAAGAACCTATAGAAATGCTGAATGTGACGGAAAAAAGAATAATGGTGTTCAATGATTATGATTTAGGAGACGGCGTGGGCACTGCCATGTATGCGGTGCCGGTTATTTTTGAGGGAGAAAAGATTGGGGTGGTAGTAGGGCTTCAGCCCATGACGGATATGCTCAAGGGATATGCCTTCGAGTATTTAAACGAAATAGGTGATACCTTTTTAATCGGCATGGATGGCGAAATACTGGTAAGCCAGAGCACGGAATTTGATTTAAAGCCGGAGGATGATGATAATATATTCGACCTTTTGAGGGGAATAGATTTAAAAGGAAAAGGAAATATAGAAGCAATCGATTCCATGCAGAAGGATTTGAATAATTACACCACAAGCAGGATTACCTTATCCACCGAAAACGGAAAATTATATGGAGCCAGTCAGAAAATAGAAGGGGTGGAAAAATTCTACTTATTCCATTGTTATCGGGAAACGGTATTTAAAGAGAGAGTTTATCCGGTGCTTTATCGAAGTGTTGCCTCGGTTCTGATTATTGTATCCGCAATGTTTTGTCTGCTTATTTATGTATGGTTCTGTCTCAGAAAGAATATCAATACTATTGAAAAGCTTGCCTATGAGGACCCCATTACAAAAGGGAAAAATCTGAATTATTTTACGGAAAAAGCAGGCAGAATTGTCAGTGAGGGAAAAAGGACCAGCTATGCCGTGGCAAGGTTTGATATACTGAATTTCCGATATATCAATGAAGCGTATGGACATTTAAAAGCAGATGATTTGCTGACAATTGTTTCCATGGAAGGAAAAAAAGCATTTCACGACAAAGAAATGTGCATCCGTATGAATGCAGATCAGTTTGTAGTGCTTTTAAAGAGTAAGGATAACTATAAAACACAAATACAGGAATTTACGGATAATATCAATATCCGTGCCATAGAAATGGGCATTATCTATCCCATTAAGCTAAAATGCGGAATCTACCAGATTCGTAATGATGACAGGGATATCAATCAGATTCTGGACCGGGCAAATGCGGCAAGAAAGTCGCTGGTGGGCAATGAAAAAGAACTGATATCCTTCTATAGTGATAAGATTATCAATGAAATGCGCATAGCCGATAAAATTGAATCGGATATGGATAAGGCTTTAATGGACGGGGAATTTAAACTCTATCTCCAGCCCAAGTGGAATATTGAGAAGGATGAATTGTATGGCGCAGAAGCGTTAGTGCGCTGGATAAAGCCGGATGGAACGGTTGTTTATCCGGATGAGTTCATTCCGGTATTTGAAAGTAACGGTTTTATTGAAAAACTGGACTTCTATATGCTGACAAATGTCTGCCGTATGCTTCACAACCTGCAAAGAGCGGGAATGCCGGTTTTTCCGGTTTCCGTAAACCAGTCCAGAAGGCTTTGGGATAATCCAAGGTACGTGGAGCATGTGGAGGAAGTGTTGAAGCGCTATCAGGTTCCAAGCAATATGGTGGAGCTGGAAGTGACAGAAACAGTATTTTTCGGAGAAAGAGAGAAGATGATTGAAATTATTCATGAGCTGAAGGGAAAAGAAGTGCTCCTTTCCATGGATGATTTTGGCTCCGGATACTCTTCTTTAAATCTGTTAAAGGATGTTCCCTTTGACGTGCTAAAGATTGACAGAGAATTTTTCAGCGAATCCGTAACCTCCAAATCCAGCACATGGATTTTGCAGAAAATCATTGAGATGGCTGAAGGCTTGAATATCCGGGTGCTTTGCGAGGGCGTGGAAACAAAGGAACAGGTAGAGCTGTTAGGAAAGCTTGGATGTAAATATGTACAGGGTTATTATTATTCTGAGCCTGTTTCCATGGCAGTATTTTTAGAAAGATATTTTGGTGACCATATTGAATTATCAGATAATGATGGAGAAGATACTACAACAAAATAGCGAACGGGGGAAAAGCCTCTTTTTACATAGCTGCTGCGCGCCATGCAGCAGCTATGTTCTTACTTATTTAAGAACTTTTTTTAAGATAACCGTTTTCTATTATAATCCAAATATTACAGAGAATACGGAATACAAAAAGAGAGTGGAGGAGCAGAAGCGGTTCATCCTAAGGCTGAATGAGGAAGCGGAGAGGGACGGCGGCTTTCATGCCGGCAGGGTCTTTCCGATTTCCTTTCAGGAAGGGTACTATAAGCCGGAAGCTTTTTTTGAAAGGGTAAAGGGACACGAGTCAGACAGGGAAGGCGGAGAGCGCTGTTACCTATGCTATGAAATGCGCCTTAGGGAAGCGGCTGCTTACGGAAAAGAGCAGGGATTTGATTATTTTACAACCACTCTCTCCATAAGCCCCATGAAAAATGCGAAATGGCTCAATGAGATCGGACAAAGAATGGGGGAGGAGTATGAAATCTCATACCTGCCCTCTGATTTTAAGAAAAAGGACGGATATAAAAAATCCATTCTGCTGTCAGGAGAATATGAGCTGTACAGGCAGGATTATTGCGGCTGTGTTTTTTCCAAAAGGGAAAGACAGAGGAATAAAGGAAAGGAAGAATAAAATATATGAAAAAAATACTGGATCTGATTTCAGAAGAAATGAAAAAAGCATTTGAGGAAGCGGGCTATGACAGGGTGCTTGGAAAGGTGACCCTTTCCAACCGTCCGGACCTTTGTGAATATCAGTGCAACGGAGCCATGGCAGGGGCAAAGACCTATAAAAAGGCTCCCATTATGATAGCAAATGAAGTGGCGGAAAAGCTGGCGGACAGTGAAATATTTTCGGAAGCAGCAGCCGTTATGCCGGGCTTTTTGAACTTAAAGGTGAAGGAAGGGTTTGTAACTGCTTACTTAAAGGAAATGGAGTCAAAGGAGAAGTTCGGTCTGGATAAGCCGGAAAAGGTGAAAAAAATTGTCATTGATTACGGCGGACCCAATGTGGCAAAGCCTCTTCATGTAGGGCACCTGCGTTCTGCCATTATCGGGGAGAGCATTAAGCGCATTGCCCGTTATGCAGGCCATGAGGTGATTGGAGACATTCATTTAGGGGACTGGGGGCTTCAAATGGGGCTTATCATTACCGAATTAAAGGAAAGGCAGCCGGAGCTGATTTATTTTGATGAAAGCTATACAGGGGAATATCCAATGGAGCCGCCCTTTACCATTTCCGAGCTTGAGGAAATCTATCCTACAGCCAGCGGAAAATCCAAGGAGGACAAGGCATATAAGGAACGCGCCATGGAGGACACTTATAAACTCCAGAACGGCGTAAGGGGGCACAGGGCGCTCTGGAAGCACATTATTCAGGTGTCTGTTTCGGATTTAAAGAAAAACTATGCCAATCTGAACGTGGATTTCGACCTTTGGAAGGGGGAATCCGATGTGCATGACAGGATTCCGGCAATGGTGGAATATATGAAAAAAGAGGGTTATGCCCATGAGTCGGAAGGCGCATTGGTGGTGGATGTTAAAAAAGACACGGATACCAAGGAAATTCCGCCCTGCATGATTTTAAAATCAGACGGAGCTTCTTTATATAATACTACCGATTTGGCAACCATAATGGAAAGAATGGAAGAAATCCATCCGGATCAGCTTATTTATGTGGTGGACAAAAGGCAGGAGCTGTATTTTGAACAGGTATTCCGCTGTGCAAGGAAAACAAAGCTGGTGGAAGAAAATACTGATTTAAGATTTTTGGGCTTCGGCACCATGAACGGAAAGGACGGAAAGCCCTTTAAGACCAGGGACGGCGGCGTCATGCGCTTAGAAAGCCTGATTTCCGATATCAATGAACAGATGTTTCAAAAGATTACTGACAATCATGAGGTGGAAGAGGAGGAAGCAAGGAAAACAGCAAAAATGGTTGCCCTTTCCGCTGTGAAATACGGAGATTTATCCAATCAGGCAAGCAAGGATTATGTTTTTGACGTGGAAAGGTTCACCTCCTTTGAAGGAGATACCGGACCTTATATTCTTTATACCATGGTGCGGATTAAATCCATCCTTGCCAAATACAGGGAGCAGGGAGGCGACCCGGAAGCAGTGGCCTTGCAGGACAGCTTAAGCCCATCCCAGAAGGATTTGATGCTTGCCCTCACAAGGTTTACAGCCATGATGGAGGCTGCCTATGAAGAGCTTGCGCCCCATAAGATATGCGCATATATTTATGATCTTGCCAATGCCTTTAACCGTTTCTATCATGAGACGAAAATACTGACCCAGGAGGACGGGCAGGTAAAGGCGGGCTTTATCGCATTGCTGAAATTAACGCTGGCTGTACTGGAGGATTGTATTCAGGTGCTGGGTTTTGAAGCGCCTGAAAGAATGTAATTGACGAATTCCTACTAAGAGTATATGATTACTTATATATAGGAAATGCGGGTAAATGTTCCTTAAAATACAGAGGAACAGGTGCATTTTCGTTTGGTATATGGTAAATAGGTTACTTTTCACGGGTCAGGAATGTGCATAAACTGCGCATTCCGTGAGAACATGATTCAGGAGTGAGGGGCGATTTTTGAGAAGCAAAACTTTGAATATCGCCCCGAATCGTTGCTATGAGCGGCTCCTGGGCCGTGAATAGTAACGTAAATAGAAAGCATGGGGGAATTTCAATGAAGATTTCAACAAAAGGAAGATATGCGTTAAGACTGATGCTGGATTTGGCATTGCACGATACGGGCGAGCCTGTACGGATTAAGGAAATATCCACAAGACAGGATATTTCAGATAAATATCTGGAACAGATAGTATCCATGCTGAATAAGGCGGGCATGGTAAAGAGCATAAGGGGCCCTCAGGGGGGCTACCGGCTTTCCAGGCTGCCAAAACAGTATACAGTAGGAGAAATCCTGCGCATAACGGAAGGCAGCCTTGCGCCGGTAAGCTGTCTGGAGGATGAGCCCAATGAATGCCTGCGGCAGGAACAGTGCGCCACCCTTCTTTTATGGCAGAAATTAAATGCCGCCATTTCCGGCGTGGTAGATACGGTTACCCTGGCGGATTTGGTGGAATGGCAGCAGGAGAGGGCGGATTTTTATGTGATTTAAAATACCGCTAATATGCTGAAGATTAAATACCATACTTCCTTTAAGAAGGATTATAAAAAGGTTGTCAAAAGAGGGTACAACACGAAACTGATAGAGGATATTATTCAAAGACTGGCAAAAGGTGAACAATTGCCGGAGAAAAATAAAGACCATCCTCTCAGCGGAGATTATACTGGCTTTAAAGAATGTCATATTACGCGCAGACTGGCTGCTTATTTATGAAATTGATAATGGAGAACTGATATTATATCTTACAAGAACGGGAACACATAGCGATTTGTTTTAAAATAAGAAAAAGAGTAAAGAGCATTCGGAAAATAAAAATCCGAATGCTTTTTATTACATATACATTTATATACATAAATGTAATAGACAATTGTGAAACACAAAAATATAGAATTAACGGAAGAATCCAATAAACCGGGAAACCTCCTCGCTTGATACATATTCCAAACATTTCAGTGCCGTAGCAGAGCAGAAGTTTACTTTAGCAGGTAACTGCCATGGTATACAGTCATTTTTCCCATAAGCAATTGCTCCTTTCTATCCGTGCAAAAAATAAAAAACTTCAAATCTGTCAGAGAAAGCATCATAACAAATTTGAAGCAAATAATAGCGAGAGGGGGATTTGAACCCTCGACACTACGGGTATGAACCGTATGCT
>CAJUEX010000021.1 GCA_910585715.1 uncultured Lachnospiraceae bacterium
ACTTCTATCTACCTTGCCCCTCCTGCGTCCTCAAATCCAAAACTTGCAGGCTGAAATGTATATAAAAGATACTTAATCACTAAAAACTCTTCCGTCTGTGAGCCCCCAAAGCCCAAACCAATACACAGTGGGAGCAGGCATAGTATATAGAAGTCATGGAGGCCTTGATGAAGGCGCCGGTCCTTATGCACCGTACTCTGGTGCATTAGTACCGCTGCGTCTTCATAGAGCGAAAGCGTGCCTCCATGACTTCTATATACTATGCCTGCTCCCACGTCCTCCCTTCACAGCCCCACCTTACAACTTTACAGCCTCACTTCACCTTCACACTTTTCACCCCGCTGTACTTCCCATAATACTTCTTCCCGCCAACCTTTTTATATGCTCTTACCCGCACATAATACCGCTTTCCTTTTTTCAGCCTGCTGACGGTTTTGCTTGTAGTGGAATTTTTAGAAATATTTACTTTTCTTACCCCTTTGGTAAATTTCTTATTAGTAGCCAACTGTATCTGATAACCGGAAGCCGTTGTGTTTCTTTTCCAGGAAATCTTCAGTTTTTTACTGCCTAAAGCCATGGGAGCTTTGATGCCTGTTTTTTTAGGTACAATATAAAAGCTTACAGATTTTTTCCCTGTATATTTACCAATTCCTTTTATGGTAATAGTGGCTTTTCCTGTTTTTTTATTATTTTTATATGAGAGTGTATAATCCGTTCCTTTTTTCAATGCAGCTCCATTATAGGTCACTGAAGGCAACGGCTTTATGGCTTTTCCCGTATAGGTCTTATTGGATATTTTTTTAATAGTGACATTAGATATAGGAACCGGCGCAGGTGTCTGAATCGGTGTCTCCTCTTTTGAAGGGGGAGCCGGCGTAGGGGAAACCGGCTCACTGGGTCTGTCTGGCTGTTCCGGTTCTTTTTCCCCATATCCCGGTGTTACAATAGTGGTGTCGTTAGTCAGCGCTTTTAAACGCATCGCCACCTGTTTATATACAGTGCCGCCGCCTGATGCTACGGGAAGACGGTTGGCATCCGTCCAGCCTCTGGCAGTGGAAGAACGATAAAAGCTTTGTCCCTGTTTTGTATTCGCCGTCCATGACAACCATTCTGCACTGCCTGACATTTCACCGAAAATACTGACTTTACTATTATCATCTGTGGATAAGGTTACCACTACGCTGTATGTCTCTCCGCTGCCTAAAAAAACATCCTGTCCTAAATCTATCGTATAAATACCTGCCATGGAGGTAGTCCCCGTAACAGGCTCCGTAAGAGCTTTTGTTCCGCTTTCCGGATTCACCGGCTCTGTGATATTCTTATATACCTGTATGGAATAGTTTACATCCGGGCTCTGAAGGGCAATCTGCACCGCTTTCAGATTTTGTCCGTAACCATTTTCATCTTCCTTTACCTTGAACACATTCCCTACCTGTCCGCCGCTCGGAATGGTCCAGTAGCTTAAAGAGGCACTGCCGTCATATTGATAATTATTGTCATAGGAATCCGCTGCCATCAACTCATATGCGATTGGAAGGTACAGGCTTTTATCCTCATAGGAAATATAGAAAAATCCCTCGTCCCCCCAACTGGTCCCATAACTGTTTTTTGCAATAAAAGCTCCGTCCTGTTCCGGCTGCAGTCCCTCACGGAAATTTTCCTTTCTATAGCTATCATCCCATCCCACCAGAGTAACCGCATGATTAATGCTTGTGCCATTGCTATAATAAGCTGCTGTATCCGGGTTGTAATATCTTGAAAAATGCCCGTACTGACATGCTGCTGCGCCGTAATTTCCTATTGCATTTTTTACAGCCTCCACATTAATGCTTTCATCTGCATTCATTCCAATAAAATAAATATTCTTCATTTTCACATCGGAATAATAATTATATTCCGGTAAAATCGGTGAAACACTGCCGGTAAAAGGCGCAAGCTCCTCCTTTACCACACCGGTCCAGCTTGCAAGCTCAAAGGCTGCCATCATAATATTTCCGCCATTGTCCAGGTAATTATTTCCATCAGCCAGGTCGTTATGGTCTCCTTCCGTCCCCCCGCATGGATCCGTTTCCCGATTATAAAAAAAGTACGCCAGATGATTTTCGGAATAATCCACGCTATTATCCGAAAAGTCGTTCAAAACAGCAGCCTGCTCAATTGCTCCGATGGTGGCAAAAGCCCAGCAGGAATCTGTATTTCCCTGATTCTTTGCCCCGGTAACGGCGCCCCTTAGCCTTGGGTCATAAGAAACAGGCGCTCCGGCTCTCTCCACATAAAGGGAAACCCCGGATCTTTTCGGCAATTCAAAAGAAATATCCAGCCTTTCCCGTTCCGTAAGCTCTGGTACCAATGCCTCCTGTTCCCGTCTTTCCTCTTCCGTTAAAGGCCTTCCTTTTATATAATCCAAATCCGGATATTCCGGCTCCTCTCCGGGTAGTTCTTCACTCTGCTCCGCAAAGCTGTTTTCAGAAACCGTCTGGTTTGAAACAGCACAAACGGGCAGGAGAGCACTTTCCGCCAAAAGTGCCCACGACAAAAGAATCAGAAAACATTTTCTCAGTCCATTGCCTTTTCCCACCCATTTATTTCTTTTCATATGTTATGCAACTCCTTTTTCAAAATTGCCTAAACCGGTTTGCTATATCAATAACCTTTTAAATATTGCTCATAATCCTCTATGCTGACTGTAATCCATCCCGAATACCCTTCCACTCCGGAATAATTATAGCCAACCTCCAGTCCGATTGGTGTATAAAACACAATCAGATTATCGTTGCTATGAAACAGCTGCAGCTTCTCGCTATTGGAAATCTGGTCAATGCCAACGGAGTTATTTCCATTTTGTGTATTGCTTCGTTTCACAAAATCCTTTACAAACTCCTCATCTGCATTTAAAATTTCCGTATTCTCCAGAACCGTTCCCGTTTTCAGATTAATATTCATTCCGTACAATCTGATAAGGCTTGAATATCCTGCCACATCATATCTTTCATCTAATACAATGCTGATACTTTCTTCATCATTGAAGGCTACCGTGGATTCCACTTTTATATAATTGGTGACATAATCATACTCTTTATACAATTCCTTATAGTAATCCTCATTATCCAGATACACATTTGCCACAACCATGCTCCGCTCTTTTATTGCTTCATTAATGGCTTCCAGATTTGGAATATCTCCCTCTAACTGAATGTAGGAGACCTGAATGCACACGCCCTGCTCTTGTTCTATTTTTTCATAAAACTCCCTGTTTACCTTATAGGAAACCGATTCGTCGATACAATTTACGAACTCCTCATAATACGGTCCTGTAATTTGGGAAGCATCATAATTTTTTCTTTCGCTTTTAAAATCCTTATCATATTGGACGGACTGCTCCTTTTCATACTCTTCCCAGTAGTCTTCATCCGCTTCTTCGTCCATCTGATAGTCTTTCTCTTCCCGGGGCTCCCTGAAAACATCCTCTATTGACTTTTTCACTTCTTCCACAAAATTTCCCTTTGACAGCTTTGCCACCTCAGAGCCGATATAAATCAGCAGAATGATGACCACCAGAAACGTTCCTGCCAGAATGCCGATTAACGCACCGTTTTTCTTTTTCCTGTCAGGCTCCGCCGGACCTGCCGGCGCCTGTCCGCCATAATAATTATTCCCTGGATATATATCCCTGTTTTCAAAGGTCTGGCTCTTATTCCAGGCTCTCTCCGGCGCCGGCGTCTCCATGCCGGAATATACTTCCTGCTGTCCATTTTCCGCCCGCTGACTGTCTTCCGTATGCTGCTTTTCCTCCGTCCGCTGACTGTCTTCCGCCCGCTGAACATCTTCCGCTTTATTTTCAAAATTATCCTGACCAAAAGCCTGTCCGGAATTTTCGGTTTCCTCATCCGTCCGTTTATCCGTTTCCTCTGCCATGCCGTAAACAGCTCCGCAGCTGGTGCATACTCCCTCTCTCACAAGAGCCCCGCACTTTGGACAAAATTCATATGTATTCTCCATCCTTATTTCCCCTTTCCTTTCTATGTACTTATTTTATTTTCTTCCGAAGGTTACCTCACTCATATACTTTAAAACACACTGCCTTAATAAAGTCAGGGCGCTGGCTACGCTGTACTGCCTGATTTTCTCTCTGGAACCGGAAAAATGATATTCCTTTACTTCCACATTCCCCTTCACGTTACATGCAATATATACAAGGCCTACCGGCTTTTCTTTTGTTCCGCCGTCCGGTCCCGCAAGACCTGTAACAGAAACCGTCACATCTGCTTTCGTAAAAATTGCAGCCCCTTTTGCCATTTCCTTTGCCACTACGTCGCTGACTGCCCCATATTTTAAAAGCTGGGCTTTTTTCACGCCTACCAGCTTTCTTTTTGCCTTATTGGAATAGGTTACATATCCTGCCTTAAATACCTCCGACACTCCGGGCACATTAATCAGCCTTGCCGCCAGAAGCCCGCCTGTACAGGACTCGGTAGTTGCCACCGTCAGATGATTGGCTAAAAGCAGGTCCACCACTGCCTTTTCTAACGTCATATCCTCCTGTGTGGAATAAACCTTTTCACCAAAACGGCTTTTCAGCTCCTTAACAATGGGTTTACATAACTTTTTGGCAGTTTTTTCATCCTGAGCCTTTGCAGTTACCCTTAAATGCACCTCACCGGTTTTTGCATAAGGGGCGATGGTGGGATTTGTCTGTTCCTTTAATAAATCCTCAATCATTGCCTCCGCTTTGCTTTCCCCGATTCCGCATATTTTTACAGTCTGGGAATAAATCATGTCAGGTGTCTTTTCATTCAGATAAGGAGCGATATCTTTTTCAAACATGGGAATTAACTCATTTGGAGGACCCGGCAGCAAAATAACCGTCTTCCCGTTTTCCTCCATAATGACTCCCGGAGCCGTTCCGTTTTCATTGTCAATGATAATGGCTCCTTTTGGCATCATTGCCTGTTTCCAGTTATTATCCGTAATGTCTATGTTCCTTTTTTCAAAAAAATCTGAAATGCGCTTTTTGGAATGCTGGTCCATAAAAAGCTCTTTACCCATGACTTTCGCTGCGGTTTCTTTCGTCAAATCATCCTGAGTAGGCCCAAGCCCTCCTGACAGTATGACAATATCAGAACGGGACAGCGCTGTCTTCAGCGTTTCAAAAAGCCTGTCTTCATTATCTCCCACTACGGTCTGATAATAGCAGGAAAGCCCCAGCCCGGCACATTTTTCCGCCAGATATGCCGCATTGGTATTTACAATGTTTCCAAGAAGAATTTCTGTCCCTACTGATATAAGCTCCACTACCATCTTAATCCACCTCGTCTTTCATTACATCCTTATTTTTTACCAGATAATCAATTAAAGAAACTACGGTTAAAACAAGCGCAATTATCATCAGTATATAGCCAATGGCATAAATCACCCAGTATGCCGGATAAATCCCTTCCATGGAAGTCGGTTCCAAAGCTGCCGCCTTGCTTAAAAAGCCATGGGTGTTCACGATACAAAGCATAAAACAAATCATAACCATGGTAACTGCCGTCTTCCATTTTCCGGATTTTCCTGCTGCAATGACCACTCCTTTTTCCGCTGCGATAAGACGGAAACCGCTTATAATAAATTCCCTTGCTATGATTACAATGGTAATCCAGGAGGGTATTACATTCAAATCGGTAAGACAAATCAGTGCGGAACAAACTAGCAGCTTATCTGCCAGCGGGTCCATAAACTTCCCGAAATTGGTAATCAAATTGTATTTTCTTGCTATCTTTCCATCCAGCATATCCGTCAGGCTTGCAATGATGAAAAGCCCCAGAGCAATCCATTTGAACCAGAACACCCTTGGGGAAAGCAGGATAAATCCTACAAAAAACGGCACCATAACCATGCGCAGCACAGTCAGCTTATTGGGTAAATTCATCTTCATTTTACTATTTCTCCTATTAAATCATATTCATATGAGCCGGTTACCTTCACTTTTATAAAATCCCCGGTCATAAGTTCTATATCGGTATTGATGAAAATCAGTCCGTCCACATTGGGAGCATCCTTATAAGTCCTTCCCACATAGGCGTTTTCATCCGCTACTTTTCCCTCAATCATTGCCAGGACTTCTTTTCCTGCCATGTCCTCCGCCTTTTCAAAGGCTATATCCTGCTGGAGCTCCATAATCTCAGCCTGTCTTTCTTCCTTCAGGCTTTCTTCTATCTGATTTGGGAACTCTGCCGCCTTTGTACCTTCCTCCGGCGAATAGGTGAATACCCCCAGTCTGTCAAATTCCATCTCGTCCACAAACAGCATTACTTTTTCATGGTCCTCTTCCGTTTCTCCCGGAAAGCCGGTAATCAAAGTAGTCCTAAGACAAATATCCGGTATTTCCTTACGAAGCCTTCCGATGATTTCCCGAAGAGAGCTTTCATTGGTGCGCCTTCCCATTTTCTTTAAAATATCATCGGAGCAGTGCTGGATGGGAATGTCCAGATAACGGCAGACTTTCTTTTCTTCTTTTATTACCTGAATCAGCTCATCCGTAATCTCCTCCGGATAACAATAAAGAAGCCTTATCCAATACAGACCCGGAATCTTACAGAGCGCCCTTAAAAGCTCCGGCAGCATTTTTTTCCCGTACAGATCCATCCCGTAAAGGGTAGTCTCCTGAGCTACTAAAATCAGCTCTTTTACTCCTTTTTTGGCAAGATCCTCTGCGGCTTTTTGCAAATGCTCCATGGGAATGCTGCGGTAATGGCCCCTTACCTTTGGAATAATGCAATAGCTGCAGTTCTTATTGCATCCCTCTGCAATTTTCAAATATGCAAAATGTCCCCCGGTAGTGACGATTCGTTCTTTTCCATAAGCCGGAACGCTGTTAATATCCGCTAACTGACTTCCGTTTTCTTTTGCTAAAACCTTTTCCACCGCTTCCACGATTTTGTCAATGGCATTGGTGCCTACAATTGCATCTACTTCCGGAATTTCTGTCATGATTTCATCCTTATAGCGTTCTGCCAGACAGCCTGCTGCAATCAAAGCCTTTGCCTTTCCCTCTTCCTTCAGCCGCCCCATCTCCAAAAGGGTCTGGATGCTTTCCTCCTTGGCATCATGGATAAAGCAGCAGGTATTTACAATAATCAGCTCCGCTTCCTGCTCATCATCCGTAAAAGAATATCCCTTTTTTTCCAGTTTTCCCAGCATAAATTCCGTATCGGCAAGATTTTTGTCACAGCCTAAAGATATAAATAGTATTTTCAACGGGACCTTTCCTCTCATTTCACCTTCATGCAAGAAAAGAGAAATGCCCTGGGGGAATTTCTCTTCTGCCTCATTCCTTATTGCTCTTCTGTTTCTTCTTGTGCAAGAATTTTAATCTTGCCTTCATTCAATTCTGCCACTGCTGCAGAAAGAGGCTTGGTCCCCCCGGAGGTTACCATAGGCTCATCGCCGCCAATAATCTGCCTTGCCCTTTTTGCGGTTGCCATCACAATGGAATACCTGCTGTTAACCACTTTCGGTTCTCCTGACTCTACCTCGCTGTTCACTACCTGTATCAATTCTGTGTAAGATGGATGTAACATCTTTATTCTCCTTTCGAAAGACTTTTCAGTTCTTTTCTTATATTATTTATAAACTCCTGATTTCTGGCAGGCGTACTATGGGCTGCCATTACCAGATTGTTCAGTTCCTCTACACAATCCTCAAGCCGGTCATTAATAAGGATATAATCGTATTCCTCGATTCCTTCCGACTCTTCCACTGCCCGGAGCAGTCTCTGTTTAATAACCTGTTCTGTTTCAGTTCCCCTGCCCACCAGACGCCGTTTCAATTCCTCTGCGCTTGGCGGCATTATGAAAAGAAGCAATGCATCCGGAAACTGTTTCTTTACCTTCAGGGCTCCCTGAATTTCAATTTCCAGAATCACGTCCTTGCCCCGGTAAAGCATTTCTTCTACATATTCTCTGGGAGTGCCGTAATAATGGCCGCAATACTGTGCGTACTCTATGACCTTTTCCTCTTTGATTTTCTGCAGAAATTCTTCTTCTTCCACAAAGAAGTAAGCTTTTCCCTCTTCTTCGCCTTCCCTTGGCTTCCTTGTAGTCATGGAAATGCTCAAAGCATAATTATCATAGGTCTCTACCAGATTTTTCATAAGAGTCCCTTTTCCTGCACCGGAAAAACCGGACACCACTAAAAGAATTCCTTTTCGCTCCATAGGGCTCCTCCTATTCAATGTTTTGTATCTGCTCTCTTATTTTTTCAATATCCGTCTTTAACTCGATTCCCCTGTTAGATATTTCCAAATCATTTGCCTTTGATAAAATGGTATTGGCTTCTCTGTTCATTTCCTGTGCAATGAAATCCAGCTTCCTCCCAATGCACTCTCCGCTTAACAGCGCTTCCTTGGTTGCCTCCACATGGCTCCTTAAGCGCACAAGCTCCTCATCCACACAGACCTTGTCTGCAAAAATAGTCACTTCCGTGGCAAGCCTGCTTTCGTCCACCTTTGTATCTTCCAAAAGCTCCTGTATCTTTTCCATCAGCCTTGCCTTATAATCCGCAATAATCTGCGGGGAATGCTCTTCAATAAATGCCACATGCTCCAGCATGCCGTCCAGCTTGCCTATCAGATCACTGGTAAGATTCTCGCCTTCCTTTATCCTTGTTTCCACAAAGCCTTCCGCCGCTCCCCGGATTGTCTTTTCCAAAAGCTTCCAAAGCTGCTCTTCGTCAATGGTCTGCTCTTCCATTACAAACACTTCCGGATATCTGGACAGGGAAGAAACCCTCACATCATTATCCAGCTGAAAATCCTCCGCCATCTGTTTCAGATACTCATAATATTCTCCGGCAATATCCTTATTGTACTTAATACATACATTATTCTCGGAATAATCTTCATAAGTAATAAAGATATCCACCTTACCTCTCTGGATATATTCTTTTAATAAGCTTCTGATGGATGCCTCAAAAAAATTGAGCTTTTTGGGCATTTTAATACTTGTATCCAGATACCTGTGGTTTACGGATTTCATTTCTACCGTAAACTTGCGGCTGCCTTCTGTCATTTCACAACGGCCAAATCCCGTCATACTCTTTATCATGTCCGTACCTCTCCCGTAGACTTGCTGTATTTCGTCTGGTTTAAGCTGCCGCTTCTTCTGCTGTGGCATACTTGTAATTATTATAGCTAATAGAATCAAAATCGTCAAGATGCGGCGTGAAGCAACCACGGAAACCGTAACAGTTCAGCCCTCAGTCTTCCCACACAGGAATCAGAACCGGCTGCAGGCAGAAAATGTTTCTACGTCGCCACGCTCTCGCTCTGATAAAAACGCAGCAGTGCTAGGCTCGAAAGAACCTCGCTAAGCACTGGCGTTTTTATAAGGGCTCCTTTAGAAATCATTTTCCGCCTGCAGCCGGTTCTGATTCCTGTGTGGGAAGACTGAGGGCTGAACTGTTACCGGCTATTCCCGAACCTGCTCAATATCCGAAATATCCGAATCAATCATCAAAGAATAATTGGTATAATATACTACAAATCCCGGTTTCCCTCCTGCCGGCTTTTTCACCTGCTTCTTTTCCACATAGTCGATTTCAACCTTATCCTGCCCCCTTGCTTTGGAAAAGTGGGCTGCAAGCCTTCCGGCCTCTTCAAAGGTGGAGTCCGCCATTGGCTTTCCGCCTGATTTTACGATTACATGGGAGCCGGGAATACCTTTTGCATGGAACCACCAATCGTTGCCTTCTGCTAACTTAAAGGTCAGCTCTTCATTCTGGTAGTTATTTTTCCCTACATACATATGAAAGCCGTCTTTACTTATAAAATGATAAGGCCTGCTTGTAAGCTTTGCCTTTTTCCCCCCGCCTTTTCTGCGTATATATCCGCTTTCAATAAGTTCCTCCTTTATTTGAGCCAGATCCTCTTCCAAAATGGCAATATCCAGCGCGGTCATAATTGTTTCCAAATGCTCGATTTCTTCTTTTGTCTCTTTTGTAAACTCTGTCAATGCCTCGAAGGTTCTTTTCAACTTATTGTATTTCTGGAAATACTTTTTCGCATTTTCCATGGCGGACAAATCCGGGTCCAACGGAATTTTCGCCATTTCTCCTGTATAATAGTTCTCCACCTCTATGGATTTTGCCATAGGCTCCGCCTGATACCCGTAGGTATGCAGAAGTTCCCCATAAACCTTATAGGTTTCTCTTTTTTCCGTATCCTTTAACTGCTTACATTGCAGGTCATACTTTTTTATATTCCTTTCAAGAGCAGTCTGCACGATTTTCCTTATATCCACCGACTTCTGACGGATTCTGGTCACGGCGCTTTTTGCCGCATAATAGTGTTCCAAAAGCTCCGAAAGGCTTTGAAACTCTTCCTTTTCCAGATTGTCATAAACAGTAAGGGGGAGCA
Source organism: uncultured Lachnospiraceae bacterium (assembly GCA_910585715.1). Classification (GTDB taxonomy): domain Bacteria; phylum Bacillota; class Clostridia; order Lachnospirales; family Lachnospiraceae; genus RGIG3040. The sequence continues at coordinate 10,397 of CAJUEX010000021.1, forward strand.
CGCTGTATTCCTTTGGCTCCTTTCTTTCATATACGATAAAAGGACGGTATTTTTTCTCCTTCGCCTGCGCTATATACGAAAAGTAAGCCTCTGCTAACCGTTTTGTCTCCTCCTGTTCCAGAACACCGGAAGGCTTATCCGAATCCACCTTTGCAAGATAGCAGATTTCCTGAGCCGCAATGGGGGATATTCCCGTAAAATGACTGTATATGCTTTTAAATAAGGGCATGCTCTTTTCCTGTATGAGCCTTAAAAAGTCTTCTTTGGACAATCCCTCTTTCAGCGGATTTTCCTTTTCTTCTGTTTTTGGAACGAAATACTCCCTGCCCGGAAGCACCTCCCTGACACTGCTGACCATTCCCGATATATGCTTGATGCTGTCGATAATCACGCCCTCTTCATTGCAGAAAATAATATTGCTGTGCTTTCCCATAAGCTCCACAATCAATTGTTTCCTGCATAAATCCCCCATTTCATCCAGATGCTCAATTTCTATATTGATAATCCGCTCCAAACCCGGCTGGGTAATGGAAATGATTCTGCCGTTTTGAATATGCTTCCTTAAAAGCATACAGAAATTGGGGGCAGTCATGGGACTTTTCTTATTATCCTTTGTAAAATAAGCAAGGGGGAGGGAGGGGTCTGCACAAAGAAGCAGCCTCTGCTGGGAAGCCTCCCGCTCCACTCCGTCCTCCTCCCTGGTCTTCCTGCACTTTATGGTAAGAAGCAGTTCATCCTTTTCCGGCTGGGCAATCTTATAAATCCTGCCGTTTAGTATTTTTTCCCTCATTTCCTCCACCAGACAGGAAATGGTAATTCCGTCAAATGCCATATTAATCCTCTTTCTTTTCTATTCTAAACAGGCAATTGCAAAATGCCCTGCCTGCAGCAGTCCGACCCGCAACTTTCCAGGCAGGCACGGAATGGGCATTTCGCAGAACATGATTTCTGAAGGAGCCCTTATAAAATCGCCAGCGCTTGGCGAGGTTCTTTCGAGCCTAGCACTGCTGCGTTTTTATCAGAGCGGGAGCGTGGCGACGCAGAAACATGTTCTGCGAAATGCCCATCCCGTGCCTGCCTGAAAAGCTACGGGTCAGACTGCTGCAGGCAGGGCGTTTTGCAATTGCCTGTTCTATCATAAAGAAAGAAGCATAAACCTATGCCTCTTTCTGTTTACTGTAAAATTATCCAATTAACCAGTCATACATCTCCTGATACTTTTTAGCAGATACATGCCATGAGAAATCTGCTGCCATGCCTCTGTCCACCATTTTATTCCATTCTCTTTTTCTTTGATAGAATACATATTTGGCATAGCGGATAGTGGCAAGCATTTCATGGGCATTGTAATTGCGGAAGCTAAAGCCGGTGCCGGTGCATTCATATTCATTGTATGGCTCCACCGTATCCTTTAACCCGCCTGTTTCCCTGACAATGGGCACCGTGCCGTAACGCAACGCCATCAACTGGCTCAGCCCGCAGGGCTCAAATAGGGACGGCATTAAAAATGCATCGCAGGAAGCGTAAATCTTATGGGACAAAGCCTCAGAATAATAAATGCTTGCAGATACTTTATTGTTGTACTTCCAGTCGAAATGGCGGAACATATTTTCATACCGCTCTTCTCCCGTTCCAAGTACCACAATCTGTACATCCTCCTGACAGAGCTCATCCATAATATATGCAATCAGGTCAAAGCCCTTCTGGTCAGTAAGGCGGGAAACAATACCTATCATGAACTTTTTGTCATCCTGCTCTAATCCAAGCTCTTCCTGAAGCGCACGTTTATTTTTGATTTTTTCTTTTCGGAAATTTATCTTGTTGTAAGGGAAGCTTATATATTTATCCGTTTCCGGATTGAACTCATCATAATCAATTCCATTAACGATTCCCCTAAGGGCATTGCTCCTTGCAGTCAGCAGGCCGTTTAATCCTTCACCGTAAAAAGCGGTCTTGATTTCCTCCGCATAGGTATGGGAAACAGTGGTGATGGCATCCGCATAAACAATGCCTCCTTTTAACAGATTGGCATCCTTATAGGCTTCCAACTTGTCCGGCGTAAAGAAATAATCTGGAAGCCCGGTAATCTCCTTTACCGTCTTCACATCCCATTTCCCCTGAAATTTCAGATTATGTATGGTCATAACGGATTTAATGCCTCTGAAAAATTCGCCCCCGTGAAATCTTTCTTTTAAATAAACAGGAATCAGCCCTGTCTGCCAGTCGTGGCAATGAATCACATCCGGCCTGAAATCAATAAGGGGCAGGGTGGAAAGCACTGCCTTACAGAAAAATGAAAACTTTTCGATTTCCTCAAGCACATTGTCGCTGTAAATTTTAAAACCGCTGAAAAATGATTCATTATCGATAAAATAATATTTGATACCATCTATATTTGCTTCCAGCACTCCAACGTATTCCTGCCTCCAGTGAAAGTCCAGATAGTAATGGGTCCGGTATTTCATCAAATCCTTCATTTGCTGAGTGATACAGGTATATTTCGGTAAGATGACCCTAACATCAAAATATTGTCTGTCTATGCATTTGGGCAGAGAACCCACAACATCTGCCAGTCCTCCTGTTTTTATAAACGGAACACCTTCAGAAGCAACAAATAGTATTTTTTTCATTCCTAAATCCTCCAATTCATATATAGTTCCTTTTCCCCACTGACTATAGGAAAATTATACTACAATTTAATGGATTTTAAAAGCACTATTTTTCAGTTACTTCCAATCTCTAATCCCGATATAAAAGTCGAATCTTATCTGCTATCAATGCAATGAATTCTGAGTTTGTAGGCTTTCCCTTTCCTGTGTTGATGGTATAGCCGAAAAGCGACTCCAGAGTCTCCATCTTCCCCCTGCTCCATGCCACTTCTATTGCATGTCTTATGGCGCGTTCCACCCGGCTGGGCGTAGTGGAAAAACGCTTTGCAATGGTGGGATATAAGATTTTCGTAATGGAGTTGAGCATTTCAATGTCTTCCACCGACATCATAATTGCCTCCCTCAAATACTGGTATCCTTTAATATGTGCCGGCACGCCGATTTCATGTATCATATCGGTAACGTCTTTTTCCAGGTCTCTTTCTTTTTTCTGCACGCCTTCCCCCTGGGATACAAGAAGCTTTCCTTCTCTGGATGTGGATGGTACGGTAATCATAATCTGGAATTCTTTATCCTGGTGGAGCAGGTCCGTAAGTATCTTAAACATTCTTTCATTGTCCTTAGTAGTCATAACATTTAATTGTTCCATTTTTTTCTCCTCCATTCTCTGTCATGGATTATAACAAAATGGCGATTTTTAATTCAAGTGCTAATTATCGCACCAAAACCATATTTTCGATAAACACCCCATACCCCTTCCTGGCATCTCTTACGAACACATGGGTCACTGCGCCGATGAGCTTACCGTCTTGAATTATGGGGGCTCCGCTCATGCCCTGGACAATTCCCCCCGTTAATTTTATCAGATTTTCGTCCGTAATTTTTAGCACAATTCCCCGATTGCTGTTGTCGTTATCGAAGTTAATTTCTGTTATTTGCACATCATAAAGTTTGCTTTCCCCGTCAATCTGACACAAAATGGAGGCGGCTCCCTTGTGGATTTCCTGTTTCAGACCAATGGGAATTGGATTTTGCGACAAAAATTCTGTCTCATTTTCCAGCAAATTGCCGTATATTCCTACATTCGTGTTCTTAAAAATCTCTCCTAATTTATTTTCTTCCCCATAATCTATAACACCGGTAAGCTCTCCCGGATTTCCTTCCTCTCCCTTTTTTATGGACACAATATCCGCCAGGTACACGCCTCCCTTTTCCATTTCCATAAGCTCATTCACATCCACATCATTGATGCCGTGTCCCAATGCGCCGAATCTTCCTTCCTCATCCACAAAGGTAAGGGTTCCTATACCCTGAGCGCTGTCCCTGACCCACAGCCCGATTTTATATTCTCCGGTCTGGTCCAAAGCAGGCTTTACCCTTACCTTAAGCTCTTCCGATTCCCTGCTCAATGTAAGAATTAAATCTTCTCCGCCGCATTGCTTTACCTTTTTTATCAAATCCTTTTTTCCTTTTACCTTTTTATTTCCCACTGCCAGAATATAATCTCCCGCTTTTATTATATTTTTAGAGGGAGAATAAACGGTGCCGTCCTCACTTTTCACATCTCCCACGCCTATTACCAGCACTCCTTGGGTCTTTACATAAATTCCTATAGGCTTCCCTACGGGAATCACCTCCATATCATTGACTACCTGCAAATCGATAGTCTTAAGGGGAATGGTTCCGAAAAGCTTCAGATTCATTTGATAGGACTCCATTTTGTCCGCCTTTAAAGTAATGCTGTCGGCAGGAGCCGTACGAATCACGTTTCCGGTTCCCATAACTTCAATGGAATCCTTATATACTTCTGCGGAAACCGGCAATGAAAAATGCAGGGTCTCCTCCTTGCTTACCGGAAGCTTATAGGTATTTGGAATATTTTTATAAAAATAAAAGTAAAAAGCGCAAAAAAAGCTGCTTAAGGATAGCAGTAGAAATGTCCATAAAAAAATAATGTATCCTTTCATTCTTTTGCTCATCATAATCACTCCGCTTTTCTTTTTCTAAACTTTGAACAAACAAAAAACAAGTGCCGTAATTCCTTTACGGCACTTATAGTATGTGTGATTTTATGCTGTTTATATTAGTATTGTTTTGACTTCTCTGCCATTTTTTTCATTTCAATTGCATTATTCAGCCCTGCTTCGGTAACATCATCCGTTCCAAGAAGCCTTGCAATTTCCCGAAGCATTTCATCCTGCTGCAAAGACCTTATTCTGGTAACCGCCTTCTTTTCTTCCTTGCTTTTTTCAATGAGGAAATGGCTGTCTGCCATGGCTGCAATCTGGGGCAGATGGGTGATACAGATGACCTGATGGCCTCTTCCGAGCATTCCCAGCTTTTCCGAAACCTTCCATGCGGTTTTGCCGCTGATTCCCGTATCTATTTCATCAAAAATCAAAGTTCCTATCCGGTCCTTTTTTGCCAGCACCGTTTTTAATGCCAGCATAATCCGGGACAGTTCGCCGCCGCTTGCCACTGTTTCCAGCGGTCTGCATGGCTCTCCGGGATTTAATGCAATCAGAAAACTGATTTTGTCATATCCGTCCTTTCCAAACTGTTTTTTCTCAAAAGAAATCTGAAACTGCACGTCCAGGAAATTTAAATCCACCAGCGCTTCCTTCATCCGTCCCTCCAAAAAAGCCGCCTGCTCTTTCCGGATTGCTGAAGCCTGTTCACATAGCTGCAGCAGTTTCTTTTCTGTCCTTTCATGGGTTTTAAGCAGCTCTTCCTTATATTGTTCCAAATCCGTCAGCATCAGAAGCTGCTTTTGTATTTCCTCCTGATATGCAAGAATTCTTTCAATTCCATCGCCGTATTTCGACTTTAAATGATTAATTGTGTTTAATCTTGAGGAAATCTCCCGAAATTCGCTTTCGTCAAATGACAGGGACCTGCCATAATCCTCTATACGCCTGCTCAGCTGGATAAGCAAATCTTCCCCGTTTACCATATCCTCAAGAATCCCTTCCAGTTCCTTATCGAAACCGGAAACAGAATTAATTTCCCCCATGGCGCGTCCGAATAAGGAAATCACATTTCCTTCCGCCGTGCCGTTTAACAAGCTGTGGGACAGCTCCACCGCTTCTGCGATTTTTCTGGAATTTGCCATTTTTTCATAAGCAGACTCTAATTCTTCATCCTCTCCTATGGTCAGGGAAGCCTGTTGAATTTCTTCTGTTTCAAATTGTAAAAGCGCAATTTCCTTTTCTTTATTTTCCCCCTTATTTTCCAAAGAATCCAGCTTTTCCTTCTCTTTCATATATTCAGAATAAAGATTTTTGATTTGTTCTTTTATGTCTTTCAGGGAATCGGGGCAAAATTCATCCAGAATTTCCGCCTGCTTTTTTTCTTTTAACAAAGACTGGTGCTCATGCTGCCCGTGAATATCCATTAAAATTTCACCGATTTCCTTTAATGTTCTGTTGGTAATGGTCTCTCCATTGGCCTTGCATACGTTTTTGGAAGGCAGTATTCTTCTTTGCAGCACTAAAGAGCCGTCCTCCACATATACGTCCAGCTCCTTCAGCCTTTCCACCTGCTCTTTTTCCGTTACGGAAAATACAAGCTCCACAAAGGCATACTCCGCTCCGGTGCGTATTATGTTTTTGTCCGCCTTGGCTCCCAGCGCCAGATTCATGGAGCCGATTAAAATGGACTTCCCGGCGCCGGTCTCTCCGGTTAAAATATTCAACCCTTCCTGAAACTCAATATCCGCTTCATCAATAAGCGCTACATTTTTTACCCGTAAACTCTCTAACATTTTTTATCCTTACTCTCCAATAAGTCCTTTGATTTTCCCCATAAGAAGTTTTGCCTCCTCCGGCGTGCGGACAGCTACCATAACCGTATCATCCCCTGCTATGGAGCCCACCACCTCCTGAAGCTTCATGGCGTCCACAGAAGCCGCCACCGCCATTGCCATGCCGGAAACGGTTTTCAGCACAAGTAAATTCCCCGCTGCGTCCACGGATACAAAGCCATCCTTTAACACCCGTATATACTTATCCCCCAGATGGCTGTCGCTGTTTTGCAAAAGCGCATATTTTTGTGTTCCATCCGGTAAAGGTACCTTGGACAAATGCAGTTGCCTGATATCCCTTGACACGGTTGCCTGGGTCACTAAAAAGCCTGCTTCATTCAACCGTTTTGCCAGCTCTTCCTGAGTGCCTATCTGTTCATTTTCAATTAGTTCCACAATTTTCTCATGCCTGCTTTTTTTCATATCCAAGCTCCTGCCTTCCTCCCGCCTTTTCCGGCAGGAGTTTTGCCTCCTATCCGCTTATTTTCTTATGGAGCACTTCCAAAAAGCTTTTTCTGCTTAACCGTATAAGCCTTGTAACCTTTCCGGACTGGCTGATTAATATGCTGTCTCCCGTCTCTAACGTCTCTCTGAAGTTCCCGTCAAAATTCACTTCCGTCTTTTGTACGTCACCGTTTTTGCATGCGCCAATCCTCACTTCAATTTCATCCTCGGCAGACAGAATAATGCTTCTTGTATTTAACGTATGGGGACAAATCGGGGTAATCAGGATGAGCTTTGCCTTCGGCTCCACAATAGGCCCTCCTGCCGACATATTGTAGCCGGTGGATCCGGTAGGGGTTGATACGATGACGCCGTCTGCATGATAGCTGTTTAAAAACTGCCCATTTACAAAAATATCATAGGTAACGATTCTAAGTGAGCCTTCTCTGGTAAGTACGATATCGTTTAAGGCATGGTATTTTTCCGGCTCCTTCCCTTTTTTTCTCAAGGTGCCGGAAAGCATCATCCTCTCCTCCTGCTGCCACTCGCCCCCAATGAGCCTCTCCAGCGCTTCATCAATATGGGACTGTTCCACCTCTGCTAAAAAGCCAAGATTTCCCAGATTGATGCCGATTAGGGGAATGTCCATATACAAAGTGTCCACGGCAGCCTGCAAAAGGGTGCCGTCCCCTCCCAGCACAAGAATGCATTCCACATTGGCAGGAAGATTCAGGGGATTTGGATTATCTTTGCCTGACCGTTCCTTTTCCGGCGCAAATACCATATAATCACATTGTTTCCCTCTTTTTCTCATATAGTCGCATATGTAATTGGTGATTTTTAAATCCTTATCCTTAGGCTGATTGGTCAGCACAAAAAAATGATTCATGTCCACACTACTTTCCTGAAAGACTTTCATGAGCGGCTTCTACCACTTCTGAAATAAATTCCTCTTTCTTTCCCCTTTGATATAAGGAGCTCTCTTCTCCTGATACTTCTGTTTCCTGCTTTGGAGTCTCCGCTTCCGGATTTTCCATATGGAGCAGATATTCGATATTTCCTTCCGGTCCCTTTATGGGCGAATAGGAAAGCCCTAAAATGAGAAAGCCCATGTCCAACGCAAAGTCCGCCACCTTTTCTATCACTTCCTCATGGACCTTTTTATCCGTTACCACGCCTTTTTTTCCTACCTTTTCCCTGCCTGCTTCAAACTGAGGCTTAATCAGGCAGACCATCTGCCCTGCCGGTTTTAAAAGAGGCTTTGCCGCCGGCAGTATTTTAGTCAGGGAAATAAAGGATACATCCACAGAAGCAAAATCAATTTCCTCCGGCACCTGCTCTTTTGTCACATACCGGAAATTGGTCTTTTCCATGCAGATTACCCGTTCATCGTTTCTAAGCTTCCAGTCCAGCTGTCCATGTCCCACATCAATTGCATACACCTTTTTTGCTCCGTTTTGTAGCATACAGTCTGTAAAGCCGCCGGTTGAAGCGCCTATATCCATGCAAATCTTTCCCTCAAGCCCGATTGGAAATTCCTGCATTGCCTTTTCCAGCTTTAAACCGCCCCTGCTCACATATTTTAAAGTATTTCCCCTCACCTCAATCTGCACCTTTTGGGGGTCGAACATGGTTCCTGCCTTATCCTCCTTCTGGTTATTTACAAATACCTGTCCCGCCATTAAAACAGCCTTTGCTTTCTCCCTTGAAGAAGCCATGCCCTGTTTTACCAGCAGCACATCCAGTCTTTCTTTCATAAAAGCTCCTTACTTTCTTTTAATATCCTGCCATAAATCGTATCCTTATCGATTCCCACATCCTTTTTCAGCACTTCCACGTTTCCATGCTCCACATAAGCATCCGGCAGGCCTATTGGCAGCACCCTTACAGGAAGTTTTTCCCTCACTGAAAAATCCACTACTTTTTCTCCAAAGCCGCCATTTAACACATTTTCCTCCATAGTAACAAGAAGCTTATGTTCTTTGGAAAGCTGCCGTATGATTTCTTCGTCCAGAGGCTTTACAAAACGGCTGTTCACTAAAGTAGCTTCCACTCCGGCTTCTTTCAGCATATCGAAAACAGCCAGCGCGGTTTTTACCATGCTTCCCACTGCTAAAAGGGCAATTTTGCTTCCCTGATAGATTATTTCGCTTTTTCCAAGCTCCACAGGCTGACGAAATTCTTTTAATCCGTCATAGGCTTCCCCTCTGGGATAACGGATTGCAATGGGATGTGGAAATTCCACTGCAAATTTCAGCATATCGGAAAGTTCCCACTTATTTTTGGGCGCCATAATATGCATGCCCGGAATGCTGGACAAATAAGACAAATCAAAAATGCCCTGATGAGTCTCCCCGTCGCTGCCTACCAGCCCCGCCCGGTCTACGGCAAAGATTACCGGAAGGTCCTGAATGCACACGTCATGGAGTATCTGGTCATAAGCCCTCTGCAAAAAGGACGAATAAATTGCCACTACAGGCTTTAGCCCTCCTGCCGCCAGCCCCGCCGCAAAGGTAACCGCATGTTCCTCCGCAATGCCCACATCAAAAAACCGCTCCGGGTAACGGTTCCGAAACCTCTTAAGCCCCGTGCCGTCCGGCATGGCTGCAGTGATTGCCACAATATCCGCATCCCTGTCCCCTAATTTATTCATAACCGTTGCAAACACATCCGTATAGCTTGCTTTTTTCCTTGGATTTGCCGGCAGCCCGGTTTCAATCTGAAAGGGCTCTGCGCCATGAAACCTTGCGGGATGCCTTTCTGCAGGACCGTAGCCCTTACCCTTCTGGGTGTTCACATGGACTAAGACTGCCGTCTTTTTTCTTTTTGCTTCTTTTAATACTTTCGTCAGCGCCCCGATATCGTGTCCGTTTACCGGTCCCAAATAGGTGATTCCCATATCTTCAAATAACATGCCCGGTATAACTAACTGCTTAAAGCTGTTTTTTGCCTTTTGAATTTTTCTCACTATGGGCGCTCCCACCTTTGGCACGTCTAAAAGCTTATAGTAAATGCTGTCCTTTAAATCCAGATATTTGCTGTCTGTACGGATGCTGTTTAAATAAGAGGAAACTCCGCCTACATTTTCCGATATGGACATATTGTTATCATTTAAAATAATAATAAAGTTGCTTTCCAGCCTTGCCGCATTATTTAATGCCTCATAAGCCATGCCGCCGGTCAGCGCCCCGTCGCCGATTACAGAAACAATCGTATGATTCCCGCCTTTGATTTCTCTTGCCTCCACAAGCCCCAGCCCTGCCGATATGGATGTGGAACTGTGCCCCGTATCAAAGGCATCGCAACTGCTTTCCTTTCTCTTTGGGAAACCGCTCATGCCCCCATAGGTGCGGAGCTGTTCAAAGCCGTCCCTTCTCCCGGTCAGAAGCTTATGGGTATAAGACTGATGCCCTACGTCCCAAATAATCTTATCCTCCGGCAGATTCAGGGATAAATGCAGCGCCATGGTAAGCTCCACCGCTCCCAGGTTGGAACCTAAATGTCCTCCTGTCACGCTGATTTTCTCTATGAGGAACTGTCTGATTTCCTCTGCCAGCACAATATAATCTTCAGGCGCAATTTTCTTTATGTCGTTTTCCTTCTCGATTTTCTCTAACAACATAATATCCCCCCTAACTCTCTCTTGTAACCAAAGACCGTACCAGCTCTAAAAAGAAAGAACCGGCTCCCTCCTTTTCCAACAGTCTGACTGCCTCCTCCGACAGTCTTTTCTGCTCCTTTTGTGCCTGCTTTAGTCCCGCAAGCGTCACATAAGTTGCCTTATTATTTTTTTCATCGCTTCCTATGGGCTTGCCCAGCTTTTCCATATCTCCGGTCACATCCAGAATATCATCCTGAATCTGAAATGCCACTCCAATGTCATAGCCTGCCTTTTCCATATTTAAAATGTGCCCTTCTCCGGCTCCTGCCAGCACGGCGCCAATGGTCAGCGCGCTTTGTATTAAAGCAGCCGTCTTATTCTCATGAATATAAAGAAGCTCTTCCAGGGTAAGGGGCTCCTTTCTTTCTTCTGCTATAATGTCCGCCGTCTGCCCCCCGATCATGCCAAAAACGCCTGCCTTTTTAGCCAGTATGGAAAAAGCCTGTTCCACCCTTTGCTCTCCCGGCTTCATGGCAAATGCGCCTGCTGCAGTTTCAAAGGCATAATTCAACAGACCGTCTCCTGCCAGAATGGCAATTGCTTCTCCATAGACAATATGGGTTGTCTTTCTGCCTCTCCTGTACTCGTCGTTGTCCATGGCAGGCAGGTCGTCATGGATAAGTGAATACGTATGTATCATTTCCAGCGCTGCCATAAAAGGCTTTATAACTTCTTCCTTTCCTCCAAACATTCTGTATGCTTCCTGCATCAGCATGGGCCTTAACCGCTTTCCTCCTGCCAGCACGCTGTAATTCATAGCCTGAAGCACTTTTTTCTGGTTTCCTTCTTCTTTCGGAAGATAGTTTTTTAAAATTGTCTCGATTTCTTCTACTCTTTTTGCAAGTTCCTCATTAAAATTCATGGCATTCTCCGTCTTCGCTCAATACAAGTACTTTTTTCTCCACCTTATCAATTAAATCGTTGCAATGCTTTAAAAGCTCCATTCCCTGCTTATACTTAGAAAATGCGTCTTCCAGCGTAATATCCTCCGCTTCCAGCGCCTGCAGCGTTTCTTCCAATTGTACAAATGCTTCTTCCAATGTGATTTCTTTCTTTTTTCCCGCCATTTTCATTTCCTTCTTTTCGTAATTTCTTCCACACCGGCTTTCACGGTTCCGTTTTTTAAGTCCACATAAATGCTGTCTCCGGGCGAAAGCGCCGACACATCCCGAACGGCTGCTCCGGTATGGTCTGTTACAAAACCGTAGCCCTGATTCAGCTTTTCAATGGGGGAAAGGCCTTTCAGTCTTTCTATATACAAAGAAAGCATATGTCTTTTTTCCTTTACCTGCTCTTCCATTGCCCTTTTCAGCTTTTCTTCCATGGACAGGGCATACATTCTCTGCTCCCTTATCCTGTTGACAGGATTTTTGTATGAAATTCTCAGCTGATAGTTCTCCAGTCTGCTCCTTTGGAAGGAAATCAGCCTGTTCATCTGCCTTTGAAAGCTTTCTCTGTATTCCTGCTGTTTTCTCAGTATCTGGCTGTACTCCGCCACTGCCAGCTCTGCTGCAGCAGAAGGGGTGGGGGCACGTAAATCCGCCACAAAGTCTGCAATAGTGGTATCCGTTTCATGGCCCACGGCGGAAATAACGGGAACGGAGCAGTTAAATATTGCCTCTGCCACCGCTCTTTCGTTAAAAGCCCATAAATCCTCTATGGAGCCGCCGCCTCTGCCTACAATCATCACATCCACCTGTTTTTCTTCCAGGGCATGGATGCCGTTTATAATGCTCTTTACCGCCTGTTCCCCCTGAACGATGGCAGGATAAAGCAAAATCTGCACGTAAGGGTTGCGCCTTGTGGCAATATTGATAATATCTCTCACCGCCGCGCCGGTAGGGGCTGTTACCACGCCAATAAGCCTGCTGTATGCCGGAATCGGCTGTTTATACTCCTCTGCAAACATGCCCATTTCCAGAAGTTCCTGCTTTAAGGCTTCAAATTTTTCATAAAGCTGTCCGTTTCCGTCCAGAGTTATCTCTTTCGCATACAGCTGGTATTTTCCGTCCCTTTCATAAACATCCACCGTACCCTTTACTACAATCTGCTTTCCTTCCTCCAAAGAAAAAGAAAGCCCACGGCGGTTTCCTGCAAACATCACACAGGAAAGCGTGCTTCTTTCATCCTTTAAGGTAAAGTAAATGTGCCCGGAGGAATGGTACTTCACATTGCTTGCTTCTCCCCTGACGGAAATGGTCCTTAACATAAAATCCTGCGTAAACATGTTTTTTATATAGCCGTTTACCTGAAAAACGGAATATATATTTCTTTCCACTGCCATTTCTTTTTCCTTACTTTGTAAACTTTGCCAGCACTCCGTTAATAAAAGCAGGGGATTCATCCTGACCGAACTTCTTGGCAAGCTCCACCGCTTCATTGATTGCCACGGAAACCGGAATGCTCTCATCAAACTCCATTTCATACACCGCCAGCCGAAGCAGGGCAAGTTCCACCTTTCCCATGCGGGTGACGGACCATTTGTCGGCCTTTTCATTTAACATTCCGTCTATCACTTCCAGCTTTGCGGCAATCTTTTCGTATTTTTCTTCAATTTCCTTTCGTTCCTTTTCCTCCACCTCTTCTTCCTGCTCAAAAAACAGGCGGAGCTGTTCCGGCATTTCTTCCGGGTCGTTAAATTCCACCCGGAACAATATTTTAAAAATCTGCTCTCTGATTTCTCTTCTGCTCATAGCCCTATCCTTTACTGTTCCCCTGCTGCCATTGGGGGCTTTCATTTTATTCTATAGTGAAAAGGGGTGCTTAAAGCACCCTTTCTTACTCTTTATTGTTCGGTTTTCATATTCACTCCTGCTATGCGGATATTTACATCGGAAACCTCTAACCCTGTCATATTCTCAATGGACGCCTTTACCTTATTCTGAACTGCCTGACAAGTCTGGGGAATATTATAGCCGTATTCCATCATAATGGCTAAGTCCACGCTTACCACCTGGTCTAAGATTTCCACCTTCACGCCTTTTGTAAGCTTTTTCATTCCCACCTTGCTCATAAGCTCATTGGTAATATTTCCAACCATGGCGCCTACGCCTTCCACTTCCGTGGCTGCCAGACTGGCAATCATTGCAACTACATCATCTGCAATCTGAACCGCGCCGATTTTCTCATCCTCTTTTAATACACAAGTACCACGTTCCAGCTCTTTTTCCATTTTGGTACCTCCTTCCACTATCTATTGGCTATTATAACAAAAATTCCCTTTTTTGCAAAGAACTATTCTAACCAAAAACACAAAGTTTTCATCTGCTCACTGTCATAATAGGTTACCTTGGTTTTATTGGCAGTATAGCTGAATATTCCCTGCTCGTCTAATAAATAGGACCTCATTGCCCCATATACGGCGTCATCACTGCATTTTATAGTTACCGTTGCCTCTCCCCGGTCTTTTGCATTCTGAAAGACAAGCCCCAGCTTTTCTTTGTCCACGGCTTCAAAATACAGCCCTTCTTTCCTGTAATAATTGTTCTGGGTGGCAACGCAGGCGGGCATGGAAACAATATTATTGATTTGATGGGTGACGTTCAACTGCTCCGTTGTAATCAGAAAATAATCATAATTAACCGGCATGACTTCCTTGGCAATGCCGGTATCGGTTCCTTCTGAGGACTGGTAGTCCACATCTCCCCAGGTAGCATCCAGATAATAATAATTTCCGTCCACCATAAGAATATTCCATGCGTGGCGGTTTCCGTTTTCCACATGGCCGTTTACCACGGAAATCACAAAGCCCTTTTTCTGCAGCAGGTATTCCATTGCCTCCGCATAGCCCTGACACACAGATTTCCCTTCTATGAACACCGAGCAGATATTCTGGTTGTTTGGAGCATTCAAATCATATTCCGTATTTGTAATAATATAGTCATAGATATACTTTACCTGTTCATACTGGCTCATGCTGCTGTTCATTCCTGCCAGGCATTTCTGTACATATGCGTCAATCTGTATCTGTGCGGCGTCAATTTCTTCCTTCGTCATAGTATAATCCGCTGAAAAAATCAGCTTTACGGTTTCTGCCGCCCTTGTGTGCTCGGTATAGTGATATCCGCTCACATAGAAAATCTCCGGAAAGTCATTTAGCACGCACTGAAAAGCAATATCCAGGTTGTCCTTAATCAAGGTGGAAACCTCCGTTTCCTTTCCGGAAAGAATGCTTTCATATACTTCCTTATACACTACCTTTAAGGAATCGGAAAGATACATATAATAAAACCTGCCGGAAAACTCTTCCTCCTGACCGTCCGGCGCTTCCGGTTCCTCCGGCGCTTCCGCTTCTTCCCTTTCCCCGGGTTGCACCTGACCGTCTTGCGCCTCTTCTACAGCTTCCGGCGTTGGCTTTTCCCCGGCTTCAAAAACCGCATCCGCCAGCACCTGTGTATCTTCCACCTGCTTTTTATGCTCTTTTAAAGCCTCTGCAGCCCTGTCCCCTTCTTCGGTGCTCACATATTCACTGACAACTGCTATCAGCTGCTTAATCCTGCTTTGCCTGAGGCCGAAGCCTGAAAGCAGACAGAAAACAATCAGTATGCCGATTAAGATTCCCTTACCTTTCCTTTGATTTTCCATAAACTCCCTCTTTTTATTCTTTTCCGAATTCCGAAAGAATCAGTCCTTCATTTCTATCCAGCGTCATGCCCACGCTCCATGCATTTACAAACAAAAGAAGCGGATTTCCTTTTAAGTCCTTCACCTTCTTCATATCGGAGGTTCCCGTCAGCTTATCCAGGTCAATTTCTTTATTTTCAATCCACCGGATATGCTCATAGGGTAAGTTTTCCATTTTTATCTCCACATTATACTCATTTTCCAGTCTGTATTTCAGTACGTCAAACTGCAGCACCCCTACCACGCCTACAATGATTTCCTCCATTCCAGTATGATATTCCTGAAAAATCTGGATGGCGCCTTCCTGTGCAATCTGGGTGATTCCCTTTACAAACTGTTTCCGCTTCATGGTATCCACCTGTCTGACCCTTGCAAAATGCTCCGGCGCAAAGGTGGGGATTCCTTCATAGGCAAAGTTTTCATTCGGCATACAGATAGTATCACCAATGGAAAATACACCCGGGTCGAACACGCCGATAATATCCCCGCCGTAAGCCTCTTCCACTATCTTTCGGTCATTTGCCATTATCTGCTGGGGCTGGGAAAGGCGCATAAGCTTATTTCCCTGTACATGCCTTACTTCCATGCCCGCTTCAAATTTACCGGAACAGATGCGCATAAACGCAATCCGGTCCCTGTGCGCCTTGTTCATATTCGCCTGTATTTTAAAGACAAAGGCGGAAAATTCATGCTCCGCCGGCTCAATCATGGCTTCTCCTGCTCTTCTCGGAAGAGGTGTGGTAGTCATTTCCAGAAAATGCTTCAAAAAGATTTCCACACCGAAATTGGTCAGTGCAGAGCCGAAAAACACCGGCGTCAGCTCCCCTTTCTGTACTTCATTCAAATCAAAATCCGCACTTGCGCCGTCCAACAGTTCGATTTCATCCAGAAGGACCTGTTTATTTTCCTGTCCGATAAAGGAAACAAGCTTGTCCTCATCGGAAACGGAAATCACATTGGTCTCTCCTTCCTTGGTACCCTTTTGGGTATCGGAATAGGTGATAATCTGTTTTTTCTTCCTGTCGTAGACCCCTTTAAAGTTCTTTCCCGAACCGATGGGCCAGTTTACCGGACAAGTAGCGATTCCAAGCTCCTTTTCAATTTCGTCCAAAAGCTCAAAGGTATCGTTGGCATCCCTGTCCATTTTATTGATAAAGGTAAAAATAGGAATCTTGCGCATAACACAGACTTTAAACAGCTTTCTTGTCTGTGCCTCCACTCCCTTTGAAGCATCGATTACCATCACTGCACTGTCTGCAGCCATTAACGTCCGGTAAGTGTCCTCGGAAAAGTCCTGATGTCCCGGCGTATCCAGTATATTAATGCAAAAATCATCATATTCAAACTGCAAAACGGAAGAAGTAACGGAAATTCCCCTTTCCTTTTCAATTTCCATCCAGTCGGAAACCGCATGTCTGGCAGTTGCCTTTCCTTTTACGCTGCCTGCTAAATTGATTGCCCCTCCGTACAGCAGAAATTTTTCAGTCAATGTAGTCTTTCCCGCATCCGGGTGGGAAATAATGGCAAAGGTCCTTCTTCTGTTTATTTCTTTTTCGTAATTACCCACGGTCTGGTTGTCCTTTCTTCTGTTTTTTCATTAATCTGTACAGCCATGAATTTGTATTTTCATGCCGGTATGCTTCCAACTTCTCCCGCTGCTTTCTTTAAAGCATGGAGCTTCCTGCCGTCTGTCCCTTATCCACCTTCAGATAATCAAGGACTGTTGCGCTGATATCCGCAAAGGTTTCCCTTGTACCCAGATTGTCCGGTGAAATATTCTTTCCATACATGAGAAACGGGGTATATTCTCTGGAGTGGTCGGTAGAAACCACATATCCCGGGTCACAGCCATGGTCTGCCGTAATCATAAGCACATCCTCTTCCTTCATGGAAGCAGTCAGCTCCGGCAGCTTCTCATCAAACCAGGAAAGCGCCTTTGCATAACCGTCAATGTCATTTCTATGGCCGTATAACATGTCATAATCTACCAGATTTACAAATAAAAGTCCACTAAAATCCTTCTGCATATAGGAAAGGGTCTTTTGGATGCCCTCTTCATTTCCTTTTGTATAGGTATATTCGGTAATGCCGCTGCCCGCAAAAATATCCTTAATCTTCCCTACTCCGATTACTTCCTGCCCGCTTTCTTCTATCAGGTTCAGCATTGTCTTTTCCGGCGGCACCAGAGAATAGTCGTGACGGTTTGGCGTTCTCGTAAAATTCCCGTCACTTCCCGTAAAGGGTCTTGCAATCACCCTTCCTACTCCATGCTCTCCCTTTAAAAGCTCCCTTGCTATCTGACAATATTCATACAGGGTGTTTAAAGGCACCACGTCCTCATGTGCCGCAATTTGAAATACGCTGTCCGCCGAGGTATATACAATCAGCTTTCCCGATTCCATGTGCTCTTTGCCGTAATCCTTTATAACCTCCGTACCGGAATAAGGCTTATTACAGAGAACTCCCCTTCCCGTCAGCTTTTCAAATTCAGAGAGAACCTCCTGTGGGAATCCGTTCGGATAAGTGGGCAGCGGCTTTTTTGAGATGACCCCTGCGATTTCCCAATGACCGATGGTCGTATCCTTTCCTTTGGATGCTTCCATCATTCTTGCCGTCAATGCTTCAGGGCATTTTTCCTTTTCTCCTGCCGTTACGCCTTCTATATTGAAAAGTCCCATTTTCTTTAGATTCGGCAGATGAAAATATCTGCTTGTGGAACAGCTTAAAAGGGTATTGGTGCCTTTATCCCCATATTCTTCTGCATCCGGCATTTCACCAATGCCAAAGCTGTCCAATACAATTAATATGACTCTCTTCATAACCAAACTCCTTTGTGCATTTTTGTTTCTCTATGAGTATAGCACATCTTTTCTTATTTTCCCACTGGTGAAATAATAATATTCTCTGCCGCAATTCCGGTCTTGCGCTTTACGATGTCCTCAATCTGCGCCCTCTGGGCGTCTGTCAGCTCGCTTAAGCCTACCATCACATCCACTGCATCGCCGCTTATGCTTACCACTACATCCTCAAAGCCCTTTGCCTCCAACAGAATTTCTGCGCTGCATTCCTTTTCCGCCATTTCCGTCATGGCAATCATGCTGTTTATGGCATCCTGCTTGGCTCCGTCAGAAACATTGGAATTGTTGATGATTTCCAAAAGCGCTTCCTTGTTCTTTGCCCTTGTCTGCTCCTTCAATAAATTAGCCGCTGCTAAATTAGTTACAGGCGTAGTGCTTGTAAACACTGCTTCTCCCGGTATTTCATCTCCGGTTTCATTTGCCGCTGCAGTCTCCACGTCCTTAGAAGCGGTTTCCACTGCCGCCATATCCGCTGTGGGTGTTTCCGCCGAAGCGGTTTCCGTACCATTTTCTGCCTGCGCCGTTTCCCCCATGGTTTCCGCAGCAGCTTCATCCAGATAATCGGCTGAGCTTAATTCCACATCGGAATCCAGACTTTCAATTTCCGCCAGGGATTCCACATCCTCATCAGAAATATCATAAATCGTTGCGCTGTCATCCACCACCCCGTTTGCCTCTTCAAACTGGGCGGAGGTGGTTACCATGATTTCATCGTCAATCTGCTTTCCCGTAAAATTCAAATAGCCTGCAATGGCAATCATCAGTGCCAGTGCGGTAATCATAATCTGATTCCGCTTCCAAAGCTTTTTTACATCATATTTTCCTTTCATTTAAGGTCACCTCTCATCTTTACTACTTTTATTTTATGTGGCTCTAAGTCAAATAATGCCACTAATGCTTCCGTAATACTTTCTTTTACCTCATCTTTTCCTCCTCCTTCTGCCACCACCACCACCCCCTTTACTAACGGAGCCATTTCCTTTACCACATAAGGAGTCTTGTTTCCCTGACTGTCAGTTATGTAAACTGTTTCTTCCTGATTTTCCATATCGGAAATATTCCGGCTTCCTCCTTCCGAATCCGTTTCCAGTGTATTTGTACGGCTGTACGGACTGTCCTTTTCCACTATGGCTTCCCCGGATGTTTCCATGGTAACAAGAACCCTTACCTTTCCTACCCCATCCATATATTTCAGTATATCCTCCACCTGTTTTGAGAGCAGGACTCCATAATCCTCCTCTTCTGTGTCCCTGCCTGTTCCCACCGACTGTTCTTCCTTCCCGGAAGCGCTTTTATCTGTGCTTTCCTGTTTTTCTGAACTTTCTGACGCAAAGGGCTTTGTCTTATCCTGTTTTTTCTCCACCGGAAGCGCTATGACAAACAACAAAAGTCCTCCCAGAATACAAATGGCAAGCCTGTCTTTCCCTATCTTATTCCAGATGCCGCCTCCATCTTCCGAAGGCTCCCCACCCCATTTCTTTTTACTGAATCCGAATATATCTTTCATCCATTTCAAGCTCCCTTGCGATTTTCTCCTTTAAACCTTCCTGCTCCTCATTTACGCCATTTTGCTCCCAGGTTATTTTTTCCACCACAATTCCCTCTTCTTCGTTCTGCTTCTTTCCAAGAGCAATGCACAGCTTTCCTTCTTCTACATCATAGGAAATATCCTTTATGGAAAATCCCTCTTTTTCTAAAATAGGCGCAAGCCGCTCTTTCAGCTGTTCTTTTCCTCCGTACAGCTCCTTAAGCTGTCCGTCTATGGATTGATATTTTTCCTTTTCCATTCTGATTTCCTCTGCGGACATGACTCTTTCCAGCTGCTCTTCAAATTCCTTTATTCGTTCCTGATACTGCCAGTCCTGCTTTTTAAATATCAGGTTACAGACCGGAAGCACAAGAATGACCATACAGATAAAACCTGTGAGCATCCCCATGTATTTTTCATATTTTCCGGAGGGAAGGAAATAAAGCAGAAGCTGGGCGCCGATCATAAAATAACATGCCTTTTCCAAATATGTATAAAACACAGCCACTGTCACATTCCTCCTATCGTTACTCCTGCAATAAGGGCAATGGAGATAAAAAACATGACCATGGTGCATAAGGTGATTTGAAACATATGAAAGCTCCCGTTTCCCATCTGGTCAATGAAGCGCACCTGTTTTTTTTCTCCAAACATTCCAAGGAGAGCCCCTGCCAGCTTTAACGCCCCTCCTATGCAAAACAGCTTCACAAGAGGAACCATGCATATAACAATCAGTAAAATAAGCGCAAGAACGCCGATGCTGTTTTTGATAAGAAGCGCCGAGCCTAAAAATACGTCCGTCATGGAATCAGTAACATCTCCAAGCCCCGGCACCATTCCGATGGATTTCTGCACAAGCTTTGTATTCACATTGTCAATGGCCGGCATAATCATGGAATGAAGCATGCTGCTGCCGATTGTCAGAATGAATGCCAGCTTGATTCCTCCTTTGATGACTTTATCCAGAAGAGCCAGCACCCCTTCCAGCCTCTTTACTCCGGAAACTCCATTCATTACCGCTAAAAAGGCGTAGCATTGGCACAGGGGAATAAAAAAAGCAAATAAAAGCGCTTCCAGTCCATATATTATGATAAAAACAAACTGATAATAACTGTAGGCAGTCATTGTACCGGAAGAAAAGCACAGGCTTAAGCTGTAAGCGGGAATAAATGCCCTCATAAAATCCACAATGCTGCCAATTGCTCCCTCCCCGATTTCCAAAGACATCTGAAAGCTTTTAAAAAGAAGGATTGCCAGCAGGAGAAAAATAAAATAATGGGCAAATTCCGCCACCTGTTTATTTTCAAACAGCCCGGTTACATTGGCAAGCAATGCGCCAAATATTCCAAGTGCCAGCACTGCCAGAAAAACATTCCTGCTTTCCCCGATTCCCTGCAGCAATGCGCTTTTTAATAAATCAAGCACTGTCCGGAGACTGAATTCCATGTCTCCTTTCATAATCCTTCCGAGCATTTCCTGAAAACTCATGGAACCTGCCGGGAAAATCTCATTTATCATATCCTCCAGCATGGAGAAATCCACCTGCTCCAATACATTTATTTCATTCATCTTCATCCTCCAAAGCCTTTTAAGGTTTCCAGCAATGTAAGCAAAATGGGCAGACCCATCATCAAAACAGACAATTTCCCGCTCAATTCAATTTGTCCTGCAATGGAGCCATAGCCTGCATCCTTGCACAGATTGGCGCAGAATTCACAGATATAAGTAACTCCGATTACCTTAAGCAACAGATTCAGATAGCTTTTATATTCTCCAAGATAACCATAAAAGCTTTCAAGCACAGAAGAAATATTGTAAAAATAGGACAATACCATAGTAAGGATGCAAAGGCTTGTACCTAAAATAATATAAAACCCGAACTCCGGCCTGCTCTGCTTTATCTGTATGGTCAAAAGTACTGCCGCAATTCCTAAAAAACCGATTTTTACTATGTCCATATTTTCCTCCCTAAAGACTGAACAAGGTCTGAATGGTCTCAAACAATTCATAAATATAAGGAACCACCCATGACATAACGATAACCAGCCCTGCCAGCCCCAGTAAAAAGGCATGCTCTTCCCTTCCGCTATGTTTGAGTACCTGTCCTAATATGGTAACTAAAATGCCTACTGCGGCAATTTTAAAAATAATTCCTATGCTCATTCTATCCCCTTATTCCATTCCGTATGGTTTTTACCAAAGTATTACAACAATTAAAATCCCGCACATGATTCCAAGGCTCTGATACAGCTTGCATTTTTCTTTCTTCTGTTCCGTCAGTTCCTTTAACTGCTCCCGGATTCTCGCCTGATAATCCTTAAGGGCGCCAAGCTGTGCCGTTTCCGTACTGAATCCGGTCTGCTTCATGGCATCCTGAAAGAGAATAAAGTCTCTTTCCTCCATAAGGTTTTGCAAATGGCTGCTTTTTTCTCTCCAGATTTCTTCTAATGTCTTTCCGTTCTGATTTTCTGTTTCTTCATACATTTCTTTTAAAAACCGCTTCCATGTTCCGTCAAACCTTCCGCTGGTGTGAAAAAATGCTTCCGGCAGGGAATCCTTTTCCGTCAGAATCCGGTCGCTTAAAAAACAGAGCATTTTATCAATCCGGGAAAGCACCCGTATACGCTCCCTGTAATCTTCCGCAAAAGCCATGCCAAGTCCCGTACAGCCTGTCAGAAGCAATAAGAACCCTATATATTTCACCATGACCGCCCCTTTTCATCATAAATTTGAATAGCATGCTCCTTATCTCCTGCTTTTTTCAAAACTATAAATCTCTGAAAGCAGCCTTCCGAAAGAAGCTCTCTTAAAAACGCCTTTTGATATACTTCTTCCATACTGTCTCCGTGAATGGTTACCAGTACCTGACAGCCGCAATGTATCACCTTTTTTAAAGCTTTTACATCCTCTGTGGTTCCAAGCTCGTCAATTGCCAGAACCTTGGGAGCCATGGAACGAATCAGCATCATCATGCCGTGCACCTTTGGACAGCGGTCCATAACATCCGTTCTCATGCCGATTGTATTCTGGGGCTTCCCCAAAAAACTGCCTGCAATTTCACTTCTTTCATCCACCACTCCCACGGTCTGCCCCTTAGACCATTGGTTTCCATCGGAAATTTCACGTATTAAATCTCTAAGCAGCGTGGTTTTTCCAAGTCCCGGCGGCGAAATAATCATCGTATTGTAAACGCCCCTTACCAGATATGGCTCTCCTTTTTGATATATAAAAGGCAGAACCGGTTTAGAAGCGCCCAATATCTCATGGGAAATCCGGATATTTAAAAACCGGATGTTCTTTATGGATTGTATCTTTTCTCCTTCCGCCACAATTTCTCCTGCGACTCCTATCCGGTGCCCCCCTGCCACCGTTAAAAATCCCTGTTTCAGCTGTTCTTTATAGGCATAGGGAGAATATTTGCATATATAGCTGATGATTTCTTCCATTTCCTCCCTGGTAAAGGAAACCGCTTTATCCTCATCCTGTATCACCTGCCCAAGACCGTTAATAAAATACTCTTCATCTTTTATGTACAAGAAAACCGGGCGGTCAACACGGATGCGGATTTCCCTTAAATCCCTTATCCTTCCTGATGCCTGTTCAAAGAGCTTTCGTATGGGCATGGGAAACAGCTGCAATAATGTTTCTTCCATATTCATCACCTTGTCCTTTCCTCTTATCTCAATATATGAAGACTTGTACAACTTATGACTATTATTTTCTCTGCAGCAGTTCAGGCAGCAGCTTTCCCGGCAGGCACCAGGGGACGGGCTTAACGCAGAACATGATTTCTGCAGAGCCCTTATAAAAACGCCAGTGCTTAGCGAGGTATTTTCGAGCTTAGCACTGCTGCGTTTTTATCAGAGCGGGAGCGTGGCGACGCAGAAATCATGTTCTGCGTTAAGCCCGCCCCCTGGTGCCTGCCGGGAAAGCTGCTGTCTGAACTGCTACATTTCCCCGCTTTTTGTCGATTTTCCACGATGATAAGTTAAAAAAAATGTAAAAAAATGCTGGACATCTTCAGAAAATGTGATATTATATAGTTGTGGAAAGGAACATTCCACTTCATATTTCCCGAATATATTTTATATGTTGTTGCGAACTCTTTATGCAATTTTCCCTTACGATAAGGGGCAGTTTTTCCCGAAACTGCCCCGTTTTTATATGTAAAATTATTTTTTATGGTAATCTATTCTTAAACAGCCGGCAAAACATTACATCTATAAATAAAAATGAGAGGCTGCTTTTTAAACAGTCTCTCATTTTTATTTTTATTTCATATTCATTAGTTACCCCATCCTGCATCACTTGGCAATGATTGATAATTTTTACCTTTTACAGCCTTCTTTGCACGAACACAGAAATATACTCTCTTATTAGATGCAACTGCTGCATTATTGTTCACAACATTTGTCACAAAGGTGGTGGAGTTAGAAGTACCGATTCTGCTCATGCTTTCAAAATCAGGATAAGAGCCTGAATAAATATCATAGGTGCCTGCTCCCTTTACAGCCGTCCATGTAATGGTTGCCTTGCCGTCTTCCTGGGCAACTCCGGTAATCTGCGGTGCAATTAAGGAAACCCCTGTTGCAGACCATGCTCCGTATTTCTTTTTGTTATTTACATTGATGTATGGGCGAACTTTGATTTTGTAGTACTGGTTGCTTTTTGCCTTGTTAAATGTGTAGCTGGTTTTCTTTGTATTTACGGTAGCCTTTACCTTGCTCTTGCTGTCATAAATCTTAACCTGATAGCCGTCTACCTTTTTATTGGAGGATGTCCATGTAAAATCAATGGATTTGCTTCCTCTTTCCCATGCGCTGTCTTTGGAAACGGTTACTGCTTTCGGGGTGGTCTTTACTGTACCCCATGTCTCCATGCCCACTGCGGAAAAAGCATTGTTGGCAGTTACTTTAACGGGAACTACCTTTATATAATATGCTCTGCCCTGGGTTCTGTTTTTCACAGTTAAATCTCTTCCGGTCATACGAACAACAAATTTTGCATTGTCGTAAGAAGAGCCTACATAAACATCATAGCAGTTTGCACCCTTTGCTTCCGGCCATGTAAATCTGACGCTGGTCTTAGAAGCTGCCGTCTGGGTAATGCCCCCTACGCTGTATGGAATGGTTGCCACTTCAATCACATCAGACCATGCACCGTCTACAAGAATTTTCTTGGTGGCATCATTGTAGCTGACTGCTTTGATACGCACATACCAGCTGGTTCCTCTTTCAATTCCGATTAATGTTGCACTTGTAACATTAGCAGCTACATATCCTTTGTCTACCCAGTTCTTGTTATCCTTAGAGCATTGTACAAGAATCCGGTTATAGCTGTTGCCTGTCTGAGTGGATGGAGCTGTCCAGCTGATACTTACCTTAGTTGCTGCTGCTGCTGTCTGCTTCAGATTTGTCGGCTGTGTGTTAGCTGCTGATGCATCCATTCTGAGGCACATCATCAATACACAGGACAAAAGCACTCCGAAGAGCGGAAGCATTTTGTTGAAAATGCTGTTCTTTTTCATTCATTTTCCCCCTTGATTATGTAATTTTAGTCAGACTTATTATCTGCTATCTTTATTTTAGCCCGTCCCCTTCTGATTTACAAGAACTTTTTATAAAATAACAGCAATCCATTTCTTAATGTTTTCTTAATCATTGAAAAAGACATACTTTTCGTCAAATCCCGCCATTTTCCCATAACAGTTCAGCCTTCCGCTTTCCCATCCGGAAATGGGGGCAGGGCTTTGACAGAATATGATTTCTAAAGGAGTCCTTATAAAAACGCCAGCGCTTAGCGAGGTATTTTCGAGCTTAGCACTGCTGCGTTTTTATCAGAGCGGGAGCGTGACGACGCACAAACATATTCTGTCAAAGCCCTGCCCCCATTTCCGGATGGAAAAGCGGAAGGCTGGACTGTTACATTTTCTCCTATGAGACAAAATCAAACAGGCTTATCTGGTTGGACTCCGGCAGGTCTCCAAGCAGGTTCAGTTGGTCCATAAGCTCAATGACCGTCTTGGACACCTTGGTTCTCTGCCTGAAATCATCCTTGGATAAATAAGGACCGTCCTTGGACGCCTCCATAATTGCCTCCGCCGCCTTTTCACCGAGACCGTCAATGCTGTTTAAGGATGGCAAAAGCTTTCCGTCCACAATCTGGAATAGTCTGGAATTGGATTTGAAAATGTCCACCGGAAGGAATTCAAAGCCTCTTGCATACATTTCCTGCACGATTTTCATATCCTTATAGGTATCCTGCTCTTTTTTGGATAAGGCATCTTTTCTGCTTTCATATTCTGCCATGGTATTTTCCAGATGTCTCTGCCCCTGGCACATGATTTCATAGGAAAATGCCGAGGCGCGGATGCTGAAATAAGCTCCATAGTAGGCAAGGGGATAATTCACCTTGCAATAGGCAATCCGCCATGCCATCATAACATAAGCCGCCGCATGTGCTTTCGGGAACATGTATTTGATTTTTTTGCAGGACCAGATATACCAGTCCGGCACTCCTGCCGCCGTCATTGCCTCTTCCCATTCAGGCTTTAATCCTTTTCCTTTTCTGACGCTTTCCATTATGGTAAAGGAAAGTGCCTCTTCCACTCCGGTATTGATAAGATATGTCATAATATCGTCACGGGTGCAGATTGCCGTGGAAATAGTTGCCTTACCTTCTTCTATCAGCGTCTGGGCATTGCCAAGCCATACATCCGTTCCATGGGACAGACCGGAAATCCGGATTAAATCGGAAAAAGAGGAAGGCTTCGTATCGATTAACATCTGGATAACAAAATCCGTTCCAAACTCCGGTATTCCAAGGGAGCCTAAAGGACAGCCTCCAATCTGGTCAGGGGTGATGCCAAGCGCCTCCGTACTGCGAAACAGGGACATAACCTTTTGGTCGTCCAGCGGAATCTTTACCGCATCGATTCCGGTCAGGTCCTCTAACATACGAATCATGGTAGGATCATCATGTCCCAGTATGTCCAGTTTCAGCAGGTTATGGTCGATGGAGTGATAGTCAAAATGGGTGGTTACGATATCCGTTGTCATATCATTTGCCGGATGCTGGATAGGCGTAAAGGAATTGATGTCCTGTCCTAAAGGAAGCACGATGATTCCTCCCGGATGCTGTCCGGTGGAACGTCTGATACCGGTGCAGCCTTCCACAATCCGGTTGATTTCACAGGTCCGCTTTCTCTGTCCCCTTTCCTCGTAGTAGTTTTTCACATATCCAAAGGCAGTCTTGTCCGCCAGGGTGCCGATAGTTCCTGCCCGGAAGGTCTGTCCGGCCCCAAAGATGACTTCTGTATATTTATGGGCCTTACTTTGATATTCGCCGGAAAAATTCAGGTCAATATCCGGCTCCTTGTCCCCTTTGAAGCCCAGAAACGTTTCAAACGGAATATCAAAGCCGTCTTTCTTTAAAGGTTCCCCGCATTCCGGACAGTTCTTATCGGGCATGTCGCAGCCTGCCCTTCCTGCATAAGCCCTTACCTCATCGGAAGTAAAATCGCTGTAGTGGCATTTGGGACAATAGTAATGAGGGCTTAATGGATTTACCTCTGTAATACCGGACATGGTCGCCACAAAGGAAGAGCCTACGGAACCACGGGAACCTACCAGATAACCGTCCTCCACCGACTTCCACACAAGCTTCTGGGCAATGATATACATCACCGCAAATCCGTTTTTTATAATAGAGTTCAGTTCCTTTTCAAGCCGCGCTTCCACGATTTCCGGCAAATTTTCCCCATACATTTCCCTTGCCTTGTTATAGCAGATATCCGTAAGGGTCTTATCGCTGTCCTCAATGACCGGCGGGCACTTATCCGGGCGCACCGGGTCTATGGATTCAATCTGTTCTGCAATCCGGTTGGTGTTGGTAATGACCACTTCCTTTGCCTTGTCGCTTCCAAGATACGCAAATTCTTCTAACATTTCCTCCGTTGTACGAAGATACAGGGGAGCCTGGTCATCCGCATCCTTAAAGCCCTTTCCCGTCATAATGATTCTCCGATACACTTCATCCTCCGGGTCTAAAAAATGCACATCGCAGGTGGCGCAGACCGGCTTGTTGAACTGCTCGCCCAGCTTACAGATTTGTTTGTTTATATCCTGAATCTCTTCTATGGAATGAATATCTATTTTCTCGGAAGCAATCATAAAAGCATTGTTTCCGGTGGGCTGGATTTCCAGATAATCGTAAAACTTTACGATTCTTGCTATATCCTCATTGCTTTTTCCTTCCAGCAGCGCCCGGTACAGCTCTCCCGCCTCGCAGGCGCTTCCCAGTATCAGCCCCTCTCTGTTTTCCAGAATGCGGCTTTTGGGAATCCTGGGGCGCTTATTGTAATAGGTTAAATGGGATTCGGAAATCAGCCTGTACATATTCACTCTTCCCACGTCATTCTTTGCCAGAATAATGGCATGATAGGAAGGCAGCCTTTTAATGCTCTCCACGCTGGCTGCTCCCATGCTGTTCACCTTGTCTAAGGTATCGGCTCCTTCTTTTTTCAGCATTCTAATAAACTTTACAAATATTTCGGCGGTTGCCGCCGCATCATCCACAGCCCTGTGGTGGTTTTCCAGAGAAATCCCCAGTGTTTTTGCCACCGCATCCAGCGTATGCTTTGCCTGATTCTTTAAAAGCATTCTGGAAATGCCTACTGTATCCACATAGGTAAAATCCGTATCAATCTGCTGTCTTTTGGCATTTTCCAAAATAAAGCTCATATCAAAATTGGCATTATGTGCCACTAAAACAGAATCCCCGGCAAATTCTAAAAATTCCGGCAGCACTTTTGTAATTTCGGGGGCTTCCATCACATCCTCATCCTTGATTCCTGTGAGCTTTTCAATCTGAAAAGGAATGGGCTCCTTTGGGTTTACAAAGGTGGAATACCGGTCTGTGATTTCCCCGCCTGCCACCTTTACGGCGCCGATTTCAATAATATTGTTTTTGATAGGAGAAAATCCGGTAGTTTCAATGTCAAACACCACGTAGCTTTCCTCTAAGGACTGGTTTTTGGAGTTTGTGACGATTTCCTTTAAGTCGTCTACCAGATAGGCTTCCACGCCGTATATAATCTTAAAAAAGTCCTGTCTGTCCGGATTTTCCTCTCCCGCTTCCTTCCTCTTTGCCTTTTCCGCCTTCCATAAATCCTGCCATACGTGGAATGCCTCTGGAAACGCCTGAGCAACCCCGTGGTCCGTAATGGCAATTGCCGGATGTCCCCATTTATATGCTCTTTTTACAATTGCCGCCGCATCAGACACCCCGTCCATATCGCTCATCTTTGTATGGCAGTGAAGCTCTACTCTTTTCAGCACGCTGTGGTCGCTTCTGCTTGTGGTAAAATCAGGAATTTTTTTGATTCCCTGCACGGAGCCAAGTGTCAGCTCGTTGTCAAATTTATCTATCATGGCAACTGCTTTCAGCTTGAAAAAGGCTCCTTTTTTAATATGCTCCAAAAGCTCCGGCACCTGTTCGTTATGGGCAAACATTTTAACGGTAATGGTGTCCGTAAAATCCGTAATCTGAAATATGATAATGGTCTTTTCATTGCGGATTTCCCTTTTGTCCACCGCCAGCACTTTGCCCCGGATTGCCACTTCTCCCATTTCGCCGATAAGCTGGTCGATAGTAAGGATTTCCTCTTCTTCAAAGTCTTTGCCATAAATAACGTCCGGATTGGGGTCTTTTTTGGGCATCCGTTTTGTAAAGCTGCCCCGCTTTTCCTTTTGTCCTCCAAAAAAGCCTTCCTTTGAAGCGCCTGCACCTTTTTTCCCGCCCTCCTGGGGCTTTGTTTCTCCCGGCTTTTTCTCCTGCTGTCCGTTTTCGTCATTGTCCTCATGGGCTTCCCCACGGCTGCTTTCCGCTCTGGAAACGATTTCCGCAACCTGCCTTGCTATTTTGATGTCATCCTCTTCGTGTTCTTTTTTCTGCTTTTCTTCATATGCCGCCTGCACCAGAACGGGAAAGCCGCAGCGCTCGTGGAAGATTTTTTCCAGAATATTAAGAAGCTCTTCTGCTTTCATTTTGACAGTAACCGTATCCTCCAAGGTCAGCAGAACCTTATTTTCTTCCGGAAACTGCACGTCCGCTTTTTTCAGCATCATATAAAGCACCGGGGAATATTCCTTCAGCTCATAAAGAATGCTTTCCCGATAGGCCGCAAACAACTTCTTTGGAGTGTACTGGCCGGACAACAGGAAGCGTTCATAGATTTTTATGGTAATATAATTAGCAGGAAACAACTGTTTTTTAATTTCCTGCTCTATCCTTACGATTTTTTCTTTTTCTATGAGCCGCCTGCTCTCTATGTAAATGCGCAGAAAATCTCTCTGCTTTGTGGAAGAAATGCGAAGCACCTGCACTTCTTCCAGCAGTTCCTTAAGCTCCGCAGGAAGCTTCAGGGTGGGAAATACTTCTAAAAAGGCTTTTGTCATAACTTTACTTCCAATTCTCCAATTCTTCTTTTAATGTATCCAATAGCTTCTCTTCCGGTATTTTTTTGATGATTTCCCCTTTTTTAATCAACAGCCCTTCTCCGACGCCTCCGGCAATTCCAAGGTCTGCCTCTTTTGCCTCTCCCGGACCGTTTACCACGCAGCCCATAACTGCCACCTTTATGTCAAGGGGATAGTCCGCCACCATTTCTTCCACCTTCCCTGCAAGGGAAATCAAATCAATCTGTGTCCGTCCACAGGTAGGACAGGATACCACTTCAATGCCGCCCTTTCGCAGTCCCAGCGTCCTTAAAATCAGCTTTGCAGTCTTTACCTCTTCCACTGGGTCCCCTGTCAGGGACACCCGGATGGTATCGCCAATTCCCTGTCCTAAAATCATACCCAGTCCCAGGGAAGATTTAATATTGCCGCTCCAGAGGGTGCCTGCCTCGGTAATTCCCACATGCAGGGGATAATCTGTCTCTTTTACAAGCAGCTCATGGGCTTTTACACACATGAGCACATCGGAGGATTTAATGCTGATGACCAGGTTGTCATATCCTAAATCCTCTATTATCTTTACTTTATCCAGAGCGCTTTCCACGATTCCCTCTGCTGTGACCCTGCCGTATTTTTCTATGAGGTTTTTTTCAAGGGAGCCGCTGTTGACTCCTACCCGGATGGGAATGTTTCTTTCTTTTGCTACGTCCACCACTGCCTTTACCCGGTCCGTAGCTCCGATATTGCCCGGATTGATACGGATTTTATCCGCGCCGTTTTCCATGGCGGCAATTGCCATTTTATAGTCGAAATGAATATCTGCCACAAGAGGAATGGATATCTGCTTTTTGATTTCTCCAATTGCTTTTGCTGCCTCTAAGGTGGGCACGGTGCAGCGGATGATTTCACAGCCTGCTTTTTCCAGCCTGTGAATCTGTTCCACGGTAGCCGCCACGTCTTCGGTTTTGGTGTTGGTCATGGACTGAATCAGTACGGGGCTGCCTCCTCCGATTGTTTTATTTCCTATCTGGATGGATTTTGTTTTATCTCGGTACATGTATATGGGTTCCTTTCTTTTTGGGATGATAACCGCAGTGTTATTGTCTGTGTCTTTGTTTAGTATAGCATTTATGGAGTTAGGAGGCAATCAATAATCTGCCCTATTATCATGCCATATCTCCGTATAAACTGGTTTTTCAAAGCCTGAAGCCTTTCTTACGCCGCAAGCCAAATTCAATTATATTTTTGATTTCATTTTTTTAATTTTAAATGCATATTAAATTTTGATTGACAATTTTTCTCATTTCCTATACAATCTTGTGAACAGGATAAAAAATCCTCATATAATCATATCATAAAAGAATACCGAATCACTCTGTGAGGGAGTAGTTTGCAGCAAAGCTGTGGTAATGTCAACATAATGATGAAAATCTGGTATTACCTGAAATAATGAGACTCATGGACAATAGCGAACCTTCGCTGTTGCCCGTGGGTTTTTTATTTGCACAGCTTCTATATTCAAAAGCTCAAAAGTTCAAAAGGAAATTTATTTTGCAGGAAAATTTATTGAAAAAACAGGAGGAAATGACGATGAGTTTATTTACTGTTTTCACCCTTGCCGTAGGACTGTCCATGGATGCCTTTGCCGTAGCCATTTGCAAAGGGCTTGCAATGAGAAAAGCAACCTTTCGGAATATGACAATCATAGGACTGTGGTTTGGAGGTTTTCAGGCGCTTATGCCGGTAATAGGTTATCTTCTGGGAGTGCGGTTTCAAAGCAGGATTACTGCAATTGACCACTGGATTGCCTTTGTGCTGCTTGGACTCATAGGCGCCAATATGATAAAGGAAGCACTATCAAAAGAAGAGGAACATGCAAATGCATCCCTTGCCTTCCGCACCATGCTGCTTTTGGCAGTTGCCACCAGCATAGATGCTCTGGCTGTGGGGATTACCTTTGCCTTTTTAAAGGTAAATATTGCCCTGGCTGCTTCCATTATCGGAATAACCACCTTCTTCTTATCTATGACGGGAGTCAGGGTTGGAAATGTATTTGGTGTAAAATA
This sequence comes from uncultured Lachnospiraceae bacterium, assembly GCA_910585715.1. Taxonomy (GTDB): domain Bacteria; phylum Bacillota; class Clostridia; order Lachnospirales; family Lachnospiraceae; genus RGIG3040. The sequence goes on from CAJUEX010000021.1 coordinate 42,445, forward strand.
TAAGTCAAAGGCAGAGCTGGCAGGGGGAATCATCCTGATTTTTTTGGGAATCAAGATTCTTTTAGAGCACTTGGGAATCCTGCCATAACTGCATGAAATATCCATGGCAGATATGAAATAAACAAATACACTGCTATTTTATATAAAAGGTAATATAAAAATTTCCTATTCCCCAGACTAAAAGCCATACCAGAACCGGAAATGCCACATTCCCCAATCCTATCTTTCCTGAAAGGGCTGCCCCAAACATCTGGCAAAGAAACGCTGCAATTCCTACTTTTATGGAAAATTGAAACAAATATTCCCTTCTCACCTTCCTGATAGCCTTTCCGCTTACCGGAAGCCACCTGCACTTTTCATATATGCCGGCAAACTTTCCTTTTTCCCGCACTACCTGATAGGGAGCTAAATGAAACACTGCCGCCATGCTCAGAAAAAAAATGCCGCAGCCGTAAAAAGTCATGTCTCCTTCCGAAACAGGCAGCAGCGCAAATGCGCAGCCTATAAACAGATATATATTTTTTACCACGCTGTACATAAGGAAATAATAATCATCCAGTTTTTTGCGCATCCGGTCAAAGCTTTTTACCTGCTCCATTTCTAATGTCTCCTGTCTGTCTGCTTTCATTGCTTCTCCTGCCTTTCTTCTGTTTTTAAGCCAAAGCAGCCCTCATTCCTGTTTTCTCCAAACTGAAGCATTTTCCCGTTTTCCATAATTCCGATAAAATCCGCCTGGTTTTCTATTTCTTCCTGAATATGGGTGGTCATAAGCACAGAAGCATTTTCACTCTCCACTATTTTTCTTATGATTTTATAAAAGTCCCTGCGAAATACCGGATCCATTCCTCCGGTAGCCTCATCCAGAAGGTAAAGCTTAGGCTTGTGCGCCATGGCAAATGCCATCTGAAATTTCATGGCTTCTCCTCTTGACATATTTCCCACTGTTTTGCTAATGGACAGCTCCATCTCCTTCATGGCACCTATGAACAGCTCTTCTTCCCATTCCTTATAAAAAACAGAAAGAAGCCTGGCATTTTCTATAGCGGTATGCTCTGTAAAAAAAGAATTTTCTTCTGACACATAACCGATTTCTTCTAACGTTTTCTTATGATTTTCATGAATCCGGCAGCCGTCCAGTAAAATTTCCCCGGTATAATTTTTCTTTTCTTCCAGCATATAATGAAGCAGCGTAGTCTTTCCGGCGCCGTTTGCGCCTGCAAGAACCATGAAATAGCCTGCTTCTAAGGAAAAGCTGATTTCTTTCAATTGAAATTCTCTTCCGGTTCCCGTTACCTGATTCCATGTCAGCAGCATTCCGTTCTCCTCCTTTTTCTATTTCATTGCAATCCGGCTTTTCTTCAGTACTCTGAAATACTCACCTGATGTCTTCATACAGGGTTTCCACCATATCCTTTACATCTCTTTTGGAGATCCCTGCCCGCTTACAGTCTGTCAGCACCTCCAACAGCCTTTCTTCCAGCATCATAAGCTGCTTTTCCTTTAAGTAATCCTGATTGTATTCACACACATAAAAGCCTTTGCCCGCCACAGACCGGATAAGCCCTTCCTTTTCCAACTCTTCATAGGCTCTTTTGGTAGTAATCACGCTGACCTCCAGCCCGCTTGCAAGAGAACGTATGGAAGGAAGGGCTTCCCCTGCCTTTAATTCTCCTGTTACAATCTGGTTTTTTAACTGGTTCACTATCTGCTCATATATGGCAAGAGTGCCCTGGGGTTTTATGATAATCTTCATATGCAAATCCTCATTTTTTTAAGCTTACATAGCAGGCTTCATAGGAAACAGAACGTTCCATAACCGGTTTCAAGTAGCTTGACACAATTTTTATCAGAATCAGAGCCTGTATTATCAGTAAAACGCCCGCCAGAATCAATTCTCCCAAGGAATAAGGCTCTCCGTTATTTCCCCTGAATCCTGCTAAGATTATCATATTCATTATCCCGCTTATCTGTCCAAGCACATTCCAGATGGGAAAGTACCCTGGCAGAGCATATTTCTCTCCTGACATTTCGGGCTTTCCGTTCCACGAATCGGCACAGACATTTACGGATATCAAATACATCAAAAGCACCATCAGAGCAAAGAAAAATTCAAGACCCTGTATGATTTTAAACAAAAAAAGCATACTGCTAAACAGCAAAAATACAAACAAGGGCATTACAATCCGCAGCAAAAATGCAGTTTTAAAATACCCTATGCGCATTTTTCTTGACATGGGACACAAAAATAAGGTTCTGCTCATATGGTTGGGATAGAGACGGGCAAAAAACGTTCCGCCCAGCAATGGCAGCATGGTGCCATAATAAACAATTATTTCATTCATATTGATAACGTCGCGAAAAATAATAACAGGAAAAATTAACATATATGCATACATCCACCAGCCGTTTTCCACCATTCCGAACTCCTTAAGCGCAGAAAGAAAATTATGTCTGTAATCATCCAATACCATCCGAAGCATTTCCCTTTTCCCCCTTACATTTAAAATACATGATATCCTCTATAGCCGGAACAGTTACGAAAAGCTCCCTGTCATATTCAGACCACCTGCTATGTTTTACAAGCGCCTTTGAACCATAGCTTCCCTTTTCTTTATAGATAATGCAATCTTTAGGAAGCAGATTGATTTTATACTCTTCTCCCTTTACCAGCCTGCAGGAATTTTCCAGTGCTTCCCTGTCCATGGAAAACTCCAGCCGTCCCTTATTTAAAAAAGTGATATAATCCGCTATCCTGTCCAGTTCCTCCGTCAAATGGGTTGCCAGCAGGACGCTGTGCTCCCCGTCCTGAATGAAGCCGCTGAGAATCTGAAAAAAGCTGTCCCTGAATTTGGGGTCAAAATTGGCGGTAGGTTCATCCAGCACTAAAAGCTTCGGATGGTGGGACAGTGCAAAGGCAAACTGGAATTTCAGCTTTTCACCTTTGGAATGCCTGCCGAGCTTTTTTTCCGGATTCAGGGAAAACCGGCGGCAATACTGTAAAAACAGAGCTTCTTCATACTTTGAATAATATTTTCCATATAGGTTTGCATTGGCATTTAAGGACAATTGCCCGGAAAACAATTCTTCCGAAAGCACGAAGCCGGTTTCATCCTTTGCCAGTTCTTCCTGACTTTCTACACTTTTTTCATCTATAGTGATTTTGCCTTCATCCATGGCATACAGGCCCAGCATAAGGTAAATCAGGCTTGTTTTTCCGGCTCCATTTGGTCCTATCATGCCCATGATATAGCCCTTTGGAAGCTGAAAGGAAATATCCTTCAGAGAAAAATCCCCCAGTTTTTTACTGACATGTTCTAAATGAAGCATTTTGTTTCTCCTTGTGATTTTATGTATTTGTATCTTTTGTGTCTTTTCATTCTAAAATTTTCTTGTTGTTTTTTTGTACATATACTGTATATATAAATATATATAGTATATGTACAAAAATGTCAATTGTATTTTTCTATTTTAAGAAATATTTTGTAACAGTTCAGCCCTCCGCTTTCCTCCACAGGAATCAGAGGGCTGAACTGTTACAATATTTTGGGCAAAAATAAACCGGGAACCTGTCTTTAGATTCCCGGCTTATGATATTGCTTATACTGTTCGTTCTGTATCCAGATTTTTCACCTCGTCAATGGAAAGTCCTGCATATTCTGCAATTTTTTCAATAGTCAGCATCCCATCTGCTAACATTCTTTTTGCCACCTCTTTCAAGGATTCATTTCTCATATCTTCCATAGCTTTACACATCTCTTGCACTCCTTTCGGATTTTCCTTCAGATACCTTGTTCTTTCTAAAAAGGCAACGCATAAAATCATCATCTATTGGATGCAAACCATGTAAACGCTGTAAGTCCTCTTGATGTTGTCGTTCTGTAAGCGTTAATATTCCTGCTGACTTTTCCTTTCGCTTTTGTATTCCCATACTATCATAAACCTCCTGATTTTACAAGCCGGGAACTCTGGTGTACCGTACACCGATCCATGTCTGAATTAATAATAATTCGTTCCTCAACTGTTTTTTTCATAATGTTTTTTCTATTCCCGCACCAAAACCTTCCTCCCATATTCATCCCTCATTTCCTGACTTCCTGCAGCCTCTGCCTGCATCTGCCCGGAAAAAAACAGGGTATTCCACACAAGAACAGAACATGCCGCCCACAACAGCATAAACAACAGCCCCGGTATTTTCTTTGCCGAAAGAAAAAGCCTGATGCCGTCTCCCTGAAAAAACTCTTCCTTCTTTTTACAGGCAGCTAAATACCACCAACAGGAAAAGAACCAGAATGCCAATGACGGATAAAGAAGCTGTCCATATCCCAGATTATGCAGAACAAAAAAAGTAACACTGAGCGAAAACAGAAATAAAAACAAAATATTTGCCGCCCGTTTTCTTTTTCTCTTTCTTCGTTCCTTTCCTGACAATCTTTTCAGGTCATCCATTAGCATTTCCACCTGCTCATATCGTTTACTCTTTTCAAAAGCCATACATTTTAAAAGGATCTTTTTCATGCCGTCCCCAACAAATGGATGCTGAAGGCTTTTCATCCCTTCCCTGTCCTTTGGAAACTCTCCGGCAATCATCTTATAAAGAAGAATACCAAAGCAGTATATGTCCGTCCTCTGGTCGATTCCGGGCTCATACAGGTTTGTTAAAACCTGCTCCGGCGCCGCATATCCTATAGTTCCATAAGCTTCCTTCAGCCCTGTGCCGCTAAGGGCGGTTCCGAAATCTATGAGCTTGACACAGCCCTCCCGATCCAACATAATATTAGAAGGCTTTAAATCCCCATACACCACAGGCGGATTCTGATGATGCAGGCATTTCAGCGCCTCCAGAACTTCTATTCCGATTCTCATACTCTCCTGTAAGGGAAGTGTTTTCTTTTCCTTTAATATTTCCTGCAGGGTATTTCCTTCTATGTATTCCAACACAAGATATGCCTTATCCTCCTGCCTGATTACATCCACTAAAAGAGGCAGATTTTTATGCCTGACAGCCCTGAGAGTTTCTGATTCCCTTTCAAACTGCTGTCCCATTTCAACCTCTTTCACCGCCCAGATTTTTCCCATATGCATATCTTCTGCCATATAAACATTCCCACTGCCTCCCTTTCCTATCCTTTTCATTAACCTGTATTTTCCGCCTATTACCCGGTCTTTTATTTCATTTTTTCTTTTGTCCTTCTCATCCATTCCGTTTTTTCTTTTGCCTTCCTCCTTCATTTCACTTTTCTTTATACCTTCTTCCTTCATCTCACTTTTTCTCATAATTTCTTCTTCCCTCTTTTTTTCTTCCATCCCCGTTTTCCTCCGTTCTATATAATTTTTTTCAAGCAATCGTTCATCTCACTTTATTTTCTTGCAGCATTTCCGCCTTCAGCATGACCATGCTGAAACAGATTCTGCCAAATCCCTGTCTGATTCCTGTGGAGGAACTGCTGTCCGAACTGTTTCCCGCTGGCTCTATTTTTTGTTACGATTCCAACTTAAGGTTCCAATTTAATATACAGGGCAGACAAATTGTCCGGTTCTCCTCTCTTCATAATCCGCTCTGCCATTTCCTTCAGCCTTCTTTCTATCTGCCTGCCATCCTTCAGCAGCCTGGGAGACAGGCACTTTAACTGTTTTCCTTCCAGCTTTCTATAGAAACCGTCCGAACAAAGCAAAAAACCGCATGCTCCTTTCCTGATCCGGAAACAGTGAAAATCCGGCTTCCACTCAGGAGTCAGTCCAAGACATCTCGTCAGCGTGCTTTCATCCTTTTTATGGTCCTTTGTCAGCCGCCTTATAAATACCGGCTTTTTTAAAACCGGATAAGCACAAAACCCGTAAATCCGACTGTCTCCAATATGAAAAATATATCCCCTGCCTTCAAAAAGAACCAACAAACTGACCGTGGTCCCTAAAGGGACAGCCATTCGCTTCATATGCTCAAAAAGCTTCCTGTTCATTTTCTGAAAAATACGAAACACCTTTCCCTTTATTACAATCCGGCTCTTACTTCTATGTACCGCCCATACAAATTCCTGAAGAAACCACTTTTCCAACTGTTCCACCACATATCCGCTGGCAATTTCTCCATTTCCGACTCCTCCCATCCCGTCACAAATACACCCTATTAAAAGGCTGCCGTTTTTTGTTTTAACCGTGCGCAAAAGCAGGGAATCCTCATTTATCCCTTTCACCTTTCCCGCCTCCCACACGTATCCATATAAAATTTTCCTGTTCATATACTCCTCTTTCTCTGCTAATTCCTTCGTTTTCTTACTCGTAATTTTCTTATACGCAGTTTTCTTATACGCTATTTTATGATAGGTAATTATCTTATAAATAATCAAGTAATTTTCTTATGGGTAATTTTCTGATATTGTTCGTGATTTCTCTTCATAGATAAAAAGAATTTACAACAAAAACACTTTAGATATGTTTATGATAATGTTTTATTTATATCATGCCTGCCCCTTATAAGCAATTGACATTTTTCACAAAAAAAAAGCTTCAAAAGGCAAAAACACCCCTTCAAAGCCCATAAATCCAGCATTTCCTATTGTCAAATCATATTTTCATGCCTTCTTTCCTAACAGTTTGCCCTAACCATTTACATTAATCATTTGCCCGCCATGTTCCTTACCGCTCCGGGCTGGCGAAGCTGTAGGGGGACGTA
>CAJUEX010000022.1 GCA_910585715.1 uncultured Lachnospiraceae bacterium
AAGAACCTCGCTAAGCGCTGGCGTTTTTATAAGGACTCCTTAAGAAATCATGTTCTGCCAAATCCCCATTCCCGCAGGAGAACTGCCGGCTAAACTGTTACGGCGGAAGCGGCTTCGAGCCGGACGGCTGCTTTCTGTATGCAAGTATAGCAAATTCATAAAAAAAGAGCAATAAGAAAAAATAACCGGTTAAGTAACTGGTTATGTGCAACATAAACAAAAAGGCACAAGCATATTATGTCAATATGATGAAATGTAAAAAAGGGGTTGACTGGAATAAAGAAAAATGTTACCTTATAGATACAAAGTAACCGGTTACTTTACCGGTTACGCAACAGGCGGAAACAGAGTAAGTGGAAAAAAGGAGGCAGCCATGAAAAGAATATTTGCAGGGGCAGGCGTATTGCTGCTTGCAATATGCAGCCTGACAGGATGTGGAAGAAAGGAACCGGCTCCCGGCGACATTGCAGGATATGACCAGGGAGAAGAGTACTTGTCCATATGGGTACATACCATAGAGGACACGGATGAAGGAGAGGCATATAAGGAAGCAGTGAAGAGATTCAATGAAGAATATGATGGAAGGTATTTTGCAGATATTGAATTTATTCCAAGAAATGACAGCGGCGGCGGATATTCGGATAAAATCAATGCATCCGTTATGTCAGGTGATCTGCCGGATGTGCTTACGGTGGATGGACCAAACATTGCGGCTTATGCAGCCAATCATATTATCCAGCCGCTGGCAGAGTTGACGAATGAGGAAAGAAATGTTTATCTGGAATCTATTTTAGAGCAGGGCACATATGATGATAAGCTTTATGCATTGGGCGCCATGGAATCCAGCGTAGGACTTTATTACAACAAGGATATTCTCAGAGAAGCAGGAATTGAAGTTCCGGACCAGGAGCACCCGTGGACATGGACGGAATTTTCAGAAATACTGAATCAGTTAAAGCCCGTTATGAAAGAAAAAAACGGGTATCCGCTGGATATGACTTTTCCGGTGGGAGAGGCTACCATTTATTACTACGCTCCCTTTATTTGGGCAAACGGAGGAGATTTGGTAGATGATGAGGGGCTTTTGGCAGAAGGCTATTTCAATTCAGAGCAAAATGCGGAAACTATTCAGTATTTTGCGTCACTTGTAGAAAAGGAATATATGTCGGCAACCCCTATAGATAAGCTTTTTGAAAGCGGCAGGGCAGCATTTAAGTTTGACGGGGCATGGGAGGTAAATACCATTTATGGAAGCTATCCGGACATTGAGTTAGGAGTTGCACCTTATATTGTAGGCGATGGCTGGAACAAAGAAAGATATACCCCCACAGGCTCATGGGCATATGCAGCTTCTGCGAAAACGAAAAATCTGGAAGGAGCCACAGAGCTTGTAAAGTGGATGAGCGGTGTGGACAGCGGGCTGCTCCTGTTTGAAAAAACAAACAGTCTTCCTTCTACTTACGGTGCTTTTGAGCAGATAAAATTATTTGAAGAAGATGAAAACTATAAGGCCTTATACTACCAGTTAAGCACATACGGACATCCAAGGCCGAAAACACCTGTATATCCGCAGGTTAGCACATCCTTCCAGCAGGTGCTTGAAAACGTGGCGCTTGGAGGAATGGATGCCAAGACAGAACTGGATAAATCTGTAGAAAGGATTAACGCAAAACTGGAGCGTTATAGGAGATGAGTATGAAAAGAAAAAAATCAAATTCCCTGTTGGGCATGGCATTTTTTGGTCCGGCGCTTGTGCTGCTGACAGTATTTTTGTTCATTCCCATGATTCTCACACTGGTGTTCAGCTTTACAGACTTCTTTGCATTAAACCCGGGCCTGACACATTTTGTAGGTTTTGAAAATTATATCAACATTTTTCAGGATGAATTATTTTTACAATCCTTTTTCAATACAGTAAAATTTGTCCTGATTATTGTGCCCTGTCAAAGCCTTGGAGCTTTAGGGCTGGCGTTGCTTATCAACCGGGTAACCATCTGTAAGAAATATTTTAAAGTTGCCTTTTTCGTTCCCGTTGTCATGTCCCTTGCGGTAGTGTCCACATTATGGATGCAGATATACAGTCCGGAGGGAATATTGAACACCCTGTTAGGCAATCTGGGAATAGCCGCCCAGCCCTTTATACACAGCGCAAAGCAGGCGTTGCCTTCCATTGCTCTTATGAGCGTGTGGCAGGGAGTGGGCTATCAGATGATTATTTTCTTAGGAGGCCTTCAGGCAATTAACCCGGCGCTTTATGAGGCTGCTGAAATGGACCATGCAAGCGGCTGGCAGAAGTTTAAGGATATTACCCTTCCGGAGCTGAAGCCCTTATGTGTATTCGTATTCATAACCGTTACCATCGGCGCTTTCCGGATGATCGTGCAGCCCATGGTAATGACAGGAGGCGGACCATCCCATTCCACCTATACAATGGTGTATAACATCTATGAGACAGGAACGGTGAACTGGGAAATCGGCATAGCTTCCACCATGGCAATCGTATTTGCAATTTTTGTGATGATACTCACTGTAATTCAGTCCATATTAACAAGGGATAAGGAGGAGAAAAAGCATGTTAACAAAAAGACAAAAAACCTTTAATTATATATTGGCTGCAGTCCTTCTGGTACTGTCCCTGTTCTTTCTGTTTCCGGTTATCTGGATGCTTGCAAACTCCTTTAAAGGGGATGCGGCAATTACGGCAGATATGAATACGGTATCGGCATTTATCCCGCCGGCGCTAAACGGCAGCTTTTTTGAAAACTATGTTTCCATACTGACAAATACCAGTTTCCTGCGATATATGGCTAATACACTGTTCTATGCGGCAGTCCTGATTGTTCTTGGCATTGTGGTAAATGGTCTTGCGGGATATGCCCTTGCAAAGATAAAATTTCCCTTTAGAGAGCGATGGGTGCTGGTAATCCTGCTGCTGCAAATCGTGCCAATGGAGACGATTATTACCATTCATTTTCTTATGATAGCAAAAATGGGTCTTTTGAATACAATAGTGGGCTATATACTTCCCATGATAGTCAATCCCTTTAATATCTTTTTATTCCGTCAGGTGTTCTTAAGCCTGCCGGATGATGTATACGAAGCGGCCCAGCTTGATTTCTGCAGTCCCATTAAGTATTTCTTTACCATGGTGCTGCCCATGTCAAAGACAGTGGTTGCAACGGTCAGCGTGTTTACCTTCTTAGGGGTGTGGAATGATTATCTCTGGCCCTCTCTGGTATTTACGTCCAGCGACCTGCTGACAGCGCAGATAGGACTAAATTCCATTACAGCCAATGAAAATACTACCATGGGGCAGACTCTGGCAGTAATTACTTTAGTAACAATTCCGGTTATTATTATATATTCCCTGTTTTCCAAACAGATTGTAGAAGGCGTAACATCAACAGGTTCAAAGGAAGGTTAAGGTGAAAAGTATGAGCTTTATAGAATTTAAAAATATATGTAAAAAATACGAAAAGGCAGACAAAAATTCAGTTACGGATTTTACACTGTCCATAGAAGAAAAGGAGTTCATTGCATTTGTAGGCCCTTCCGGCTGCGGAAAGTCCACTACGCTTCGGATGGTAGCAGGCTTTGAAGAAATTACCTCCGGAGAATTATGGATTGGCGGCAGACAGATGAATCAGGTTGCTCCAAGAGACAGGGGCATTGCCATGGTATTCCAGAATTATGCCCTGTATCCTCATATGACAGTGGAGAAGAACATCGGGTATGGATTAAAAAATATGAAGGTGCCTGCAGAAGAAATTAAAAAGAAAGTGGACTGGGCAATTGATATTCTTGGATTAGAGGAATACCGTTACCGCAAGCCAAAGAATCTGTCCGGCGGGCAAAGGCAGAGAGTGGCACTAGGCCGTGCCATTGTTAAGAACCAGAAAGTGTTTCTGATGGATGAGCCCCTTTCCAATCTGGATGCAAAGCTGCGGGTCAGCATGCGCAACGAAATAAGCAAGCTGCACCGGGAGTTAGGGAGCACTACTATTTACGTTACCCATGACCAGGTAGAAGCAATGACAATGGCGGACAGAATTGTTATTATGAAGGATGGAGTGATTCAACAGGTCGGAAAGCCAATGGAGCTTTACGAGCATCCCGTCAACAAATTTGTGGCAGGCTTTATCGGCTCGCCCCAGATGAATTTTTATGATGTATTCATAGAAGAAAACAAGATGAAATTTAAAGACGGAAGTCAGATTATGCTGCCGGATGTGGTAGCAGAAAAACTGAAAGGCAGACAAGGCGAACTGATTATGGGAATCAGGGGAGAAGATATTAAGCTGGATGGGCAGAATCTGGATTTGTATGCTTCGGAAAAACAACAGGCAGTCATAGAAAATACAGAGGTTATGGGAAATGAAAACAATCTCTATTTTACCTTTGGAGGAAGCCAGACGGTTGCAAGGGTCTCCAAGTATGAAATAAGCCAGATAGGAGATACCATTGATTTCGTACTTTCACCATTGAAAATGCACTTCTTTGACAAAAATACGGAAGAGAGCATTCTGGAAAAGCAGAATAATTAGCTGTTGCCAACTTAAAATCAGGTACAGAATAACAGACAGGAGCATTCATATGAAACAGAAATTACATTTAAAAGCGCCGGGCAACTGGATTAACGACCCCAATGGATTTATCTATTATAAAGGAATTTACCATTTATTTTATCAGCATTTCCCATATGGTCCCCAATGGGGCACCATGCACTGGGGTCATGCAGTCAGTAAGGATCTGGTACACTGGGAGCACAAGGGAATTGCCCTTTTCCCTACCATATATGAAGACCGGAACGGATGCTTTTCCGGAAGCGCCGTAGAAAAAGACGGGAAAATGCACCTTTTCTACACAGGAGTCCACTATCTGGAGACGAATCCGGAAAATATCCACTTGTGCAGCAACGAGCAGTTTGAATCCGCACAGCTTCACATTTCTTCGGAGGACGGGTTTCGATTTGATAACTTTCAGGGGAAACAGGTGGTAATCCCTGTCATTACAGATAACAAAACAGGCGACAGGACCCACACGAGAGACCCCAAGGTATGGCATGGAAAGAATGGCTGGTACATGGTAATCGGAAGCACTGTAAAGGAGAAAACAGGAAGGCTTTTGTTTTACAGAAGTGAAGACCTTTCAAAATGGACATATGTGAATCAGGTATCCAAAGAAAAGGATTTTGGATGGATGTGGGAATGTCCGGATTATTTTGAAACAGAAAAGGGCAAGATACTGATATTTTCTCCCATGGGGTTAATGAAGGATGGAAAGCTTCATGAAAACCAGGCAGTATGCTGTCCGGTGGATTTTGATGAAGAAACATGCACCATGAAAATACCCGATACCTATCAGTTTCTGGATTATGGCCTGGACCTTTATGCCCCCCAGAGCACGGTGGATGAAAACGGACAAAGAATTATCACGGCATGGCTGCGTATGCCGGAGCCGGTGGATGGCAAATGGAACGGCATGTTCTGTATGCCAAGAGTAGTAGAGGTAAAAAGCGGGCACATTTATTTCAGACTTCATCCCAATTTGAAAAAAGCATACCATAAAAAAATAACCTCCCCTGAACAGGCAGATGAAGCAGGCTACAGCATTCATCTTGATTTAAAGGAAGGAAAGTCCATTTGTGCAGGAGGTTATCGGATTTCAAGAAAAAACGGAAAAATATGCACCGACAGGTCAAAAGTATTTCCGGAATCAGAACAATACCGTATGGAATTTGAAACACCGGAAATAAAAGAAGGTTTCCATCTTGACATTTACGTTGACAGGAATATGATTGAAATATATGTAAACGACGGCGAATATGTAATAAGCAATGTTGTATACGGGCTGAACAGGGAAATCCTGACAGATTCCGAAACAGAATATTCCCTGTTTACAATTGACGGTTACTATTCACGGCCTGGGAGCCGCTCATAGCAACGAGAGTCTGATTAACAGACAGGAAGGAGCATACAGTGAAGAAATTTGACGTAGTGGCATTGGGAGAATTACTGATAGATTTTACTGAAAGCGGAATCAGCGGACAGGGAAACCCCTTACTGGAGGCAAATCCGGGAGGGGCGCCCTGCAACGTGCTTGCCATGCTGAACCGGCTGGGAAAGAAAACAGCCTTTATCGGCAAGGTGGGTGAGGATATGTTTGGCAGACAGCTTAAAGAAGCGGTAAAAGAAAGCGGAACCGATGTAACCAATCTGATAATGGATAAGGAAGTACCAACCACCCTTGCATTTGTACACACACTGCAAAACGGCGACAGGGATTTCAGCTTTTACAGAAACCCGGGAGCGGACATGATGCTAAGAAAGGAAGAAGTATCAGAGGACATTATAAAAGCCGGAAAAATATTTCATTTCGGCACCCTGTCCTCCACCCACCAGGCCGTCCGGCAGGCCACAAGATATGCCATAGAAACCGCAAAAAAGAATGGCCTGCTGTTGTCCTTTGACCCAAACCTCAGAGAGCCTCTCTGGGACACCTTAGACCATGCAAAAACAGAAATCCAATATGGACTTTCAAAGTGCGACATCCTGAAGATTTCCGATAACGAACTGGAATTTATGACCGACACCAAAGACTATGAAGAGGGCATAAACATACTCCGCCGTCAATATGACATCCCGCTGATTTTCCTCACACTTGGAAAAGCGGGTAGCCGCGCATACTACAAAGAACTGTCCGTGCAGGAAAAACCCTTCCTTCAGGAAAACACCATAGAAACCACCGGCGCAGGCGACACATTTACCGGCTGCGCACTGGCACATATACTGGAATGGGGCCTTGACGGACTGACCCAAAACAGACTGCAGGAGCTTCTTCAATTTGCCAATGCAGGAGCCTCCATCATCACCACCAGAAAAGGCGCCCTCAAAGTAATGCCGGAAAAAGCGGAAATAGAGTCATTCATTAACAGCAGAAAGCAGTAATGGTTAGCAATAACTAGTAAAAACTGTTCATATCCGAAAATTTATGATAAAATACCCATTGAATCATTTCGCAAAGAAAAAACATGATTGTTATACAAGAAATGCAAAGGAAGCGAGGAAAGAAAATGGAACAAAAAATCCCTTATAAAATTTATCTGGAAGAACAGGAAATGCCAAAGCAATGGTACAACGTGCGCGCAGACATGAAAAAGAAGCCCGCCCCAATTTTAAATCCCGGCACCTTACAGCCCGTTACGGTGGAGGAGCTTTCCGGCATCTTCTGCAAAGAGCTTGCAAAGCAGGAACTGGATGACACCACACCTTATTTCGATATCCCCCAGGAAATCCGGAATTTTTATAAAATGTACCGCCCGTCGCCTCTTGTAAGGGCATATTGTCTGGAGAAAAAGCTGGGAACCCCGGCGCATATTTACTACAAATTTGAAGGCAATAATACATCAGGAAGCCATAAATTAAATTCCGCCATTGCCCAGGCTTACTATGCAAAACAGCAGGGACTGAAGGGCGTAACTACGGAAACCGGCGCAGGCCAGTGGGGAACCGCCCTTTCCATGGCGTGCTCCTACTTTGATCTGGATTGTCAGGTATACATGGTAAAATGCTCTTATGAGCAAAAGCCTTTCCGCAGGGAGGTTATGCGTACCTATGGCGCAAAGGTAACCCCGTCCCCTTCCATGGATACCAATGTGGGACGTAAAATCAACGAAGAATTTCCGGGAACAACAGGAAGCCTTGGCTGTGCCATTTCCGAAGCCGTGGAAGCGGCTACAGGACAGGAAGGTTACCGTTATGTACTGGGCTCTGTGCTTGCCCAGGTATTGCTGCACCAGTCCATTATCGGCCTGGAAACACAGGCGGCATTAAAGAAATACAACATTAAGGCAGATACCATTATCGGCTGTGCCGGAGGCGGCTCCAATCTGGGAGGACTGATTTCTCCCTTTGCAGGGGAGATTTTAAGAGGAGAGGCGGATTACAAGATAATTGCAGTAGAGCCTGCATCCTGTCCAAGCCTTACAAGAGGAGTTTATGCATATGATTTCTGCGATACAGGAAAGGTTTGCCCTCTTGCAAAAATGTATACTCTTGGCAGCGGCTTTATTCCCTCTGCAAACCATGCGGGAGGACTTCGCTACCACGGCATGAGCTCCATCGTTTCCGAGCTGTACGATCAGGGTCTGCTTGAGGCAAGAAGCGTAGAGCAGACAGAAGTATTCAAAGCGGCAGAGACCTTTGCCAGAGTGGAAGGCATCCTTCCGGCTCCGGAAAGCAGCCATGCTATTAAAGCGGCAATTGATGAAGCAATGAAATGCAAGGAAACCGGCGAAGAAAAGAATATCGTATTCGGTCTGACCGGTACGGGATATTTTGATATGGTTGCTTACCAAAAATACAATGACGGGGAAATGCAGGATTATATTCCTACGGATGAAGATTTGAAAAAAGCTGTCAGCTTGCTTCCTAAGGTAGAGGTATAGCTGGAAAGCTTTTCTAATCCGGCTGTCAATCTGGGAAGGAGTACGAAGGAATGAAAAAGTATTTAAATATTTCCCTGATTTATGCTGTGCTTGCCATGGCAGGCGGCGTATTTTACAGGGAGTTTACGAAATGGAACGGATTTGAAGGAGTTACTGTTTTGGGAAAGGTGCATACGCACCTTTTCCTGATGGGAATGATGGTATTTTGTATAGTAGCATTATTTGCGGCCCAAAAGAATTTGAATGAAATCAAGTCCTTTCAGGCATCTATGTGGCTCTACAACATAGGTGTTTTGCTGACTGTTATCATGATGGTAGTGCGGGGGATTGCTCAGGTACTTGGAATTGCCCTTTCAAAGGGTCTTTCTGCTTCCATATCCGGAATG
The DNA here is from genome assembly GCA_910585715.1 of uncultured Lachnospiraceae bacterium. GTDB lineage: Bacteria > Bacillota > Clostridia > Lachnospirales > Lachnospiraceae > RGIG3040. The sequence goes on from CAJUEX010000022.1 coordinate 8,833, forward strand.
GCAGGAATCGGGCATATCCTTACGGCTATTGGAATTATTCTGTTGATTCTTTCCTTTAAGAAAATAGCAGGGGAAAAATAATTTTTTGAGTCAAAGAAAGCACCAAATGATTTTGGCATTATTTGGTGCTTGTTTTACAGATTTCGTTCTTGGTGGGATTGTGGGAATGTATCCAGGCTTAAAACAGCCTTCTTAATTCTGTCAACCTGTCCTTTGGCATTTTCAGGAGCCAATTTCTCCTTTGCGATATATTCGTAAATACGGTCTAATTCACGGATTGCTCTGGGATTAACTTTTATCTTGTACTCTAACATATTTTTGATTTCGGCTGTTAGGCTTATCAGGAATAGTTTGCTGAATCAGTTTATTTTGAATCATTGGTTTTATAATATTTTTTCGGAAGTACTCCGTAGTTTTGATTTCGCAAAAATCCTGCATTTCCTTACGGCTTCTTGGTATAGAACAAAATTCAATCAGTGCAGTTAATTTATCGATTGGCAGTTTGATTTGCGTACTTACTTGCTTACTTAAGAAACTGCCTGGTCCAACAGTGACAGTGGCAGCTTCTCTTAATGGAATAATTGTTTTAAAAATATCACCTTCTATAAATTCGGGTTCGGCATCAGAATATAATTTTGTATATTTGTATGCATTTCTCATGCCGGAGCCAAGCTCGTCTGCCAGACCAATTTCGCGAAAGACCTTGGAGATTGGAGGATTTTTGGGAAATGGCTCAAAAGCATTCAGATTCAGGCTGCCAAACCCATGGGAGCGATTGCTGTTTTCTGTGTAAATGCGGTCATTTTCAATAATCAGTTTTGCTATGTAAGCATTTGAAAAGTCCCTGTGTGCTAATAAATTGGAAAGGATTTCACGTAAAATTTTGTCTCTGGCACTAATGCTGATAATGCCTTCCATGGTAAAAAGATCGTTTAAATGTTTTTTGCCAAAGGCAATCAGACGGTCATAGCTGTCTAAAAGGTTAGTAAGAATTACATCCCGGTCATCGTAGCGGTCTGTATAAAATACACGGAAAATGGCATCTGTTTTATGGTGAGCTAACACGGAGTAAATCAGATTATCCGGACCAAATAATAAAATGGCAGCCAATGGGACAGCTGTTAGCTAAATTATTATTAATAACCCCAAGACATTTCTTTCCACACATCAAAATTCAATAATGAACCTCCTTCCCCCGGAATATGATGAAATAGAAACATAGAAAAATCAAAGGAGTCATATCTATGAGACGAACAGTCCAACTGGAAGCGGAAGCTACGGAAGTAAGCAATGCTGCCGCAGCTCTGCCCCGTATTTATCAGCTGCCCCCGGAAGAAGGCAGGGAGGTATTGGAAAAGGCACAGAACAGCCCTGTATTTTTACATCCTGCCAAAATAAACTGCATAAATGTGAATACGGGACAATGGGGAGAAATCCCTGTTTACGTAGTAATCCCCGAGTGTGTTAAAAACCCCGCAGATGTGATATTTTATATTCACGGGGCGGGCTGGGTATTTGGAAGCTTTCATACCCACGAAAAGCTTGTGAGGGAATTAGCGGCAAGAACGGGTTGTATCGTAGTTTTCCCGGAATATACCCGCTCTCCCGAAGCCCGTTATCCCGTTGCTTTGGAACAATGTTACAGTGTGCTTTCCATGCTGCCAAGACTACTTTTTAGCATGGGGTATGAAATGAATGAAAAAACATTGACGGTGGCAGGAGACAGCGCAGGGGGGAATATGGCAATTGCCATGACTATGATGTCAAAATACAGAAACGGCCCATACATACAAAAACAGCTTTTGTATTACCCCGTTACCAATGCCTGCTTTGATACGGAATCCTACTGCAGGTTTGCCCGGGATTATTACCTTTACCGGGAAGGAATGATCTGGTTCTGGGACCAGTATACTACCTCGGAGCGGGCAAGGGACCAGATTACCGCATCTCCTCTTTGTGCCAGCACAGAGCAATTGTCAGGGCTGCCGGAAGCCATGATATTAAACGGGGAAGCAGACGTGCTTCGGGATGAAGGAGAAGCCTTTGCCGGAAAACTGCGGGAAGCAGGAGTACCGGTAACAGCTTTGCGTTTTCAGGCAATCATACATGATTTTGTCATGCTCCATTCCTTAGACCGGACAGAAGCCTGCCGGGCGGCTATGGATGCTTCCACAGAATGGATAAAACGGAAAAACCGGATATAATCAAATGCCGACAGTATAAATTCAAAAATATAACAAATACTATAAAAGTAACAGTTCAGACAGCTGCTCTCTGAACTGTTACCAGAAAAAAGAAAAAAAGAGGCTTTTATGATTATTATCAATGGAAATATTCATACTATGGCAAGAGATACCATAGAACGGGGATATATAAAAATAGAAGGAAAGAAAATTGCCAAAGTAGGCAGCATGGAGGAAATAGAAGGCGCTGATTTCAAATCAGAAAAAGAAAGCTCCGGGAGAAAATCAAAAAATAGCAATTCAGAACACATACTGGATGTAAAAGGAGCATGGGTAATGCCCGGAATCATTGAGGCACACTGCCATGTGGGCATTACGGAGGAAAAAAACGGAACTTCAGGAGACGATGGCAACGAAATAACCAATCCCATCACACCGGCACTGCGGGGGTTAGATGCCATTAACCCTATGGATCCTGAATTCCATGCCGCCATAAAGGCAGGCATCACATCGGTTATGGCAGGACCGGGAAGTGCCAACGTGGTTGGGGGACAGTTTGTGTTCATGAAGACCCGGGGCAGGTGCATGGATGATATGATTGTAAAGGCGCCTGCCGCCATGAAGGTGGCATTTGGGGAAAATCCAAAAAGAAATTACGGTGATATGGGTAAAATGCCTGCAACCAGAATGGCAATTGCATCCCTGCTCAGAGAAGAGCTGTTCCGGGCAAAACAATATAAGGAAAAGAAGGACAACGGAAGCCTTGAGGAAGAGGACTTTAAAATGGAGCAATGGCTGCCCGTATTAAATAGAGAAATACCCTTAAAGGCACACGTGCACAGAACTGATGATATTCTGACAGCCATTCGCATTGCAAAGGAATTCAATCTGGACATGACGTTAGACCACTGTACGGAAGGCCATCTGATTGCAGGGGAAATTGCAGAATCCGGCTTTCCGGCAATTGTAGGTCCGGATCTGACCGCCCGCTCCAAAATTGAAGTACAGAATATGGATTTTAAAACAAGCGGCATTCTAAGTAAGGCAGGAGTAACTGTGGCAGTTACTACAGACCATCCAGTATCTATCCTTCAATATCTGCCTATCTGTGCCGGGCTTGCAGTAAAAAAAGGCCTCCCCATGGAAGAAGGGTTGAAAGCCATTACCATAAATGCCGCAAAAATATGCAGGGTGGATGACCGCGTAGGAAGCCTGGAACCGGGAAAGGACGGGGACATTGCTATATTTACGGGAAATCCCATGGAAACATTTACGGAAACGCTGTATACAATTATTGACGGTGAAGTAGTCTATGATTACCGGCGGGATGAAAGAAAGTAAGGCGTTTGCCGGGACACCATTTTTCCTACAGCCTTCCCCACGGCAGCGGGAGTGGGGAAGGCTGTAGGAAAAATGGTGACCCGGCAGGACAATCCCCTTAAAATCAGGTGGAAATACGCATCTTTTAGTGATAAAATAAAGAAATCGTAAACATAAATATCAATATAAACATACATACACGATTACGTAAAAATGAAAGCAAGAAAGGCAAAGCGTACTATTATAAAAGCATGAATTACATATACATTATAAAATGCCGGGATGAAAGCTACTATACCGGCATTACGAAAAACATAGAAAAGAGACTGAAGCAGCATTTTTATAAAGAAAAGCAAGGGGCGAAATATACAAAGAGCCGGCAGGCAGTGCAGCTGGAAGCTCTATGGGAGGTTAACAGCTGGCCGGAAGCCGGCAGGTTGGAATATTTCATTAAAAGCCTTCGCAGGAAAGAAAAGGAGAAGCTTGTAAACAATCCTTCCTGCCTTCCTGAGCTTTATGCAGAAAAGAAAAAGGAAGAACCGCCGGAAATTCGTGTTTCAGAGTATTTTGAAAAGCTCCCCCTTTTTCTTCAAACAATTTCGTGAAATACCTTTAAAATCCCTTGAAAATATGATAAAATAAGCCAAGGTAATGGGGAATGCAAAAAATAGTGGAGGCGAGGTTACATATGGACGAAAAAATGGAGAACATTGTAGAAGCGGCAGCAGAAGTAAGGCAGGAAGTAAAAAAGAGAAAGGCATCCCTGCAGGCAAAGATAATTGGCCTGGTAATCGGCTCTGCCGTGCTGGTTTTAATCGGAGCGCTTATTGACATTAAGCTTCATGGACAGGGAATAAAAGGAGCCCAGTTAATCGGGCTTATCAGGGGCATGGTTATTACAGCAGTTGCGTCCTGCATTGTGAGCATTATCATGGCCAGACTGGTAGTGGGCAATATGATAAAATCCCTAAACCGCACTATGGATATTTTGGATGCGGCAGCAGCAGGAGATTTGACTAAGGATGTCGGAAAAGCAGACCTGGCCAGAAAGGATGAAATGGGAATACTGGCTAATGGCCTTTCAGACGTGCTGAAGGCATTAAAGAAGCTGATTGGCTATGTGGGTATCACCACGGATTCTGTGCATGATTCCGTTGTATGCCTGAATAAAATGACTGCCGATACCAGCAATTCTTCAGAAAGCGTTGCGCAGACCATGACGGAAATGGCTAATGGCGCCACCCAGCAGGCAATCGAGACACAGGCAGTTTCTGAGGCAATCCACAAAATCGGCGATGGAATTGAACAGACATCATCTGCGGTAAAAGCACTTATGGAAAATGCAGAGCAGATGAAGAAAAACGGAGCAGCCGGCGTGGATTCTGTAGAGGAACTGGAAGCCATTTCAGAAAAAGTAAAAACCCAGATTGCCATAATTTATGAACAGACCAATACTACCAATGAATCTGCACAGGAAATACATAAGGCGACAGAACTTATTTCTTCTATTGCAAATGAGACCAACCTGCTTGCATTAAATGCATCCATTGAGGCTGCAAGAGCGGGAGAGAGCGGCAGAGGCTTTGCGGTTGTTGCAGAACAGATTAAAAATCTGGCAGAGCAGTCCAATCAGTCCGCAAAGACAATTGAAGATATTATTTCACATTTACTTACCCAGTCTGAGCAGGCTGTTAAGACAATGAATACGGTAGATGCCATTATCGGCCTTCAGGCGGATAAGGTTGAAATGACAAAGACTGTATTTGATAATGTAAATAATGGATTGTTAGTGACCGTAAACGGTATCGAGACCATTTCAAACAGCACCAATGTATTAGAGCAGGCAAAAGGACAGGTGGTAACTTCTATCGAGACCCTTTCTGCTATTGCAGAACAGAATGCAGCTTCTACCGAAGAAACAGCAGCTTCCACAGAAGAGCTTGCAGCTACGATTGAAGCTATTATGGAAGAAGTGAAAAAACTGGATGTTGCCTCACAGGAGCTGGTAAGAAGAATGAACGCATTCCAGATTTACTAATGGCATCATTGACAGGCAGGTGTAAGTGATAAGTATTAAAAAGTCCTCCTTAAGTTATTTTATATTAACTTAAGGAGGATTTCTTTGTTGGCTTATTTATTTTTCAATGCTGCTTCCACGAAGCCTTTAAATAATGGATGGGGTCTGTTGGGTCTGCTTTTTAGTTCCGGATGGCTTTGTGTGGCAATGAAAAACGGATGTTCAGGCAGTTCGCACATCTCCACGATGCGCCCGTCCGGAGAAAGCCCGGATAATTTCATGCCATGTTCTGTTAAAGCATTCCGGTAATCATTATTGACCTCGTAACGATGTCTGTGTCTTTCATATATAGTCTCTTCTCCATACAGCTCGTATGCTCTTGACTGCCTGTCCAGTACACAGGGATAAGAACCAAGCCTCAAGGTTCCGCCGATATCCTCCACATCATTTTGATCCGGCATAAGGGCAATAACCGGATGAGTTGTGGCAGAATTAAGCTCAATACTGTGGGCATCACGATAGCCAACCACATTTCTTGCATACTCTACAATGGCAAGCTGCATGCCAAGGCAAAGACCAAGGAACGGTATGCGGTGCTCCCTTGCATAAGTGATGGCCTGAAGCTTTCCGTCAATTCCTCTGTCCCCAAAGCCGCCCGGGACTAAAATGCCGTCTACATCCCTAAAAATATCTGCTGCGTTTTCAGAAGTAACTGTTTCTGAGTCCACCCATTTGATATTTACAGTGGTATGTATAAAAATGCCTCCGTGCTTCAGTGCTTCAACTACGCTGATATAAGCATCATGCAGTTGAATATATTTGCCCACAAGGGCAATGGTAACTTCGTGTTCCGGATTGCGAAGGTTCTGCACCATGTTCCGCCAGTCGGTAAGGTCCGGCTCAGGGCAATTTAATTTTAAACATTCACAGGCAACCTGCGCTAGTTTTTCCTCTTCCATGGCAAGAGGAGCTTCATATAAATATTCCACGTCCAGATTTTGAAGAACCCTGCCGGAAGGAACGTTACAAAACAATGCAATCTTATCCTTTAACTGCTGGTCTAAAGGATGTTCGCTTCTGCATACAATAATATTCGGCTGGATACCCATACCCTGCAGCTCTTTTACAGAAGCCTGTGTGGGTTTTGTTTTCATTTCCTGAGAAGCGCTCAAATAAGGAATAAGTGTAACATGAATCAAAATGGCATTTTCCGGTCCCACCTCATGCTGGAACTGGCGAATGGATTCCAGAAAAGGCTGGCTTTCAATATCGCCTACCGTTCCACCCACCTCAATAATGGCAATTCGTGTATCCTCATCGGTAAAATTCCGGTAGAAACGGCTTTTGATTTCATTGGTAATATGTGGAATGACCTGAACGGTTCCTCCGCCGTAGTCGCCTCTTCTTTCCTTCTGCAAAACAGACCAATATACTTTTCCTGTAGTCACATTGGAATTTTTATCCAGGCTTTCATCAATAAATCTTTCATAATGTCCTAAATCCAGGTCCGTTTCCGCACCGTCGTCTGTAACGAAAACTTCCCCGTGCTGTATGGGGTTCATGGTGCCCGGGTCTATATTGATATATGGATCGAACTTCTGCATAGTGACCTTATAGCCCCTTGCCTTTAGAAGACGTCCTAAAGATGCGGCGGTAATTCCCTTTCCCAAACCGGAAACAACACCGCCTGTCACAAATACATATTTTACTGGCATTTTTTTCTCCTCCGTCCGAAGTTAAAGGTGTGATAAAGTATTGTAGAAAAAATAAAATACAATAACGATTATATCATATCCTGTAGAGGAAAAGAAAGCATAATTTCTTAATCTGATAAAAAAAGTGCAACAATTCAGCCTTCAACTTTCCCCGCAGGCACCGGAAGCAGCCTTTAGACTGAAAATGTTTCTACGTCGCCACGCTCCCGCTCTGATAAAAACGCAGCAGTGCTAAGCTCGAAAATACCTCGCTAAGCGCTGGCGCTTTTATAAGGCCGACTTAAGAAATCATTTTAAGTCCAAAGCCTGCTTCCGGTGCCTGCGGGGAAAGCTAAAGGCTGAACTGCCGAAAAAAAATTTAGAATTCTTTCATATTTGTGTTCTAAATTTCACAATAATTATATTGATTTATGAATTGACAATCTCTATAATGAAAGAGTGATTTTAGGAGGAGAAGAATGGAAAATCAAAATTACCAGAATGATGGAAATAATATAAATGGCCCGGGCGGCCATAATAACAATGGAAACCAGTCTGGCAACAATGGCGGAAATAACGGTCAGGGACCAAATGGCAATGGTCCCCAGAAGGGGCAGAGCCTTATGGTTCTGCTGATTGCCTCCCTGATTGTATTGCTTGGGATGAGTTACGTCATGCGCCTGATGACAGACAGCAGCAGTAAAGAAATTACTTATAACGAGTTTTTGGACATGGTGGAGTCCGGAAAGGTAGAAAGCGTTGTCATTACTTCAGACCGGATTAATATTACCCCCAAAACAGAAAAGAAGAAAGAAGAGGAAAGCATATTTGCACCTCAGCCCCAGACTATCACTTATTATACCGGAGTGGTGAAGGATGATTCCCTTGCGTCATTTTTAAGGGAACATAATGTGAGCTTCAAGGAAAAGATACCGGATAATTCCGGTTTCATATTGTCGATTCTCTTGACCTATATTCTGCCTATCGTTATTTTATGGATAGCCTTGAGCTTTTTGTTCCGCAAGATGTCCAGCGGCGGCGGTCCCATGAGCGTAGGAAAAAGTACTGCAAAGGTATATGTCCAAAAGGAAACGGGCATTACCTTTAAGGATGTGGCAGGGCAGGATGAAGCAAAGGAATCACTGCAGGAAGTGGTGGATTTTCTTCACAATCCGGGCAAATATACGAAAATCGGCGCCAAGCTTCCAAAGGGTGCGCTTCTGGTAGGTCCTCCGGGAACCGGCAAAACTCTTTTGGCAAAAGCAGTAGCAGGTGAAGCGGGAGTGCCCTTCTTTTCACTGGCAGGCTCTGATTTTATCGAATTATATGTGGGTGTCGGAGCTTCCCGTGTAAGGGATTTATTTAAAGAAGCGCAGAAAAATGCTCCCTGTATTGTTTTTATTGATGAGATTGATGCAATCGGGCGGAGCCGTGATTCCAAATACGGCGGAGGAAATGAAGAGCGGGAACAGACCCTGAATCAGCTTCTTTCTGAAATGGATGGTTTTGATACTTCCAAGGGCATTTTGATTTTAGCCGCAACCAACCGCCCGGAGATTTTGGATAAGGCTTTATTAAGGCCGGGACGGTTTGACAGACGGGTTATTGTGGATAAGCCTGATTTAAAAGGAAGAACGGACGTATTGAAGGTTCATTCCAAGGATGTGCTTATGGATGACAGCGTGGATTTAGAAGCCATTGCCCTTGCAACCAGTGGTGCAGTTGGTTCGGACCTTGCCAATATGATTAACGAAGCGGCAATCAATGCCGTAAAAGAAGGAAGGACAGCCGTCTGCCAGAAGGATTTGTTCGATGCGGTAGAGGTAGTTCTTGTAGGTAAGGAAAAGAAAGACCGGATTATGAGCAAGGAAGAGCGGAAGATTGTCTCCTATCACGAGGTAGGTCATGCTTTGTTAAGCGCTCTCCAGAAAAATTCAGAGCCGGTTCAGAAAATTACAATCGTTCCCAGAACAATGGGTGCCCTGGGCTATGTTATGCATGTTCCCGAGGAAGAAAAATATCTGAACACGGAAGCAGAGCTTCGGGATATGCTGGTAGGGCTTTTAGGAGGCCGCGCGGCAGAAGAAATTGTATTTGACACAGTGACCACAGGAGCAGCCAATGACATTGAAAAGGCAACCAATATGGCAAAAGCAATGGTTACCCAGTATGGTATGAGTGAAAAGTTTGGCTTGATTGGCCTGGCAACAGTGGAAAGCAAATATTTGGACGGCACAGCTTCCATGAACTGCAGCGATGTAACCGCAGCAGAGGTAGATGCGGAAGTCATGCGCATTTTAAAAGAAAGCTATCAGAAGGCCAAAGAGCTGCTGGAAGAAAACAGAGACATCATGGATAAGATTGCAGCCCACTTGATTGAAAAGGAAACCATTACCGGAAAAGAATTTATGCAGATTTTCCGCAAGGAAAAAGGAATCCCCGAACCGGATGAAAATGAAGGGGATAAAGGGAATGAAGAAAAAAGTACAGATAAAGCCCTCTCTGACCAATTGGATTTGGGAAAAATATTAATAGCAGAAATGGATGAATCATAAAACATGACTTATATGCTGCAATGAGGTTCTGCACAAGACGCAATGCGTTTTGTGCAGATTTTTATGTTTTTTATAAAAGAAAAAAGCCAATATCAAACTGCTGCATTTTATAAGAAAAAAGCAGTATCTGCCGTTTTTCTCCATAAAAACCCATATTCAACCAAAGGAAAATCATGTATACTAAAGCTAACAAAAAAAGTAAGCAGAGGTCCCCCTATGTTCAATATTCAGGAAGAACTAAAAAAACTCCCGCCAAGCCCCGGAGTTTATATAATGCATGACAAACGAGACGCCATTATTTATGTGGGAAAAGCAATCAATCTAAGGAACAGAGTGCGCTCTTACTTTCGGGAAAGCACAAATAAAACAGTAAAAATCCAGAAAATGGTTTCCCTTATTGCCTATTTTGAATATATCGTTACCGATTCCGAATTAGAAGCATTGGTTCTGGAAAACAATCTGATTAAAGAGCATCGTCCCAAATACAATACCATGCTGAAGGACGATAAGACCTATCCATACATTAAAGTAACTGTCGGAGAGGAATTTCCCAGAATTTTGTTTTCCCGTTATATGAAAAAAGACAAATCCAAATACTATGGACCCTATACAAGTGCAACCAGCGTAAAAGATACTATTGATTTAATGAATAAGCTCTACCACCTTCGGACATGCAGCAGGAATCTTCCAAAGGATATCGGAAAAGACAGGGCATGTCTGAATTTCCATATGCACCAGTGTGATGCGCCGTGTATAGGAGGGATTTCCGGGGAAGAATACAGAAGACAGGTGGATAAGGCGCTGGAGTTTTTGAACGGCAATTATAAAGGCATATTAAAGGAGCTGGAAGAGAAGATGCTTACGGCATCGGAAGCCATGGACTTTGAGCAGGCAGCCCAGTTCCGGGATTTGCTGAACAGTGTAAAAGCAGTGGCGCAGAAGCAGAAAATCACTGAGAGCAACGGTGAGGATAAGGATGTTATTGCCATTGCAAAGGATGAAAGAGATGCGGTTGTGCAGGTGTTTTTTGTGCGTGACGGCAAGCTGATTGGCAGAGAGCATTTCTATATGACAAATGTGTCCGAAAACACCGACGGGGAAATTCTAAACAGTTTTTTAAAACAGTTTTATGCAGGAACGCCGTTTCTGCCTAAAACCATTATGCTTTCTGATGAAGTGCAGGAAGCGGAATTGATTGAAGAATGGCTTTCGGGAAGAAAAGGAAGCAGGGTACGGCTGCTGGTGCCGAAAAAGGGCGCAAAGGAAAAACTGGTGGAGCTGGCAGGGAAAAATGCGGCATTGGTACTGGGTCAGGATAAAGAACGGATTAAGAGGGAGGAAGGGCGTACTATCGGTGCAGTCAAGGAAATTGCCGCGCTGCTGAATATGCCTTCCATAAACCGGATAGAGGCTTATGATATTTCCAACATGAACGGTTTTGAAACAGTAGGCTCCATGGTAGTATATGAAAAAGGAAAGCCGAGACGCAGCGACTACCGGAAATTCAAAATCAAATCCGTTTCCGGACCGGATGACTACGGCTCTATGAAGGAAGTGCTTACAAGACGGTTTCTCCATGGACTGGCAGAAAAAGAAGAATTAAAGGAAAAACAGATGGAAGATGATTTCGGAAGCTTCTCCAGATTCCCAGATTTACTGTTTATGGACGGCGGTAAAGGACAAGTGAATATTGCCAAAGAAGTTCTTGCAGAACTGCACATAGATATTCCCGTATGCGGCATGGTAAAAGACGATAACCACCGTACCAGAGGACTTTACTACAACAACGAGGAAATTGACATTGAAAAGTCCTCCGAGGGATTCAGACTGATTACAAGGATACAGGATGAAGCACACCGGTTTGCCATTGAATACCACCGCTCCCTCAGAAGGAAGACAAACGTAAAATCAGTGCTGGAGGACATACCCGGCATTGGACCTGCCAGACGGAAAGGACTGATGCGGCATTTTAAATCCTTAGAGGATATAAAGTCAGCAACCCTTCAGCAACTGTGCCAGGTGCCGGAAATGAATGAAAAGGCGGCAAATGAAGTATACGAATTTTTCCGGAGAGAAGAGAGAAAGTAGTTTCCCGCAATTCAGCCTGCCGTTTTTCTTCCAGGCGCCGCAGCCGGCTCTGAATACAACCTGTTTCTAAAGGCGCCCTTATAAAAACGCCAGCGCTTAGCGAGGTTCTTTCGAGCTTAGCACTGCTGCGTTTTTATCAGAGCGGGAGCGTGGCAACGTAGAAACAGGTTGTATTCAGAGCCGGCTGCGGCGCCTGGGAGAAAAACGGCAGGCTGAATTGTCACAATCCCCCTCTAATTCTTGAGTTTCCGTTGTTGCGGCTGTCCTTTTTCTATGATAGAATATATGTATTGTAAATCGGATGTGAAACATACCTGTATTTTTCCAAAATGAACAGGTATCGTTTGTACACAGACATAAAATAATATAAATGAACGGGCAAGGAGACGGATAGATGGCAAGTGTGAGCTTATTGAAAATTATTGATGAATTCAAACTGGAAAATCTGACACCGGATATTGATATTAAAAAGGTAAAGATTACCCAGCCGGACATTAACAGGCCGGCGTTACAGCTGGCAGGGTATTTTGAGCATTACGAAGCAACAAGGCTTCAGATTATAGGCTTTGTGGAGTATACCTATATGGCGTGTCTGGAGGAAGAGCGGAAAAAGGAAATTTTTGAAAAGCTTTTATCCTGTAGCATTCCGGTCATTATCTTTTGCCGGGAGCTGAAGCCCGACTCGCTGTTTCTGGAAATTGCCAATGAGAAAAAGGTTCCGATTCTCATGACGAAAAAGGCCACATCCGCTTTTGCGGCGGAAATCATCCGCTGGCTCAATGTAAAGCTTGCTCCGTGCATTTCCGTACATGGCGTACTGGTGGATGTTTACGGTGAAGGAGTTCTCATTACAGGGGAAAGCGGTATCGGTAAATCAGAAGCGGCATTGGAGCTTATAAAAAGAGGGCATCGTCTTGTGACTGACGATGTGGTTGAGATTAGAAAAGTAAGCGATGAAACACTGATTGGTTCCGCACCGGATATTACCAAGCACTTTATTGAATTAAGGGGAATCGGAATCGTGGATGTGAAGACTCTGTTTGGTGTATCCAGTGTAAAGGATACCCAGTCCATTGATTTGGTTATTCGTTTAGAGGACTGGAATAAAGATAAAGAATATGACCGTCTGGGATTGGAGGAAGAATACACAGAGTATCTGGGCAATAAAATTGTCTGCCACAGCATTCCTATCAGGCCGGGACGTAATCTTGCCGTTATCTGCGAATCAGCAGCAGTTAATCATCGTCAGAAAAAGATGGGCTACAATGCCGCCCAGGAATTGTACACCCGTGTTCAGAATCAGCTGGCAAAAAGAAGAGAAGAAGAGGACGAAGAAGGAGAATGATTATGAGTCAATATTGTTTTGGGGTAGATGTAGGCGGAACTACAATTAAATTGGGCCTTTTTAATGAAAGCGGCATTGTTCTTGACAAATGGGAAATCAAGACCCGCACTAAAAATAACGGAAAAGGCATTCTGCCGGACGTTGCGGAAACCATTAAAGAGAAAATGGAAGAAAAATCCATAAAAAAGGAAGACATCATCGGCGTGGGGATGGGGGTTCCCGGACCTGTGGATAAAAAAGGAATCGTTTATAACTGCGTGAATTTAGGATGGGGACAGTTTAATGTAAATGAAACATTAAGCGAGCTTCTGGATATGCCCGTTAAATGCGGAAATGATGCAAATGTGGCTGCTTTAGGTGAAATGTGGAAGGGCGGCGGACAGGGCTATAAAAATCTTGTTGTTGTCACTTTGGGAACCGGTGTAGGCGGCGGAATCATCGTAGACGGTGAGATTTTAACCGGCGCAACCGGCGCCGGAGGAGAGATTGGCCATATTCATATTCAGGATGGGGAGTTAGACCCCTGCGGCTGCGGCAATTATGGCTGCCTGGAACAGTATGCTTCCGCAACAGGCATTGTGCGGCTGGCAAAGAGAGAACTGGATAGAACAAACAAGGTAACCGTATTGAAGAAGGAAACCGTAACGGCAAAAGATGTATGGGATGCCGTAAAGTTCGGAGATGAGGTAGCAGTAGAAATTGTGGAACGCTTCGGCAAATATCTGGGAAAAGGACTCGCAGCCATTGCAGCCGTAGTAAACCCGGAGGTATTCGTAATCGGCGGAGGAGTGTCAAAGGCGGGAAAGGTTCTGATTGACTATATTCAGGAAAGTTATAGGGAATATGTTTTCCACGGAAGCAGGAATGCCAAATTCGAGCTTGCCACATTAGAGAACGATGCAGGGATTTTTGGAGCTGCCAAGTTAGTATTAGAATAGAAAAACAGATTTTCACATATCTTATGAACAAAAGAAGGAAAATGCGCAAAGATGGGAGAATCCAGATGAATGTAGTTCTCTATGAGTATTTGACAGAGGTTCTTGGCAGAGAAAACGTGTTAAGGAAAGAGCCTATGAGCAGGCACACTACTTTCCGTGTAGGCGGAGAAGCTGAATATTTTGCTAAAATACAGGAAGAATCTCAATTGACTGTTATTTTGGACTATTTAAGAAAAACGGAACAGCCCTATTTTGTATTGGGGAACGGCAGCAATATTCTTGTTAGCGACAAAGGATATGAAGGTGTCATTTTAGATTTGAGCGCAGGGCTTAAAAGCATAGAAATAAAAGACAAGAGGGTTACGGCACAGGCCGGCGCCCTCCTTTCTACTGTTGCTGCAAGAGCTTATGAGGCAGGACTGACAGGCTTTGAATTTGCAGCCGGAATACCGGGCACTATAGGCGGGGCCATTGTGATGAATGCCGGCGCCTATGACGGCGAGATGAAGCAGGTTGTAGAAAGTGTATCAGTGGTAAATGAACAGGGTGAGACCATGGTTTTGGATAATGAAACCATGGAATTCGGGTATCGAAGCAGCATTATTAAAAACCGTCCCTTTATTGTAACAGAAGCAGTTTTTTTACTGGAAGAAGGAGAAAAGGAACAGATAAAGAGCCGAATGGAAGAACTGAATCAAAGAAGGCGGGAAAAGCAGCCTTTGAATTATCCCAGCGCCGGAAGCACCTTCAAACGTCCGGAGGGGCATTTTGCAGGGAAGCTGATTATGGATGCGGGTCTTCGGGGATTTCGCATCGGAGGGGCAAGAGTATCAGAAAAGCACTGCGGCTTTGTTATCAATGAAGGAAATGCAACTGCAACGGACGTGGCGGATGTTATTGATGAAGTGACGGAAAGAGTAAGGGATAAATTCGGAGTGACACTGGAAACGGAGATTATCAAACTGGGAGAGTTTTAATATACATTTAGGGATTTTGCAGCGACGGACAGTTTAGCTGACATTAGGAGGCGCAATATGAAATTTGTAGTAGTTACTGGTATGAGCGGAGGCGGAAAGAGCACTGCCATGAAAATGTTGGAGGATGCGGGCTTTTACTGTGTGGATAACCTGCCGGTATCCCTTATTTCTACATTTACAGAGTTGATAGCGCCTTCCGGAAGTGAAATCGAAAAGGCAGCGCTGGGGCTGGATGTGCGTTCCAAGGGTTCCTTCATGCAAATGAATCAGGCATTGGATGAGCTTAAGGATAAGGGCTATAGCTTTGAATTATTGTTTATGGATGCAGAGGACCGTGTGCTTGTAAAGCGATACAAGGAAACAAGGCGTATCCATCCGGTAGATGGACAGGGAAGCATTGAAGAAAGCATAAAAAAAGAAAGGAAGATGCTGAAAGCCATTCATGACAGAGCGGACTATGTCATAGATACCTCCAGCCTCCTTACAAGGGAATTAAAGGAAGAGCTTGACCGCATATTTTTGAAAAATGAAGAATATAATAGCCTTATGATTAATGTAATGTCCTTTGGCTTTAAGCATGGCATTCCTTTAGATGCAGACCTGGTATTTGATGTACGGTTTCTGCCCAACCCCTTCTATATTGATGAATTAAAATTAAAAACAGGCAATGAGAAAGAAGTCAGGGATTATGTGATGAGTTTCCCGGAAGCGGAAGAATTTTTATGGAAACTGACGGATATGATTGAGTTTCTTATTCCCAACTATGTAAAAGAAGGAAAACACCGTCTGGTAATTGCCATTGGTTGTACCGGCGGAAGACATAGAAGCGTTACTTTGGCCAATGCCCTTTATGAAGCACTGAAAAATAAAGGAAATTATGGCTTATCCATAAATCATAGAGATGCAGCGTAAGGGAAGCATGGGGATAAGCAGGTAGGAGGCAGTATGTCATTTTCCGGGAACGTCAAAGAAGAGCTGGTAAACGTCTATAGCTCTTCCCGCCACTGTCAGATTGCAGAAATTGCTGCCCTTATGGAGTTTTGCGGCAAAATAGTGGAAGAAGAAGGCAGAATAAGGATTAAAATTCAAACAGAAAATAAGGCTGTGGCAAAAAAATACTTTACATTGCTAAGAAAAGCATTTAATATATATTCTGATGTCTTGGTCCGTCTGAACAAAAGACAGGGAAAAAATTTTATTTATATATTAGAAGTGGCAGGGCAAAAGGATACAGAAGGCATTTTAAAATCCATTAAGTATCAGGATGAAAAAACCAGCCCGCTTTTGTTAAAGAACAGCTGCTGTAAAAGGGCATTCTTAAGAGGAGCCTATCTGGCGGCGGGTTCCATGAGCGCACCGGAAAAGGGATATCATCTGGAGTATGTGTGCACAAAGGAAACTCAGGCAGAGCAGCTTGTTGCCATATTAAAAGACTTTTCCCTTGATGGAAAGATTGTCCTTCGGAAGAAATATTTTGTAGTATATCTGAAAGAAGGAGAAGGAATAGTAGATTTGCTGAATATAATGGAGGCTCACAAGGCTTTAATGGATTTGGAAAATCTCCGGATATTGAAAGAGGTGAGAAATTCCGTAAACCGCAGGGTTAATTGTGAGGCCGCCAATATTACAAAAACAGTAAATGCAGCATCCAGACAGGTGGAGGATATTTTATTTATTAAGGAACGCTATGGACTAAAGAAATTGCCGGAGAACTTACAGGAAATAGCACAGTTACGTTTGGAAAATCCGGATGCGGCTCTAAAAGAGCTGGGAGAAATGCTGGTTCCCCCCGTAGGAAAGTCAGGGGTCAACCACAGGCTTCGAAAGCTGGGAGAAATTGCCAAACAGCTGAAGGCGCAGGAGGAGGAAAAATTATGATTCAAAGATCTATGACAATTCAATTGACAAGCGGATTGGAGGCGAGACCGGTTGCGGTGCTGGTACAAAAGGCAAGCCAGTATGACAGCAAGGTTTATATTCAGGCAGAGGGAAAAAAGGTAAATGCCAAGAGTATTATGGGTATGATGAGCCTTGGCCTTAATATGGGTGAAGAAGTTACCGTGATTGCAGACGGCGAAGATGAAACGGCTGCGGTTGAGAGCATTGAAGCATATTTGAGCGGACACGAAAATGAATAATAAAGGATAAATAAAAGGAACACTGTATTTTGTGTTCCTTTTTTGGTAAAATAAAGAAAAAAGGAGGCGAAATGATGGACAGGAAAAAAATGCTTTTTATATACAATCCCCATGCAGGAAAAGCAAGCATCCGAAGTAACCTGCTTGATATGATTGATATTTTTACGAAAGCAGGATATGAAGTAACAGCTTATCCCACCCAACAGCAGGGGGATGCTATTAAAGCCACCAGAGAAAGAGCGGATGAATTTGAGATTTTGACATGCAGCGGAGGTGACGGCACTTTAGACGAGGTGGTAACCGGCATGATGGAGCGTGAAAACAGAATCCCTATCGGTTATGTGCCGGCAGGAACCACCAATGATTTTGCAAAAAGCCTGGGCATTTCTTCAAGCATGATTAAGGCTACGGAATCTATTGTTAACGGAAAGCTTTTTCCATGTGATGTGGGCTCCTTTAATGAGGATACTTTTGTATATATAGCGGCATTTGGACTTTTTACCGATGTTTCCTATGCCACTGACCAGCAGATTAAAAATGTGCTGGGCCATATGGCATATATACTGGAGGGAGCAAAACGGATTAATTCTATTCCTTCCCACCATGTAAAATACAGCCATGACGGAATAGAAACAGAAGACGATTTCATGTTTGGCATGATTACCAATTCTCTTTCCGTAGGGGGCTTCCGTAAGATTACAGGCAAAAACGTGGAGCTGAATGATGGCCTTTTTGAAGTGACCCTCATTAAAAAGCCCAAGAATATGATAGAATTAAATATGATTTTAGCCTCTTTAGTAGGACGGAAAATTGTAACCGAGTATATGGACTGTTTCAAAACAAATGAAATCATCATTGAAACAGATGAAAATATCCCCTGGACTCTGGACGGAGAATTTGGCGGCTACCATTCCCGGGTGAAAATCGTCAATGAAAAGCAGGCGCTTCAAATTATTGTTCCGTAGAGAAAGATGTACAAATTTATTACAGTTCAGGCAGCAGATTTTCCTGCGGCACCGTGACGGGCTTTTTATGGTGAATGATTTCTAAAGGAGCCCTTATAAAAACGCCAGTGCTTAGCGAGGTTTTTTCGAGCTTAGCACTGCTGCGTTTTTATCAGAGCGGGAGCGTGGCGACGTAGAAACATTCTCCATAAAAAGCCCGTCACGGTGCCGCAGGAAAATCTGCTGCCTGAACTGTTGCAAAAAATTGGATTTTTAGAAACATTTTTCCTAATCCTTATTCCATTTTAAAAAAAGATGGGGTATAATAAATGGGAAAAAGACAAAGTTTTAACAAACGGAGGTAAATAAAATGTTAGTATCAGCAAAAGAAATGCTTGATAAAGCAAAAGCAGGCCACTACGCAGTTGGTCAGTTCAACATCAATAACCTGGAATGGACAAAGGCTATCCTGCAGACAGCTCAGGAATGCAATTCACCTGTTATTTTGGGCGTATCAGAAGGCGCCGGAAAATATATGACAGGTTACAAGACTGTAGTAGGTATGGTAAACGGCATGTTGGAAGAACTGAACATCACTGTTCCTGTAGCTCTTCACTTAGACCACGGCAGCTACGACCACTGCTATAAATGTATCGAGGCAGGCTTCTCATCTATCATGTTCGATGGCTCTCATTATCCAATCGAAGAGAACGTGGCTAAGACAAAAGAATTAGTTGCAGCAGCACATGAAAAGGGAATTTCCATCGAAGCAGAAGTAGGTTCTATCGGTGGTGAAGAAGACGGCGTTGTAGGTATGGGCGAGTGCGCAGACCCAAATGAGTGTAAGGCAATTGCTGATCTTGGAATTGATTTCCTTGCAGCAGGTATCGGCAACATTCATGGAAAATATCCGGCAAACTGGGCAGGCTTATCCTTTGAAACACTGGATGCTATCCAGAAGCTGACAGGAGATATGCCTTTAGTGCTTCATGGCGGTACAGGAATCCCTGCTGACATGATTAAAAAAGCCATCTCCTTAGGAGTTGCTAAAATCAACGTAAATACAGAATGCCAGTTATCATTTGCAGCAGCTACCCGTGAATATATCGAAGCAGGCAAGGATAAAGAAGGCAAAGGCTTTGACCCGCGTAAGCTGTTAGCTCCAGGCGCTGAAGCTATTAAGGCTACTGTTAAGGAAAAAATGGAATTATTCGGTTCTGTTGGAAAAGCTTAATTTTATAAGATTTTAATTAGTACAAGCTGGGAGGCTGCATATGCAGTCTCCCATTTTTTTAATATTAAAGGCAAGGTGTCTATTGATACAGTTAAGCAGTTTAAAGAACATGGAGGTGGGTATATAGTTAAAATATTTACCAAACTTCCCGGAAAATTACCGAACTTCCCAAAATTCTTGACGTTTTCATAATTGAACAATATCCTATAATTAATATATACATATCATTTTTAAGAATATTAATTATGGGTTAATTTATGTGGGAGGGGATCAAAGTGAAGAAAAGAAAAGGGATTATTCTTAGCTGTATTGTTGTTTTTGGATTTATAGGTATTAGTATGATATATTTTCAAAATAAGCGAAGGGAGAACATGTTGCATGGCAGTTTTACTATAAATCAGCAGGAATATGTTATGGGAGAAGGAAAGGGCATTTCCCTGAAGCTTCCGGAGTTTACAGACGATGCAGAGACGGAGGAGGGAATATGGGGAGGAAAGCAATATGAAAATATGGAAATAATGGAACAAGAGCTTGGCATAAGGCTGTTGAAAGTCTCAGTACCATATAAGGTGATAAGCAGAGAGGAGGGAAAAAACTATTTCCTGCAGGTTCTTGATAAGGAAAGAGCAATGATATTTTATTATTTATCAGAGTTGCTTGAATCTGAGGTAAACATGCCGGATATGATTAATATTCAATTTGCTCTTGCAGGAGGAAATGCGGTAGGGGATATTGTTTTTCAGGATGAAATCTTTGAAGATATGTGGAAGTCTGAGGGAGGGGATGAGCAAATTACTACTACGGATTCCAAATATGAGCTGATAGATACTTATGAAAGTAACAGGCTTGGAACATCTGTTTTTATAGTAAGAAATAATTCGACTTCTATAACAAAAACTTCTGATTCGGAGATTGGACTTACCACTAATGAGAGCTATTATGTACTATTTTTTTATGGAGGAATGATATATCAGTTACAATGGAATGAGAAAATTGAGCAGGAAGAAATAAGGGAATTTGTTGAAGTGTTAGAGTTATAGAAATTGTTTTTAGGAGGAAATGCTGATGAAAAAAAGAGTATTGTATGTTTTAACTTTACTGTGTATGTGGATTTTAGTTTCAGGATTTACTATGGAAGATGAAGGGAGAGAAAAATATTATGTAGGAAACATGCAGTGTTTAAGACCGTATGTTGTTATACTGGATGAAATAAATAATGAATACGGGACAGATTTTGCCATACCAAACGAAGCACTTTCGCCAGGTGTAACAGTTGATGAGCAAAGTTTAATAGCATATTATACAAATATAGATATTACAGATTTTAAAAAATTTATTGTAGAAAATTATGTAAAGAATAATGTAAAGGAAAGTGTAAGTGAGGGCATAGGAATTGCGCCTGTAACTTTTAATGGAAGGCAATATGCATATTTTAGTAATGGTAATGCGCTATATATTGATATTGTCATGTATACAGTTAATAGTGTTGATTATTATTCTAAAGTATCAAACTATGGAGATTCCATTAAATCTTATCCGGCATATTTGGCACGGGAAGGTGGCTTTTCATATGCATTTGCTAATGGATATAGAAATGTAAATTGTGCATTTTCTTGCTATTTATATACGGCACCTAATTTAATGGCAGCAGTAACACCAAGGACTATTGGGGTGAACTTTACAGCCGGTGGAGGAAATGTATATCCGTCTATTTGAATATTAGGTAAGGCAATCAATTTCTATATCCCATAGAAGAAAAAAACTCCCTAAAAGGGAGGATGCCAAGTAATATCCATTACTTGGCATTTATTATGAAAAAGTTTTTTATAAGTGATATCTTATTTGTATGAACTTATCGTATATCCATAGTATATGGCAGAGATTTGGATAAAAGATGTTATGTCAATTAAGAGTTTTTAAAATATATATGAACAAAAAATGAACGGAGCATGCCGTTTTATAAACCTGCCACAATCTTATCCGGTTCCGGATAATTTACGCCGAACGTTTCAACTGTCATGGATTTTATTTTTTGTTCCTCCAGGGGGCGGTCAGAATAGTCAGTAGCTGTTTCCGCAATTTTATTAACGGTTTCCATTCCTTCTGTTACCTTGCCGAATGCCGCATAGGAACCATCCAGATGAGGGGAATTTTTGTGCATAATGAAGAACTGGCTGCCTGCTGAATTGGGTTGCATGCTTCTTGCCATGGAAAGCACTCCTTCCGTATGCTTCAAATTGTTTTCATATCCGTTGGAGGAAAATTCTCCCCGGATGCTGTAGCCGGGGCCGCCCATGCCGGAGCCTTCCGGGCAGCCGCCCTGAATCATAAAGCCTTTGATGACACGATGAAAGATAAGTCCGTCATAAAAATTTTTTTGAATCAGGCTGATAAAATTGTTTACAGAAACAGGTGCGATTTCAGGATATAATTCAGCCTTGATGACATCACCGTTTTCCATGGTGATGGTTACGATTGGATTTTGAGCCATAGTAGTATCTCCTTTTTGTTTTAATTAAATTTCTTTTCTTATTTTATAGGAAGGTGATATAAAAAGCAAGTGAACAGTTGGAAGGACTGAAATGTTACTATCTTATCTTAATATTATTTTAACTACTTTCAAACAGCAGATTCAAGTGGTATAATAAAACTATATAAAAAATAGAAAAGTAGGCGGTCTTTTTGGTAAATAGAATTGTATTGGCGCTAAGCATGGCAGTTCCAAAAGAACAAATCAATGATTTTATGGAAAAAAACAGGGATATTGCAGTAAGGGCAGAAAATAAGGACGAGCTGTCTGTGTATATGAAAGAGCAAATGCTGCTGATTACGGACAGGGAAGATTTTTATAAGGAAGCTTTGGAGAAGGGGATTGCATTTTTAGTGTATTTCAATACAATGAATTATTCCAAATCATTTCCCGAAGCAACTTATGGGATTACCACTTTGGAAGGAGTGGAATCTACTTATCTGGAGCAGGTATACAGACGGTTTCACCATCTTCCGTGGCATATACTTGATACATTGCGGTGCAGTGTCCGGGAAATGACTTTAGAGGACCTGGATGCTTTGTATAAAGTGTATGAGGACCCTTCCATTACTTATTATATGGAAGGATT
Organism: uncultured Lachnospiraceae bacterium; assembly: GCA_910585715.1. Lineage (GTDB taxonomy): Bacteria > Bacillota > Clostridia > Lachnospirales > Lachnospiraceae > RGIG3040. The sequence goes on from CAJUEX010000022.1 coordinate 31,385, forward strand.
ATATGAGGACAGAGAGAAAGAAGCGGCATATACGAAGGATTACATCAAAAGTGTATATGGTTTTTATGGACATGGACTGTGGATAGTGGAAGAAAAGAAAACAGGACAGATTATAGGGCGGGCGGGTCTCAGCCACAGGGAAGGATATGACGAACCGGAGCTTGGGTATGTAATAGGGAAGCCCTATCAGAATAAAGGCTACGGCACAGAAGTCTGCAAGGCGATTATTAAATACGGAAAGGAAGAAATAGGCTTCCGCCATTTCAATGCGTTTGTACATAAAGAGAATCTTCCTTCAGTGCGCATTTGTGAAAAGTGCGGTCTTGCCCGAAAGGGAGCAGTGCAAATCGGCAATGAACTTTTGGAGTGGTATTTCATCTAAAATAAAAAAACTGATTGACAAAATAAAAATACCGAGTATAATAAAATGCAAACAAAGGTGTTTTTGCAACATAAGTTGCAGAAATGCCTTTTTTTATTATTACGCTAAGGAGGGAAGTCGAATGAAGAAGCTGGAGATTATTATTAAGTCTGAAAAACTGGAGGACTTAAAGGCGATTCTGGACAATTGTGAAGTGAATGGTTTGAACATTGTAAACATCATGGGATATGGTAACCAAAAGGGTATTGTAAAAAAATACCGGGGCGCTGAATACAAAGTCAACCTGTTGCCGAAGATTAAAGTGGAAACAGTGGTGGCGGAAGAAATTGCAGAATCCTTGATTGACAAAATCGTGAAAGAAATCAATACAGGAAACTACGGCGACGGCAAGATTTTTGTATATGATGTGGAAGACGCCGTAAGAATTCGTACCGGTGAACGGGGCGAAAGCGCATTATAGCTTTACAAAAGGAAAAGAAAAATGAAAAAATTTATCAATTATCAAAGGTGATAATAAAGAAGACAAAGTCTTTCTTATTATTGCCTTTTTTCATGAGCGGAATGAGGAGCTGCCCATGGAAAAGAAAAAGGAGGAGAAAGTTATGGATATGAGCGTATGGTTCCTTATAGGAGCAGCTTTGGTATTCTTTATGCAGGCAGGATTCGCAATGGTGGAGGCAGGTTTTACCAGAGCAAAAAATGCAGGCAACATTATTATGAAAAACACTATGGATTTTTGTCTTGGTACAGTGGCTTTTTATCTAATCGGATTCAATCTTCTTTGCGGTGAAGGAGGAATTTTTGGCTGGGGCCTGAATCCCTTCAGTGATTTTGCCAATACAGACTGGTCATCTTTTGTATTTAATCTGGTATTTTGTGCAACCGCCGCTACAATTGTATCAGGCGCTATGGCTGAGCGGACGAAATTTATTACATATTGTATTTACAGCTTTATAATCAGCTTATTTATCTATCCAATTGAAGCTCATTGGATTTGGGGACCGGCAGGAAGCGCATGGCTTACGGATATGGGGTTCATTGACTTTGCAGGTTCCTGTGCAATTCATATGGTAGGAGGTATTGCCGGTTTGATTGGCGCCGCATTCTTAGGACCCCGTATTGGCAAATACGATGAAAACGGAAAATCAAAACCCATTTTAGGGCACAACATAACCATTGGCGCATTGGGAGTATTTATTCTCTGGTTTGGCTGGTATGGATTTAACGGCGCAGCTGCAGCGGATACCACTCAGTTGTCCCAGATTTTTGCCACCACAACAATTGCCCCGGCTGCTGCTACCATAACAGCTATGGTATTTACCTGGATCAGAAACGGGAAACCGGACGTGTCCATGTCTTTAAACGGCGCTCTGGCAGGTCTGGTGGCAGTTACGGCAGGATGTCATTGTGTGGATGCGGTAGGCGCTTTTGTCATTGGTGCAGTTGCAGGTGTATGGTGCTGTGTAGTGGTACTGGTTGTAGAAAACAAATTCAGAATTGATGATCCGGTAGGTGCGGTGGCAGTTCATGGAGGCTGCGGTCTTTGGGGTACTCTGGCAGTAGGTCTGTTTAACTATGACACAGGACTGTTTTATGGCGGAGGATTTACTCAGTTGGGTTTACAGGCTTTAGGCGTTTTGTGCGTAGGAGGCTGGGTAATCATTTGGATGCTGCTTCTGTTTACAGTTTTAAAACATACCATAGGTCTTAGAGCATCTGCTGAAGAAGAAATAGAAGGACTGGATTCTACGGAGCATGGACTGGAATCTGCATATCCTGATTTCCAGGCAGCAAATTATAAACAATAAATGGGTGTTTATCTAATTCCTTAGTTAATATAAACATGGCAGGAAACTGCAGGCGGCCCCGGGCATTTTTGATGCCCGGGGATTCTGCCCTTTTATAAAGGGAATCTTATTAGTTCTGCTTTGACTGTAGAAGTCCTGATGTTACAAAAATTGGGACAATGACTGTAGTTTTCATTGAAAAATCACAGGCAAAATGGTATACTAAGGCTATGTTTATAGCATATAAGGAGAAGCCATATGAAGAAGGTTCAGGGAAGCTTATACTTTACCCTTATTTTGATGACATGGATTCCTTTGGTGGGATTTGCAGTAGTCATACTGGGATTTGCAGCAGGAACGTTAAAGACAGGCATGGAAGAGGAAGTAGAGGAAGCACTTAGAAATCTCGGGGTTTCTATTATGGAAACCTATGAAACAGCATATCCGGGTGATTATTGTGTGGATGAGGAGGGCCATGTTTTAAAGGGAAGTTTTACTTTGCATGAAGATTACTCCTTGATTGACCACATAAAAGAAGAAACAGGAGTGGAAGTCAGTCTGCTCTATGGAAATACAAGAATGCTTACAACCATTAGAAACAGTGATAATGAACGTATTGGAGGAACCGTGGTTTCAGACGTGGTGGCAGAGCATGTGCTTGGGCAGGGAGAAGAGTTTTTTTCCAAGGAGTTATCCATTTATGAAGAAAAATACTACGGCTATTATCTGCCCCTTGTGAACAGTGATGGTTCTGTAGCGGGCATGCTGTTTGTGGGAAAGCAGCAGAAAGAGGTGAATGGAAAGGTTGACCATTTGATAGACCAGATTATTATCATTGGCTTTATCGTCCTGATTCTGGCGGCTTTCTTCAGCATCTGCTTTACGAGAAGCATTGTGACTTCCATTAACACGATGATGGAATTTTTAAGAAAGATAGCAAGCGGGGACCTATCCGTTAAACAGGATGAAAAGCTGCTTGCCCGAAATGATGAGATCGGGGAAATGGGAAGGCTTGCTTTAACCGTACAAAGGTCCCTTAGACAGCTTATTGAGAAAGATGGTCTGACCGATTTATATAACAGGCGAAGCGGCGAAAGAAGGTTAAGGGAACTGGAAAAAAAGGTAAAGGAGTCAGCGGGGACCTTTTCCGTGGCGCTGGGAGATATCGACTTTTTTAAAAAATTCAATGATGATTATGGCCATGAGTGCGGCGATGTGGTCTTGAAAAAGGTAGCGGAATGCTTCCAACGGCATTTAGAGGAGTGTGACGGATATGCCGTGCGCTGGGGCGGTGAAGAGTTTCTTCTGGTATTTGCAGGGCTTGATGAGAAACAGGCTTTTTCAAAAACAGAAACCATTCTTGCGGGTATTCAGAAGATGAAGGTTACATATGGCGAGAAGGAGGTTTCTGTTACGATGACTTTCGGAGTGGCAGAGTATAGGAAGGATGAGACAATAGAAAGGCTGGTTAAACGGGCGGACGACAGTCTGTACAAGGGAAAGGCCCATGGACGGAATCAGGTAATAGGAGGACTGTAAAAGGAGCATATGGCTCCTTTTAATTTGCAGTATTATTTATGATAGAGGCAGTGGCAAAATGAAATAATAATAAATATATATAATATAACAAAAATAAAATAAAAATAAAATAAAAGTGAAAAAAATATTGATTTTGGTGGTAAAAATGCTATTATAAATAACGGAAAAAAGAGAGAAGAGTAGAAAAGAGGAGAAAAATTATGGAAACATCTTATAGCTACTTACTTGATCTGGCATTAATCCTGCTAAGTACGAAAGCGCTTGGCCTTTTAACAAAAAGGTTTAATATGCCTCAGGTAGTAGGAGCATTGCTGGCAGGGCTTATTTTAGGTCCGGCGTTGCTTGGCGTCATTACTGAAACCACGTTTATAAAGAGGACTGCTGAAATAGGTGTTATTGTATTGATGTTCACGGCAGGGATGGAGACGGATGTGGAAGAATTGAAAAAAAGCGGAAAGGCTTCCTTCATCATTGCCCTGTTAGGTGTAATTGTACCGTTGGTGGGAGGTTACTTTGTGGCAGTCATCTTTAACAAGCCGGGAATGATTGAGTCGGATGCAGGCTGCACCATATTTCTGCAGAATGTATTTATCGGTGTGATTCTGACGGCAACTTCTGTCAGCATTACAGTGGAAACATTAAAAGAAATGGGAAAGCTGAAGACTCATTCAGGCAATGCTATTTTAGGTGCGGCAATCATCGACGATATTTTGGGAATCGTGGCGCTGACTATTATTACAAGTATGGCGGATGCCAGTGTTAAAATCGGCATGGTGCTCTTAAATGTGCTGTTGTTCTTTCTGGTTGCAGCTGCTGCAGGATGGATTTTTTATAAATTTTATATGTGGTGGAGCAGCCGGGCGGAATATGGTATGCACAGGCATGTTATTGTAGTATTCGTATTCTGTCTGTTGATGTCCTTTGCAGCTGAGGAATTCTTTGGGGTGGCGGATATTACAGGCGCATTCATTGCAGGACTGATTATTTCCATTACCCAGAAAACAAGATATCTGGCAGCAAGATTTGAAGTATTGTCTTACTTGTATTTGTCTCCTGTATTTTTTGCCAGCATCGGGCTTAAAGTAGTCCTTCCGGAAATGAATGGGACGATTGTTGCATTTGCAGTAGCGCTGACTGTGGCGGCAGTTGTTACCAAAGTGGTAGGATGCGGGCTGGGAGCAAAGTTGTGCCGGTATAAAAATTATCAATGTGTAAGAATCGGTGCAGGCATGATTTCCAGAGGTGAGGTTGCCCTGATTGTAGCAAGTAAAGGTGCGGCAGTTGGTTTGCTTGGGTCTGCTTTTCTGGGGCCTGTGGTCATTGTAGTGGTAATTACAACGATAATCACACCAATTTTATTGAAAATGGCATTCAAATGGAATGCTCCGAACCTTCCAATGCTGGAAAAAGGCGGATTTGCAGTGGGGTATGAAGAGCTTGCGGATATTAGAAGCGGTAAGATATCCTCAGATAAGAAATAAAAGGCTGACTTCATGGAAATTCCTTTTGTTAGGGCTTTCAAAAAATTGAGAAACATGGTAAAATGAATATATTCTGTTAGAGGGTACAGAGAAGGGTATAGTAAAAGGAAATAAAGTAATGATAGGGAGGCTTTGTGATGGCAGTTAAAGAGAAACAAAAGAAAGCTCCGGGAAAAAATACTAAAAAAGCCATAAGCAAAAAAGCGGATAAACCAAAGAAGAGAGGACTTGCTGTTTTCGGAATAGGGCTCAAGATTTACGGACTGGTTTCCGTTTTAATTATCGTGTCCCTTTGCGGTATTCTTTATCTGGCAGATACCTTATCCAATATGAGTAAGGTAAATGAGCGGATTATCAATAGCGAAGTGGCGGATATTGAATTGATTTCTGAAGTATCCAGGGATTTTTCCTACATAAACGGTAAGGTACTCACTCATGTCATCGCAGTAAAGGAACACAAGATGAATGAGTATGAGGGGGTTATTACAGAGGGGTTTGCGGCACTGGATGAAAAAGTGGCCGCTTTGGACAGCCGCCTTTCGGAGAAGGATCCGAGAAAGGAAATTTTCGGGAAATTCATACTGGATTATGAAAGATATAAAGGTGCAGTAGAAAGCCTGCTTCAGACCAGCCGGGTGAATAAGAATCAGGCAGGAGTGGTGGTTACTACCAACTTTGCGATTTTTGATGATAATGTTGAAGAATACATTGATGAGATGATGGCAATCAGCAATAAAAACATGGAAGCGGCAAAGGTAGAGTCCAATGCCTATTCAAAAAGAGTTCCGTTTGTAGTAGGACTTTGCTGTGTATTTATAGCGGCAGCAGCCCTTGTTATTATTGCCATTACGTATTATACAGTAGTAAGCCCGCTAAAGAAGGTAACGCTGGAACTGGAAAAAATCATGGAAGCAATTGAAGCGGGCAGGGGAGACCTTACTTCCCGCATCCATATCAATTCCAAGGACGAAATTGGAATGATGGCAAAGGGAATCAACTCCTTTTTAGTAATGCTTCAGGAAGTTATTTCGAGCATTTCAATATCCTGCGAGCGGCTGTCAAAGCGTCAGCAGATTGTGGAGGCTAATGTAGAAAGTGCCAGCAGGGGAGCCAATGATACTTCTGCAACTCTGGAAGAGCTGGCTGCAGGCATGGAAGAGGTGGCATCCAGTGTGGCTCTGGTAAATGGAGAGACCAGAAAAGTAGAAGGCTCCGTAGACGATATTGCAAAGCAGGCAGAGGACGGCGCTTCCTATGCAGGCAATATTAAAGAAAGAGCAGAAGAGCTGGATACCAAGGCAAAGCAAAGTAAAAGCGAAGCCCGCAATATTGTGGGAGAAATTAATGTGGCAATTACAGATTCTCTGGAAAAAGGAAGAGAAGTGGATAAGATTACCGGACTTACTAATGAGATTATGGGAATTGCCCATAAGACCAATCTGCTTGCGCTTAACGCTTCCATAGAGGCGGCAAGAGCCGGCGAGGCAGGAAGAGGATTTGCAGTAGTTGCAGATGAGATTCGCCAGTTGGCAGATAACTCCAAAGAAACTGCAAGCAATATTCAGGATATCAGTTCGGAAGTGGTTACCAGCGTGGAAGAGCTGTCGGCAAATGCCAGCAGGCTTATGGAATTTGTGAAAGATACGGTACTGGCGGATTATGATGCTTTAGAAGCAACAGGCCAGCAGTATTATCAGGACGCAGATACTATTAACAATATGATGTATCAGATGTCTTATGCGGCAGAGAAGCTTACGGAGGTTATGGATAAGGTGTTAAGTGCTAATGAAGGAATATCCATAACAGTTCACCAGAGCACAGAGGGTATTACCAATGTGGTAGGCAATACTTCTGAACTGGCGGATGGCATGAAAGAAGTACTGAATGCTTCCCAGGATGTAAATAAGGTTATCAATGAATTGATGAGCCATATCAGTCGTTTTGCAGTGATTAACTAAGAAAAGATGGTATATAAGAGAGACTGCTTTATGCAGTCTCTCTTTTCTAAAGGAGATAAATTAGTACCGTTTATTAAAAAAATATGTTATAGTATGATTGCATGAAAACTGCACATTACTATAATAGAAAATAAAAGAAGGAGTAATAATATGGCAGTTACGATTACAACAGAAAATTTTGAAGAGCAGGTCATAAACAGCGATAAGCCGGTTTTATTGGATTTTTGGGCAGAATGGTGCGGTCCTTGTCAGATGCAGACGCCGGTTATTGAAGAATTTGCAAAGGAAAACCAGGATGTTCTGGTAGGAAAAGTAAATGTGGACAAAGAGCCGGAGCTTGCCATGAAGTATAAGGTTATGAGTATTCCCACCCTGGTAGTGATAAAAGCCGGAGAGAAGACTGCCATAAAGGTAGGGTTTTCCACAAAAGAGGAATTAAGGCAGTTGATAGAGAGGTAATATATGATATTTAATTCGATAGACTATCTGCTGTTTTTTCCTGTTGTGGTATGTCTTTACTTTCTTATGCCAAAGCGGCTGAAAAATCTTTGGCTTTTGATAGTCAGCTATTTTTTTTACATGCAGTGGAACAGGAAATATGCTTTATTGTTAGCAGGCTCTACCTTAATCACTTATGCAGGCGGACTGTGTATCCAGCAGCTTCGCAATAAGGGTAAGGAAGCGCCTGCTAAGGCTTGTTTAGGACTTACCTTTGTATTGAATCTGGGTATTCTGTTTTTCTTCAAGTACATAAACTTTGCCATTGATAATATCAACCGGTTAACGGGGCTGTTGGGTGCAGAACAAAATACTGCCCATTTTGATATTCTTCTTCCTGTGGGAATATCCTTTTATATTTTTCAGGCATTGAGCTACAGCATGGATGTGTACCGGGGAGAGATTAAAGCAACCCGGAATATAGTGAAATATGCATTATTCGTGTCTTTTTTCCCCCAGCTTGTAGCAGGTCCTATTGAAAGGTCCAAAAATCTTTTGGGACAGTTTGACAGGGAACACAGGTTTCAGGCGGACAATGCAAGAAAAGGGCTTCTCATGATGGCATGGGGCCTGTTTATGAAAATGGTCATTGCAGATAACATTGCCCCTACGGTAGATTTAGTGTTTGGAGATTATAACGGATTTTCCGGTATTGAGATAATATTGGCTGTAATATTGTTTGCCATACAGATTTACTGCGATTTCGGCGGATATTCCCTGATTGCCATTGGCAGCGCAAAGGTATTGGATTTTCGGTTAATGGAAAATTTTAAAAGCCCTTATTATGCGGCAAGCATTACAGAATTCTGGAAAAGATGGCATATTTCCCTTACAAGCTGGTTTCGGGATTATCTGTATATACCCCTTGGGGGCGGCAGGAAGGGAACCATAAGGAAGTACATTAACAAATTCCTTATTTTCTTTGTAAGCGGCATATGGCATGGCGCCGCATGGAATTACATTATATGGGGTGCCATGAACGGCATATTTATGGTTTTGGAAGAATTGACTGCCGGCTTCAGGCAAAAGCTCAGGACAAGATTTTCGGCGGATACCAAAAGATTCAGCTATCGTCTGGCATCCAGACTGATAACTTTCGTGCTGGTGGATTTTACATGGCTGTTTTTCAGGGCTAATAGTGTCAGCGACGCATTTCTTATGATAAAAAAATGCTTTGACTATCTGGCGCCGGAAAGAATTGCAGGGCTTGCTTTTGTCAGCATGGGCATGAGTACGCAGATAACTGTAGTGGTGCTTCTGTCCATTTTCCTTTTGTTTCTGGTAGATGGCATGAAATATAAGGGAATTGATGTGGTACAGCTTGTATTTTCTCAGGGCGCATGGCTGCGTTATGTGATTTACGGGGGATTGTTGCTTGGCATATTATTTTTCGGAGTATATGGCAACGCATATGTGCAGACCCAGTTTATTTATTTCCAGTTTTAGAGGCAGTAGAGTCATGAGAGAGTATTGCCTCAGGCTGTCAGGAAAGGGATTCATATATGAAATATAAAAAGGAGCTTTTGTTTTTTGCAAAGTGCATAATTTTGGCAGTCCTTTTGTTTCTTTTATGCTTTACAGTCATTATGCCGCAATATCTGCAGAACAATCAGGCCGCATTATTGGATAAAGTAAAGCGGTTAGAAGCTTTGGAAGGACCTAAAATCGTGTTGGTGGGAAACTCTAACCTGCCCTTTGGCATCGTGTCCGGAGATATAGAAAAAGAGCTTTCCATGCCGGTTGTAAATATGGGGCTTCACGGGGGAGTGGGCAATGCATTTAATGAGCAGGCCGCAAAAATCAACGTGCAGGAAGGGGACCTTATTATATTGAGTCCTTCAAGCTTTGATGATGACGATAAAATTAAAAATCCTGAGCTTGCATGGATTACCATAGAAAATCATCCGGAGCTTTACCGTTTTATCAGGGTAAAGGATATTCCGGATATGGTAAAAGCATATCCTTCCTATTTAAAAAAGTGCATAAAACTTTGGACAAACAGCATCGGAAACTTTGCGGAGGAAGGTGTTTATGCCAGAAATATGTACAATGAATACGGGGATAATATCAGTGACAGGCCGGAAAGCCTTCCGGAGCTGGAATTCAGCGAAGTGAGGGTTCCTGTTATCAGTCAGGAATATGCGGACAGAGTAAATAATCTGAATGAATATGTAACCAAAAGGGGCGCCACGCTTGTAATTGCAGCATATCCGATTGCCTATTATGAAAATGCTCCCGCAAAGGAAGAATATGCGGAATTTGAAAAAGAGCTCAGAGAAAAGGTGGATTGTCCGGTCATATCGGACTATACGGAATATTGTATGTCTCCTGAATTGTTTTATAACACGTATTTGCATCTGACAAATGAAGGGGCTGCAATACGAACTGAAATGTTAATAAAAGATATTCAAAATTTTTTAGAAAAGAAGGAATGAATGATGATTTCACCAAAGTATAAAGAAATGTTGAACCAAAAATCCGTAATCAGGGAAATTTCAGCTTATGCAAATGCAAGAGGGAAGGAAATCGGATATGAAAATGTATTTGATTATAGTCTGGGCAATCCTTCTGTTCCGGTGCCGGAGAAGTTTCGGGAAACCGCCGTTAAGCTGTTGGAGGAAAAAGACCCGCTGGCCCTTCACGGTTACAGTGAAGGCCATGGAATCTGGGAAGTGAGGGAAGCTGTGGCGGCTTCTTTAAAAAAGAGGTTTGGACTTCCGTATACGGGCAATCATATATTTATGGCTTCCGGTGCGGCAGGGGCATTGGCACATGCTTTTCGTGCCGTAACAGTTCCCGGGGAAGATATTATTGTTTTTGCGCCTTATTTTCCGGAATATGTGCCCTACATAGAGGCTACAGGAGCAAATATAAAGATTGTTGAGGCGGATACGGAAAGCTTTCAGATTCATTTTGAAAGATTTGAAGAACTGATTTCCGAAAATACAGCAGCAGTGCTCATCAATACTCCAAACAATCCTTCCGGAATTGTGTATTCCGGTGAAACCATGAAAAGGCTGACGGACATTTTAAAGAAGAAACAGGAAGAATACGGGCATGATATTTATATTATCTCCGACGAGCCATATAGGGAAATTTTATTTGAAGGGACGGATGAGCCGGTTGTGTCCCGATATTATGATAACACGATTATGTGTTATTCCTTCAGCAAATCCATTTCCATTCCGGGAGAAAGAATCGGTTATGTGGCAGTGAATCCAAACTGTAAGGACGGGGAACTGATTATTCATATGTGTACCCAGATATCCAGAGGTATAGGGCATAACTGCCCCGCATCATTAATCCAGTTAGTTGTTGCTGATCTTTTGGAGGATACGGCAGATTTATCTGTTTATGAGAAAAATATGGAGATTTTATATAAGGAACTGACAGACCTTGGTTTTACCTGTGTAAAGCCGGGGGGAACCTTTTATATGTTTCCCAAAGCATTGGAAGAGGATGCAAAGGAATTTTGCAGGAAAGCTTTGAAGTATGACCTTGCGCTGGTGCCGGGGGACAGCTTTGGCTGTCCGGGATTTTTCCGGATTGCATATTGCGTTCCAACAGAAAAGGTGGAACGTTCACTGAGCGCATTTCGTAAACTGGCTAAAGAGTATGAAGACTAGGAGAGTGAGAGTATGATGTATCAGGCAGGCCTTGTGTTAGAAGGCGGAGGAATGAAAGGAATTTATACGGCGGGAGTGTTGGACTTTTTTCTGGATAAGGGCATTGAATTTTCAAGCTGTTACGGTGTATCGGCAGGAATATGCCATGCGTGCAGCTATTTATCCAAGCAGAAAAAAAGAGCCTATCGCATAGCCGTAAAATATTTAAAAGAAAAGGACTACTGCAGCTATTACAGCTTATTAAAAACAGGAGATTTGTTCGGAGCGGATTTTTGCTATAACCGGATTCCAAATGAACTGGATATCTTCAATTATGAAGAGTTTGAGAAGTATAAGGGGAAAGCATATGCAGTAGTTACTAATATAGAAACCGGAGAGGCGGAATATCACAGGCTTTTAAATATGAGAAAGGATATTCAGTGGGTAAGGGCATCCAGCTCACTCCCTTTGGTATCTAATAATGTGGAAATTGACGGTTCCTATTATCTGGACGGAGGGATTTCCGATTCCATTCCCATCCGCAAATCCATAGCAGACGGCAATGAAAAAAATGTGGTTGTTTTGACAAAGCATACAGGCTATGTGCGCAAACCATCCTCCCATATGGAGCTTATAAAGCTGCGTTACCGGAAATATCCCATGGTAACAGAAAACATGAAGAACCGTCATGAGACATATAATGAAACAATGGAGTTTTTGGAGGAGGAAGAAAGAAAAGGCAATATATTTGTCATCCGGCCTCAGATTGATTCTCATTTAGGAAGGCTGGAAAAGGATAAAAGAAAGCTGAGGGCATTGTATAAGCAGGGCTATCAGGATGCGGAAGCCTCGTATGAGGCCATGAAGCAGTATTTAAAAAGGAAAGCATAGGAAAAAAATTAGTCAGGGAGAAAAAATATGATTGAGATTTTAAAAGCAATATTGTTTGGCATTGTGGAGGGGATTACGGAATGGCTTCCTATCAGCAGCACCGGACATATGATTTTACTGGATGAGTTTGTTACTTTGGAAGTTTCACCTGAATTTCTGGAAATGTTTCTTGTGGTAATTCAGCTGGGCGCAATTTTGGCAGTGGTAGTTCTGTTTTGGAACAAAATCTTTCCCTTTAATTTAAAAAAGGAAAAGGGCCCCTTTCTTGTGAAAGAAACATGGATTATGTGGTTCAAGATTGTGGTAGCATGTATTCCGGCAGCCATTATAGGAATTTTATTTGATGATATTTTTAACGAGTTGTTTTACAATTACAAAACAGTTGCTATCGCTCTTATCGTCTTTGGAGTTCTGTTCCTTGTGGTGGAGAGCGCAAATAAAAATAAGCCTTCAAAAATAAATTCTCTTGGAGAGATTACCTATACAACTGCAATGCTTATCGGCGTATTTCAGTTAATTGCAGCTGTTTTTCCGGGCACATCCCGTTCCGGTGCTACTATAGTGGGAGCGCTTATGATAGGGGTTTCCAGAACAGTAGCGGCAGAGTTCACCTTTTTTCTGGCAATTCCGGTAATGTTCGGAGCAAGTCTTTTAAAGCTTGTAAAATACGGATTTGCCTTTTCGGGCAATGAGCTGATCCTGCTGGCAGTGGGCATGATTGTGGCGTTTGCGGTATCTGTAATCGTAATCCGTTTCCTGATGGATTTCATAAAAAAACATGACTTTAAAGTGTTTGGATATTACAGAATTGTATTGGGAATTATTGTGCTTGTTTATTTTGCAGCAGTGGCATAAGTTAGCAACTGCTAACGAAAAAACGTGATTGGCACAGGCAGATGTGAAATACCGTTAAAAAAATAAAATAAAAATTTTCATAAAATTATGACAAAATATTTGACATGCTGGGAAAAATGAGTTACTATTGCACAAGAGGACAACGCAATATCGCATTGTCACTATATATGAAAAGAAAAAATAATAGATCACGATTAGAACGTGTGAAGGGAGAAATTAAAATGGCAGACGTAAAAGCAGCAACCGCAAAACCAGTCGCAAAAGCTGTAGCAGCAGCGAAACCGGTAGAAGCAGCACCGGCAAAAGCAGAAGCAAAGGCAGCACCGGCAAAAGCAGCCACCACCAAAAAGGCGGCAACTGCAAAGAAAGCACCTGTAAAAAAAGAAGCAGAAGCAAAGAAAGCTGCTCCGGAAAAGAAAGCAGAAGTAAAGGCAGTAGTAAATTTACAGTTTTCAGGAAGATCCTATACTACAGAAGATTTAGTAAAAATTGCAAAAGATGTTTGGAAATATGACTTAAAGAAAAAAGTATCTGACTTTAAGACTGTTGAATTATATGTAAAGCCAGAAGAGAGCCAGGTGTACTATGTAATTAATGAAGAAGTGACAGGAAGCTTCGGCATTTAATACATAGGATAAAGATAGCAAGAAAATATTCATAACCTCCTTTTTTCCGTCATACATTGTAGAAATGTATAGGCAGGAAAGAAGGAGGTTTTTTATGAATTTGATTAAGAAAAATATACATATGGATTGTTTGAAAAGCAAGGCTTCCAATCAGATTACCTTAGAGGAAGATTTTAATCTGCCTGATGTAAAGCCGGATATGGATAAAATTATTTTTAAAGAGGGAGACATAAGAATTGAAGAGGTAAAGGCAAGCGGGGATCACGTATCGGTAAGGGGCAAGCTGTTAGCTTCCCTGCTGTATGCTTCTAATGACTCCGGAGAGCAGCTGGCAAGAGTACAGAAAGAAATGCCTTTTGAGGAAACAGTGTTTTTAGAAGGAGTGGAAAGCGGGGATAATGTGGATTATTCCTATGAAATAGAAGACTTTTCAGTTTCCATGATTAATTCCAGAAAGGCAAGCATTCGTTCCATTATTACAATAAAGATGAGCGTAAGAGAGCTTTATGATGAGGAAGCGGCAACAGAGCTTTATGGTGATGAGGAAGCCGAGTACCGGAAAAAATATCTGGACCTTGCGGAAATTGCCATATGTAAAAAGGATATTTACCGGATACGTCAGGAAATTGAATTTCCTGCGGGAATGCCTAATATTGCACAAATTATATGGAATTCCATTCGGATTTCCAATCTGGACTTCAAGGCATTAGACGGGAAAATATCGGTGCAGGGTGAACTGGAGGCATTTTTCCTTTTTGAAGGAGAAGGAGAAGAGCGCCCCATTCGTTTTTATGAAACCACCATGCCCTTTAGCGGTGTTGTAGAATGCAGTGACTGCAGGGAAATCATGATTCCGGATATTACCTGGCAGGTTTCCCATAAGGAGTTTGAAGTAAGACCGGATTTTGATGGGGAAGAAAGAGTTGTTGCATTAGAAATGGTTCTGGATTTAAACATTAAGATGTATGAAGAGGAGCAGGTGGAAATCTTATCGGATGTATACGGTGTAACCAAGGAAATCACAGCAGTTACCTTACCGGGCAGCTTTAAGAGCCTGCTGCTGAAAAATGAGGGGAAATGCCGGGTAGCGGATAAGCTGAAAATTGCCCCCGGTGCAGGCAAAATACTTCAGCTTATGCATAGCGAAGCGGAAGCAGTGCTGGATGAAACGAAAATCGTAGAAGACGGATTGGAATTAAACGGTACATTGCTTATAAACTGCCTTTATATAACAGGGGATGATAAAATGCCTTATTTTTCCCTTCAGGGCATGCTGCCGTTTTCGTATGTTATGGATGTAAATGGCATAGATGCCAAGTGTACCAGCAACGTTGCCGTTTCTGTGGAGCAATTAAATGTTACCATGTTAGACAGCGAAGAATTGGAAGTAAAAGCAGTGGTAAGAGTCCATGCAATTGTATTCTGCGAGCATAAGGAAGATATGATTACAGATATTCAGGTGCAGGAGCTGGATATGAACAAAGTGAAGAATCTGCCCAGTATGGTTATTTATGTGGCGGGAAAAGACGATAGCCTTTGGCAGATTGGAAAGAAATATTATGTGTCAGTTAAAAGGATTAAAGAAATAAATGGATTATCAGGAGATGACCTGAAGGAAGGGGATAAGCTTCTAATTGTAAAAGGTGTGCAGAAATAAAGCTTAAGTAATTTAGAAAGCCCGGAGAATTAGGAACCTCTCCGGGCAATTTATTGGAATATATTAATTCGTAGTACCTGTCTCATCAGATTTCCATGCATCAAATTTGGAAATCACGGCATCATATGTGCGCTGTGAGATATCCGGCAGATTACCGCCCCATTTTTTTGCAGCCTGTTCATAGCCTTTTTTAAATGCTGCTAACATCTCATCGGCTTTGGAAGGATCGCCGCCGGTTAATGCTTTGGCAAAATCCAGAATACGATCTGAGGTCTGTTCTACACCCCAATAACCATCTTCTGCAATGTCAGCCTGTGCCTGTGCTCTGGTGGCAGGATCTACCTTATAGTCGCCGCCGGCTAAAAAGCTCCACATATCATTAGCCTGTCCGTATGTTTTCCCCTGTTTGCTCATAAGCTGTTCTACAAGGCTTCTTAACTGGGAAGTTCTTGCTTCAGCATCTGCTTTTAATCTGGCAATGGTTGCTGTGTCCTGTTTGTAGGTTTTCTTTGTTTTGGCAGCGGTATCAGCTGTCTTTTTGCTTGGTTCATAAACAACACCGGAAGCATCCTTTGAGCTGGAAGCTTCAGAAGCTTTTTCAGCGGTGTTGGCCGGCTGTGTGTTTGTATAGCCTGTATAAGCAGTCTGAGTACCTGTAACTCCGTTTACGCTCATGTTTTTACCCTCCTTGGTTAATATTAAAATACATATTGCTGGTTTCAAGTTATATATCGGACAAATGGAAAAAAATGTTTACCCAGGTTGCATTTTTTTTGTGTATTTATTATAATTAATCTAATGTATACAAAGTACATGTCGTATACAATAAGTTGTTTTAAAATTATACAAATAAAATAGAGGAATAAGGTTGAAAAAGAATAGTAGAGGGTATCCATTCCCTTAATTGCATTACAA
>CAJUEX010000023.1 GCA_910585715.1 uncultured Lachnospiraceae bacterium
TTAAACATCCATGCAGAGGATAATGTAGACGATGTACTGGAAGCCTTAAAACCGTACATAATTGAGTAATTGTAATCAACCAAAGCAGGGACAGGCGTCCCTGCTTTTTATTTTTCTTTTCTGCCGGTTGCCCGTCAGCTGTCCGGATAATCTTCACTTCTCATTCAATATCTAAAATTTCTCTGCTACTTAAAGCAGTCTCCACCATTTCCTCTATTTTCTCCGCCAGATTTTTTTCATGACCTTTGATTACCTTTACATTTGGCTTCGTAACAGGGTGCTTTGCCACAAAAATCGTACAGCAGTCCTCATAGGGCAGCACCGAGGTTTCATAGGTGTCGATTTTTTCAGATATTTCCACAATTTCCTGTTTGTCAAAACCAATTAAAGGCCGGTATACCGGAAGGGTACACACTTCATTGGTAGCTGCCAGACTCTGCATGGTCTGAGAGGCAACCTGTCCAATACTTTCTCCGGTAATGAGACCAAGGCAGCCGCTCTCTGCTGCAATCCGCTCTGCAATCCTCATCATAAAGCGACGCATGATGATGGTCAGCTCATCATGAGGGCATTTCTCATAAATATAAAGCTGAATATCTGTAAAATTTACAACATGAAGCTTCATGGGACCGGAATAAGCTGCCACATATTTTGCCAGGTCTACCACCTTTTCCTTGGCACGTTCACTTGTGTAAGGAGGCGCATGGAAATAGACCGCATCAATTTTTACCCCCCGCTTGCTGATCATATATCCGGCAACGGGAGAGTCAATGCCCCCTGACAAAAGAAGCATTGCCTTACCATTAGTACCTACAGGCATTCCTCCCGGTCCCGGTATAATCTGGGAATATATATAAATCTTTTCTCGAATTTCTACATTTAGCTCAATCTCAGGATGATGGACATCCACCTTCATTTCTGGATACGCATCTAAAATCACACCCCCCAGCTCACAATTTATCTCCATGGAATCCATGGGATAATTTTTTCTGGCACGCCTTGCATGCACTTTAAAGGTCCTGTTTTTTTCCGGATATACTTTATCGATAAATTCCACTACGTCTTTTCCTAATTTTTCAAAGCCTTCATCCTCTGCATAAACAACCGGACAGATGCCGGAAATGCCAAACACCTTCTGCAGCTGCTGTACAGTTTCCTCAAAATCAAAATTTGATAAGGCGTCAACGTAAATTCTTCCCTGGGTCCTGTGTACCTTAAATTCCCCTTCCACCTTTTTTAAGGCAAAGCGAATCTGGTCCACCAGCGCCTCCTCAAACAAATAGCGGTTCTTTCCTTTAATTCCTATTTCTGCATATTTAATTAAAAATGCCTTGAACATATGTGTATTCCTTTCTATGAGTGCAATCAACCGGCTGGTTTTTCTATATTTGTCTTTATGATATTTGTCTATAAGATATTTATTTTTATTGTAATTATTTTTTATCTTTACGGCTTTATAATAGTTTCCCTAACAAAAACAGTCCTGTTATATTTATTTTTGCTGCTTATAACCATTAACTATGCTGATATCTTAGTATCTTTTATATCTGCGCAGCATGGGAATGATTTCCCGCAGCACCTTTAACGTGTAGTCAAGCTCTTCTCTGGTGGTAAAAACAGAAAAGCTGAAACGAATGGTTGAGTCCAAGAGGGACTGCTCTATTTTCATTGCCTGCAGGGTTGCGCTAATGGTATGCTTTTTGGAAGCGCATGCGCTGCCTGCCGACACAAAAATATTTCTTTCCTCCAAGGCATGAAGCAGCACTTCGCTTCTAATCCCTTCTATGGAGGCGCTTACAATATGGGGTGCCGCTTCATCACCGCGGGGACCGTTTATACGCACATCATCCATTTTCAAAAGCTCACGGGTAAAATAATTTCGCAATTCATAAAGCCTTTCACTGTCTTCGTCCAAATGTTTGTATAATATTTCCGC
The DNA here is from genome assembly GCA_910585715.1 of uncultured Lachnospiraceae bacterium. GTDB lineage: Bacteria > Bacillota > Clostridia > Lachnospirales > Lachnospiraceae > RGIG3040. Next base: position 1,937 of record CAJUEX010000023.1, read on the forward strand.
CGCCTTGGCAAGCCCTGCTGCTCCCGGAACATTTTCCGTGCCGGAGCGGTAATTTTTCTGCTGCCCGCCGCCGTAAATAAGAGGCCTGATTTTTACCCCTTCCCTGATATACAAAATTCCCATGCCTTTTGGTCCGTGGATTTTATGACCGCTGACCGATACCATATCCACTCCCCACTTTTTCGGATACATGGGCAGCTTTCCAAAGCCCTGCACTGCATCCACATGAAACAGTGTCTGAGGATTGTGCTTCTTTATGATTTCACCTGCCTCTTCAATAGGCTGTATGGCTCCCACTTCATTGTTTACCTGCATAATGGAAACAAGTATGGTATCGGGACGAAGAGCCTTTTTCAGCGCTTCCATGGAAACAATGCCCTCTCTGCTCACAGGCAGATAAGTCACTTCAAAGCCCTGTCTTTCCAGATAATCCATAGTCTGTAAAATTGCCGGATGCTCTATTTGTGTGGTAATCAGATGCCGTCCCGCCCTCATATTGGCATAAGCAGCGCCAACCAGCGCCCAATTGTCGGATTCCGTTCCTCCGGAGGTAAAATAAATTTCCTTATCCTTTACCTTCATGATTTTTGACAGGGTTTCCTTTGCATATTTTATATAACGCTCCGCGCTGACACCTTTTTTGTGCATGCTGGATGAGTTTCCATAATCCTTTGTAAATATTTCTGTTATAAGGTGTGCCACTTCATCAAATACTCTGGTGGTGGCAGAATTATCCAAATATATTTCCATTCCTTTTCCTTTCTCTTCCTTTTTCCGTCACCTTATGATAATATATGCCATTATTCTTCCAACTGATACAAAAGGAAGGCAAGTACGCACATGCCTGCCGTTTCTGTCCGAAGAATCCTTTTTCCCAGGGTGACGGGAAGCATTCCTGCCTCTTTTGCCTCCCGGATTTCCTCCTCTGAAAAGCCCCCTTCCGGTCCGATGAACACTGCAACAGACTGTTCTTTTTCAATACTGCTTATGGCTTTTCTGGTCTGTTCCATATTGTTTGCAAGCTCATAGGGAATCAGCTTCACATCCATGTCCTTACAGTAAGCCAATGCTTCCTTAAAGGACATGGGAAGGGTAACCTTTGGAATCACGGCTCGTTTGCTCTGTTTTGCCGCCGCTTCGGAAATACCCTGCCATCTTGCCGCCTTGCTTTTTGCCTTCTTTTCATCCAGCTTCACCACGGCGCGTCTGGCTGCCAGGGGAATAATCTCATAGACCCCAAGCTCCACCGCCTTTTGTATAATCCATTCCATTTTGTCGGATTTGGGAAGCCCCTGAAACAAATAAACCTTTACCGGCAGCTCCACATTCTCCTCCTTTATGAAATAAAGCTCACAAATAACTTCCTCTTCCGTAAACTCCAAAATGCCGCAGCGGTATTCTTTTCCGTCCATGCCGGTCTTTACATTGATTTCCTCACCTGTTTTCATCCGCAGCACGTTTTTGATGTGGTTTACATCTTTTCCGCTGATAATAATCCGATTGCCCTGAATCTGTTCCGGGTCTACAAAAAACTGGTACATATTCTCACTCTTTCCTTGCCGTTACACTGACCCATTCTCCCTGACGGGTTATCTCCACTATGGCAAGTCCTGCCTGTTTAACTGTTTGCACTATTAGCTGTTCCTTCTCGGCAATAATGCCGGAGGTAATATAAATGCCGCCCTGCTTTAGATGCTTTACAATGACCGGGGTGAGCGGAACAAGCACTTCCGCCAGTATGTTAGCCACTGCTATATCGTAGCCTCCATAGCCAACCCGGTCCTGTACCTCCTTTTCCGTAATGATATTTCCAATCATCATGGTAAAGGCTTCTTTGGAAATGTGGTTAGCCTCCAGATTTTCTGCAACCGCTTCCACAGCGCAGGGGTCTAAATCCGTTCCCACCACGCTTTTTCCTCCATAGAGTAGAGAAACGATTCCCAAAATGCCGCTTCCGGTTCCCACATCCAAAAGTCTGGTGTCCTTCGTGACAAATTTTTTTATCTGCCTGATGCATAGCTGTGTGGTTTCATGCATTCCCGTGCCAAAAGCGGTTCCCGGGTCAATGTGAAGGAGCTTTTTCCCATGATATTCTTTTTTTACCTCTTCCCAGGACGGAATCACAAGCAAATCGTCTATGGCAAACTGGTGGAAATATTCCTTCCAGTTATTCATCCAGTCCTTGTCCTCTGTTTCGGAAACTGTTATGGCGCCTTCCCCGATGTCCATAAAGCTGCGCAGGTCTTCCAGCTCTTCTTCTACCTGCTTTATCAATTTTTCCATATCAACAGGTTTGCCGCTACTAACCGGTGTGTAGGAGTTGTCCACTCCTTCTGAAAGACCCGGTTTGATTGCTGCCGACCCGCTGCCCCGGGTTTCATTATTTCCCGATGTTTCCTGTTCTTCAGGCACTTCCACAAAGAAATGCAGACAGGCAATGCCGTCATCTTCTTTTTCCATGGGAGGGATATCCACGAACATCTGCTCCTTTTCCCATGCCGTCAGCGGAACATTGTCTTCAATCTGTGCTCCTTCCAGCCCGATATCATATAAGGTGGAAATTATGATGTCTTCTGCGGAGGTGATAGTCTTTATGGTGAGCTTTTTCCATTTCATTTCCTTTGTTTTCCTTTCCTATTGTTGTTGCATCCTGATGCTGTTTTATCTTGTTGCCTTGCTATTATTTCATTCTGGTGCTATTTCGTACTGTTGTTATTTTACTCCTGCCGCTTTTTCATCCTTCTGTTATTCAATCCTGTCACTATTTTATTCCGTTACTTTTTTGCTCCTGCTGCTATTTCAACTCATTGCCGTTCGTCCCGTTGTCATGTCATATTCTGTTTTTTCTGCCCGCTACAAATATCCAGACTGCTCCTTCCATCAGCAGGAGAAGACAGGCTGTTATGGCATAGAGCTTTCTTCCCGTGTAAGGGCTGTTGGTTTTTTCACTTATCATCAGGAACATGTCGCCTTTTAAGGTTTTTCCGTCCTTGGTAAAAGTGCCCTTTGTATAGGGGTCGTAATCTTTCATCTGAAAGTAAATGACTTCCAGAAAATTATCTCCCTCACTTTCCACTGCTTTTAAAGACAGAGTAAACTGCTCCGGTTCCTGAATGGAAACAGTGTCAAATGCCCTCATAAGGAAGCTGTCTAATAAAATGTCCTTTGCATATATGGTTTCTTCATAAACGATGCCATGCTTTTCCCCGGACAGAGTAAGCTGATATACGGAAGTGTTTTTTTCGTTTTCATGGTTGCACAGGTGGATATTCAGGTAATTAAAATCCCTTGTGGCAAGGAAGGTCTGGGAAACCTGTTCACCATTTTGTATTTTCAGGTTGTCGCTTGCCAAATACTGGTTGACTACTCTTTTTTCTCTTTCCTTTGTTTCTTTTGTGAAGGTGTTTATATTGCACAGGAAAAACAGAGCGGTTATGCACATTCCCGCAAAAAAGAGGACGTTTATCAGATGGTTTTTACTTCCACATTCCTTTACCGGCTCTGCCGGGTGTGCACTCTCTTTCTTATCTGCTGTCCTATTTTTCACTTCTTTCTTTTCTGTTGCTTTCTTTTCTACTGTTTTACTTTCTACGGCTTGCCTTCCCATGTCCTGCGCTTCAGCCGCCTGGGTTTTAAAAGCCCCTGTCTTCTCCGAAATGCTCAATATGCCATAAGCGCCTAAGAGAAAATAAACAATCTGCAGGCTGACGCTGTAAAGAGGTCCGGCTTCCCATAGCAGGTGAAATAAAATAGTTCCGAGGAATGCAAGCTGCAGAATATAAATACTGTCCGGCTTTTTCTCCTTCCATTGCAGGATGGCGCCTGAAAGGATAAAGAACAGAAGGAATATCTGATATATCTGGTGATAATAAATTGCAAAGTCTTTTTTATCTCCGAAAATCAGGTCGTGGACAGCCATATATTTCTGGCAGACAGACAGACGGAAGGGGTAGGCATTGCTCGCGGATACCCATGTGCTTATAAACTTTTGAAGATAGGTTTTGGAAATCCCTTTTATGCCAAAATGCTTTAATCTTGCCGTCAACAGCTCCATATCTCCCCGCACCTTTTCCTCATGGGTAGGGAAGGATGCAGTGTAATCCGCATCGCTGTTGTTATATTCGCCGCCGTGGTCCAAGCCCATCATAATCCAGTGGATAGCCGGAAAGGCGGTGTCTGTAGTATCCAGATTGTTGATCTTTGCCTCATAGGATTTGCAGGTATAATTTGTAAAAAACAGGCAGAGACAGAAGCCGGCTGTATAGATTGCTGTCATGCAGCTTCTTTTTGCTTGAGAAGCCGTATTGCGTAAGCCAAAGGCAACAAGCTTTTCCAGCACAATAGCAATGACTAATATCAGTGTAGTCTGCCTCAGCCTTGTTCCAAGCACTAACAGGATGGCAAGGGCAGCAGTCTGTCCCAGCTTTATCTGCCATTTTTGCTGCTCTTCCATACAAAGCGCCAGATAGACGATTCCAAGAAAAACAGGCATTACAAGAACGGAGGTATAATAAAAAGCCGTCCACAGGTAAATAAACGGATTCAGGGCAGTAATAATTAAAAATAAAAGGACTGCCGCTGCCTTCTTTTCTTTCCTGAGCCTGTAAAGAATGGCTGCTGCCAAAGCAATTGCCGTATCCATAAAAATCAGGTTACAGACATTTAAGTAATATACATAATCAGTCTCTGCCAGTCCAAACAGCTTTCCTGCTTTCAGTAAGCTGTAGGTAACTGCCAGAAAGCCGTTCTGGTTTGCATAGCGGGAGAAATACAACTCCACCACGTCATTGCCTTTCAAGCGGGAAACTGCGCTGGAAAATACGTTGACGCCATCCCATAAATAGGATATTTCCAGCAGGTTCAGTACAAGGAACTGAAGAGCGACGGCAAGTATGCTTATTATCGCTATAGCTGTCCAGAGGTTCTTTTCTTTCCAGCTTTTGAGGACATTGTTTAATTTCAGGAAAAAGGCTCCCAGAAAAAAGGCTCCTGCTGCCACGCTTATAATAAGCACTATGGGTTTTTGCGTAGCAAATAAAAACTCCGCATCATTCCATACTTTAAGTCCGAATAAAAGCATGGCTGCTGCGAAGACACAAAAAAGAATATAGGAAAGGCTGTAAAACCCTTTTGCAATTTTCTTTCCCATGAACCGCTCTCCCAAATTTTGTTTGTGTGAATGGAAGCCGTTTATATGGTTTCCGTGTACATTGTACATAATACCATAAAACTTTTGTATGCGCAAAGAAAAAGGAAAAAGAGGGGATGGTGGGTGAGGAAAGTTTCGGACTGGCTTCATCAATGAGATGTTCAAAAATGTAAAATACCACTCCCCAACTATATGTTTAAGGAATGGTATTTCAGGTTTATTTAATTTTTATTTTCACCTTTGCTTTTTTATTGCTTCCGTCTGTGGATGTGGCGGTGATTGTTACCGTCTTACCCTTTCCGGCTTTTTTAGCGGTTACTTTACCCTTTTTATTGACGGTGGCATATTTCTTATTGGAGCTTGTCCATTTCAATGCTTTGTTGGCATTTTTTCCGGTAGTTTTTACGTTGGCTTTGACAGTCATGGTCTTTCCGGCTTTTAAGGTCTTTTTGGGTGCGGTCAGTTTTATGCTTTTTACTGCATGGCGCATGATTTTGATTTTTATGGAAGCCTTTTTGCCGCTGCCGTCCTTTGCCGTGGCTGTTATGGTCACTTTTTTTCCAATCCCTTTCTTTTTCAGGGTTATCTTTCCGTTTTTATCCACAGTGGCATATTTTTTGTTGCTGGTCTTCCACTTGGCAGCTTTGTTTGTGGCATTTTGGGGGGTTACGTTCAGGGTCAGCTTTACCTTCTTTCCTGCCGCAAGCTTTTTGGAGGGGGCTTTGATTGCAAGCTTTTGGATTTTTATATTGCCGGTTTGATTGCCGCCATAGTTATTATCATCCTCTTTCTTATTGTTATCGTCTTTCTTTTCTTCTTCCCCGCTTCCGCTTCCCCGGATTTTATAGGTAAATTCAGCCACTTCGCTTGGTCTGTAACCCCTGCACATGGCAACTGCCTTGACAGTCATGTCATGGTCTATGACGATTTCGCCTGTATAGAGGGCGCTTTCCATCGTAGGCATGGCTCCGTCCGTAGTATAGTATATGTCTGCCCCTGCAGTAGCACAGCTTAAGGTTAGCCTTGTGTTTTTTGCAACGCTGCTTCCTGTTGGAACAGAGGCAGAAGGATTTGCTGCTTTTTCATTCCCTCCTTCGCCGCTGGTGCCATCATCCGTCATGAACCAGATACCAGATGAAAGATTTATATGCAAAGCTGGGCAGACGCCGCCATAGTAACTGTTGACAAAAAAGCCATACTGATAGACGTACCCCTTGTTGTAGGCATCCGCAGCATACTTGCTATTAAAGCCGGGCGAGCGCAGCCACCACCAACAGTTACCCTCATAATCACTACTGCTGTTTCTCCATGTACCCCTTGCATTGGCATAATCACTTGTTTTCATTCTTCGGCTCATGGAAGAAATGTTGTAATTACTGCAGAATCCATATGCTGCATTTGTCACTTCGCTGATGGAAAGCAGATAAACGTTATCACTTGTATTATTTCCACCTTCTGTATCATACTCTGGATTATCTTCATTCTCTACATTCTGCATTACAATAGCGCCCTGCTCACTTCTGCTGAAAGCGGTATTGAAAAAGCTGTTGTTCAACCAATTCCTTATAGTGCTGTTTTCCCATGTAGTGCCTTTGAATTCTTCATTATAATCCTTACAGTCAATTGCCTTATCTGCTGCTACAAACAGGGTGTTTCCATCATTTTGCAACACCCTCCACTTTATCCGCTCCCATTTAAAATAGCGGTAGCCGTTGTTTGTCACCTCATCAAAATAACCGTTATGATTTGTATCATCCTTGCTAATTCTGCGATACTTTGTCCCATTTACCCATACGTCAGTGCCCTCTCTGCTTCCCGCTGTGCCTGCTGCCTGTCCCATCCCCTGACTGATGGCGCTGTCAATTGCCTGTCTGGTAGCTGCGTCCGTCACTTCGCTTTGGGGATAACTTCCAAAATATATATAGCTAAAGTCCGTATAGTCTGTACCGTCATCCTTGTTTGTGCAGTGATGAACTGGATTAGCCGGAGTTCCTTCTTTTACTTCCATACGATTTATGACGATACTGTCGCCGGAAACTGCTTCTATCTCCAGGTCGTCCTCGCTCTTTGGCTGCTCCGTATCAGCTTCTCCGCTGTCATTTTCCTTGACAGTTTCCTCCTCTGCTGCCGGCTGAAGGTCTTCGCCTCCCCCTTCATTCCCGCTGATGGTTTCTGCAAAGACGGTAAAACCCTGTGAGCCTAAAAAGAGCGTTGCCGCTAACAGCAGGGACAGGATTTGCATTCCTTTTTTGGTTAAACTTTGTTTTCTCATAGCTTGTCTCCTTCTTCTGATACTGCTTTTTATCTGTTACCCGTGATTTATGTGTTCCTGAAAGTGTCCTTTTTTCATATGACAATATATATCAGCTCTTCTCTTTCGTTTCCAGTCATTCAGACTTATTTAATCTTTATCTTTACCTTTGCTTTTTTATTGCTTCCGTCTGTAGAGGCTGCGGTGATTGTCACGGTTTTTCCCTTTCCAGCCTTTTTGGCTGTGACCTTGCCTTTTTTGCTGACAGTTGCATATTTCTTATTGGAACTTTTCCATGTCAAAGTCTTGTTAGTGTTCTTTCCCGTAGTCTTTACCACAGCTTTAACGGTCATGGTCTTTCCTGCCTTTAAGGTTCTTTTGGGGGCAGTCATCTTTATGCTCTTTACTGCATGGCGCATAATCTGTACTTTTATCGAAGCCTTTTTGCCGCTGCCGTCCTTTGCCGTGGCTGTTATGGTCACTTTTTTTCCAATCCCTTTCTTTTTCAGGGTTATCTTTCCGTTTTTATCCACAGTGGCATATTTTTTGTTGCTGGTCTTCCACTTGGCAGCTTTGTTTGTGGCATTTTGGGGGGTTACGTTCAGGGTCAGCTTTACCTTCTTTCCTGCCGCAAGCTTTTTGGAGGGGGCTTTGATTGCAAGCTTTTGGATTTTTATGTTGCCTTGATTTCCATCAAGCTGATTATCGCCATCTTTTTTCTCTTCTTCTCCGCTGTCACTTTTTAAAACCTTGTAGGAAAACTCTGACACATTGCTTTGCTGATAATTCTGACACATTGCAACCGCTTTCACAGTCATGTCACGATTGATGATAATTTCCCCTGTATAAAGAGCGCTTTCTACGGAAGGTATGGTTCCGTCCGTGGTATAGTATATGTCTGCCCCCACAGTGGCACAATTCAGGCTTAACTTTGTGTCTTTCATGACGCTGGTCCCTGATGGAATGGAAGCAGAAGGATTTTCTGCTTTTTCTGCTGCATTTTGGCCGCTACTCCCATCATCCTTCATAGACCAGGCATCTGATGAAAGATTTATATGCAGAGCTGGACAAACTCCTTCATCGCTAATCCAGACAACAAAACCATCTGTATTAATCATCCCGTCGTAGTCAATACTTGCGGCGCGATAACCAGTTTTACCGTTGGAACGCAGCCACCACCAGCACTTATTTTCAAAAGTACTGCTGACGCTTTTCCTTACACCTCTTGTATTGGCATAGTCACTTACTTCCATTCTCCGGCTTATGGATTCAATACCCTTATCACTACAAAATCCATATGACTCATTTTTCGCTTCTATGAAAGAAAGCAGATAAATTTTATCTTTTGTATCATTTCCACCTTCTATATCAGACGATAAATGATTCTCATTTACTGCATCCTGCTCTATGATGACACTTTTTTCCTTGCTGCTAAAAGCTGTATTATAGAAACTTTCATTCAGCCAGTTCCTAATAGTACAGTCTTCCCATGTAACAGATTTCTGTTCATCATTATAAGCCTTACAGTCAATTGCCTTATCCGCTACTACAAACAAGGTACTCCCGTCATTTTGCAGCACTCTCCACTTTATCCGTTCCCATTTAAAATAACGATAACCGTTGCATGCCGGCATCTTATTAAATTCACTTCCGCCATCGTTTGTATCATCCCTACTGATTCTGCGGTATTTTGTTCCATTTATCCAGACATCTGCTCCAACATCTTCTTTTATTCCATATCTTTCTATCGTCTTATCAATGGCAGCAATCATGTTGCTGTCTGTCAATTCACTTTGGGGATAACTTCCAAAGTATATGTAGCTCCATGTGGTAGTGTCTTGTCTAAAATCTTTCGTATTGCAGTGATGGACCGGATTAAAAGGTATTCCTTCTTGAATGGTTCCATTCTCTGATACCCCCTGCTGTTCTTCACTCTCCGCCCCATGCTCATCCCCTTTAACAATAATCTCCCCTTCCCGTTCCCCTGTCCCCTGGTTTCCGCTAATGGTTTCCGCAAAAGCAGTAACCTCCCGGGAGCCAATAAAAAGTGCTGTTGTTAACAGAAGGGACAAAATCTTTGTTACTCTCTTCATAATATCCTGCTTCTCCTTTTAGTATCTAATGTGAAAATCATGCTTTTTTCTTTAAAGGACTCCCTGAAATCCCCCTGACTTCTTTAATAATTTCTTATAACTTTTCTTCTTTGTAGCATGCACTTTCACCTTTACCTTGCCGCTCTTATAAAAAGCTTTCTTTCCTATGCTTTTTAATTTCCTGCTCCTTATGGTCACCGTTTTCAATTTTTTATTATAAGAAAATGCGTGTCTGCCAATTTTTTTTATTCCCTTTCCTATAGTGACCTTGCTTAACTTTCCGCATTTGCTAAAAGCATAATCTGACACTGTGGTTACTTTTGAACCAATGACTGCTGTTTTCATATTTTTACAGCCCATAAATGCCTGCTTCCCTATTCGGGTCACATATCCTCCTGCTGTGACCGTCTTAATCTTATTGTTTTTATAAAATGCCTTATTCCCCACAGCTGTTACTTTATATGTAATCTTTCCTGCCTTAACGGTTTTTGGTACTTTGACGGCAGTGCTGCTCTTTCCTTTTGCAAAACCCAAGAGCATTACGGTTCCCTCTCCATCTGCACGGCTGTCAGTTACCTGATAGCGATAATTTCCTTCTGAAAAAACCTCACCCTTTTCCAGCACCCTTCCAACATTGCCTCCCGATACGTTATTTGTCCCGACAGCTGCAGTATCATCTGGTCCCTTCCAATCGTTCTCCGGAACCTTTTCCGGCACTGTCTTAAACTCTACCACAAAACTGCCTGAAGGCTCCTTTGCATAGTATCCCAACGCCGCTTCCACATAATAATAAATCTGATATTTTCCATTTTGGGTAAAGACTGGTTTTTTGGTGCTCCCGGCTGTATTGTAATTATTTTCGGATAACGGAATTTCCATCGAGAAATATACCTTCCCCTGCTCTTGAGAAAAATCGTGCTCAAAGGTGTATTCCAATCCATTTCCCAAAATGGTCATATCTTTAAATAATCTTCCGGGCACTATCTCAGTAATAATCTCAATCTTTCCCTGAAAACCAGGGGCCTTTTCCAGTATCAAACTTTTTACTGTTTCATCTGCCACGTAAATTGTATAGTCTTTTGCTGCTTTATCCAAATCAAAGATGTGCCAAATAGTCCATTCTTCTTTTTTAAATTTTTCTAAGTCATTCAATGCAATTTCATTAATTTTCGAAAAATTCATGCCGAGATATATTTTTTTTATATGGGTAACATATGTCAAAAACTCCCGAATATTTTCTGCATTTGCTAAAGTGAATTTATCACCAAGGTTTATTTTTTCCAGACTTTTATATACTCCAAACATTTGCCTCATATTTTTTGCAGCAGAAGTATCAAATTTCTCTCCCAGATCCAGTTCTTTCATCCTTCGATTTCCACACATATAAAACATCCTATACATATCTGTTACATTACTTGTATCAAAGTAATTTCCCAAATCAAGTGAAACCAGTTTTCTAACTCCGCAAAAAGCAAACATGCTTGCCATATTAGTCACATTTGAGGTGTCAAAATGCTCTCCTAAATTCAACCGTTCCATTGCCCGGTTTCCACAGGACTCAAACATGCGTTCCATGTTCGTTACCTGTGAAGTATAAAATGAATCTCCCAAATCCAGCTCTTTCATACTGCTGTATCCACAGTCCCAAAACATATTCTGCATGTTTGTTACATTGGGCGTAGCAAATGCAGAACCCAAATTCAGGCTCACCATACTTTCATAGCCGCACCTTTCAAACATGCCAACCGTACTTTTACAGTTCGTCATAGTAAAATGATCTCCCAACGAAAGCTCACCCATAGCCATATAACCGCATTCATAAAACATATAATCTGCATTCTGAATACTGGAAGCATCAAATTTTTCTCCCAAATTCAACTCTTTCATCTTTTCATAACCGCATTCAGCAAACATCCATCTCATATCCGTTACATTGCTTGTATCAAATTTATCTCCTAAATCTAATTTTTCAATAGATCCTCTTCCACATTCATTAAACATCTTGTACATCTTCGTTACATTACTTGTATCAAATTTATCCCCCAGATCTAATTCTTTCATAGATTCTCTTCCACATCCTTTAAACATCCAGGTCATATCCGTTACATTGCTTGTATCAAATTTATCCCCCAAATCTAATTTTTCCATAGATTTGAACCCACATTCACAAAACATCAAGGACATATCTGTTACATTGCTTGTATCAAATTTATCCCCCAGATCTAATTCTTTCATAGATTCACTTCCACATTTATAAAACATTCGTGACATATCGGTTACATCTGACACGTCCAGGTTTTCAATTCCCTTTAACTCACGAAGATTTATTAAATAGGAAAACAAGTTTTTGCTATTAGTATTCGCCTTTATCTTTCCTCCATCTTTTTTTGCAATTGTAACCTCATACATGCCTTCAAATTCATCACTTTTCACCGCCCATGCCATAATGGCATCCGAGTAGTTCTGAGCAACTTCGCAACTGAATGCTCCTTCCGGTATTCTTCCAACATAACTTTCTGATGAAATCTCCAGCTTGACAATTTTAGACCTTTGAACAAAATAACCTACCAAAAATCCCATTCCCGCAGTGGCAACATTATCTTCCAATAATGTTTTCTCCCCACTTCCGGTACGTTCTGGCAATTCCTCTGAATTATCATTGGAAGATACCGAGTCCTTATCCCACACGGGCTCTTTTTTCTCTTCTTCATTCCATTCATCTGTCCAGCCCGCTTCATGCTTTATATCCGACGGTTCATTTGCTGAAACCGGAAGGACTTCCACAACCTTCCCTGCACCTGCTGCTGATACAGCTCTTACTTCTCCAGACAATATCTGTCCAGCCACAAGCGCTGCTGTTAACATGCTTATCACATACTTTTTCTTCTTGTATTTTTTCATGATTATCCCCCTTTTCTTAAATTCTTTTCTTTTTACTTGCATTTTTGTTTGGATATTACTCAAAGGACTTGTTGAAAATATTAAAAAATATTGAAACATTTCTTATATTGCATTTTATCATAATAAATTATACAACGTAAAGATTTGTATACAACTTGTAATATTTTGTAAATTTATCTTTCCCAATTTAATTTTTACTAAATAAATATTATTTCCGTACAAATAAAAAGTGCCCTTCAAGCCTATTCAGTCTTAAAGGACACTTCCTTTTTTCCTGTTTTATCTATTTAAAGAACCCTTTTTTCTTTTTCTCTTTTCCCTCTTTATTCCCTTCATCCTTAGAATTATTTTTTACTGCCTCCAAGGTATTGCCGGTTTCCTTATCATACTGGCGGAGTAGCTCTTTTGCTTCATGGGACAGTCTGTCAGGCACCTGCAACACAAGGGTTACATAATGGTCTCCCCTGACTTCCTTATTCCGAAGGGTAGGCACGCCCTTTCCTTTTAACCGCACCTTGGTATCGGTCTGGGTCCCGGGCTTTACGTCATAAATAACTTTGCCGTCTACAGTATCAATCATAATCTCGCCGCCAAGAGCAGCTACCGGGAAGCTGACCGGAACGGTTGAGAAGATATTATAATCCTGTCTTTGGAAGATGGGATGTCTCTGAACCACCACTTCCACAAGTAAATCTCCTCTGGGACCGCCGTTGGAACCCGGCTCTCCCTTATCCCGGATACGGATGCTCTGTCCATTGTCGATACCTGCCGGAACGGAAACCTGAATCTTTTTCTTGCTTGCAATGTAACCGGAACCATGACAGTCCGTGCACTTTTCTTTAATTACCTTTCCCGTGCCGCCGCAGTCGGGACAAGTCTGTACGTTCCGCATAGTTCCAAAGAAGGACTGCTGGGTAAAGACTACCTGACCTTTTCCGCCGCACTTGCTGCAGGTTTCTTTTGTAGTGCCCGGCTTTGCACCGCTTCCCTTACAGGTAGGGCATGGGTCCTTTAAGTTAAGCTCAATTTCCTTTTCCACGCCAAATACTGCTTCTTCAAAGCTGATGCGGATGCTGGTACGCACATTGGCGCCCTTCATGGGACCGTTGCTGGTACGCCTGCTCCTGCCGCTTCCAAACAAATCGCCAAATATATCACCGAATATGTCGCCAAAATCAGCGCTGTTAAAATCAAAACCGCCGAATCCGCCGGCACCGCCGTTTTCAAAAGCAGCATGGCCAAACTGGTCATATTGTCTTTTCTTCTCCGGATCACTTAAGATGGCATAAGCTTCCGAAGCTTCCTTAAATTTTTTCTCCGCTTCCGCATCTCCCGGATTCATATCCGGATGATACTTTTTCGCAAGGGCTCTATATGCTTTTTTAATTGCTGCTTCATCAGCATTTTTATCCACTCCAAGCACTTCATAGTAATCCCGTTTTTGTTCTGCCATGTCGTTCTCCTCGATTCTATCTCTCTATCCTTATATTTATGTTGAAGTCAAAGACCCTGCTGTAAGCATGGGGTAGCAAACTTCTAAATCAAAACATTGCCATCACTAAAATATTTCTATCACTATAGTATTTTACCCTCGCAGCAGTGACCAAATGCCTACATACAATCACTTGGCTCATTGCTGGCGGGAATAAAATTCATATCAGTCATATAATGTATCAGAAAGCACGCTAAAAATCAATATTTCATTTCTAAACAATTGATAAAGTTTTAAAATAACAGGAAGCGGGAAGTACCATATGGCTGTTTCCCCATATGGTACTTGATAAGTTTTTTATACTTCTCTGTAATCTCCGTCCACTACATCGCCTTCCGGTGCCGGGCCTGTGGATTCTGCGCCGCCCATATCCGGTGCCGGACCGCCTGCTGCCTGAGCCTGCTCGTACATTTTGGTAAATAATGTCTGAGCGCTGTTCATAAGCTTTTCTTTCTTGGCATTCATTTCCGTCACCTGTTCCGGTGTCAGCTCGGAATCCTTTGTGGACTCTAAAAATGCCTTCAAATCTGCAAGGTCTGCTTCTACCGGAGCTTTCTCACTGTCGGATAATTTGTCGCCAACCTCGGACAATGCCTTTTCTGTCTGGAATACAAAGGAGTCTGCGTCATTTCTTGCATCGATTCCTTCTTTTCTTGCCTTATCCTGTGCTTCGTATTCTGCTGCTTCCTTAACAGCCTTTTCAATATCTGCGTCAGACATGTTGGAGCCTGCCGTAATGGTGATGTGCTGTTCTTTTCCGGTTCCCAAATCCTTGGCGGATACGTTTACAATACCGTTTGCGTCAATGTCAAAGGTAACCTCAATCTGTGGGATTCCTCTTGGAGCCGGAGCAATGCCGTCTAACCGGAACTGTCCGAGAGACTTGTTATCCTTTGCAAACTGTCTTTCACCCTGTACTACATTAATATCAACTGCGCTCTGATTGTCTGCTGCAGTGGAGAATACCTGACTTTTCTTTGTAGGAATGGTGGTGTTTCTTTCAATCAGCCTTGTTGCCACGCCGCCCATTGTCTCAATGGAAAGTGACAAAGGAGTTACATCCAGAAGAAGGATTTCGCCTGCTCCCGCATCTCCTGCCAGCTTACCGCCCTGGATGGAAGCGCCAAGTGCCACACATTCATCCGGATTCAGGGACTTGCTTGGTTCATGTCCGGTCAACTGCTTTACTTTATCCTGAACTGCCGGAACACGGGTGGAACCGCCTACTAACAATACCTTTCCAAGCTCGGAAGCGGTAATGCCTGCATCTTTTAATGCCGTGGTAACCGGAACTGCAGTTCTTTCTACCAAATCGTGGGTCAATTCATCAAATTTTGCTCTTGTCAAGTTCATATCAAAGTGCTTTGGACCTTCTGCAGTTGCAGTGATAAATGGCAGGTTAATATTGGTGGTGGTAGCAGAGGATAACTCTTTCTTTGCTTTTTCTGCTGCTTCCTTTAATCTTTGAAGTGCCATCTTATCACCTGATAAGTCAATGCCTTCATTTTTCTTGAACTCTGCCAGCATGTAATCTGTAATCTTCTGGTCGAAATCATCACCGCCAAGACGATTGTCGCCTGCTGTGGATAATACTTCAATAACGCCTTCGCCGATTTCAATAATGGATACGTCAAATGTACCGCCGCCTAAGTCGTATACCATGATTTTCTGTTCTTTTTCGTTATCAAGTCCGTAAGCCAATGCTGCTGCTGTAGGCTCGTTGATAATACGTTTTACATCCAGGCCCGCAATTTTACCTGCATCCTTTGTGGCCTGACGCTGTGCATCATTAAAGTAAGCAGGAACGGTAATAACTGCTTCCGTTACCTTTTCACCTAAATAACTTTCTGCATCAGCTTTTAATTTCTGTAAAATCATAGCGGAAATTTCCTGTGGGGAATATTTCTTGTCATCAATTGCCTTCTTTACGTCCGTACCCATATCTCTCTTAATGGAAGAAATGGTTTTTTCCGCATTGGTGACTGCCTGACGCTTCGCCGGCTCACCAACCAGTCTTTCTCCTGTTTTGGTAAATGCCACTACAGACGGTGTGGTTCTGACGCCCTCCGTATTTGCTATAACGGTAGGCTTGCCGCCTTCCATAACTGCTACACAACTGTTTGTTGTACCAAGGTCGATACCAATAATTTTGCTCATAACTAAGCCCTCCTAAATGATTTGATAAATTTTTTCTACTCCACTACAGCTACCATGCTGTGCCTTACTACTGTTTCTCTGTATTTATATCCTTTTTGCAGCTCCTGCGCCACGATGCCTGATTCATATTCTTCACTTGCCACCTGCATCACTGCATTGTGAAGATCCGGATTAAATTCTGTTCCAACCGCTTCAATAGGCGTTACTCCCAGATTTTCCAGCTCTGTCATAAGCTGCTTGTAAATCATCTGCATTCCGTCGGCAAAAGCGCTTCCCTTTTCTTCCTCCCCTACTGACTGAAGACCTCTTTCAAAGTTGTCTACCACCGGAAGGATTTTTTCGATGACGCTTTTTGCCCCGGTTTCAAACATGGCTGACTTTTCCTTCTCGGAACGCTTCCTGAAATTGTCAAATTCTGCCATCTGACGCTTTACCCGGTCTTCTAACTCTTCAATTTTCTCTTTTGCCTTATCTTTTTTCTTTTCTTCTTTTTCTTTCTTCTTGAAAATCTTTTTATCTGTTTTCGTCTGTTCCTTATCCTGACTCTGTTCCCGGCCGCTTTCTTCTATTTCCTCCTCCGGTTCCTTTTCTTCCCCGGAAGCTTCTGGCTTTTCATCCGTTTTCTCTTGTGTATTTTCTGCTGTACCTGCCGTATCTTCTTCCTGCTCTTCTGAAATAATTTCCTTTTCCTGCTCTGCCACTTGCTTCATCCCTTTCTATGTTTTTTTGTATATGGAATCCAATTGCTTCATCAGATTCTGCAAAGTACCTACCACCTTTTCGTAATCCATACGCTTCGGCCCGATAATTCCAATGGTACCTTTCATCCCTTCTTCCAGCTCGTAAGTGGCCGTTACTACACTGCAGTCCTTCATGGACTGTACAGGCGTTTCTGCGCCAATGTATACCTGAATGCCCTTTTCCTGACTTTTCTCCAGAGTATCCTGCACCAGACTGGTCAATAGCTGCTTTTCCTCAAAGGTGCTTATGATTTCGCTTGCTTTCTCACCGTTGCTCAGCTCGGGATATTTAAAAATGTTGTTGGCGCCGGAGGTATAAATCTGTAAATCCTCTTCCTCACGGATAGCCTCTGCCACCGCATCCATCACATCCCCTACGATCTTACTGTGTATGCCTGCCTGCTGTTTAAGCTTTGCAATCATTCCAAGGTTGATTTCCTCCAAAGTAAGACCGGACAAATGGGTGTTCAAAAGAATGTTCAGCTTTAAAATAGTCTCATCATCCAAGGGCGCTTCCAGATTCAGAATATTATTTTTAATAATATTTCCTTCCACTACCACAACTGCCAGAATCTGATTCACATCCACACGGGAAAGCTGAATGAATTTCAGTTTGTTGCCCTGATAGCTGGGGGCTGAAATCATGGTGGCATAATTGGTGTTCACTGCTAAAACCTTTGCTACCTGCTTTAACAGCTGGTCCATTTTTTCTTCTTTTTCAAGAAGCACGACTTTCATTTCATCTACTTCCCGCTCCTTCTGCATAAGCTCATCTACATAAAGCCGGTAGCCTTTGTCAGAAGGAATCCTGCCCGCAGAGGTATGGGGCTGCAGGATATAGCCAAGCTCCTCTAAATCCGCCATTTCATTTCGTATGGTAGCAGAGCTTAAATTCAAATCCGTATATTTTGAAATCGTCCTGCTGCCTACCGGTTCTCCCGTTTCCAGGTAATTACGAATAACGGCTTGGAGAATTTTTAATTTTCTTTCATCTAGCTGCATTCCATCACTTCCTTATTGTCTACCTTAGAAGAACCTTTTTTGAATTGTTAGCACTCGCTTTGATAGAGTGCTAATACGTTCTGTACCTAATGTAGCACTATGAATTTGTATTGTCAACATTATTTTGCCATAAAATTCTAAAAAAATTATGAAATATGGAAAAAAGGGATTGATAAGAGGACGTGGGAGCAGGCAGAGCATATGGTAGTCTTCCGGGCACGCTTTCGCTCTGCAAAGACGCAGCGGTACTAACGCACCAAAGAACGGTGCGTAAGGACCGGCGACTTTGCCAAGGCCCGGAAGACTACCATATGCTCTGCCTGCTCCCACTGTGTATTGGTAAGCCAACTTGTGTTTTGTGTTCCTGATTATTTTGTCTTGGAATAATACAGTATGGTTTAATTGAATGCTTTATAGATAAGGCTGGATATAGTTTTTACATATAAGAAACACCCCTGATTTTCTTGTGTTATTGCATTTACAAGGAGCCAGGGGTGTTTTTAATATAATTTGTTTTAATTCATTACTATTTAGAAATCAACTTCCGTTCCGTAATAGGTGCAGGTAAACAGGCGTTCCATGGCTTCTTTATCGATTTCTCTCGGATTGGAGCCTGTGCAGGCGTCTCCTACGGCGCGTTCTGCGATTCCTGCTATTTTTTCTTTAAATTCGTCTTCTACAATGCCAAATTCCTTTAAGGTTTTTGGAATATTTAATTTCACGTTAAATTCATCAATCTTTGCGCAGAGGCTGTTGATGAGAGCTTTTTCAGAAACGCCGTCTAATCCCATGCGGCGGGCGATTTCTGCGTATCTTGCTGCTGCTACCGGGTTCTTTGCATTGTATTTGATAACGTAGGGCAGATAAATGGCGTTGGCACAGCCATGGGGGATGTGCCCCGTGGAGAAGGCTGCTCCTGTCTTGTGTGCCATGGAATGTACAATTCCCAGTAAGGCATTGGAAAATGCCATGCCTGCAAGGCACTGTGCATAATGCATCTGTTCTCTTGCTGCCATATCTTCATTGTAGGAAGCCGGCAAATAGTCAAGTACCATCTCTATTGCCTGAAGGGCAAGAGGGTCTGTGAATGGTCCGTTTAAGGTAGATACATATGCCTCAATGGCATGTGTCAGTGCATCCATACCTGTATATGCAACCTGTTTTTTAGGAAGACCCATTACCAGGTCAGGGTCAACGATTGCCACGTCCGGGGTAATATTGAAATCTGCCAGAGGATATTTCACGCCAGTCTGATAATTTGTAATAACGGAAAATGCCGTTACCTCTGTTGCTGTTCCTGAAGTTGTGGGAATGGCACAGAATTTTGCCTTTTGTCTAAGCTCCGGGAAGTTAAAGGGTGTAATCAAATCCTCAAAGGTGGTGTCCGGATATTCATAAAAAGCCCACATTGCTTTTGCCGCGTCAATGGGGGAACCGCCGCCCATGGATACAATCCAGTCCGGCTCAAATGCCTGCATTGCCTCTGCCCCCTTCATAACTGTTTCAACAGACGGGTCCGGCTCAACGCCTTCAAAAAGCTCTACCTCCATGCCGGCTTCCTTTAAATAATTCACTGCTTTATCCAAAAAGCCCTGCCGCTTCATGGAGCCGCCGCCCACTACTAAAATTGCCTTTTTGCCCTTTAAGTTTTTCAGCTCTTCAAGGCTCCCTTTCCCATGGTATACATCTCTCGGTAATGTAAATCTTGCCATATGTAGCCCTCCAAATATAAATTTATAATATTATTGTCTGAGAAATCTCTTAAAAATTCCTCTATTTATCCAGTATAGCGAAATGCTTCCGAATATGCAATCAAAAAGAGGAAATTTAAGAACTTTTTATATTTTTCAGGACTGTTGTCTGACAGCTCGGCTTTTTTCTTCTTTGCCTGTCACCGGCATGCTTCTTCGCTTACTCCACACATCCGATGATTTCCCCAATATCTTCTATATGATATTGCTCCATATATGCCTCAATACCCTGTATAGTCTCTTCAGTAGTGTAAGGATTCACAAAATTCATGGCACCTACGGAAACTGCCGCGGCTCCCGCCATAAGAAATTCTATGGCATCTTCGCCGTTTGCAATGCCGCCCATGCCAATGATGGGGATTTTTACAGCATGTGCTGCTTCGTATACCATGCGAACCGCCACCGGCTTTATGGCAGGACCGGAAAGACCTCCGGTTTTGTTCGCCAAAGCAAACTTCCTTCTATGGATATCTATTTTCATTCCGGTTATGGTATTGATTAAGGACAGGGCATCTGCCCCTGCGGCTTCTGCCGCTTTTGCCATTTCTGCAATGCTTGTTACATTGGGGCTTAATTTCATGATAACAGGCTGCCTTGCCTTTTTCTTAATCTCTTCCGTAATGTGATACAGGGCATCTGTTTTCTGTCCAAAGGCAATGGCGCCTTCCTTTACGTTTGGACAGGATACGTTGATTTCCAGCATATCCACCGGCTGCTCTGACAGCCTTTCCACCACTTCCACATAATCCTCCACGGATTTTCCGCACACATTGACGATTACTTTTGTATCATATTTCTTTAAAAACTCCAAATCCCTTTTGATAAAAACATCGATTCCAGGATTTTGCAGGCCAATGGCATTTAACATCCCTCCGTAAGTTTCCGCAACTCTCGGGGTGGGATTACCGGGCCATGGTTTATTGGCAACTCCCTTTGTCACTATGGCTCCAAGCTTATTTAAATCTACAAATTCTTCATATTCCATGCCCGAACCAAAGGTTCCGGAAGCTGTCATAACCGGATTCTTAAATGTAACCCCTGCTATAGTTACTGCTGTATTCCTCTTCTGTTCCATCAGATATCCACCTCCTCTGCCAGATAAACAGGACCATCTGTACACACTCTTGCATTATGCACAAAGGAATGATGGTCTACTTCCTTTGTTTTACACACACAGCCAAGACATGCTCCTATACCGCATGCCATCCGCTCCTCTAAGGACAGATATGCTGTCATGCCGTTCTCTGCCGCATATTCTTTAATTGCCCGAAGCATGGGCATGGGACCGCAGGAGAAAATCACATCCCCCTTTAAATGATTATCCTCTATAGCATTCATAACGGTTCCCTTACTTCCTGTGCTGCCATCCTCCGTTGCTATATAAACCTCTCCATACTGCTTTAAGTCTTCATGCAAAAACAGCTCGCTTCGATAACCAAGTATTATTTTAATATTACTGTTATCCCTTCTGTTCTTCTGATTAACCATAGCTAATTCTTTTGCCAGCTGGAGCATAGGCGGAATGCCAATTCCGCCCCCCATTAAAAATACAGTTTTTCCTTCCGCTTCTTCTAAGGGGAATCCATTTCCCAGAATGCCTAAAACGGAAATATTGTCTCCCTGCTTATAGCCGGAAAACTCTTTTGTTCCCTGCCCTGCAACTCTGTAGACAATCCGCAGCCTTTCTTTTCTTTCATCCACTTCACAAATACTGATGGGCCTTGGGAGAAGAGTCGCTTCATTTTTCGGATAAATGCTTATAAACTGTCCCGGATGGGCATTCTTTGCAAGCGATGTGGAAATCCACATATCAAAAATCCCGCCGGCTGTTTCTTTTTGGGAATATACAACTGCTGTTTCTTTTCTCTTTTTTTCTATGTTATTTTTTTCTTTCATACTGTTCTTTTTTTCCATGTATTTCTCCTATCCGAATTTGTTCTTATGCCTGCTGTTCATACAAAACACTCTCTACAGCAGTTCAGCCTCCCTCCATCCTTTCCCCGCTGAAACTGAAACCGGCTGCAGGCAGAAAATGTTTTGCTCAACCAGATACTTTTGAACTTAGCACTGCTACTTTTTTATCCAAACGGGAGCGTTGCAGTATAGGAACAGTTTCTGCAGACATTCCCTTCATAAAATAAGAATATCACTCCGCCCGGTATACAATAACTCCTTCCACAATGGTAAAATATATCTTTCCCTGAAGTCTTTCGCCGATGAAGGGGGTATTGTGGGATTTAGAGTATATGTCCTCCTCCCTGAATATATACTTTTCCTTATCATTAAACACAATCAAATCCGCCGGCGCCCCTTCTTCTATGATGCCAGCCTGCAAGTGATAAAGCCGCGCCGGATTTAAGCTCATTTTTTCAAACAATACAGGCAGGGTAAGGTGTCCCAGCTCCACCAAATTAGCAATCGCTAACCCAAATGCAGTTTCCAGCCCGATAATGCCGCTTGGGGCTTCCGTCAGGGGCCTGTCCTTTTCTTCTTTTGCATGGGGTGCATGGTCGGTGGCAATCAAGTCAATGGCTCCATCCTTTAACCCCTCAATAATGGCAAGTCTGTCCTCTTCCCTTCTTAAAGGAGGATTCATTTTTGCCAGGGTCCCTTTCTTTATGACAGCTTCCTCCGTCAAGGTAAAATGGTGAGGGGTAGCTTCCGCATGAATATTGCTGCCCTGCTTTTTTGCTCTTCGGACGATTTCCACACCTTCCTTTGTACTGATATGCTGCACATTTAAAGAAACCCCCGTCTGAAGGGCAAGCGCCACATCCCTTTCAATCAGGGAAATCTCCGCTTTAGAATCGGAACCTCCTATTCCAAAATAAGCGGCAACAGCTCCCGCATTCACACCATTATTTTCTATAAAAGAAGGATCCTCCTCATGAAGGCTTATGGGAACCTTAAGCTCCTTTGCAGTGAGCATTGCCTGTTCCAAAAGCTCCTTGTCCATAAGGGGAATGCCGTCATCTGTAAACCCCGCCGCTCCCGCCGCCTTCAAAGCCTTCATATCCGTCAATTCCCTGCCTTTAAGCCCTTTGGTAACAGTTCCGCACGTTTCTACATGAATCTTCGTTTCCCTTCCTTTTTCCAATATATAAGAAAGTGTCTCTTCATTATCCACGGCAGGCTTTGTATTTGCCATGAGCACCACTGTGGTAAATCCTCCCTTAGCCGCCGCCCTTGCACCCGAGAGAATATCTTCCTTATAAGTAAAGCCCGGGTCCCTAAAATGCACATGGAGATCCACAAGCCCCGGACCTACTTTCATCCCCGAAGCATCCAGAACCTGTATTCCATCCTCCATTCCGTCCTGCTTCCCGCAATCATCCCCAAACTCTTCCTCTAGCTTTTTTTCATCCAGTTCCTTTTCTATCCTCTTTATCCTTCCCTCCTGAATCAAAATATCCGCCTGCATCTCCTGCTGCTTTACAGGGTCTATAATCGTTCCATTTTTAATCAACAGCACTATTTTTGCTTCCTTTCTTCATCGGAAAAATTTTGTTTAAAATATTATACGTTATTTTCAAAGTTTATACAAATATTTTTCCATATAAGGGATTATAGGAGTAATCAGTAGTCTGCCAACTCTTACTGGATATCAAAATGTCCCCCACATCCCTCTTTTGCGTCCTCCCCCCACTCCCCCCTTTTCCTTTTTTTCTCTACTGAAACACCACCGCCTTCTCAATCAACTCCAGCTTAATCACCACATAAGGATAAGAAGCCGCACTTCCCTTCGCATCCTCATCCGTAGGCCCTATTAAATTACTGTCCATATAAATAGCATTTTCCGTCTCATACACCTCATCCACAGTAATACAATATCCCCCCGTAGGCTGTTTCCCATATCCTGTACATATATATAAATATCCCGCTTCCTCATAAGTGAATTTAAAAGGATTTTCCTTCTGGCTTTCAATGGAAGCTTTTAACTCCTCCGGCAGTTCATCCTCGCTGACTACTGTAAAATCCAAATCCTTTATTTTTTCTTCCTTATCCACTTTCTTCGCACATCCAAAAAGCAATATGCCCATCAATAAGATAAAAATCATTGCAATACCCTGTTTTTTCATAAATGCGCCCGCCTTCCATATATATAATTGCAAACTTTCTTCCTTCATTTTATTCCTGCAGGCTTGTTTTTTATACATCTTTTCCTGTAACAGTTTATCCAATCGTTTTCAAGCTTTCAAACAGCCATTGGGGCGAAGATTTTGCAAAACATAATTTCTTAAGCCCTTACTAAATCGACTGTTTTCTATAAAAAGACGATTTACCATTTATTTTGTTGTATTTTCTTTTTTTCTCGGCTATAATCCTATTGATTGGTTTGATTGTAAAAGATAGGAGTCGTGGCAAAGATGCTTCGTTTTATTTGTGTTGCAAGTTTTGTTATTTTATTTTTGGTTTTCAGCATTCCGTTGCTTATAGCAGAATGGATTATTGGATTTTTTAACAAAGAGGTAAAGGACAAAAGCTCCCTTGCCATTGTCAATTGGGCTTTTCGCTGCTGCATATGGATGGCAGGGGCCTCCGCCACCGTACTTGGAGAAGAAAATGTACCAAAGGATGAGGCCGTTTTATATGTGGGAAACCATAGAAGCTACTTTGATATTTTATTGACTTATATAAGAGTTCCGAGACCTACCGGATATGTAGCAAAGGTGGAAATGCTCCGCTATCCCCTTTTATGCAACTGGATGAAGAATCTCCACTGTCTGTTTTTAGACAGGAGCAATATTAAAAAAGGGTTAAAAACCATATTGACCGGCGTAGAAAAAGTGAAATCCGGCATTTCCATCTGTATCTTTCCGGAAGGCACCAGAAACAAGACAAACGATACGTTCCTGCCTTTTAAGGATGGCAGCTTTAAAATAGCTGAAAAGGCAAATGCGCCAATTGTCCCCATTACCATCAACAACTCCGCCGCTATTTTTGAAGACCATCTTCCCAAAATGAAAAAAACCCATGTAGTCATTGAATATGGAAAGCCCATCCGGATGAGCGAGCTTTCCAAAGAGGATAAGAAAAACATCGGAGTTTATGTACAGAACATCATAAAAACAACCTACGAAAAAAACAAGGCGCTTGTATAACGCCTTGTTTTTCAGTTCTTCCTTAATAACAGTTCAGACAGCAGCTTTTGCAGGAACCAGAACTATCAGCAGGAAGAAAGCATTTCTACAATTGTGTTAAAATGCATGCCATGAGACGCCTTAATGAGAAGCGCATCCTTTTCCCTTAAAATATCCCTATGGACATTTAAAAATGCTTCTACAGTTTCAAAATAAAAAAGCTCTGTAGAAAAGCCGCTTTCTTCTTTCCTCTGTAAAGCGCCATTATAAATATACTTTCCCAGCTCTCCAATGGCAATTATCACATCAAGCTGCTTTTCCACCCCATAGCCGCCTATTTCTTCATGAAGCTCTTTTTCCCTTTCTCCCAGTTCAAACATGGAACCGATTATAGCGCATCTTCTTCCCCTTGTATCGGCAAGCAGGTTCAGGGCTGCTTTCATGGACACCGGATTAGCATTGTAGCAGTCATCCAGAATCGTATATTTCTTTGTTACGATTAAATGACTCCTTCCTGCCAGAGCCTCCACCTTTTCAATACCCCTTTTAATTTCCTGAAGAGAAAGGGAAAGCTTTAAACCTACCGCTGTTGCTGCCAGAGCATTGTTCACCATATGCTCTCCCGGAATGGGAATATGTACCTCTATATCCCCTATGGGCGTATGGATTGTACAGTCCGTGCCATAAATCCCGTTGCTTTTAACCTGACCGGCAAAAACCTCCGTCCTGATGTTTTCTTCCTGCCCTATGGAAAAGTAAGTAAGTCCCGCCCTCTTTTCCTTAAGCCCTGAAAGCTTATCGTCATCTCCATTTAAAATAACCGGCGAATCCGATTTCATATAGTCAAAAATTTCCGTTTTTGCCCGGAGAACTCCGTCTCTGTCACCCAGATTTTCCAGATGGCATTGTCCGATATTGGTTATCACGCACAAATCCGGCTTTACCATCTTGCTGAGTCTGTGCATTTCCCCGAAATCACTGATTCCCATTTCCACTACTGCCGCTTGATGACAGTCCCTTATACGGAATATAGTCAGAGGAACACCCACCTCATTATTGAAATTACCCTCTGTTTTAAGGGTATTATATTTTTCACTGATAACAGCCGCAATCATTTCCTTTGTGCTTGTCTTTCCCACACTGCCGGTAATTCCCACAATGGTTAATTCCATCTGGCTTCTGTAAAACTCAGCAATATCCTTCAGAGCCTTAAAACTGTCTTCCACAAGAATGCAGGCATCCCATTCCTCTTTTGGCTTCTGTTCCGAAACAACACAAAGAGCCCCCTTTTGGAAAACATCCGGTATAAAAGAATGTCCGTCCACCCGCTCTCCTTTTGTGGCAACAAACAGCCAGTTCTTTTGGATTTTACGGGAATCAATGGAAATCCCCTCCGCTTCCGTTTTCTTTTTTTCTTCCGGCCCGTAATATGTACCCCGGCAGGCTTTTGCTATATTTTCCAATGTCATATTCTTCATAATGCTTTCTCCATATTCCCTGATGTGATACCAAAATCCTTCTGCTGATATTTTCTGTTTCCCGTTTTCTACATATCATATTTCCTTAATGATATTTCGATAATTTTTTCACATAAATCTTCAAAATCCATTCCCACTGCAGCAGCCTCCTGAGGGAGCAATGAAGTTTTCGTCATGCCGGGCAGGGTATTTGCCTCCAGACAGAAAAAGCTTCCATCCTCTTTCAGCAGAAAATCCATTCTGGCATATACCTCCAGCCGCAATGCAGAAAATACATTTTCTGCCGTTTGCTGCATGTTTCTTGTAATCTCCATGGATAAATCTGCAGGACATGTTTCCACGGCGCTGCCTGCCTGATACTTATTCTTATAATCGTAAAATCCTTCTAACGGAGCTATTTCAATAACAGGAAGGGCTTTTTTATCCAAAACTCCAACGGAAAATTCCCTGCCCTTTATGTATTGTTCCACAATGACCTGATTTTCATAAGAAAATGCTTTTTTAAGCGCCTCCAAATATTCCTCCCCGGACTTCACCATATATACCCCTACGCTGGAGCCGCCCCGGCAGGTCTTTACAACAGCCGGAAAGGGCACTTTTTCCAATCTGTCCTCTCCCTTTTCAAACTGTTCCTTCAAAAGGCTGAACCCTTCCGGCGTAGGAATTCCGTTTTGACGGAACAATTCTTTGGAAAGAGACTTATCCATTGCAACTGCCGCCCCGAGATAACTGCTTCCGGTATACCGGATACCTGCCAGATCAAAAGCCGCCTGCACCGTCCCATCTTCGCCCGGTGCGCCATGAAGGGCAATAAACACCATATCCGCCAAAGTGCAAATATCCATTACATGAGGACCAAAAAAGCCTGTGTCTCCATCCTTTCTTAAAGCTCTTACCTTATCTATATCCGGCGCCTCTCCGGAAATAACCCCTGCGGCTTCCGTCCAGTCCTTTTCCAAATCAAATATTTCATTAAAATCATTTTCCTCATAGCCCAGGTAAGCATCCAGCAAAACTGCTTTATGCCCTTTTTTCCTAAATGCCTGATAAATCATGGTTCCCGTTGCCAAAGATACGTCTCTTTCGGTACTGGTTCCCCCTGCCAAAACAACTATTTTCATTCTTCTGCCTCTCTTTCTACAATTTCATGAAGGATAAATATAAAAGATGACTGCAGGTAGAGCTGATACTCTTCCCCTTCATCAGTATGGTTCAGAATTCCTTTTCCCGTTACCATTCCCACACCGTCTTCATTTCTTCCCAATAAGTAGTGCAACTGATTTTCCATAATTCCCAAATATTCATGACTTGTAATAATGCGGTCAATAATGGCAAGTACAAATGTATTTTCCAAAATCTGCCCGGCGCATCGCCCCGACTGGTCCGTCCATACCATGTACACATCCTTTTTAGCAGATTCCGCCAGCCCCTCTGCCTTTTCCATAAGTCCATCCATCAACTGGTCACAAATCCCTACGTCTACCTTCTGCTTGCAGGTCAGATAGGCTATATCACCGTACAATTTTCTTGAGAACCGGGAATTTTCCCCGGGTTGTATTAACCCCAGGTATTGTTTCAATTTTATATGGTATTTTTCATTTCCTGTAGACTTATAAAGCTCTGCCGCCGCATAATACTGCAGGTCATCCAGCTCACCATACTTTTCCACATAACTGTATGCGCCTTCCGAGGCTTTCAGACAGATTTCAGAAAATTCCTTATCGTAAATACTGTATATTCTGGAGAACTGTGCCAAAACGGCAGAAAATTCTGCTGTCGCCTCCACTGATATTTCTTTCACATAATAGGTCCCCTCATCCGTCTCAGGAGCGGTTGTAATGGTTTCCTTTTCCGGATAAACGCCGCCATACACTCCGCCGCTTTCTTCCTCCTGCATGGATAAGAGCCATTTCACTTCAAAAGCTACCTCATTGAGTAGTTTATTTCTCAGCCTGCCTTTTTCTTCTGTTTCTTGTTCCGTACCTTCTTTCTCCTCGATATATTCATAGGTCAAAAGCAGATCTGAAACAATTTTAGCTCCTTCCACCACATCTTTTTCAAAATTACTTCCGGTATGCCAGCCACCTTGGGATTGTATCACTGTATCTGTCCCCTGCAGCTTTGTTGCCTTTAGATGACATGCCCTGTGATTATTCACATCCACCGTGCCATTTAAATCCGTACCGCACCGGTGATAATAAAAAGAATCCAGAACATCGCTATAAATCTGACCATAAACGTCTTCTTTGATTTCAAAAGGATACGACTGCCCGATAACGGCTGTTTCTATGTAATAAGTCCCCGGCTCGGTCAGCTCCGTAAAAACACCCTTGCTAATATATTCCTTATCTATTTCATTGTATGCAGTTTTTTGTATTTTACCCCTGTATGCTACCTGCTTAGTTTCCTGATTTACAACAGTAAAATCCTGACTCAGCCCTTCTCCGCGAAAAAGCGCCACTTTCTCACTTTCTGTCCCGTATCCGTTTCTGTCTACCAGTACTCCCGGTCTGGAAGATGGCTTTTCATAAGGCTCATCATAAACAGCCTCTTGCAGAAAGCTCTCATCTACCGTCTCTTCCAAAGTCTTATAATCTTCAGGATTTTCATAGCCGCAACCCGTAAACAGCAGAACGGTAACAAGGCATAGCCATAATCTTTTCCGAAACAAAGGAATACCTCCTCAATTTTTTCTTT
This sequence comes from uncultured Lachnospiraceae bacterium, assembly GCA_910585715.1. Lineage (GTDB taxonomy): Bacteria > Bacillota > Clostridia > Lachnospirales > Lachnospiraceae > RGIG3040. The sequence goes on from CAJUEX010000023.1 coordinate 30,729, forward strand.
GCTTTTTGCTTTATCCTTAAAGGACACACCACAAATTGATTATACTCCAGAGAATTTACCAGGTAAAGAAATAAATCTTTTTTCTTTCCTGTAACAGTTCAGCCCTCAGGCTTCCCACACAGGAATCAGAACCGGCTGCAGGCAGAAAATGTTTCTACGTCGCCACGCTCTCGCTCTGATAAAAACGCAGCAGTGCTAAGCTCGAAAATACCTCGCTAAGCGCTGGCGTTTTTATAAGGGCTCCTTTAGAAATCATTTTCTGCCTGCAGCCGGTTCTGATTCCTGTGTGGGAAGCCTGAGGGCTGAACCGGAACTTATTTTGAACCATTTTTAGTCTAACAGGCTCATTGGATTTAATGGAATATCGCTTTTTGTAATTTTCAAATAAACATTTGTCCCTTCTAAAGAGTAATATTTTGTAGGCGCTGCCACTTTACCTACAACTTGTCCTCTTTCAAGAATTTCTCCTTCTGATACGGAAATTTCCTGAAGCTGTCCTAAAATCATTTCATATCCATTTCCCAAATCCATTTTCAGAAAGTTGCCAATTTCTTCGCTTTCACCAATTGCAGTCACTTTTCCTGATGCGCATGCAGATACTGCATCCCCTTCGTTTGCGGAAATAACAATTGCAGGATTATATTTATACTGGCTTAATGTAGAAAAATAGATAGTTTTATCCATACTATAATTTAATATTACATTTCCGGGAACCGGCCAACCCATTCCATCATCTTCCATAAAGGCATAAGAAGCTACGCTCTGGCTCGCCGTCTCCTGCGCCTCCTGTTGTTCCTGCTTTCCCTCATCCTCTGTTTCCTCCTGTTCCTGCTTTTTTTCTTCTGTTTCAGAGGAGGCTGTATCCGCATTGTTTTCACTGATTGTTTTATTCTTATCCGGATTGATTACGCTGTTTCCTCCGGTTTCAGCAAAAAACGGGTCTGCATCCAAATCCTTATCCAGCACTGCGCCAATATCCTCTGCTGTCTCTGTTTTTACCGGATTCTCTAACTCGGAAAAATCCACTACCTGGCTTTCCAAATCCCCTTTTTCCTTTTCACTTACATAATACCCGGTAAGCCCGCATGCAGCCACTATAAGCAAAGAAGAAGCAAGCATCATTATTTTTTCTTTATTAAATCTTTTTACATTTCTTTTTCTCATATTTCCCTCCTGATTTCTAACGGTCTTATTGGAAATCTAATACTAGTAGTTTTGCCAGGAGGATTGATTTTATTCAGTTTTCTACTCTGTAATTTTGGAAAGTTTCGTGTTTTTAAAAAAATAATCCAGAATTTCCGTATAATTATTTTGGTTTTTTGCCAGATAATTGCCGTAATACTGGTCCATTCCCAGACCATGTCCCATTCCCTTTGTTGTTATGACAAATTCCGCATTCTTTTCTTCAAACGTAAAGTTAGCAGAAGCTAATTCATACTTTTCCCTGAATTGTTCACCTGTCATTTTTTCTCCATTGCATATCACAGAGGTCACATACCCCGCCTCATCTCTGGTTTCAATGGAAAGTGTCTGAATCTGCTTTTTGGAAACGGATACCATCTGCAAAAAATCATCACTTTCCACATTTTTTTCGCATAAAACACTTTCAAGCCATTCATAACTATCTCCTTGCAGAATATCCGCACCATTCCTTGTTTTTCCGCCGCTCATTGCGTGGTAGGTTCCCTCAATCGGATTTTCCTGATAGGTTATGATAATTCCTTTTGTTTCCTCAACCGCCTCTTGAACTTTTTTATAGTTAATTTCATAATCTTCCTTCCAGATTTTTTTCATTTCATTTCGATTCAGATACCCGGTTCCTATTTTATCCCATTCTATTACTTTCTTCTCCATTCCTTGTCCCGAAACAGTCCCTTCTCCTTCCAGCCCCGCATAACAGGTGCTCCGAAGCAATACCGCCTGCGCCTTTAACACTTCTTTTTCATATGTAATGGGAATAGTGCCTGCCAAAGCTCCCACCAGAAATTCTTCCAGCGGAATTTCCTGTATATGAAGCTTATCCTCATACCTTACAAAATTTGTAATTTCTTCTTTTTCTTCTATTTTCTCCATATTCATCCAGCTTACTCCTTCTTCTTTTGTTTTATTAAAAATTCCCATTACATAAGGAAGCAGCACTAAAAATAATAACAATACAAATCCGTCTTTTATTCCCTGTTTCATATGATACCTCTTTTTTCGTTGCAATTCAGCCCTCAGCTTTCCAGACCGGCACCGGGACGGGGATTTGGCAGAACATGATTTCTTAAGGAGCCCTTATAAAAACGCCAGCGCTTAGCGAGGTATTTTCGAGCTTAGCACTGCTGCGTTTTTATAGAGCGAGAGCGTGGCAACGTAGAAACATGTTCTGCCAAATCCCCGTCCCGGTGCCGGTCTGGAAAGCTGAGGGCTGAATTGTTACCTTTTCCACTGTTTAAGTTTATCGGACAACACGAAAAAAAATACCTGAAAAGAAATTCTTTTCAGGTATTTTTCTTACCTTACCAAATCCAAATGCTGCACGGTGCCTACATTTCCGTTTTCGTAAAGAAATATGCCGCTTTGCCTGATTTGACCGTTTGCCTGATTGTCTTTTAATGAATTCAGGGAAAATTCTGTACTTACCCGCTTTAAACAGATTGCTCCCACACCGGCCTGTGCCAGATGATATAGTTGATCCTTACCATTTTCATCCTGAGTCCAGATTAACAGCTTATCCCATATTTCATCATTTTCATCAATCCAGCCGTTGCCGTCTGAATCGTATTTACTTAAATCCTCAAACCCATCGCCGGATTTTGTTCCGAACAATTCGTTTCCGTCATTAATCTTACCATCACCGTTTTTATCAAGGGCTATATAGCCGCTTCCTTTTCCCAGTCTGGAAATGCTGTCTAAAATGCCGTCCCCGTCAATGTCAAATTCAAATTTCTGATCTGATACAGATGCCACATTTCCCTCTAAGTTAATTACCAGAGGGTCTACTGCCATTACGGTTTCTTTTGTATAATTGGCTTCGTAATATGCCTCAAAGCTACGGCTCATGGTCATATCCAGATGAAACTGTATCTGTCTGCCGTCAGCCGTTACTACAGTACCCATAGTGGAAAATGCTGTATTTTCTGTTTCCTTTTCATAAACTTCCTCATGGGTATTGAAATTATTCACCACTAACTGCGCTTCTGATGTTTGTGCTGCCTGCATTTGCTGCATGGCATTTTCCTCCTGCCACTGGCTAAAGGATTGGTGCTTTCCTGATTTTCTTCCGTGAAACAGCCAGAAAATCAAATACTGTACACATTGCTCTTTCACAGCTTCCATAGACTTTTTATCCTCTATCCTCGTCACAGAACTTATATTTCTCCCGGAAGCTATATAAGCTCCGGAGCTGCCGGAAATGCTTTTTTTGTTTCCCTCCCCGGTATCAGACAAATCCTGAAAGGGTTCTTCCTGCTTCGGCTGGTCATTTGTCAGCCCGATATTCAAATTTCCTATCCTTTTTTGCGCGGATAAGGAATAAGTAATCTTTTTTTGCGTTACTTTCGTATAACTTCTTGCGGATTCCATTCCTATTATACTGGAATTTACTTTCAAATATTGCCCCTTTCCCCGCATATACCCTTTTGCCAAAACTCCATCCGTGGACGTCTCTGATAAGGCATAATTCTTTCATTTATCCTTTATGCCCTCATCATGTAATATTTTTACAAACAAAAAGAACGCCGTTCTTTAAAGAAAATCCTTTTTCCCTAATTCACACCGTCCCTGGTTATGCTTATTTAGATATTCAAGGCGGAGCCGTTGGCCTTACCGTCCCCGCCTTGTTACTTTATATATCGGATAATTTTCCCATTTCTTAATAGAAATCATTCTATTTTAGACTCTGTTGTAATTGATAAGGCAGCCTTTTAATATGATTTCTCTTTCTTCATCGGTAAGCTCACCCAATCTTAAGGTAAATTCCTTCATGGTGCCGTCTGCCGCCACATAAGCCGGAATTTCTGAAGCTTTTTCCATAACCGCCTTTTTTATGGAAGGGATAAAGAGATAATCCAGCTTCTTAAATGGTAAATCTCCCTTATCAATAATAAATGGAAGCATGCCCCAGTTAATCAGATTGGAGCGATATCTTTTGGTTGCATATTCATTGGCAATATTTGCCCAGCCTCCAAGCACCTTCTGACAGGAAGCAGCCTGCTCTCTTGCGGAACCGTCCCCGGGCTTTACTGCAAAAATAGTACTTCCAAAGCCTGTATTGGTATGGTTTGTTTCCGGGAATGAAGCCTTTATTACATCCATGATACCTTTTAATGCAGGTACTGACTGGCAGGGCTTTCCTCCCTCCATTCTGGATTTTTCCGCTTTCTGAATCTCCTTTGCAAGACCTACATAAGCGGGGTCTTTTCTGGACAGGGTAAACTCTGCCAGACCAAGAGGATTGGAGCGGTAGGATGAGGTTTCTCCTGATGGAATCAGCTCATCTGTAGTGGTAACCGGGTCGTGAATTTCAGAAACTACCTGAAGCACCAGATTTTCCGGCAGTTCTCCCATCTGGGGCCAGTCTTTGATGTTTGGTCCGAATTTAATTTCCACGGATGGGTCCGCCACCCCTTTGGAATCATACACACGGTTTTTATAAATGGTATCGTCAAAGTAATATTTATATTTTTTAAGCTCGGCATTCGCTTCCGTAGCGGGAGTCAGGAAGCCTTTATTTGCTGCAGTTGCCGCAATGGAGCGGGCGTCCATAAGAGCTACGGAGGCAATCTGTCCGCTTTGCAGCTTGGAGCCTTCCCTGTTGGGGAAGTTTCTTGTGGAATGGCGGATGCTGAATGCATTGTTAGCCGGAGTATCTCCTGCGCCAAAGCACGGACCGCAAAATGCTGTCTTCACAATGGCTCCTGTTGCAAGGAGATTTGCCACGCTGCCATTTTTCACAAGCTCCATATATACCGGGGTGGAGGCCGGGTATACGCTTAAGGTGAATTCATCCGGACCAATGCTGGCTCCCTTTAAGATATCCGCCGCCGCACAAATATTTTCAAAGCCGCCGCCGGCACAGCCTGCAATAATTCCCTGCTCCACATAGAGCTTTCCGTCCACGATTTTATCCTGAAGAGAATAATCCACAGCGCCGTCCAGGCTTACTAATGCTTTCTGCTCCACATCATGAAGAATATCCTTTAAGTTAGCATTGACTTCCTCGATGGTGTATGTGTTGCTTGGATGGAAAGGCATTGCAATCATAGGCTTAATGGCAGATAAATCCACTTCAATCATACCGTCATAGTATGAAACTTCTCCCGGATTCAGCTCTTTAAATTCTCCGCTTCTTTTATGAATATCATAGAAGTCCTTAATTTCATCGTCTGTTTTCCAGATAGAAGAAAGACAGGTGGTTTCTGTAGTCATAACATCGATGCCGATTCTGAAATCAGCGCTTAAGTTTTCCACGCCGGGGCCCACAAATTCCATTACTTTATTATTTACATAGCCATTGGCAAATACGGCTCCGATAATGGCAAGAGCCACGTCCTGGGGTCCCACTCCTTTTGCGGGAGCGCCTTTTAAATATACGCCTACTACCTTTGGCATATTGATGTCATAGGTCTGATTCAATAACTGTTTTACTAACTCCGGTCCGCCTTCTCCCATAGCCATTGTACCAAGAGCCCCATAGCGTGTATGGGAATCGGAGCCTAAAATCATCCTGCCGCCGCCTGCAAGCATTTCTCTTGCAAACTGATGGATAACCGCCTGATGAGGAGGCACATACATACCGCCATATCTTTTGGCACAGGTCAGCCCAAACATGTGGTCATCCTCGTTGATGGTTCCTCCTACCGCACAAAGAGAATTATGACAGTTGGTAAGAACGTAAGGGATAGGGAACTTTTCCAGTCCTGAAGCCCTTGCCGTCTGTATGATTCCCACAAATGTAATGTCATGGGAGGTCAGCTTGTCAAACTTTATTTTCAGCTTTTCCATATTTCCGGAAGTATTATGGCTTTCCAAAATCCCGTAGGCAATAGTAGATTTTGCCGCCTCTTCCTTTGTCACGTCCCTGCCCGTTTTGCTTTTTACTGCTGCAAGGGCATCCGGGCCGTCCGGAATGATTTCACTGCCGTTTATTAAATAAGCGCCGTTGTCCAATAATTTAATCATGTTTCCTCCTTATATAAATGGTTATTTTCCTGTTATAGTATGAGACGCCAATAAACAGTAGTTTGTTGGCGTCATTGTCACTAAAGTGTATTTTAACATGGATGAACCGTTTTTGCAAATATTCATAATTAACAGCTAAAATTTCTTTTTTACACTTCCAATCTCTTCTGTCAATATTCCTTTCATGTCCCTGAACATATCCAAAATTCTCTGAAAACTTTCGGAAATAGGAATTCCAAACTCGGCCTTTCCATACACAGTGGGAGCCGGCAGGGCATATGGTAGTCTTCGGGACCTTATAAAAACGCCAGCACTTACGCACCGTACTTTGGTGCGTTAGTACTGCTGCGTTTTTATAGAGCGAGAGCGTGTCCCGAAGACTACCATATGCCCTGCCGGCTCCCGCATCCTCTCACCAAAACCTTCCCGCCTGCATACCCTTGCAGTAACAGTTCAGCCCTCACAACCTTTTGATAAGCGCCTCCTTCAACTCCCTGGAATCTTCCCCATGAAACTTCCTTGCAAACACATAATCCCCTTCCACAATCCTGTCATAATCCTCCATATCCAGATAAGCCGGGCTGCTTCCATCTCCCTTTTCCCAGTTCATATAACGGAGATTTCCTTTGACTACCTTATCCTTAAAATGGGAATTCATAAAGAGTGTCTGAAAGAAAAACTCCTCCGGCACCTGACACTTTTTTAAATCTTTTAAATATTTAGGATGCTCTCTGCAATAATTCAATACATATTCCCCTGCTGCCCTTGGCATGGAAACATAAACAAGTCCTTTAAATATATTCTGAAATTCCCCGATTTTTTTTCTATTAATAAACAGGAGCTTTTGTAGCTTTACCGTAAAGTTCTGAAGCTGCCACAACCAGGGATTTTTCACATTCTTGTTTGGAAACAGATTGTAATACCGGTAACGGATTTTAACCGCATCACTTAACTCTTCCGGCGAAAAACAGTCCATATAAATCGGACTTTCTGAAAGAAAACGTTCTTCCATCTCTTCTGTGGAAATAACCGGATAATCCTCTCCCGTTATGCAGTGCAGATAGGAAACCTCCTTATCTTCCAATGCCCATGCTAACAGTTCCAGAAAAGCATATACGTGGTTTATGCTTCCCCAGGCAATATTGTAAACAGAAATTGCCATACAATTGGGCAGGCGATTCAGCTTTTCTATTTCCTCTTCCCTTATCTCCCTGCTTTTTGTATCCACATGAATAAATACGCTGTTATTTTCAGACAGATAAGAAGCCAGCTCATAGAGAGAGGGAAAGTCCCTGTATGCCGTTATTAAAAATGCCTGTTTCAATAATTTGCCCTCCTATTCTTTATCCATCCTTATTATATCCAAATCTTTTCTTCTGCTGACTTCCATGTCCGCTTATTTATCCGGTTTGCTATGTCATTGGTCCCCACTTACAAAACAGGCAGAGCTGTTTCCAGCTCCACCTTCTCCTGCAATCATCAGGGCCGCTTACTGCTTTCCTTTTAAAATCTGTTTTGCCCGTTCTAACTGATTATCCGATTTATCCTCTAAATACTTTTCATAGTCGAGTTCAAGGGTTTCATCCGGTTCTATTCCGACGCCATGTATATCATTGCCGTTTGGAGTATAATAATGGCTGACTGTAAGCTTAATGGCGGAACCGTCCGAAAGACCAAATATTCTCTGAACAATTCCTTTTCCAAAGGTAGTGGTTCCTAAAATCGTCCCTTTGTCATAATCTTTAATAGCTCCTGCCAGAATTTCCGCTGCGCTGGCGCTGTTGCCGTTTACCAGAACCACCATTGGCACCTGGATTTCATTTTCTCCGTCACAGCTGTATTCTTTTCTTTTGCCGTTCCTGTCTTCTGTATACACTACCAGACCTTTAGGAAGAAGCTCTTCGGATATATCCACCACATCTGAAAGATTGCCTCCCGGATTATCCCTTAAGTCAAGAATAAGGCTTTTCATTCCTTCAGACTTTGCCTGATTCAGCTTTTCCCTGAACTGGTCTGTAGTAACTGAATCAAACTCCGTAATTTGAATATAAGCAATTCCATCCTCATACATCTCGTAAGTAACAGTAGGTGATTCAATCTTCATTCTTGTTACGGGAATTTCCAGATAATCCGCTTCTCCTTCCCGATACAGGGTAAGCATTACCTGCGTTTTCTCCGGACCCTTTACCTTGCTGACTATCTCGCTCAGGGTCATTCCCAGAACGTTTTCCCCATCCACTGCCACAATAATATCATTATCATGAACACCTGCTTCTTCTGCAGGAGTATTGGGCATGACTTTTGTAATCTTACCGCCGCCGGTTGCTTCATCCAGAGAAATATAAGCGCCTATTCCATAATAAATCCCTTCCGTGCTGTCATAGACCTCTTCCAGTTCCTCCTTGGAATAATATGTAGAATACGGGTCGCCTAACCCTGCAACAAGGCCTTTGTAGAGACTGTTTTCCACCTGCTCGTTTTCCACATCTTCCAAATAATATTCGTCAATGCTTTCCTCTAACAGCTGCAGTTTTTTTACCACATCACTATCTATTACCTGTCCGCTTCCTTCTTTGGCTGTATTCAGAACTGCTGTGGAAGCTTTTGACGGTGCAAGCTGACTTGCTATATAGGAGGTACAGATAATAATAGCTCCTATCACAAGTCCGGTAGTAATCCCCCCTGCAAAGCCGCTTTTTTTGGCAGCCTTCAAAAGCTGTTCCTGGGTCACTTCTTTTTCCTTTTCCAAAATAAATCCCTTCCATCTTTTTTATTTATAACATGCTTCTGTTTTCCTTTCATAAACCCTCTATAAATAATTCCGGGGGTTTACATAATTCCCATTCAAGCGAACGGAAAAATGAAGATGAGGTCCCGTAGAACGTCCCGTAGACCCTACTGCTGCAATTTTAGAGCCTTTGCTTACCGTTGCCCCGGAGGATACATACAGTGCGGAGCAATGCATATAGATTGTATACAGTCCATCTCCATGATTTATCATAATATAATTACCCATGCTGGCATTATAAGCAGCAGCTACAACCATGCCGTCATAGGCTGCCAGTACATCACTGCCGGACGGAGCTGCCATGTCCAGACCGTTATGGAACCTTTCCACTCCAAGGGTAGGATGCATACGGTTTCCATAATCAGAGGAAATTCTTGTATAGGCAGGTGCCGGCCAGGCAAATATTCCTCCATCATACTTCACATTGGAATTCTGCCCCAATGCCTCCAGTCTCTTTTGTTCCTCTTCCACAGCTGACTCCAGGCTTGCAATTGTAGCATTCTGTTCTGCAATAGAGGCTTCATATTCTTTGATACGTGCTTCATGCTCGGATATATCGGAATCATATTCCTTAATTTGCTGGCGTTTTGTGGTAAGCAATTCCTCCACATTTTTCTGCTCCTGTTCAGCATTTTCCTTTGCAAGCTCCAGCACTTCCTGTTCATCCTGCAGTTCCTTTTCCAGACTGATAATTTCCTTCCTGGTATTCTGGTAATTAACTAACAGTTCTTTATCATATGCCGCAAGCTTTTCGATATATTTCGCCTTGCTCAGCATATCCCCAAAGGACTTTGAAGAAAAAAGCATTTCCAAATATACAGTATTTCCTCGCTCGTATATGAATTTAACCCTGCTCTCCATAGCAGCATACTGTTTTTTTTCTTCTTCTTTAATAATCTTAAGGTTTTCTTTTGTCTCTTCAATCTCTTCTTCTTTTTCAGAAATCAAACCATTGATTTTCTGCAATTTGTTCTCGATTTCTGTCAGACTGCTGTCCAGCTCTGTTACATAAGATTTTAAATCTGAACGGGACTTTTCCAGCTTTTCTTTAATTGCCTTAATATCGCTTAAATCAGATTGCAATGCCTCTTTTTCTTTTTCTGCATTGCTTAGCTTTCCTTTTGTATCCCGAAGATTCTTGGAAGTAACGGGAGCCGACATACCGCTGCCTGTACTTTGCTGTCCGCCTGTATTTCCTGTCCCATTGTTGCCGCCGGAACCGGTGCTCTGCCCGCCTGCAGTGCCGCCGGAAGTCTGTCCGCCGGAGTTACCGGTACCTGCCGGTTCTTCTACCTGTACAGAATCATCTTCTTCCGGCGTCTGTGTGCTGTCATCCTCAATTTCTTCTGTTTTATCGCTCATGGTAGCACATACATTTCCGGCAGGATTTCCAGCCAGACAAATTATAAATGCAAAACAAATTAATCCTATCTTTTTCTTCATATGTTCACCTACTTATACCCGGATATGTTTTCGTACCGTAATAAAGCTTCCAATAAAACCAATACCAATACCAAGTATGAGAGATACCGGAATCAGTGTCGTAAATATCTGTTCTACTGTTAAAAATTTTAACAATTGAGACAAAATATTAAATTTCTCTATTACAAATCCTATGATTTTATTATATAAAACATACATCACTCCCAAGGGAATTGCCGCTCCGACAGCACCAATTATAATTCCCTCAATAACAAAGGGGGAACGGACAAAGAAGTCAGTAGCTCCGATATACTTCATAATGGAGATTTCTTCTTTCCTGACAGATATGCCGATAGTAACCGTATTGCTAATCAGGAAAGTGGATACTGCCAGCAGAATCAGAATAATCCCGATAGATACATATCCCACCAGCTTATTTACTCCCGACAGGGTATTGGCCGTCAAAGCAGACTGAACTACTTCCCTTACACCCTCAATGGACTCAATAAAGGTAACTAAATCCTGTTGCTTGGAGACATCCTTTAAATATACTTTATAATTGGCACAATCCTTTAAAGGATTGTCTGTATAACCATCTGCATATTCACCAAGATAATCCTCTGAAAATTCCTCCCATGCTTCTGTTGCCGAAACATAATCCGCTTTCAGCACTTCCTCACGGTTTAATATGGTATCACCGATTTCCACAATTTGCTCTTCACTGATTCCATCTTCAAAAAATACCTTGACTGCCACGCCTTCCTGGGCAGATTTTAAAATGTACTGAAAATTCATGACAACGGAATAAAACACACCAAACATGAGAAGACAGGTGGTAATGGTAGCCAAAGAGGCAAGGGAATACCATTTATTCCGAAATATGTTTACGATACCCTGCTTTAATGTATAAAAAAATGTACTAATTCTCATCGTTATAAAAGCCTTCTTTCTCGTCGCTTACAATAACTCCCTTATTCATTGTAACAACGCGTTTTTTCATGGCATTTACAATCTCCCTGTTATGAGTTACCACCACGACCGTAGTTCCTTTTTCATTGATTTCTTCTAAAAGCTTCATGATTTCCCATGAATTTTTCGGGTCCAGATTTCCGGTAGGCTCGTCTGCAAGAAGGATAGGTGGATTATTTACAAGCGCCCTTGCCAGCGCCACTCTCTGCTGCTCGCCTCCTGACAATTGCCTCGGCTTTGCTTTGTATTTGCCTGCCAGCCCTACAATAGAAAGCATGGAAGGCACATTTTTCTTTATTTCCTTATTGGATACCTGTATGACTCTCTGGGCAAATGCTACATTTTCATATACATTTCTGTCTTTTAAAAGTCTGAAATCCTGAAAAACCACTCCCATATTCCTGCGGAACTTTGGTATCTGCCGCCTTTTCAACTTGGCAACATCGTTACCGTTTACAACAATCCTTCCGGATGTAGGCAATAATTCCCTTAACAACAGGCGGATAAAGGTTGATTTACCGGAACCGCTGTCACCTACAACAAATACAAACTCTCCCTCATCAATCTGGATGCTTACATTATTTAATGCCGGAGCACCCGTCGAATAAGATTTACTTACATTTTCTAAAGTAATCATTTGACTCTCCCTGTTCTTTAATATTCAAAGCTTTCCATATATTTCATATATTTCACTACCATTAAGGCAATTTTAAATGTAATGGCATCTTCAAACACTCTTAAATCCAGTCCCGTACTCTTTTGCAGTTTGTCCAGACGGTATACAAGAGTGTTTCTGTGAATAAACAACTGTCTGGATGTTTCGGACACATTCAGGCTGTTTTCGAAAAATTTGTGAATGGTCATAATCGTCTCGTCATCAAAATCATCCGGACTTTTAGCGCCAAAAATCTCCCTTATGAACATCTTGCACAGCGGAATGGGAAGCTGATAAATCAGACGACCGATTCCAAGCTCGCTATAGGCAATGATACTTCTTTCGCTAAAAAATATCTTGCCAACGTCCAAGGCCATTTTAGCCTCTTTATAAGACCTGCTCACTTCTTTTATCTCATTTACTACATTACCATAAGCAACATGTACTTTTAAAGCACCTTCTTTTTCCAGCATTTCCAATATTAGCTTAGCTGTTTTTTCTATTTCATCATCGGTTCCTTCTTCTGTTAATTCTTTTACCACAATTACGTTATTTTCGTCTACCGCAGTAACAAAATCCTTTCCCGTCTGGGTCAGGCTGCTGCCCAGGAGTTCTACCAGATTTTTCTCTTTATTCTGGTCTGACTCTATAATAATGACAGTACGCTTTGCCTCTGTTGCAATGCGAAGCTTTTTGGAACGGCTGTAAATATCTACAAGCAGAAGATTATCAAGCAGCAGGTTCTTTATAAAATTGTCCTTATCAAAACGTTCCTTATATGCAATTAAAAGATTCTGAATTTGAAATGCTGCCATCTTGCCAATCATATATACATCTTCACTGGCTCCGATTGCCACAAGCACATATTCTACAATCTGTTCGTCATAAATTTTAAAAAACTGATACTTAGATACCTCCTGGCTGTCCGCCGGAGATTTGACAAAATCCGATACCGCCAGAGCATATCCCTTTTCCTCTTCCAATGTGGTTGCAACATCATTTCCTTCAATATCTACAACAGCAAAATCCACTCTGGAAATTCCCTTTAATCCCGTAATCGTGTTTTGTAGAATTTGATTGGAAATCATCATACCACCCCTTCTCTTAAACAAATTTCACAACATCTGCAAATGCAGACTATTATTTCTACCCATTTCATTTTATTTTAATATAAAATCACAAAAAAATCCACCGATTTTCTGTATTTTTTTATGCAATATATATGTTTTTCACAGAATTTTCATATTGTTAACTTATGTACAACCCTTATGACTTATTACAAAATAGTCTTGTAACGCGCCCCATCCCACTTAAGTACCTTCATTCTCTCAATGGCATATATTATAAAAAAAGGATTTTTTATGGAAATTTATACAGTAACTCCGGGGGATACCGTTGATTCCATAGCTCTTTCCTTCGGCATTCCCGTAGATTCCATTATTTATAATAATCAGATTCCATATCCTTACCGTCTTGCAATCGGCCAGGCGCTTCTGCTGTCAACAGGGGCAAATGCTATGGAACGCCAGACTGTCTATGTAAACGGATATGCGTATCCATTTATAAGCCCTTATGTTTTAGAAGAGAGTCTTCCTTATTTATCAGATTTATCCATTTTTTCTTATGGATTTACTACAGAAGGAAATTTGATTCCCCCCCTTTTGGATGACGGCTGGATGATTGAGCTGGCAGAGAATTTTTCTGCCAGACCCATTCTAACCCTGACGCCATTCGGTCCTGACGGACGTTTCAACAATAATTTAATTGCTGCCATCGTAAATAATCCTGCTGCACAGGAAAATCTCATTGACCAGCTTGTTTTTACCGTGCAGGCAAAAGGCTTTCGGGGAGTGGATATTGATTTTGAATTTATCCTTCCTGAAGATAAGATTCCGTTTGCAGAATTTGTGACAAATGTAAGAAATGCAATGAGCCCTTTCGGTTATCCGGTTTCCGTGGCACTTGCTCCAAAAACCTCCGACAGCCAGACCGGGCTTTTGTATGAAGGGAAAGATTATGGACTGCTTGGGCAGGCGGCGGATAATGTGCTGCTTATGACGTATGAGTGGGGGTATACATTTGTACGATTAAGTCGTATATAAATTTATTGCAAATGCTTCAACAATCACAGCGATAAATGCAAGTTCCATTCCATTTATCATCTCTACATTTTTTTGTAAATTGTCTATGACATTTGGCATAAAAGTCACAAGCCTATCTAGATGTTTCCTCTACTTCTTCTGCAAATTGCTTCATCATTTTAGACAACTGGCCTGACTGACTTACACCCGCCTTTTCACAAGCTTCCGCAAATTGTTCTACAACTTCCTTTCTGAGTTTATAGGACTTGCTCATGAAGCCGGCTTTCTTCTCATACTTCTTGGTTGCAATGGTTTGAGCCTTTGGATTACCTATTGGCATTTTCATCCCTCCTTCATGTTTTTATTGTGGCATATGGTGCACCATGCGTCAACTTGTTTTTTATATTACTTAAGATTTTTCTTTGTTAAAAAGCTTATTTTTTTGTCGATATTTGTATATCGTTTTAGCTTTACTAAAATGCTCTCATATTGTATTATAGCCTAGGGAAAATTGCATAAGTTTTTTTACATAACAGCAGCAGACAGCTTTTAGCTTGAGGCTGCTGTTTTATTTTTTTGAAAATATTTTATTGGGAATATTTTCTCATGCCCTTTTATTCCATTTCCGGATTGCTTTTTTCGTTTGTCTACAGACTCTACAGACGTTTATAATTTTCCTTTTCTATTCATCTTCACCTCTACTATTTTCCTACTACTTGTACTAAATTAATAAATTCCTCCGCCTGTATCTGCCCGGTTTCCAAATTCTTTGCCATTTCAAAGGTAGTCTCCACCTTCCGTACCTGTGCCATCTTCTCTTTGCCGGAAAAGGCCGCTATTCCTAACATATATTCGCTATCAGGTATAATCTTCCTTCTATGGCTGCTATAACAGTAATTAAACATATAATTGATATTGTGCCGTATAGCTTGCTCATGGCTTGTCCTTTCTACCGGCTTTATGCCGGTGGCTCTTCTTTTCCTTCCCGGCTTTGGATATACCGGCGAAATTCTTCATTTATTACTATTTGAGATACTCGGTCTATAATCTTTTGTATTTCCGCCGGGTCATGAGTTATGTAATCATCATGTACGGTAATATGGCAGAGCCCATTGTAGTAATCCCTAATTACAGCCATGCGAATACCTCCTTCTTTACAGATTATTTTTATAGATTGTACAATATTACACTTTTCGAGTTTATTCACCGTTTGTCATTGCCACCTGCATTTATATCATTTATAATCTCCTATGGGTGTTGCCGCACCTAATATGTGTGAAAGGAGACAAGTATCTATGACTGATATATTGGCCAGAGCCATTAACAGTATTGTTGAAGAACAATTGTCGCTAAACGAAGATATGATAAAGCAAAATCTGCTTGCTGAAATTGCAGAAACAGATAACTATGAATTGATTATGACAAAACTGGTTAGAAACTCGTTACATCTATCAGTAAACATATCCGCTCAAATCATTATTGATATGCTAATCAACTCAAACATTATTGCCCCTGCGCCAGATGAAGATTTGAGACGCATTCTTTTATCCGTCGTAAAAGACTAATATCCTTATCTTTTTTAAGGACACCTTCGATTCGCTTCAAAGTTTCATTAATGCTTTGGAGCGTTTCTTCTGTCTTTTTTCCATCTTCTTGCCTGATACATTTCAGCCAGCTACCCCACAAAATGCTACTGAAACTTTTGAAGTAACTCATTTGCTCGTAAAATAAGTTCATACTTCTCTCTTTAAATTTGGTTTACAATTGTTGGCATCTGGTTCCTACATTGAAAGTGTCAAAAGCTCTTGATACAACTCCCGCTTATTTCATGGGATGGGAAAAGGAAAACTGAAATTTAAACAATTTTTATAAAGTAAACCTGGGAATACAGTAAGAATTGCATGACATATTGTTTTATTTCTTCTAATATGATAATATTTTACAAATACTTAAAGAAATGAGGATTAACTAATGATTAATTTTTCAAATGGAGCCGTATTCAAAGATTCAGTATTTCAGTGTTCAGACTCCCGGATTCGCAGAATTTGTTCCGGATTGCGAATTGGAAATGTTTTTTAATAATGGTTTTGTAGCAAAATTTGAATTTAAAGGTAACTGCGATATCATATCCATAGGAAAAACAATATCCAAATTTGTATTATAATAATTGAAAGGTGCAAATTTATATCTTTACTATGCCCTAATACCTTAATAAAAATCTTTCGGGGAAAACATATTGAAATTAAGAATTGCATATGCTATAATGTCGTTAGACAAAAAGCAATGATAAGTCCATCTGGACAAAGAACGAACCCCCGGTTGTACCGTGAATACTTCCGGGGGTTCTTCTTTTCTTTTTATAGTGGCAAAGCACCCACCAGGCTATTTGTTGTCCTTTCGGTCACCGTCTAGCCAT
>CAJUEX010000024.1 GCA_910585715.1 uncultured Lachnospiraceae bacterium
ATTATACCATATCCGGTGAGGAGTTATTTCATTTTTAGAATCAAAAAATGCCGTACTTATGTGATTTGTGCGTTTGGCAAACGCCTAAAAAGAATAAAAATAACGAGGAGAATATACAATGATTTTGAATGGGACAGGGCGGATTTTTTTCAACGTATTATCATTGTTTTTATTAGTAATGCTGTTCCTTACTGCATGCAGCAGCGTAGATATTTCTTCTTCTGAGTCGTGTGATGAAGGGAAAAGTGCAGATTCTTCCATCTCTGATTTAGAAGAAGTGGAGGAATATGAAGAATTTATTGAAGGAGAAGAAAAGGTAAGTGAAGCAGGAGAAGCAGGGAAGGTTTATGAGGATGAACAGCTGCTTGCGAAAGAGGATATTTGTGACTGGTGGCATGCTGAGCAATATGCAGGCAGAGGAAATGATGGCGTGGCAGTTTCTGAATTTGGATTAAACGGTTCGGATTCTCTTATTATTGCTTATGCAGATACAGATACGGACGTAGAGATAGACTCTTCCTTCCAATTAAAAAAAGGGAAATTCAAAATTGTGCATATTGCGCCGGATAGTTCTGTGTTGACAGTGAATGAAACAGGGAAAGAGAACAATCGGATAATCACCATGAAGAAAGGCCGCAATGTGATAAAAATGGTGGGACAGGGGGCAAAGGTGAAAAAACTGGAAGTGAAATTTGCGGGAATCAATAAAAGTAAATTTGAAAATATTTATTATACGGAAGATGAGGAATATGTTGATAAATTTCTTATGGACGAAATGAAAGCGGGCACAATTAAAAAAGAGAAGATAATGGAGATTTTAAGCTTGTTGGATGAGACAACTGCCAGTCAGGCATTTTCGATATTAGTATTACAGGCAGCAAAACAGAAAGAAAATTTTACTACGGATGAGCTTCATGAAATTTTCGCTTATAGTAATGCAGATACATCCATACATTGGCTGGAAGTAAGTGTAAGCTGCGGTGGTCACGAGCCTCTTGGCGCAAATACCGTTGTTGGGTTCATGCCATATATGAAGAGTACATTTGGAAAAAGGGAGTTAATGAAAGTTCTGTCAAAGGAGGAGTTTTTTGAGGGATTAGAAGACTGCATTCCTTATTTGAATAGTGAAGAACTGGAAATATGTCTTTTGGATTATTTTGAGTCGGGCGGAAGTATGTCTTCTTTACAGTTTTCCAAGATAAAAGAGTATTTGGAAGAGAGTACTATAGAAAAACTGAATGAATTCCTGCCATAAGCAAAATCTATTAACAAATCCCCTTAAGATGTGCTATAATCAAACCAGGTCCCAGACAGGACAAAGGAAAAGGAAAGCAGGAGGCTCTTATGAAGAAAGAAAAGTATGTTGCTTATGTGTCTACCTATACTATGGGAGACAATTACGGAATTAAAATATATGATGTGGATTTGAAACAGGGCAGGCTGATTGAAAAGGATCAGGTTAAGATTACCAACTCCTCCTATGTGACCATATCTCATAATGGCAGGTTCTTGTATTCCATAACGGATTTCGGAGTTGAGGCATACCGGATTCTGGAGGACGGCACACTGAAGATTGTCAATCATGGTTCTATAAACGGTATGAGAGGTTGTTATCTGTCTACCGATTATAATGATAAATTCCTGTTTGTGGCAGGCTATCATGATGGAAAGATTACAGTTCTTCGCTTAAAGGAGGATGGCGGAATCGGGGAAATCGTGGAGGAAATTTATCATAAGGGCCTGGGAAGCATAGCGGAACGGAATTTCAGGCCCCATGTAAACTGTGTGAAGATGACAAGAGATAATAAGTATCTGATGGCTGCCGATTTGGGTATGGACCACACAGATGTTTATAAGGTTGATCATAAAACAGGAAAATTAAAGCCCATTGATGTAATCCGCAGTGACATTGAATCGGCGCCCAGGCATATTAAGATGACAAAGGACGGCAGATTTGTTTATATTGTGCATGAACTGAAAAATTATATTGATGTGTACAAATATGAGGATTTGGGAAATGCGCCGGAATTTACAAAGGTTCAGACCATTTCCACATTAAATAAATATCATGCGGGCGGCTCTGCAGCCAGCGCATTGAATTTCTCAGAGGATGAGCAGTATTTAGTCAGCTCCAATGCAGGAGACAACAGCGTGATTGTTTACAATATAAATCGAAAAAGCGGGGAGCTGACGAAAAATTTCTGTCTTCCCATCAGCGGGGATTATCCAAAGGATGCCGCCCTGTTTCCGGACAATAAGCATTTGGTATCCTTAAACCATGAAACAAATACAATGACCTTTTTTAACGTGGATTTGAAAAAGGGACTTTTGGTGATGAACGGAAAGGAAATGAAGATTGACCAGCCCAACTGTATTATTTTCCACAGGCTGGAGGGAGAAAAGAAGACAGAAAATGCGGAATGAAACATAAACAAGAAAAAATGGTGCAATATAATAAAAAACAATGCCATAGAACAAATCATGGTATTGTTTTTATTTTTTTACATAATGAAAGCTGAAGAGCAATGGCAGGCTGCTGGATTTTTGTCTCTGACAGCATCTGCACTCTGTTATGGGCTGCGTTAAAGGAACATCCCCCCCTGGATGTTCAGCGACGTCTGATATCCATGCAAGCATGACTGTTTTCTTTATTGCCTGCGGGAATAAATACGTTCCAGATAATCCATTTTAGATTTCATATTTTCCAGCAATAAGTCCAAAAGCGCCACTGCAGCCATGGATTCTACCACCACCACAGCTCTTGGAACGATAATGGGGTCGTGTCTGCCCTTGATGTTGACAGAAATTTCCTGTCCGTCTTTATTGACGGTCTGCTGGGTTTTGTAGATGGAAGGTGTGGGCTTTATATAAGCTCTGAGAGTAATGGGAGAGCCGTCGCTGATGCCTCCTAAAATTCCCCCTGCATGGTTTGTTGCTTTTGTGATATGTCCGTCTTTCATTATAAAGGCATCGTTGTTTTCACTTCCCTTTGCACGGGCGGTTGAAAAGCCGTCGCCTATTTCAAATGCTTTTACGGCTCCAATGGAAAGAATGGCTTTTCCAAGAGAAGCATCCAGCTTATCAAAAACCGGTTCGCCGATTCCGGCAGGGCACCCGGTTATCACGCATTCAATGACTCCGCCGGCAGAATCCGTTTCCTTCATGCATGCTTCCAAATATGCCTCTGCCTCCAGAGAAGCTTTTCTGTCAGGCATTCCGGTAGGCGTCTGTATAATTGCCTCTTTATCAAAATGGTTCATATCAATGGAAACGGGACCGATGGATTTTGTATAGGCCGTCACGTCAATACCAAGCTGCTGCAGGATTTTTATGGCTATGGCGCCAGCCGCCACCCGGCCAATGGTTTCCCGTCCGGAAGAACGGCCGCCGCCTCTGTAGTCTCTGAAACCGTATTTTTCGTCAAAGGTAAAATCCGCATGTCCCGGTCTGTAATAAGTGGAGATTTCGCTATAATCATGGGAACGCTGGGAAGTGTTCGGCACCAGAAGGGAAATGGGAGTGCCGGTAGTTTTTCCTTCAAATATTCCGGACAGGATTTCAACCTGATCCGCTTCCTTTCTGGGGGTGGCAAATTTAGACTGTCCGGGTTTCCTTCTGTCTAACTGCTTTTGAATATCCTCTTCGCAAAGGGGCAGTCCGGCGGGACAGCCGTCAATTATCACGCCGATTGCCTTTCCGTGGGATTCTCCAAAGGTTTGTATTGTAAAATGTCTTCCAAATGTTGAGCCGGCCATGTTTATCCTCCTGGGTTATAAAGTTTTGTGTTTGTCATTAATAAAAAGATATATTTTGTAGAAAACATATGTGGTACATGGCAATTATAGCGGAGAAATTCTTTGGTTACAACCGAAATTTTTACAGGATTGGAAATAAAATGGAAAAAAAGCGGAATAAGACATAAAAAGTTCAAAAAATTCCGGTTGATTTCAGAAAAAAGTGCTGTACAAATAGAGAAATTATGATATCATAAAAATAATATTTGGTAGAATTATGTCAATAACATTAAGCGATACAGGCTTATCCTGTGAAATGGGGCAATGAAATAATTGAAAAAAAGAAAAATAACCGCCAGACTGATGGTATTTGGAAAAAAGAATAGAGTTTTTAAAATCATATCCCTTGTATTGTTGACATTCTATTTGTTTGTATATTATGCAAAGCAGTATTGCTTACAAAATAAAAAAAGATATGCATGCATTTTTTGTGCCTGTATAGTCTTTTCCATTAGTTCAAGTTTTTCCTTTGCGGAAAATGGTTTTAAAAAGACAGTTTCAAAAGACAGCACAATAGAATATAATATACCTGAAGAAGTCATAAATACAGAAACGACTGATAATAACAATCATATAGAGGATGCAGCCATTCTGGAAGACAAGGATGTAATGGAGGGCTATGAGAATACAGAGCTGGAATATGTGACGGAAGAGGACAAATTCAGCATAGATGAAATCCTGACCGGGGGCGAAGACTATTTAGAGGGTGTCTCCGAGAATTCTGTCAGGGGACAGTTAAGCAGTGATGACTGGAAGCTTGTACTGATTAATAAGCATCATTCCATTCCGGATGATTATACCTTTACCCTTGGCACCATCAGAGGGGGAATGCAGTGTGACGAGAGGATTATTCCTGAGTTAATGGAAATGCTTCAGGCAGCAAAAGAGGATGGTGTCAGTCTGATTGTCTGCTCTCCTTACAGGGATTTGAACCGTCAGCAGGTATTATTTGAGCGAAAGATAAAAGCTTACATGAGACAGGGATATTCCTATCTGGAGGCTTATCAAATCAGTTCTCAGACGGTTACCGTACCGGGAGCCAGCGAGCATCAGATAGGGCTTGCCATAGATTTTCTGTGCAAGGGCTATTCTTCTTTGAATGAAGGCTTTGAGAATACAGAAGGCGGAAGATGGCTGGCAGCCCATGGTCACGAATATGGCTTTATTTTAAGATATCCGAAAGGAAAGGAATACATTACCGGTATCGAATATGAGCCGTGGCATTTTCGTTATGTAGGCAGGGAAGCAGCAGCCATTATGACGGAAAGGGAACTGACATTAGAGGAATTTTTAGAAGAAATCAATGAATAACAGAAAATAGAGGAAAATATGTATCGGATATTAAAGAAAGAAGGAAGAGCAAAACGAGGCGAATTTCAAACAGTACATGGGGTCGTTCAGACCCCTGTTTTTATGAATGTGGGAACGGCAGCCGCCATCAAAGGGGCTGTTTCTACAGAGGATTTGCAGCAAATAGGAACTCAAGTGGAGTTATCCAACACTTACCATCTTCATGTGCGCCCGGGAGATGAGGTCATAAAAAAGCTGGGTGGGCTGCATAAGTTCATGGTATGGGACAAGCCGATTCTTACCGATTCCGGAGGATTTCAGGTGTTTTCCCTGGCGGGGCTTCGGAAAATCAAGGAGGAAGGGGTTTATTTTCAGTCTCATGTGGATGGTCGTAAGATTTTCATGGGTCCGGAGGAAAGCATGCAGATTCAGTCAAACCTTGCCTCCACAATTGCCATGGCTTTTGACGAGTGCCCTTCCAGCAAGGCTGACAGGGAGTATGTAACTGCTTCTGTGGAAAGGACTACCAGATGGCTTTTGCGCTGCAAAAATGAAATGAAAAGGCTGAATGGCTTAGATGATACTATCAACAAGAAGCAGCTGTTGTTTGGAATCAACCAGGGAGCTGTTTTTGCGGATATCCGTCGGGAACATGCCAGAAGAATCAGTGAGTTTGAGCTGGATGGTTATGCCATAGGCGGTCTTGCAGTAGGAGAAACCCATGAGGAAATGTATTATATACTGGAGGAAACGGTTCCGCACCTTCCGGCAGATAAGCCCACTTATCTGATGGGTGTGGGAACCCCGGCAAATATATTGGAAGGCGTGGAGCGGGGAGTGGATTTCTTTGACTGCGTTTATCCTACCAGAAACGGGCGGCATGGACATGTATATACCAGATTCGGAAAGATAAATCTATTTAATGCAAAGTATGAACTGGATGCTGCCCCCATTGAAGAGGGCTGCGGCTGTCCTGCCTGCAGCACTTATTCCAGGGCTTATATCAGGCATTTGCTAAAAGCAAAGGAAATGCTTGGAATGCGGCTTTGCGTTCTGCACAATCTGTATTTTTACAACCATATGATGGAAGATATCCGTAAGGCGCTGGATGAGGGCAGATTTGCGGAATACAAAAAGCAGATGCTTGAAAGCATGAAAATTTTATAAAAGTACTTGAAGTAATGGTTACTTTTGTGTATGATGTCCTTTAGTGCAGTTATGAATAGACCAGGAGGTAATTAGTATGATTTTGTCAGGTACAGCAAATCAGGCACAGGCAGCGGGCGGTTTGTCAGGAGTGATTTTGGTAGTATATCTTGTTGCGATTGTTGCATTTTTCTATTTCGTGATGATTCGTCCCCAGAAGAAGGAGCAGGCAAAAATAAGCGCCATGCTTTCCAAAATGGAAACAGGTGACAGTGTTCTGACTACAAGCGGATTTTATGGTGTAGTTATTGATATTGATGATTCGGATGATACGGTAATCGTAGAATTTGGCAATAACAAGAACTGCCGTATACCAATGAATAAGAGCGCCATTGCCCAGGTTGAAAAGGCGAATGGGGAATAATATGCCGGTATGGAAAATCCTGTTTTTTAGCAGGATTTTTTTATTTCCGGTTTTTTGATGAAATGTTTGGGAAGATTGAAGCGGTTGAAAGTATATGGTATAATTCTGGGATACTGAAATAGCAATAAAAAAGTGTACGGAGGAAGAGAAAAGTGGAAGGGATAATATTTCATTGATTGTATTTGGCATTTTGGCGGGTCTGATTTGTCAGAAGGGACGGCTTTACGAAAGGTTCTGCAGAAAAGGTTTTGGAGGCGGTAAATGGAAAGAATGGAATAATCCATTCCACATGAAAACAGTTGCTATTTGTCGCCATTTGAGATATGATAAGAAAGGTGTTTTATAAGTTTCAAAAGGAAAGGAAGTAACAACATGAATTTGAATATAGGATGTATTGCAGGAGACGGCATCGGACCGGAAATCGTGAAAGAAGCCAGAAAGGTGTTAGACAAGGTGGCTGACAAATACGGCCACAGCATTACATATACAGATATTTTAATGGGCGGAGCCTCCATTGACGTGCATGGAGTCCCACTGACAGAGGAAGCCATTGCCCTGGCAAAAGCTTCCGATGCGGTTTTAATGGGTTCTATCGGAGGAGATACCACAACCTCCCCATGGTATCGGTTAGAGCCCTCCAAAAGACCGGAGGCAGGACTTTTAGCAATCAGAAAGGCGCTGAACCTGTTTGCCAATTTAAGACCGGCTGTTTTATACGAAGAGCTTGCCGGCGCCTGTCCCTTAAAGGAGGAAATCAGCGCAAAGGGCTTTGATATGATGATTATGCGGGAGCTTACGGGAGGACTTTATTTCGGAGAGCGAAAGACAATAGAAGAAAACGGCGTGAAAAAGGCTATTGATACGCTGTCTTATGATGAAAATGAAATCCGCCGCATTGCCGTCAAGGCGTTTGACATTGCGATGAAAAGGAATAAAAAGGTCACCAGCGTAGACAAGGCAAATGTGCTGGATTCCTCAAGGCTTTGGAGGGCGGTGGTCAATGAAGTGGCAAAGGATTATCCGGAAGTGACGCTGGAGCATATGCTGGTGGACAATTGCGCCATGCAGCTTGTAAAGGATCCGGCACAGTTTGATGTGATTTTAACGGAAAATATGTTTGGGGATATTTTATCGGATGAAGCCAGCATGGTAACAGGCTCCATCGGCATGCTTGCCTCTGCCAGCTTAAATGACAGCAGATTCGGCTTATATGAGCCAAGCCATGGCTCCGCGCCGGATATTGCAGGAAAAGGCATTGCAAACCCTATAGCCACCATTTTAAGCGCATCCATGATGCTGCGCTATACCTTTGACCTGGATAAAGAAGCAGACGCCATTGACCGGGCGGTAAAACAGGTGCTTAAGGAGGGCTATCGCACCGGAGACATTATGGCGGAAGGATGTACTCAGGTAGGCACGGAGAAGATGGGCGATTTAATCTGTGAAGGGATATAAGGATGAACAAACGAAAGATACCATTTTTGTTTTTTGTGTTTGGCGTCATACAGTGTATGATAAGAACCATGTTTATTGGAGCTATTGGACTGGTATGCGCCCTTTTGGGACTGATTATGAGAAACAGGTTGTCACAGGCGGGTATTGTGATTTCAATTTTTTGGCTGTTGATTTCCATTTTGGATGAAATCAGAATCTGCCATACAATTAAGACCACCAGTGACAATCCACAGGTAAATGAGATTTTTGACAAGCTGTTCGGCGAAGAACAGGTGATGAAGAAAACCCTTGACGAAGCAGCAGAACGTATTATAAAAGGAGAGAAGAAAGATGAGAAGTGATTCCGTAACAAAGGGAGTGCAGCAGGCGCCCCACAGAAGCTTATTCAACGCATTAGGCTATACAGAAGAGGAAAGGCAGAGACCGTTAATCGGTATCGTAAGCTCATACAATGAAATCGTGCCGGGACATATGAATCTGGATAAAATTGTGGAAGCGGTAAAAATGGGAGTGGCAATGGCAGGGGGCACGCCGGTGGTTTTTCCGGCAATTGCCGTATGCGATGGAATTGCCATGGGACATATCGGCATGAAATATTCCCTTGTAACAAGAGATTTGATTGCAGACAGCACCGAATGCATGGCAATAGCACACGGCTTTGACGGTCTTGTAATGGTTCCCAACTGTGATAAGAACGTGCCGGGACTTTTAATGGCTGCTGCAAGAGTGAATATCCCCACCATATTTGTTTCCGGCGGCCCCATGCTGGCAGGCCGTGTAAAAGGAGAAAAGAGAAGCCTTTCTTCCATGTTTGAGGCAGTAGGAAGCGTTGCAGCCGGAACCATGACCATGGAGGATTTGGCGGAATTTGAAGAAAAGGTATGTCCTACCTGCGGCTCCTGTTCCGGTATGTATACGGCTAACTCCATGAACTGCTTAACAGAAGCTTTGGGAATGGGACTTAGGGGAAACGGCACCATTCCGGCAGTTTACTCCGAAAGAATCCGCCTAGCAAAGCATGCGGGCATGAAAATTATGGAGCTGGTGGAAAAGGACATCAAGCCCCGTGATATTATGACGGAAAAAGCATTTTTAAATGCCCTTACCATGGATATGGCGTTGGGATGTTCCACAAATTCCATGCTTCATCTGCCGGCAATTGCTCATGAAGCAGGAGTGGAATTAAACGTGGACATTGCCAATGAATTGTCTGCAAAGACCCCGAATCTGTGTCATCTGGCGCCGGCAGGCCCCACTTACATGGAGGATTTAAATGAAGCCGGCGGCGTTTATGCAGTGATGAAGGAGCTTACCAAAAAGAATTTATTATATACGGATTTGCTGACGGTAACCGGAAAGACCGTAGGAGAAAATATTGCAAATGCAGTGAATAAAAATCCCGAGGTCATTCGTCCTATTGAAAATCCCTATAGTGAAACAGGCGGAATTGCCGTATTAAAAGGAAATCTTGCGCCGGATTCCGGTGTTGTAAAACGTTCCGCAGTAGTGCCGGAAATGATGGTTCATGAAGGTCCGGCAAGAGTATTTGACTGTGAGGAGGATGCTATCGAGGCAATTAAAGGCGGAAAGATTGTGGCAGGAGATGTAGTGGTCATCCGTTATGAAGGTCCAAAGGGCGGACCGGGCATGCGTGAAATGCTCAATCCCACCTCCGCTATTGCAGGTATGGGTCTTGGATCTTGTGTAGCGCTGATTACCGACGGAAGGTTTTCCGGCGCTTCCAGAGGCGCTTCCATCGGCCATGTTTCACCGGAGGCAGCTGTAGGCGGTCCTATTGCCTTTGTAGAAGAAGGAGATATCATTTCCATCAACATTCCGGAAAACACTTTGAATGTAAAAATATCTCCGGAAGAAATGGAAAGAAGAAAAGCAAACTGGACGCCAAGGGAGCCTAAAGTAACTACCGGATATTTGAACAGATATCGTTCTCTGGTTACAAGCGGAAACAGAGGAGCAGTGCTGGAGGTTCCGGCAGAAAAGTAAACCCGGGACAGGAACTGTTGGCGTAACAGCATTGTTGGAATTGCGGAAAATGCAGATACAGAAGGGATGATTATAAAACATGCAGTTGACAGGTGCGGAAATTGTAATAGAGTGCTTAAAGGAACAGGGCGTGGATACGGTATTCGGCTATCCGGGCGGCACGATTTTAAATGTATACGATGCTTTATATAAACATCAGGATGAAATTACACATATATTGACATCTCATGAACAGGGCGCTTCCCATGCGGCGGATGGCTATGCAAGGGCTACGGGAAAGGTAGGCGTCTGCCTTGCCACAAGCGGTCCGGGTGCCACTAATCTGGTAACGGGTATTGCAACCGCTTATATGGATTCCATTCCCATGGTTGCTATTACGGCTAATGTAAATCTGCCCCTGCTTGGAAAAGATACCTTTCAGGAGGTAGACATTGCAGGAGTTACCATGCCTATTACAAAGCACAATTACATTGTAAAGGATGTAACAGTGCTGGCGGATACGTTAAGAAAGGCATTCCATATTGCCAGAAGCGGCAGGCCCGGCCCTGTTTTAGTGGATATTACAAAGGATGTAACGGCAAATCTTTGTGAATATGAGCCGAAGAAGCCGGTGGAAATGGAGCGAATCAATAAGTTTACACCGGAAGAAGTGGAGCAGGTGCTTTCTTTTATCCGGGAAGCTAAAAAGCCCTTTATATACTTAGGCGGAGGCGCCATTCATTCAGGAGCTTCCAAAGAGGTCAGAACCTTTGCAAAGCTGGCAGACTGTCCGGTATGCGATACCCTTATGGGAAAAGGGGCTTTTGACGGAAAAGATGAGCTGTATACAGGCATGATTGGCATGCATGGAACAAAGGCTTCCAATTTGGGCGTGGCAAAATGTGACCTGCTCATTGCCCTTGGAGCCAGATTTTCCGACCGGGTAACGGGAAATCCAAATAAGTTTGCGGAAAACGCTAAAATCATACAGATTGACATTGATGCGGCGGAAGTTAATAAAAATATTAAAACAGATGCTTCCCTTATAGGGGATTTAAAGGATGTGCTTTCAGAAATCAACCAGAGGCTGGAGCAGCAGGATCATAAAGAATGGACGGATTACATTAAGGGCTTAAAGGAGCAGTTCCCGTTAAAATACGAGGATGAGGGGCTTACCTGTCCTTATGTAATTGAGCAGCTTGATATTGCAACAGAAGGAAAGGCGATTATTACTACCGATGTGGGACAGCATCAGATGTGGGCTTCCCAGTTTTATAAATATACGGAGCCAAGAACCTTTATTTCCTCCGGCGGGCTGGGCACTATGGGCTACGGTCTGGGGGCATGTATCGGCGCAAAGGTGGGAAGGCCGGAAAAAATCTGCGTGAATATCGGCGGAGACGGCTGTTTCCGTATGAATATGAATGAGCTTGCAACGGCAAGCCGCTACAACATCCCCATTATCCAGATTATCATCAACAATCAGGTGCTGGGCATGGTAAGACAGTGGCAGACCTTATTTTACGGGAAAAGATATTCCCAGACCGTTCTTACGGATAAGGTGGATTATTGCAAGGTGGCGGAAGGCTTAGGATGTATGGCATTTCGCGTTACCAAAAAGGAAGAAGTGCTTCCGACTATACAAAAGGCAATGGAATGTAAGGAGCCGGTTGTAATCGAATGCATGATTCAAAGTGATGACAAGGTATTTCCGATGGTTTCTCCGGGAGCGCCCATAGAGGAAGTGTTTGACGGAGATGATTTAAAAAAGAAGCCGTTAGGGCAATAAGAAAATAGTTACCATATTTTCAGACAAACAGCAATATACTTTAGAGATGAAATGGGAATTCAGATAGAAACATGAAGAAAAGGCTGAAACTTATACTATTTATTTTTTGCATAACACCTATCATAATGTTTGGATTAATTTACATAGGGCTGACTGCATATTATGCAGACAGCTTTATGTTTGGCGTTTTCATAAACGGCGTGTATGCCACCGGAAAGACTCCGGAGGAAATCAATGAAAAGCTGTTGGAACGGGAAAAAGAAGAGCCTCTTATTATTGAAGATAAGTTTGATGAATCCATTACCTTTCCATTGGAACAGATTGACTATCAGATAACCTATCTGCCCGGACTAAAGAAAATTCATCATAAGCAGAACCCTTTTCTCTGGTTTAAGGGGCTATCCGGCGAGTATGCTAATTATTCCGTAGAGCCGGAAGGAATATT
This sequence comes from uncultured Lachnospiraceae bacterium, assembly GCA_910585715.1. GTDB lineage: Bacteria > Bacillota > Clostridia > Lachnospirales > Lachnospiraceae > RGIG3040. Next base: position 12,327 of record CAJUEX010000024.1, read on the forward strand.
TGATGAAGAAAAGCTGAAGAAGAAGCTGTTTGAAACCTCTTTTATCAAAACAGCCGGCGACAAGAGTAAAATTAAGGTGGAAATAGAAAAAACAACAGAGGGCTATCAGCTTATCGATACGACCAAAAACCTGCTGAATAAGGAACGGGCTTTGGATGCGGTTTCAGAGGTTTTGCAAAAAGGCGGAAGTCATATTAATCTGAAAGAAAAAGAGTGCTATGATGAGGTGGAATTTACCGGGGATATGAAAGAGACTCTGGCTCTCTGGGAAAAAATAGAACGGTTCCAGTCGGGGAAAATTACTTACCAGATGGAAGACGGACGGGAAGAAATTGTGGATGCGTCCATAACAAGCGATTGGATTCTTATGGATGAAGAAGGAGAATTTGCTTTTGATGAGAATGGAGAGCTTCAGTTAGATGAAAAGAAGCTGAAGGAATTTGTAGAGGAGTTTTGCAGTAAATACGATACCACAAAAAAAGACAGAGAGTTTCGTGCAACAAGAGGGGATATCGTTACCGTTCCGGCAGGAACATATGGCAATAAGATTGACAAAAAGGCAGAGACGGAGTATCTTTTAGAAGCATTTGCCTCCAAGAAAGTGGAGGTGCGCACTCCCGTTTATTCCCAGAAAGCATGGGGAGAAGGGGAGGATGACATTGGAGATACTTATATCGAGGTGGATTTGTCGGAACAGAAGCTGTATTATTATGTGCAGGGACGGCAGGTTCTGTCCGCATCCGTGGTAACCGGCTGTACGGGGAAAGGAAACGGCACCCCGGCAAGAGCATGCTACATATATTTCAAGCAGAGAAACCGGGTGCTGCGTGGAGAAGATTATCAGACTCCCGTAGACTTCTGGATGGCGGTTTATGGGAATATCGGAATCCATGATGCTAAATGGAGAGGAAAGTTTGGAGGAACCATTTACAAGCATAACGGTTCCCACGGCTGTATTAACACTCCCTATAAGGAAGTTCAAAAGCTCTATAGCATGGCGGAAGAAGGCACGCCTGTGATGATTTTTTATTAAAAGGTTGACTTGTTTTGTAAGACTATGTAAAATATAGGTTATGTTTTATAGGGAAAAGTGCTAAACTGAAAATCCAATATAGAATAGGAAGTTAATTGTGAAACAGAAGTACTGGCGGGCATAAATGCCCTGCTTGTAATATTGTTTATATTGCAAGGCGGAATTGTGGCTGCAGGGTGTTTTGCAATTGACCGAATACAGGAAAAGGAAAGAGGAGGAGAAAAAAGTGTCCAGAGTGTACAACTTTTCAGCAGGTCCCGCAGTTTTGCCTGAGGAAGTATTAAAAGAAGCTGCAGATGAAATGTTAGATTATAAGGGAACCGGCATGTCCGTTATGGAAATGAGCCACCGTTCCAAGGCTTATGATACCATTATCAAAGAGGCGGAGGCCGATTTAAGAGAGATAATGAATATACCGGATAATTATAAGGTATTATTTTTACAGGGCGGCGCCAGCCAGCAGTTTGCCATGATTCCCATGAACCTTATGAAAAACAAGGTGGCTGATTATATCGTAACAGGCCAGTGGGCAAAAAAAGCATTTCAGGAGGCTTCCATTTACGGAAAGGCAAATAAGATTGCTTCCAGCGAGGATGAGACCTTTTCTTACATACCGGACTGTTCTGATTTGCCTGTTTCAGAGGATGCGGACTATGTTTACATATGTGAAAACAATACTATTTACGGGACCAAGTTCCACACCCTGCCAAATACAAAAGGCAAAACACTGGTATCCGATGTTTCCTCCTGCTTTTTGTCAGAGCCTGTGGATGTAACAAAATACGGAATCATTTACGGTGGCGTCCAAAAAAATATCGGTCCTGCAGGAGTGGTAATCGTTATTATCCGTGAGGATTTGATTACGGAAGATACACTGCCCGGCACGCCTACCATGTTAAAATACAAAACCCATGCGGATAATGATTCTTTGTACAATACGCCTCCTGCATACGGCATTTACATTTGCGGCAAGGTGTTCAAATGGATTAAGAAGCAGGGCGGCCTGGAAGCCATGAAGGAGCATAATGAGAAAAAAGCCGCTATTTTATACAACTTCTTAGATGAAAGCAAGCTGTTTAAAGGTACGGTAAGAAAAGAAGACCGTTCCCTGATGAATGTTCCTTTTGTAACTGGAGATGCAGAGCTTGATGCAAAATTTGTTAAAGAGGCAAAGGAAGCAGGCTTTGAGAATTTAAAGGGCCACAGAACTGTCGGCGGCATGCGTGCCAGCATTTATAATGCAATGCCGATAGAAGGCGTGGAAAAACTGGTAGAGTTTATGAAGAAGTTTGAGGCGGAAAACTGCTAAAGGATATTAACAGCGGAAGCAGGATGAAAAGAAAAAACAAACTCAAATACAAAATGAAAAAAGGAAATTAAACAAAGAGAAATAAAAAAATCCATATTAAAAAGATATTGGCAGGAAATAGAAAGAAAAAGAAACTGAAACAATGAAAAAGATATAGAAACAGAAAGAGTTAGAAAGAAGGAAGAACATGTTTAAGTATTATTGCTTAAATCCAATTGCCAAAGTGGGACTGGATAAATTCAGGGCAGATTTTGAAAAAACAGAGGATGTGAATGAAGCGGAAGGCATTTTAGTCCGCAGCGCTTCCATGCACGATATGGAATTATCCGATAAGCTTCTGACTGTTGCAAGGGCAGGGGCGGGCGTGAACAACATTCCATTGGAGGAATGCGCCAAAAAAGGAATTGTTGTATTCAATACGCCGGGAGCAAATGCCAACGGCGTAAAGGAAATGGTCATTGCAGGCATGCTGCTGGCTTCCCGTGATATTGTTGGGGGCATCAACTGGGTGGAATCCGCAAAAGACGATGAGAACATTGCAAAGGCAACGGAAAAAGAGAAAAAGAAATTTGCAGGAACGGAAATTCAGGACAAAAAGCTTGGCATTATCGGTTTGGGAGCCATTGGCGTAAAGGTTGCCAACGTGGCAAAGCATCTGGGAATGGAAGTGTACGGATACGACCCTTACGTTTCCGTAGATGCAGCATGGAACTTAAGCAGGGACGTAAAGCATGTGTTAAACGTGGAAGAAATCTATGAAACCTGCGATATCATCACCATTCATGTTCCCCTTTTGGACAGCACAAAAGGCATGCTGAACAAAGAGGCTATCGAAAAGATGAAGGACGGCGTTATCATCCTGAATTTTGCAAGGGATTTACTTGCAAATGAAGAAGATATACTGGAAGGAATCAAACAGGGCAAAATCCGCAAATATGTGACCGATTTCCCCAATACCACCACAGCAGGAAAAGAAGGCTGTATTGTAATTCCTCATTTAGGGGCTTCTACCGAAGAATCCGAAGACAACTGTGCGAAAATGGCAGTAAAGGAAATGATGGATTATCTGGAAAACGGAAATATTAAAAACAGCGTAAACTATCCGAATGTGGATATGGGCGTGTGCAGCCAGGCAAGCCGTATTGGAATCTTCCATGAAAATAAAGCCAACATGATAACAAAGTTTACCGGAAATTTCGGTGAGTTGGATATTAACATTACCGACATGGCAAACAAGTCAAAAGGTACGGTAGCATACACCATGCTGGATTTGGAAACTCCTGTAACAGAGGAAATCGTGAAAAAGCTTTCGGAAATTCCGGGGGTGTTCAGAGTCAGGGTTATTAAATAAATAAAAGAACAAATAAGAAAGCCTTCTGCACAGATGCAGGGGCTTTTTTGCAGCAGTTCGGCCAACAGGCACGGGGCAGGCTCTGGACTAAAAATGTTTCTACGTCGCCACACTTTCGCTCTTATAAAAACGCAGCAGTGCTAAGCTCGAAAGAACTTCGCTAAGCGCTGGCGTTTTTATAAGGGCTCCTTGAGAAATCATTTTCAGTCCAGAGCCTGCCCCCGTGCCTGTTGAGGGAACTGTTGGCCAAACTGTTATGTGAACAAAAAAACAAACCTATAAAATAATGACAATTTCCCCAAAAAATGCTATACTTGTAAAAGTGCATTATTTTTTGAACGGAGTGACTTTATTATGGCAGCAAAATCAGGAAGAAAACCTGCGCCGAAGAGAAAGAGAACAACAAAGAAAAACCAAAAGGACCAAAGTAATATCAAGCTTGCTCAGGAAATGTTGTTTCTGTTTTATCTGGCGTTTACTATATTACTATTTTTATGCAACTTTAAAATTACCAATGAGCTGGGAGAAAAGACAAGCATTATCGGCGGCTTCGGCAATGTGCTGAGCCATGTGATGTGCGGTATTTTCGGCATTATGGCATACATAGCGCCCCTTATATTGTTTGCGGGCATTTTATTTGGCATATCCAATAAGGGAAAAACTACTGCAATGTTCAAGCTGGCTGCAGGAACGGTTTTATTTTTTTTGTGTACCATAGTAGCAGCCCTTATAAGCGGTCTGGAGAACTGCGGTGAAACAGCGGCGGAATATTACGAATTTTCCAAGACGGGAAAAGGCGGCGGTGTCATAGGCGGTGTTCTCGGAAATGGAATGCATTCTATTTTGGGAATGGTTGGAACGGTAGTGGTGGTGCTGATTCTTTTCATTATGTGCCTTGTGATTTTAACGGAAAAATCATTTATGAGGGCAGTGAAGAAAAGCAGCCAGAGAGTGTATGAAACTGCCAGAGACGATGCGGACAGACGGTTAGAACAGGCAAGGCTTAAAAGGGAACAGCAGCAGCTAGAGCGGAAGGAAAAGAAAGAAAAAGAGCTCCGCATGAATAAAAAAGTATCCGGAGTGGCAATGGATACCACCCTGAAAAAGGAAGCGGAGCCTTCACAGAATATCCATGAAATTACCATAAAAGAGGAAGAACAGATGGCATTGGATGCCCTGAACAACATTAAAATCAAGGGCATTGGATTTGAAAACCAGCAGACTGTGGAAGAAGCAGAATTATTCGTGGAAGAGGCGCATATTTTAGGAAACGGTGCTTTGGAAAAGGCGGATAGAAAAGAGACGGCGCCAAAGCCGGTAAAAGAAAAGACAGAGCCGGAAAAGACAGATATAAGACCGGAAGTGAAGCCGGAAGCAAAACCAAAAGTAAAATCAGAAGCAAAACCAAGAATTGCGGATATGCAGGTATTTTCCGAAAAAAGCCAGGCGGGAGAAAGACAGTCCCTGTCAGGAAAACAGTTTACAGACAGCGCTCCTGTCAAAAAACAGGAAGAACCAGGCGGAGAGCCGTCAAAGGATAGGATGCAATCTCCTATAAAACCAAATAAGAAATATGAATTTCCTCCTTTAAAGCTTTTGAAAAAGGGAGAAAACAACGGCGCCGGGGATACTGCAAGGCAATTAAAGGAAACAGCCCTGCACCTGCAGCAGACACTGCAGACATTTGGGGTAAAGGTGACCATTACCGATATCAGTCAGGGACCCTCCGTGACCCGCTATGAGCTGCAGCCTGAGCAGGGAGTGAAGGTAAGCAAGATTGTAAACCTTTCCGATGACATCAAGCTGAATCTGGCGGCAACGGATATTCGTATTGAAGCGCCCATTCCGGGAAAGGCGGCAGTGGGAATTGAAGTGCCCAATAAGGAAAATTCCACAGTTGCTTTCCGGGATTTACTGGAATCCAAAGAATTTAAAGAATTTCCCTCCCCTATTTCCTTTGCGGTAGGAAAGGACATTGCCGGAAAAACAGTGGTGACGGATATTGCAAAAATGCCCCATCTTTTGATTGCAGGCGCAACCGGTTCCGGAAAAAGCGTCTGTATCAATACATTGATTATGAGTATTTTGTATAAGGCGCATCCGGATGAAGTAAAGCTAATCATGGTGGACCCCAAGGTAGTGGAATTAAGCGTATACAACGGGATTCCCCACCTTATGATACCGGTGGTGACGGACCCCAAAAAGGCTTCCGCAGCCCTTCACTGGGGAGTTGTGGAAATGGAGGAGCGGTATAAAAAGTTTGCAGACTTTAATGTAAGGGATTTAAAGGGATATAATAAAAAAGTAGAAGAGATGGAAGACAACGGCGGTCAGGAGCTTCCTGAAAAAATGCCCCAGATTGTCATTATCGTAGATGAGCTTGCAGACCTTATGATGGTATGTCCGGGAGAGGTGGAGGAGTCTATCTGCCGTCTTGCCCAGCTTGCAAGAGCAGCGGGCATTCATCTGATTATTGCCACCCAAAGGCCGTCGGTAGATGTTATTACCGGTCTGATTAAGGCAAATATGCCAAGCCGTATTGCATTTTCGGTTTCTTCCGGCGTGGATTCCAGAACCATTCTGGATATGAATGGTGCGGAAAAACTGTTGGGCAAAGGGGATATGCTGTTTTACCCCCAGGGTCTTACAAAGCCTTCCCGTGTGCAGGGTGCGTTTGTTTCCGATGAAGAGGTTTCCAATGTGGTGGATTTCTTAAAGGAGCAGTGCGTGGATACGGGAAATTATGCGGAGGAAGTGGAAGAAAAAATAACCAACATCGGACTTACCGGAAGCGGTATGGCAGCGTCGGGAGCAGATGGAGGAAATGAACGGGATGCATATTTTGAAGAAGCGGGGAAATTTATAATAGAAAAAGAAAAAGCATCCATCGGCATGCTGCAGAGAGTATTTAAGATAGGCTTTAACCGTGCCGCAAGAATTATGGACCAGCTATCGGATGTAGGCGTGGTTGGAGAAGAAGAAGGAACCAAGCCCAGAAAGGTCTTAATGAGCATGGAGCAGTTTGAACAATTATTGGAGGAGCTATAGTGGAAATGAAAACAGATATCCAAATCGCACAGGAAGCAGAGATGGAGCCCATTACAAAGGTGGCTGCCGGAGTCGGAGTAAATCCGGAGGATTTAGAGCTTTATGGAAAGTATAAAGCAAAGCTGAATAACGAATATTTGAAAAAAATTGAAGGAAATCCGGAGGGAAAGCTGATTCTGGTGACGGCTATCAATCCTACTCCCGCAGGGGAAGGAAAGACCACAACCAGCGTGGGACTTGGGCAGGCATTTGGAAAGCTTGGGAAAAATGCAGTGATTGCCTTAAGAGAGCCATCTCTGGGACCATGCTTTGGCATAAAAGGGGGAGCAGCGGGGGGAGGCTATGCTCAGGTGGTTCCCATGGAAGATTTGAACCTGCATTTTACCGGGGACTTTCATGCCATTACCTCAGCCAATAATCTGCTGGCGGCACTGTTGGATAATCATATCCAGCAGGGGAATGAACTGAACATTGACACAAGGCAGATTGTCTGGAAGCGGTGTCTGGATATGAATGACAGGGTGCTTCGGAATATTGTAGTGGGACTTGGAAATAAAACCGACGGAGTGGTAAGGGAAGACCATTTTGTTATTACCGTTGCTTCTGAAATTATGGCGGTGCTCTGCCTTGCAGAGAATATGGCGGATTTAAAGGAACGATTAGGAAAAATCATCGTGGCATATAAGGTGACCGGTGAGCCGGTTACCGCAAAGGATTTGAACGCAGTAGGCGCCATGGCGGCATTGTTAAAGGACGCCATGCTGCCAAACCTGATTCAGACCTTAGAGCATACCCCGGCGCTTGTGCACGGAGGTCCTTTTGCCAATATTGCCCACGGCTGCAACAGCGTAATCGCTACAAAGGCTGCTTTGAAAATGGCGGATTATGTCATAACGGAAGCAGGCTTTGGGGCTGATTTGGGTGCGGAAAAATTCTTTGATATTAAATGCCGGCTGTCAGGCTTAAAACCGGATGCAGTGGTACTGGTTGCTACCATCCGGGCATTGAAGTATAACGGCGGTGTTTTAAAGGCAGATTTAAATAAGGAAAATCTTGAGGCATTAAAGCAGGGAATCGGCAACCTGGAAAAGCATATGGAAAATATACAAAAATACGGCGTTCCTGTTGTGGTTACCTTAAATTCCTTTATTACCGATACGGAGGCGGAGACGGAGTTTGTAAAGCATTTCTGTGAAGAAAGAGGCTGTGAGTTTGCACTTTCCAGAGTTTGGGAAAAAGGAGGCGAGGGCGGCATTCCTTTGGCAGAGAAAGTATTGGAAACTCTGGAGACAAAAGAAAGCCATTTCAGGCTTTTATATGAAGACAGTTTGTCCTTAAAGGAAAAAATCGAGACGGTGGCAAAGGAGATTTACGGGGCAGGAGCAGTCAACTATGCGCCTGTGGCTTTAAAGCAGCTGGCAAAAATAGAAGAGCTGGGATTTGGAAATCTTCCTGTATGTATGGCGAAAAACCAGTATTCCCTGTCAGACGACCCGACACTGTTAGGACGTCCGAGGGATTTTGAAATCAGTATCAGGGAAGTGTATGTTTCTGCAGGAGCAGGGTTTGTGGTGGTATTAACCGGAACAGTCATGACTATGCCGGGGCTTCCGAAGAAGCCAGCCGCATTTTCCATTGATGCAGGGGAGGACGGCAGGATTACAGGGCTGTTTTAAAATGGAATATCTGTGCAGGCACGTCTGTCCGGCGAATGCCTGCTGAAGCTTAGGCGAAGCATTGCAGAATGTCTTGCAATTAGCTATAAGCTTATCTATAAAAAAAGGAAAAAAGGAGAATGGATATGGCGCAGGTAATTGACGGAAAGGCGATTTCCGCACAAATCAAAGAGGAATTAAAGGAAAAGGTTGCAAAGCTTAAGGCGGAGGGAAAGGAAATTTCCCTTGCAGTGATTCAGGTGGGAAATGACCCGGCTTCCAGCGTATATGTGAATAATAAAAAGAAAGCCTGTGAATTTATCGGCATTCGTTCTCTGGCATATGAACTGGAAGAGAGCATTTCAGAAAAAGAGCTTGTGGAGCTGATTGAACAGTTAAATGAAAAAGAGGATGTTCATGGAATTCTGGTGCAGCTTCCTCTGCCGGCGCATATCGATGAGGATAAAATTATTAAGACCATTTCTCCTTTAAAGGATGTGGACGGCTTCCATCCTCAAAGCGTAGGCGCCCTCTGCATCGGACAGAAAGGCTTTGTTTCCTGTACTCCGGCAGGAATCATACAGCTTTTGAAGCGTTCCGGCATTGAAATTGCCGGAAAGGAATGCGTGGTAATCGGCAGAAGCAATATTGTAGGAAAGCCAATGGGCATTTTAATGTTAAGGGAAAATGCCACCGTTACCATTGCCCATTCCAAAACAAAGAATTTAAAGGAAGTGTGCAAAAGGGCGGATATATTAATTGCAGCAGTGGGAAAGCCAAAAATGATTACAGGCGAGTATGTAAAAGAAGGTGCAGTGGTAATCGATGTGGGAATTCATCGGAATGAAAATAATAAGCTGTGCGGGGATGTGGATTATGAGGATGTATACCCACATTGCAGCGCCATTACTCCTGTGCCGGGAGGAGTTGGTCCCATGACTATTGCCATGCTGATGAACAACTGTGTGGAAAGTGTGCAGTAAGGAAACGGAAGTTCCTGATTATTTATATCGGGGAGAGTAGAATATAGAGGTGTTTTTATGGAGTGTCCATTTTGCGGCGGACAAATGAAAGAAGGACAGGTCTTTTGTGAACACTGTGGAAAAGAAATGCAGTTTGTACCGGTTTTTGAGCCGGAAATCGAGGAAAGTATAAGGGAAAGCTTAAGCGGTTTGATAGACCGTGTGGATGAGGATACCGAGACAGAGGGTTCACTGGAAAAAGAGTTTGAGGAAAGGGAAGAAAAACAAAATAAGAAATCAGGAAAAAAGGGACTTTTTGACAGAATTTCCAAAAGCGAACATGCAAAGGTCATATACGCGGGGATGGGAATAGCCGGAGTTCTTCTTTTCCTGTGCCTGATTTTTGGAATTTTTTATACAGTTAATTATAATTCCTATGATTATCAGATGAAAAAGGCAGGCAGCGCTTATGCGCTGGATTCTAAAGAAGGTTATGAGGAAGTAATAAAATATGCGAAAAGAGCCATTGAAATTGCTCCGAATTCCTCAGATGCAAAAATGCTGTTGTCCAGCGCTTACCTGAAGCTGGAAAGACAGGAAGAAGCGGTGGACATGCTGGAAGAAATTGTGGAAACGGATAATTCTTACATAGAAGCTTATAAAAAACTGATAGGTATTTACGAAGAACAAAAAAAATATGAGGCCATTAACCGCATCTTAAAAGCATGTACGGACCTTTCCGTGGTGGAGCAATTTCAGGAATATGTGGTACAGACTCCGGAATTCAGTGAAGAGGAAGGGGAATATGACAGGGTCATTTCCTTAAAGCTTCTGGCAGGAAGCAACTGCACCATTTATTATACGCTGGATGGCTCTGTTCCCACGGAGGAAAGTGAAATGTATTCGGTTCCCATCCGACTTGAAAAAGGGGAGCATGTGGTTTCAGCCCTTTGTGTTAATCAATACAACTTAACCAGCGATGTAGTACAGAAAAAATTTACCATAGATATTTCAGTTCCGGATGAACCGGAAATCAGTGTAGATTCCGGAGAATATTCCAGTCCCCGGATGATTTTCAGTGATTTGATCGAGGGATATGAAATGTTTTATACAACAGACGGTTCCACGCCCACAAGGGACAGCATTCCTTATCTGGCGCCTATTCCGATGCCCTTAGGACGCAGTGTGTTCCAGTTTATTATGTTTGATGAAAACGGAGTTGCCAGTGAAATCGCAAAGCGGGAGTACCACCTGGTTTTAGATGCTGCTGTTACAGTGGATGAAGCGTATATTATACTGAAACAGGCATTAATCGGAAAAGGTGATATTCTTGATATACAGGGACATATGCCCAATATGGAAGGAACAAAGGAGTTTGTATGCGATTCGGCATTTATGGAAAATGACCAGATATTTTATCTGATAACCGAGTATTATGTGGAGCCGGGCGGCAGCCGCTCCAAGTCAGGAAATGCCTTTGCGGTGAATGTGCATACAAGAGAGTTGTACAGAGCTTCGGCTAATTATGCGGGGTATTATAGGGTGGAGGCATTTTAAATACTTGCCTTTTTTCCCGTTTTCCTTTATAGTAAATTACAGTGTGAGAAAAAATATCATTTAGATACGAACTATATTATCTTTAGGAGGAGTACCATGTATCAGATTTTAAAAGCAGAAGAACTTACCACAAATATTTATTTATTTGAGGTAGAAGCAAAAAGAGTGGCAAAGTCCTGTGAACCGGGACAGTTTGTCATTGTCAGACTGGGAGAAGAGGATGAGCGGATTCCCCTTACCATCAGTGATTATGACAGGGAAAAGGGAACCATTACAATAGTCGTACAGACAGTGGGAGCGGGAACCTGGAAAATGAGAAGCTTAAAGGCAGGAGACAGCTTCCATGATTTCGTGGGACCTCTTGGAAGACCTTCTGAATTTGTGTCAGAGGATATAGAAGCTTTAAAGCAAAAGAAGATTATATTTGTTGCAGGGGGACTTGGCACTGCACCTGTTTATCCTCAGGTGAAATGGCTGCATGAGCATGGAATAGAGGCGGATGTAATCATCGGAGCCAAAACAAAAGACCTGCTTATCTATGAAGAGGAAATGGGCAAAGTGGCCGGCAATCTTTACATAACAACGGATGACGGCTCCTATGGCAGAAGCGGCATGGTAACACAGACATTAAAGGACCTGGTGGAAAAGGAAGGCAAATCTTATGACACCTGTGTGGCAATCGGTCCTATGATTATGATGAAATTTGTCTGCCTTACTACAAAAGAATTGAATATTCCAACCATCGTTTCCATGAATCCCATTATGGTAGACGGAACGGGCATGTGCGGCGCCTGCCGTCTGACTGTAGGCGGCGAAGTGAAATTTGCCTGTGTGGACGGACCGGAATTTGACGGACATTTAGTAGACTTCGATCAGGCAATGACCCGCCAGCAGATGTATAAGACAAAGGAAGGCAGGGATTTGTTAAAGGAGCAGGAAGGGGATACCCACCACGGCGGATGCGGTCACTGCAGCTAAACAGTCAAGAACCTGGCAGAAGCTTCGGGCAACAAATCCGAAGCGCCGCAGGACGGGGGATTTGCCCCTTGCGGCAGAGGCTAAATGCCTGCAGGAATCAAAGATAAATACAGCTATGAAAAGGAAAGGATGAAAAAATGGACGTATTAAAGAAAGTGCCTGTCAGGGAACAGGAACCGGCAGAAAGAGCAAAGAACTTTGAAGAGGTATGTTTAGGATATAATAAAGAAGAAGCAATGTGTGAGGCAGAAAGGTGCATTAACTGTAAAAATGCCCAATGTGTCAAGGGATGTCCGGTATCTATCGATATTCCCAAGTTTATCAGTGAAGTAAAGGAAGGAAATATAGAGCAGGCTTATCAGACTATCAGCCGGTCTTCCGCCCTTCCGGCTGTATGCGGGCGGGTGTGCCCACAGGAAAGCCAGTGTGAAGGAAAATGTATCAGGGGCATAAAGGGCGACCCCATTTCCATCGGAAAGCTGGAGCGTTTTGTAGCTGACTGGGCAAGGGAAAACGGAATCAAGCCTGCAGGGGCAAAGGAAAAGCTTGGCAAAAAAGTAGCAGTCATCGGTTCAGGCCCGGCAGGACTTACTTGTGCAGGAGATCTGGCAAAGCTCGGCTATGATGTGACTATTTTTGAAGCCCTTCATGAAACCGGCGGCGTTTTGGTATATGGCATTCCGGAATTCCGTCTGCCAAAGGAGCGTGTTGTAAAAGCAGAAATCGAAAATGTAAAAGCTTTGGGCGTTCATATTGAAACAAATGTAGTAATCGGTAAATCCACAACTATTGACGAGCTTATGGATGAAGAAGGCTTTGATGCGGTATTTATCGGTTCCGGTGCCGGACTTCCCAAATTCATGGGAATCCCGGGGGAACAGTCAAACGGTGTATTTTCCGCCAACGAATATTTAACAAGAAGCAATCTGATGAAATCCTTTGATGAAAGCTCCAACACCCCGATTATGCACGGAAAGAAGGTTGCAGTGGTAGGCGGCGGAAACGTGGCAATGGATGCGGCAAGAACTGCGTTGCGCTTAGGCTCTGAGGTACATATTGTGTACAGAAGAAGTGAGGAAGAGCTTCCTGCCAGAGTGGAAGAAGTCCATCATGCAAAGGAAGAAGGAATTATCTTTGACCTGCTGACAAATCCGGTGGAAATCCTTGCAGACGACAAGGGCTGGGTAAAAGGAATGAAATGCGTGAAGATGGAGCTTGGCGAGCCGGATGAATCCGGAAGAAGAAGGCCGGTTGTAAAGGAAGGCTCCGAGTTCGTGCTGGATGTGGATATGGTCATCATGTCCCTTGGAACTTCGCCAAATCCGCTGATTTCCTCTACCACGGAAGGACTTGAAGTAAATAAATGGAAATGTATCGTAGCCGATGAAAATAACGGAAAGACAACAAAAGAGGGCGTATATGCCGGCGGCGATGCGGTAACGGGAGCGGCAACCGTCATTCTTGCAATGGGTGCGGGAAAGGCTGCAGCACAGGGTATTCACGAATATCTGTCCAATCATTAAACGGGAAAGGAAGAGGCTTTTTATGGTACATCATATCGTGTGCTGGAATTTTAAGGAAGAGCTTTCAAAAGAAGAAAGAATTGTTGCAGGCAATACTATAAAGGAAAAACTGGAATCCATACAAAACTGCGTGGAAGGAGTGATTTCCATTCAGGTGAAAGTCAATGAACTGTCCTCAAGTAATAAGGATGTGGCTTTGATTTCAAGCTTTGAGACGTTAGAGGCATTAAATGCCTATCAGGTATCGCCGGAGCATGTGGAAGCAGGAACCTATATTAGAAGCGTAGTATGTGACAGAGCCTGCTTTGATTATCAGGATTAAATGAAAAAAGGATTGCTTCTGGAACAGGAGGCAGTCCTTTTTGTGTAGGAGAGACAATTGCGAAACACCCTGCTTGTAATTTGTCTGTCCTGTAAGGCAAAATTGTGTCCGCAGGGTGTTTCGCAATTGCCTGCTTCGGGCAGGAAAGAAAAGGAGGAGAATCGTATGCCATGGTGTCCGGTATGCAAAAATGAATATAAGAAAGGAATTTTACGCTGCGCCGACTGCAACGTGGAGCTGGTGGAACAGTTAACGGAAGAAACAAAAGCCATATACTTTGGGGAGCTGGAAAAGCTGGAAACCATCAATGGCTTTTTAAAGGAAAACGGAATTGAAAGCGGTAAAATTTCATTTGAACAGGAAGAACAGGTGTATGAGCTGGCTGTCCTAGAGTCGGAGCATAAGAAAGCCGCCCGGATTCTCGGGGTCTTTTTGAAGGAAGAAAGTAAAAAAGCAGGCAGTCATATGGAGGATGAAAACGAAGAGCAGGCAGATACAGAACAAAAGAAACAGGAGCCGGCTGCTGTTTTTGTGGATAAAAAGTATCGGGCTGAAGAATATAAAACAAGTGCCTATACGTTATTTTTTATAGGCGTTCTGGGAATTGTATTTCTAATTTGTGTGGCATTTGGCTTACTGCCTGTTTTTCATCTTGGAACCACTACTAAAATTATGATGTATGTTGTGCTTGGGGCATTGTTTCTGGTATTTCTGGGATTTGGCATTTATTCCATGAAAGCATATAAGAAAATTCTGGCAGAAAGTCAGGAAGAAGAAGACCGGATAAAAAAAGTAGAGGAATATTTAAACAAAACCCTTACAAAAGAAGTGATTCATGCATCCCTGGCTGAAAAAGAGACAGAGAGTGAAAATCCGGAAGATAAGTATTTTGAAGTAACCGCCATTATTGAAGCGGAAATGAAAAAGGCTTTTTCGGATTTGGATGAGGCTCTTTTGGAAAAGCTGACAGAAGACCATTATACAAGGCTGTATGAGTAACAGAAAAGGAAGATTTCATGAAGATTACCATTGTTGCGGTAGGAAAAGTAAAGGAAAGCTATTTCAGGGATGCCATTGAGGAATATAAAAAAAGGCTGTCCAAGTATTGCAGACTTGAAATCATAGAGGTGCCCGATGAAAAGACAAAGGAGCATGCCAGTGATGCGGAAGAAGAGCTTGTAAAGGAAAAAGAAGGGGAACGGATAGGAAAGCATTTAAAGGATGATGCTTATGTGATAGCGCTTTCCATTGCAGGACAAAAGCTGGATTCCGTTAAGCTTTCAGGGAAGCTGGAAACGCTTGGCGTGCAGGGCTGCAGCCATATTCAGTTTGTAATAGGGGGTTCATTAGGTTTACATAATAGTGTGCTGAAAAGGGCGGATTATGAGCTGAGTTTTTCAGATATGACGTTTCCCCACCAGCTTATGCGGGTGATTTTACTGGAACAGATTTACAGGGGATATCGGATTATGAACGGGGAGCCGTATCACAAGTAATGAATATGAAGTTTCTTGTGCATGAAGTAATATGGGAGAACTAGGGAAAACAAATAATATAAAGAGAAAAAACTAAAAAAACTAAATTTAAAAAATAAGTATTGACAAATGTTTCTGTAAACTGTTATAGTATAATTATTATAAAACAATTACATTGTTTACATAATTTTCAATTTTCAGTGTAATTGAAAGGAATACGAATGAGAAAACAGGGAAATAATTTGTTTTACAGAAATGATGAGCACAAAGGCCGGACATGATGTCCTCTGGTTTTTTGTGCTCTTTTTTTGCGTTTTGATTTATAAAGATGATTGTAAAATATTTTGCTTGTAATATTGTTTACTTTACAAGGCGGAAATGTGGCGATAGTAAGTTTTGCAATTGCCTGCTTTAATTTAATTTACAAAGGAGAAAAAGAATGAATAAGTGGAAGAAAGTAATGATATGCACATTAACAGCAGCTTTATTAATGGAAACCTGCTTACAGGTTCAGGCAGACACCTATACTTATGATGAACTGAACCGTTTGAAAAGCGTTACCTATGAGGACGGAAGCAAGGTGGAATATGAATATGATGCCAATGGAAATATGAAAGAATCCAGGGTTTATGATAAACAGAAGGCAGAAGAGGAAGCAAAGAAAAAAGCAGAAGAAGAAGCAAAGAAAAAAGCGGAAGAAGATGCAAGGAAAAAGGCAGAGGAAGAGGCTAAGAAAAAGACTGAAGAAGAAAAGAAAAAACAGCAGGAGGAAGCCAGAAAGCAGCAGGAAGAGGCAGGGAAAAAAGCAGAGGCAGCCAGACAGGCAGAGGCAGCCCGGAAAAAGAAAAAGCTGGAAAAAATTCAAAAAACAGAACAGAAAGTCATAAAAGCAATCAGTAAAGATAAAAAAATTAAAAAGAAGGTCTCCAAGAGAACTTATGGAAAAGTAAACAGAAAGAAGAAATTAAAGAAAGTAATCTATAAGGATAAGAGCTATATTACATGCAAATACAACAAACAGGGACAGCTCACAAAGCTGGTGGCGAAAAAAGGAAAGAAATCCAAAGTGAAGCTGAAAAAGACCACAGCTTATAAGCTTGCGGCAAAATGGAATAAAGTGTTGAAAAAGGCACACAGGTAATGCCCTATGAAAAAGAAAAAACGTAAAGGCATGTTCCTGTTAAGGTATATTCTTACATTTTTATGTACAGGCGCTGTCTGCATGCTGTTTTTGTTTTTGGCTTCCTGTTTTCCGCAGGCATGTATACAGACCGGAAGTGAAAAGTCAGCAGAGTATTTTATGGAGCAGGAATTATTTCCCTGTCTGGAAAAAGGAAAGCAGAATACTAAGTATGATAACTATGCGGACTGCCTTTTGTTTCATATTGCTTACCAGATGGATGCAAAAAAGCCTTTTTCGTCCATGGTAAAAGCAGTTTATTACGATTATTCCCGGGGGCGGGTAAATGATGATTATTATGCTTCCGTATTTCAGGGAAAAAGGGCAAATACAACTTATTTCCGCTATTGGCACGGAGCCGTCTGCCTGATAAGACCTTTACTTTGTATCTGTGGCGCAGAGGAAATACGAATGGCATCAGGTATTTGCCTGTCGGTGTTAAATGTGATATTGGGGATTTTGTTATGGAAAAAGAAACAAAGGGAACTTTTGGGTTTGTATTCCTTCAGTTTATTGTTGATAAAAATATGGGTTGCAGTATTTTCCATTGAATATATTATGGCATTTATCCTGATGACGGCAATGCTAATCTGCTTTGTTGTTTATGAAAGGGCGGAAAAGGAAAAAATCTTTCAGCTTAGCATTATAAGCGGGGTTTTAACCTGCTTTTTCGATTTCCTTACAGTGGAGACAGTTACCATAACGGTTCCTTTGCTGTTTCTGTTTGTAATAAAGCAGAATGGGGGAAAGCTTGGAGCATGGAAAAAGGAATTTGGTTTTATGATGGCTTCCTGTTTTTTCTGGATTTTTTCTTATGGAGGAATGTTTTTGGGTAAATGGCTGCTTGCGGCAAAGCTTATGGGAAGCCGGGTGTTTGGCGAGGTTTTTGATACGGCGGGCTATCGAATCGCACATGGCGGAAATACAGGGATGTTTTCACGGCTTTATCATGCAGCTGCCTATAACATTTCCTGCCTGCTTGGAACCGGAGAAATTTCTGTCTGGGCGATAGTCGTCTGCCTGGCAGTTATGGGAATCCTTTTCCGGAAGGGGGGAACATTCCGGCGGCTTTTACTATGTCTGGGAATGGTTCCTTATTTACGGTATCTTGTGTTAAGCGGACATTCCATGGAACATTATTTTTTTACATACAGGGCACAGATGATAACAATCATGTCAGTAGGAATGATTGTTTTGCACGAAGGGAAAACGGCTTTGAAAGAGAGGAAACACATATGAGGAAAAAAGTAAAACGTATCAGCTGTATATTACTGGCGCTGGCAGTATGGATTGCCGGGCTGCAGGTACCGGTTATGGAGGTGAATGCCTCGGAGGAGGAATGGGAATATAGCGAGCAGCGCATCGGCACCTTTGTGGCTTACGGAAACGGCTGTTTTGTAAGCGTTGGGGATGGAGGAAAGGTATGGGTTTCCCAAAACGGGTATACATGGAAGCAAAAGGGGCGCATAGCAGTAGAAAGCAGGATAGGGGGACTGGATTACTGCGGAGAATACTTTTTTGTATATGGTTCATTGGGGGAAGTGTATCTGTCTAAGGATGGGTGTAAATGGAGCAGGGTTTCCATTGGCAGGGGCTGTATCTTAAAAATTGTTTACGGAGAAGGAAAATATGTGGCAAATGTAGGGCTTCACGATATTGTATCGGGAAGTATGTGGGAATATGACGGATTCGGCATATATGACTCGGATAACGGAATAAACTGGCAGTTTTCCGAGTCTGTTATAAATAACAAAATGATGGATATTGCCTATGGAAACGGCTGTTTTGTGGCGGTTGGAGAAGATAATATTCTTTCTAAGAAAAAAGGAAAAGATTACTGGGAAAAGCATTTTATGCCGGAAGTAATGTTTAAAGGAGTTACATATGGAAACGGAATGTTTATAGCAACTACGGAATATAATGGATTTTTCAGCTCTGTGGATGGAGTGAACTGGAAACAGGAAACAGGCTGTTATGGGGAAAAAATTGCTTACTATAATTCCTGTTTTTATGTGTGGAATCCCTCAAGTTATTATGGAAACTGTTTATATGTAAAGGATTATATGGATAATCCGGAAGGAGAATGGATACGGGAACTGGACAGGACGCAATATGGGCAGATAATGGATGTAGCCTGTGGAAATGGGAAAATAGTAATAACTACAAATGAGGGTGTTGTTATTCGTGAAGAAGCAGAGTCTCCGGAGGCAAGGCTGTCTTCTTTGGGCATAAAACAGGGAAATCTGGAATGTGCATTCCAGCCGGATAAAACATCCTACAGGGCAACCGTCGGTCAGGCTCTGGATAGTATTGAACTATCTGCAAAAGCAATGGAAGCCCATGCATTGATTACTGTAAAAGGACCAAATCAGGTTTCAAGAAAGCTTATTAATGGAGGCAGTATTTCTCTTGGACTTGAGGAAGGTGATACAGTTTTTGAAATAACAGTTCTTTCCGAAGATAAATTAGAAACAGAGACATATTTCCTGACTGTGGTAAAAAAGCCCCAATATAAAGTTTCCGTAAAAGAGGCGGTGGGCGGCTATGCCACAGGAGCTGCCTATGTGGAAGAAGGTGGAAGCGCCGCTTTAACGGCTGTCCCCGGGGAAGGTTTTCAGTTTGTCTGCTGGGAGGAAGAGAATACGGAAATTTCCCGAGATGATGAACTGATTTTAACAGATGTACAAAATGACAGGGAAATTTTGCCGGTATTTGAACCAGTTCCGGATTGCAGAATTTCGTTTGTGCCAAAGGAAATATCAGCAGTCAGGGGAGAAGAATTCATATTAAAACTGGATACCACAGAAGAGGAAGAAGGATATCATGATTATAGATGGAGATTACTGAATGGCTCCAATTCTGCTATTAAGGAGCTATGGTACGAAGAAGAAAATGGAGTACAAGTTACAGTAGGAGAAAAAGAAATTGAAGATACCCTTTATATTCAGTGCTATGAATATTTCTATAATTATAACGGTGAAAATGTCAGTGAGGAGGACCGCAGCATTTGTACTGCTGTTATATCAGTAGTACAAGATCAGAAAACCTATCAGATAACCGCTGCTTCCAGTGATGAACAGGCGGGAACGGTTACTGGCGGAGGCAGTATGACAGAAAATGAAAATATGCTGCTTACAGCAAAGGCAAATCCCGGATATTACTTTGTGGAATGGCAGGAAAACGGAAGCAGTTACAGCAGGGAAGAATCCCTGATTCTTTCCGGGATTACAGAAGACATGAGCCTTACGGCAGTATTTGAACAAAAAAAGCTGGAATCCGTGCAAATTGCAAGAAAACCGCTTAAGTGTTCCTATAAAGCGGGAGAACAGTTTGATACAAAGGGAATGCTGGTAAAGGCAGTTTACAATGATGGAAGCTGGAAATTTATAGCGGATTATGATTATATCCCGAAAGAAGCCCTGACCGTCGGTGACAGCCATGTGCAAATTGTTTATGAGGATGCGGGAGTAAGAAAAGCAGCAAGAGTTACTGTTAAAGTGTCCGGTGATGAAAAGTCTGAACAGGACAGGGAAGACAGCAGAGCAGAGGACAATCAGCAGCCGGGTGGTGATAAGGAAGAAGACAATAACCGGTCGGATGATGATAAGGAAGGAAATAATAACAACCAGCCGGATGGCGATAAGGAAGGAAATAATAATAACCAGCCTGACGGCGATAAGAAAGAGGATAATAAGAAGCCGGGTGGTGGCGAGGCGGAAGACAATCAGCAGCCGGAAGACGGAAAGGAAGAGAATAATCAGCAGCCGGATGAAGGCAAAGAAGCAGACAAGAAAGAAGACAATAACCAGCCGGACGGTGACAAGGGTGAAGACAATCAACGACCAGACGACGGGAAAGATGAGAAAGAGGATAACAACCAGTCCTATGGCGGTGAGGAAGAAGACAATCAACGACCAGATGATGAAAAGAAAGAGAAAGAAGATGACGATCAGCCGGATAATGGCAAAGAAGAGGATAATCAGCAGCCGGGTGACGACAAGGAAGAAGACGACAAGGAAGAAGACGACAAGGAAGAAGACAACAACCAGTCGGATGATAATAGAAATGAAGAAGATATGCAGCCCGGTGATGTCAGGGAGGAAGACAACAGCCAGCCGGAGGGAGAAAAGAAAGGGGAAGAAAATCCAACGAATAACCCTGCTCCGGACAAAACAGCTCCAGTTCCCGGCAACAGTAAAGTACAGGATGAGAAAAAGCCGGAAACTAATACAGGCTCTAAAAAAATATTTGCAGGCGCAGCAGTACAATCCGGCAATTATAAATACAAAATAGTAAAAATAGAGAAAAACGGTAACGGACAAGTGCATCTGACAGGAGCAAAGAAAGCTCTCGTTACGGTAAAAGTGCCGGAAAGCATAAAACTTAACGGAAAGACTTTCAAGGTAACAGGAATTGGAGAGAATGCTTTTAAAAACCAGAAAAAGCTGAAAAAGGTAATCATTGGGGGAAATGTGCAAAAAATCGGAGCAAAGGCATTTTATGGATGCAGCAAACTCACATCGATTACTGTCAAAGCAAAAAATTTACAGAAAATAGGCAAAAAGGCTTTTCAAGGGACACCTAAAAAGATAGTTGCCGATGTGCCGAAGAAAAGGTATAAAAAATATGCAAAGCTTCTGAAAGGAAAGGGCTTTAAGGGCACAATAAAGATAAAGAAAAAATAAGAAATTCAAAGCGGTAAAAGAGATAAAAAGCGATAATCTTTAAAGAACAAAAGAAGATATGTTTTGGAGGGGAAAACCTATGAGAAAGACTATAAAAAGATTAATGGCAGCCTGCCTGATAATATGCCTGCTGCCCTTTGCGGATTACTCCACGGCACTTGCGGCTGGAAATGCCGGAGCGGTAAACTCTGGAGTGGAAAATACCGAAGGGGGAAATATTGAATCGGGAAATACTGAAGAGGGAAATACCGGAATTGAAAAGAAAAACGGCAGCAACCATGGAGAAGAGGAAGCAGGCAGTCATAATGGGTCAGAGGAAACCGGCAGCAATCAGGAAGCAGCGGAATCTGACGGGAGTATGGTGCCAGCAGAAGACAGCACCGGCAATATATACATAGAACCGGCAGATACCGGCAGTACGGAGCCTTCTGCCTTATCGGAAAATGATGCAGGAGACGATGGACTGCTTCCGGAAGCAGGAAAAACTGACCGTACAGGGGAAAGTGCCGACTGCAATATGCAGGTTCAGGCTCAAATTCATAAAAAGGGATATGTTGAACTTTGCTGGCAGGAGTTTGAAGAAGGCGCTTCCGGTTATCGGATTTATCGCAACGAGCAGCTTCTGGCAGAAACAGAAGAACCGGAATTTCATGACAGGGAGCTGGAAAAGAAAGCGGCTTATATTTATAAGGTTGCTGTGCTGGATGAAGAGGGACAGGAAATTGCACAGGACTGTAGTACACAAATAGAGATTCCGGATAATTATCAGATGGACTATAACAGTTCGCTGATATTGAACGAAGACATGATAGTGTACGATTTGAATACTTCTGGAAAATTAGATTTAAATGGACATAGCCTTACGGTGTTAAATCATGGGAATTTAAGCGGGAAAATTTTTTTTCACGGAGGTTCCCTGTTTGTGAATCATGATGTACAGATAAACTGTTCCGCATATGAAATGATTGCAGAAGAGGATTATCTGTATGCAGGGGGAAACGTAATATGGAATGCATGGTCATATGGCTATTACGATGAGGGGGTAATTAAACTTCAAAAGGGAACTATGGAAATCAAAGGGGATTTTCTGGCAGGTGAAACGGATACTTTTTTGGCTTCCGGGGATTTCTGCACTATATTTAACGGAGAAGAAAAACAGACCATTGAACTTTATAAAGGAGAAGCGGCTTTTGGAAGGGTAGAGCTGGCAAACAACAGTGAGGAAGGGGTATATGCCAGGGAGCCCTTTGTTTGCAGTGAATTCATTCAAAATGATACAAGGCTGGTAGTGGGAGCTGATGAGGTCACAAGCGGTTTTGAACTGGAAGAGGACATGATGATGGAGGGGGATTTCTGCCTTGGAGGAGGCATATTGGATCTTGCAGGGCATACACTGACAATTCAGGGAAGCCTGATTCAGACCGGCGGAACGGTATTTGTAAACAGCGGAAGGCTTGTGATAGAAGGAGACTACCGAATCCAGTCCAGAATGGATAACGAAGATGAAAATACGTTAGAAGAATATCAGTATGGAAAAAGCGCCGGCATTCTGAATATGACCATGGACGGAGATGAGGTGCTTGTAAAAGGAGGGTTTTATACCGATTCCAAAATGGACCATCAGGGAATGTTGGCAAAAGGAACTCTGGAAGTAAAAGGGGATTTTTATGAGTATGCACAGTCCTCCTTTGGAAACTTTATTGCCACGGATGAGCATAAGGTAATTTTATCCGGAGAAGGAAAACAGACCGTAAGCTTTGGGATAAACAGGGCTTCTGCATCAGGATTTTCCAATCTGGAGCTGCGGAATGCAAGTGAAGAGGGTATTTTATTTGTAAACCGTCCCTATGTGGCAGGAGAGTTAAACGGAAATGACACCAGGACGGAAGGAGAAGTATCCGTAGGAAGCAGAACTGTTTATAAGAATGGCTGTTATGGGGGCGATATTTATGTGATTGGCAATTTCGCAGTGAGAGAACCCTTGACGATTGGCGGTAATGTAACTGTTGCCAGCTATCTGTCTCTCTATGACCGTATGACGGTAGAGGGAAATGTAACGGTACAGAAAAATTGTCTTACCTTTATGGGCGGAGAACTGATTGTAAAACAAAACTTTTCCGTGCTGGGAGGAAGCGGAAATTATGGCATTAAGATGACAAATGAAACAGACAGACTTTCTGTTTCTGGTGATTTCTACTATGAAGCGGCAGGCTCCATGAGCAAAGCGGCAGGGACCATTGAGGTAAAGGGCAACGTGGAGATTGTAAAGGGTTTTATTGCGGAAGGCTCCCATGTGTTTTTGTTAAACGGCGATGGAAAACAGGAAGTGAGCATGAAGGAAGGAAATGCCTTTTATGAGCTTTGGGTGGAAAATTACAGTGAGGAAGGCGTCCATGTTTTAACGGATATTATTTTTGATTCCATAAAAGAAAACGGCTGCAACATTACCTATTTTTCCGGAATGCTTTCTAAGGATGAAGCGATAGACGGAGATTATGAGCTGGATGAGGAAAACTTTAATTTAAATGGAAAGACGCTGACTGTCAATGGAGATTATATCCAGAGTCAGGGAATTTTGAAGCTGAATAAAGGAAAGCTGGTGGTAGAAGGGGATTTTATTCTTTCAGAAGGAACCGTTCAGATGACAGGCGGAAGTATAATTGTAAAAGGAAGCTTGATTCAGGAAGGCGGAACGATACAGGTGGAAAACGGAAGCCTGACAGTAGAAAGGGATTACCGGCTGCAAAAGCGGAGCGGGCAGGAAGCTGATTATAGCTATGAAGCCTGCAGAGGAATTTTACAGATGACAAAAGAAGGAGGCAGGGTTTTGGTAAAGGGCGATTTCCATACTGCTTCCACAGCGGACCATACCGATTGTTTTACCAATGGAATTTTGGAAATAAAGGGAAATCTGGTTCAGGAAACAAGGGGAAATGAATGTAATCTGGTATTTAGTATGGAACATCTGCTTTTGTTAAGCGGCACGGAGAAGCAGACTGTCAGCTTTTTACCGGTAAAATTGGAGAAAGATAAATTATATTACCAGAGAATGTCCTGTATTGCTAATTTGGAGATAACGAATAAGGGCAAAGAGGGAATTGAATTTATCAATGAACCGGTTGTAAATGGAAGAATAAATGATAATCACAATAAAGTCACAGGTGCCATATCTATTATAAATATAAACTGGAACAAAGCTATATTTGAGCATGGATATTACGGGGGAGATATAGCTCTTTGGTGTGGAAGTCTGGATTATCGTTATAAGGATGAAATACATATTGCAGGTGACGTACGAGCTTATTCAGGCCTTTCTGCCTCAAATAATCTGGAAATCGAAGGGGATTGTGTGGTTATAGAGGGAAGTATGAATCCGGATAAATATTGCATAAGCATTGGGGGAAATCTGACTATAAAAAATACCTCTTATGGATTGTATTTTTCTAATAGCGGAAAGGTAGTCGTAGAGGGGAATCTGGATTATCAGCCGGACAAATATAGAGAAGGATATTTGGAAAGCGGCACTCTTGAAGTAAAAGGAGATGCTCTTATTAGCGGCAGTTTCCGCTCATCCGGAACTCAGGTAATATTCAGCGGAGAAAAAAAGCAGATGATTTATGCCGGAGCTGCTTTATTTAAAAGACTGGTACTTTCCAACAACAGTGAAGAAGGGGTTATTGCCAATATGCTGTTGAATTATTCTGATTTGGAAACAAATGGATGCCGAATTGTGTACGGCATGGAAAATGATTTGGAATATGCCGTTACGGGCTTTACCCTGCAGGAGGATTATACTGCAAAAGGCGACCTATATCTTATGGATGGGAATATGGATTTAAACGGGCATACGCTGACAGTGGAAGGCGACCTGATTCAGGCTTCAGGTGATATGAACATAAACGGGGGCGCCCTGATTGTAAAAGGCAGCTATCGCATGCAATACCGTACCGGATTAGAGGGAGGCTATAAATACGGAAGCGGTAAAGGCGGGCTGGTCATGACCGGGGAAAAAGACAGGGTGCTTGTTTGCGGAGATTTTTATTGCAGTACCTTAAAAAATATGAGTGGTCTTTTGACGAACGGGACAATGGAAGTGCGGGGTGACTTTCGGCAAAATGCAGCAGAAAATTTTATTGCCACGGAAAATCATACGGTTGTTTTAGGAAGGAAACTGGATGAAAACGGGAATGTTTTTGTGCAGACGGTTTCTTTTGAAAGAAGTCCCGGAATTACCAGGTTCCATAAGGTGGTCTTGACAAAACTAAATGAAACGGGATATGTATTTAAAAATGACATATCCTCTATTAGTGATAAAGTTCTTTATGATTATTGTGACGAAGAGCCGCCCAGTGCAGTGACGAAGATTTCTGTAACAGGGGCAGAATGCAGTTCTATTACGATAGCATACGAGGGGGCTGTGGATAATGAAAAGATTCTGGGTTATGAGATTTACAGGGATGGTATGAAGATTGGGGAAACAAGCGCCAAAAGCTTTAAGGATTCAGGATTAAAAGCAGATAAGGAATATACATACCAGGTATTTGCTTTTGACGGCTATCGGAATGTTGCAAAGACTTCACCGGAATGTGCAGGAAGGACTCTGGTGGATTTGGAAGCTCCTGAGGCAGTAAGGGGATTAAAGATAAAGTCTGTCACCGGTTCTTCTGTAACTATTGTATGGGGAAGAAGTTCGGACAATGTAGAAGTAACAGGATATAAAGTATATGGCGATGGGAAGGAATTAGCTACGGTTAACGGTGAGTGTATTTATAAGGATATGGGACTTTCGGAAGGTAAAGTACATACATATCAGGTAACTGCCATAGATGAAAGTGGAAATGAATCGGAAAAAAGTGAAGAAGTAAAAGCTTCGGCAAAAATGCCGGAATTTCTTCATATACTCCCAAATAATGACAATAGTATTGGCGGAGAGAATGTTACACTTTCTGCATTTTACGGAGGCGAATACAAGACGGGTGATTGCAGCCTTGATATAGAATACTATGACCAGGAAAAAAAGGAATGGACTTCTATTGTGCAGGGACTTTCAGGAGATTCTTATATAAGTCCCCAGTGCTATTGCCTATATTATAAGTGGAATATTTCAGAATTTCCAGAGCAAAAGCTGAAGGTGCGTTTTATGCTGTCTGATGTGGACGGAAACACAACAACAAAAGAACAGTCTTATTATATAGACAGGACACCTCCCAAAAAACCGGTTGGTGTGATTGCAAAGGATCAGGAGGGGACGATTGCTGTTTCATGGAATCCGTCCAGTGATAAGGATTGCAGTTATTATAATGTATTCCGAATCGAACGTAAGACTGGAGAATGTAAAAAGATAAAGGTCTTATTTGGAATTGACAATAATTCTTGTATTGATAGTTCTGTAGTGGCAGGAAAACAGTATGAATATTATGTACAGGCTGTGGACAATTTTGGACAGGAAAGTATCTTATCGGATTCAGCGTTTGTATTTGTCAGCGAAGATACTCAGGCTCCGGAACTGCAAAGCATACAGGTTCCCCAAAAAGTAAATAAAATTGCAAATATTAATGTGTATGCCAGAGACAATCGAAAGATTTCGGAAATTGCCCTGTATTATAAAGCAGAGAGGGAGGAAACATATCGCTTATTAGAGAAAAAAAGCAGTGCAAGGACTATTCAAAGGTTTGAATGGGACACTACAAAAGAAAAAGACGGAAACTATATATTAAAAGCAGTTGCGGTGGATGAAGCCGGAAACTGTTCTGATTCGCTTAGTGTAAGGACGGTCCGGTGTCAGGTAGACAATACAGGAGTATCACAGGTAAAGATTACCGGCAGTACTGTTACAAGTACAGAGGTGCAGCTTACATGGAGTGATTTAAAAGAGAAGGACAGAGCAGGTTTTCAGGTAGTGCGTATAGAGGGAGAAAAAAGAATTCCAATGACTTATGAAAAGGCATTAGGAGCAAACCTGAAATATTTAAAACCAAATACGGAATACACATTTGTAGTTATCGGCTATGATGACGTCGGAAACCCGGGACCGGAGTCAGAGCCATATAAGGTTACGACTCAGTCCGATACCATTTCGCCGGTGATATCATATCTGTATGCAAGATGTAGCGGAAAAAAACATAATATTCAATTAAGCTATAAGGTTATAGATAATGATGCTGTTGATAAAATTATGTTCAGCTATTCAAGAGATAACATCAATTATGAGGAAATCTGCACTGTGTCGTCAGATGGCAACAGAGTGTGTGAAGATAATGTATATTGGGACATTACAGATGTGGAGGAAGGGAATGTTTATGTAAAAGTATCCGCATATGACCAGAGTGGAAATATGACGGAAACAAGTGAAAATGATGCAGTCCAGTTCCCTATTGACAAAACAGCTCCCAATCCAGTCAAGAACCTTCATATCCTTGACGATAACAGTACTTTCACATGGGATAAAGCAGAAGAGGAAGATTTTAAAGAATATAAGATTTATCGTTCTTATTTAAATGCAGATATGTTTCGGTATATAGGAAAAACCAGTACAAATTCCTTCTGCGATAGAACCGCTGCAGAGAGTCAGACCTATTATTATAAGGTTACGGCAGTAGATTTATATGATAATGAAAGCGATGAATCAGATATTATCATATGGACCAGCGTAGCAGACAGAATAGCTCCAAAAGTCACCGGATTTTCCATTGGAAATGGTAAAACAGCAGGGAGAAATCCGGAGTTCCATGTTATTTCAACAGACAATTTTGCCCTGTCTGCCATTAGTATGGAATATAGAAAAAAAGGTACGGACAGCTGGCTGCCTATCGGGGAATACCAAGTGGAAGGAGATGTGGCAGAGCTTAAGGAAACATGGAGTACAGAAGGACTTGTAAGCGGAACATATGAAATACGTATTGCCGCAATTGACAAGAGGGAAAACTATAGTGATTATTATACGGTGGATTTTTATCTGGATGTGGATGCACCAAAGACTCCTGCTATAACTGCAGAAGAAATAGAAGGAAAAGTCCATATTTCGTTTTCTGAAAATACGGAAGAAGATTTTACCGGATATAAACTGTATAAAAAGGAAAATAGCAGTGACCGTTATGAATGCATTATGGAAGGAACGGAAAATGAATATTCTGATGAGGAAGTGGCATTAAGTACAAAATATCTATATTATGTGGAAGCATATGATCAAACAGGAAATTATTCCAGTTCAGAAGAAGCGGTTATTGTTACAGACGATGTTGATAAACAAGCGCCTAAGGTAACCCTTGGGAGTTTTGAACCAATAGAGGGGAGAGAGATGGAATTTTTCCCGGAAACAGAGTGGGATAATGTAGAAATCGTAAAATATATCTGGGATTTTGGGGATGGTGAAACTTCTACAGCCAGAAATCCCAGACATACATTTAGAGAGCCCGGGAAATATACAATCACCCTGAGCGTGGAAGATGAAGCAGGAAACAGGAAAATGGCACAATCCCAGGTGGAAGTGGCTCCAAAAGGCACAAAAGGGGTACATAAGCTCTTTGTAAGGGATGAAAACGATCAGCCTGTGAAAAATGCAGCAGTCATTTTATATTTATCCGATGATAATCAGCCCATGTATTATACCGATGATTCAGGAACCGTTTCCATCACAGGTGAAAAAGGCATTTTTCAGGTGGCTGTTAATGCGGAGGGTTTTTCCATCCAGGAGGGAACTGTGACCATAGACTCAGAAAGGGATACGGAAAGCAGGATAATATTAAAAAACGGTCTTCCGATTATGGGAAATATTGAGACGAAAAAGCTGTCTTTGGAAGAATTAAAGGATTTAGGCGTAGACTTTACAGCCACAGATAATTTCTCCAGATATACATTTTATGGTGAGCTAACATTTGTCAGACAAGGAGTGAAAACGGAAACTATAAGGATTTCTGCCGGAAGCCAGGGAAGCAGCGGAAGCGGCGGAAATTATGGAGGAGGTTGCGGCTTTTCCAATGGGAGAGGCGGTACTGGCACCATTACACAATTGAGAGATTCTGAAGAGCCTGTTTTTGCCTATTTTTATATGGAACCAACAACGGTTTCCTGGCTAAAGGATATGTATCAGGTGCAGTTTGCCATTTTAAATATGGCGGACGAAAAATATCCAATTGAAAATGCCAAGGCTGTTCTTGAACTGCCTAAAGGGCTTTCTCTGGCAAAATTAAAGACAGCACAAACCCTGTCAAAGGAAATAGGAACCGTAGGCGGTAATCAGGAAAGAGCCACAAGCTGGGTAGTAAAGGTAGATGCAGCAGGAGAGCATACTGTAAACGTAAACTTTCAGGGAATCCTGCAGCCATTTGGGACAAAAGTAAAACAGACATTTTCTGCAACAGGACGATATACCTCCACAAACGGAAAGGGACTGCACCTCTATATTTATCCGGAAAAGACTGCCCATAATCTGGAAACATACTATGTTCAATACCAGCTGGTAAATGAGGCGGACATAGACTGCAATTATGTGACCGTTAATTTTGGAAAATATGAAACTCCGGAAAAAGTGGAAAAAGTATACAGCTATTTGAACGGGGAATTGCACAATGTGATCGAAAAAAGAAGCGGCATCCGATATTATATGCCCTCAAAGGGTGTGGACGGACAGCTGCCAATCCTCAGTAAAGGAGATTCCCTTACGGTGGAGACGCTGAAGCCGGGACAGAGTATTTACGGAACCTATGCAAGAATCTTTCAGGGATTGGGAAAGCCGGAAGAAACTTATTATAAGCTATGCAGCGTCATGGTAAAGGAAATCAAATCAGAAACAAATGCAAACCTGAAGGTAACTGTCCAGCCTAAAGAAGGACATCTGGAAAAAAGCCGGCTGTTCGTTGATATCAATTTAGGCAGTTATACAAATGATCTGATCTCCGCCCTGAAAAATGTACTTAACACCTTGTCTGAAAGCTTCACACCAAAAAAATGCAGCGGAGATCCGGTAAATATTATGACAGGCGGATTTGAAAGCTCCCAGACCATTATGCAGGCGGCAGGCATAAACAAGCTTGACTTTACCATTTCCTATGATTCCCGTAATACTGAGGAAAAAGGGGATATGGGCTATGGCTGGTATCATAATTATGAATCCAGAATTGAAGAATGCGGAAACGGCATACGTGTCTACTGGAATCCAAACAGCTATGCCACCTTTGCAAATAAAAATGCCATGAATTCCATTGTGGAAGGAATCTATCAGGATGGCACCATGTGGCTTACCGATACCCTGTCTGAAAACAACGTGCCAAAGGAAGAGCAGAAGCAGACAAGGAATGCCGTATCGGAAAACAGTGTGTTGGAAAACAGTGTTTCAAAAAACAGCATTTCGGAAAAAGATATTTATAGCTATTTTTCCGGGAATTTCGGACAGGACTATGAGCAGGATGAAAATATAATAAGCCGGGAAGGTTCGGACATAGGAATGGAGCAGATAGAGGAGGGGAAAAACACATATCTGCCTACAAGTGAAGGCATGAAAGGCTGCCGTGTGTTAAAAACGGAGGAAGGCTACTGCATGTATGCTGCGGGAGGAGAATGCTTCCGCTATGACACGGAGGGAAACCTTGCCAGCGTGGAAAACCAAAAGGGACAGAAAATTACCTTTACAAGAAGCGGCAGCTGCATGGTAATCGCAGACGAAGGCACGGACAAGAGCATTACGGCATACTATGATGAAAACGGAAACATTACAACACTTCGTGATAACGGCGGAAATCAGGCAGTGTTTACTTATGATGGAAACAATAACCTGACTGCCGTAAAAAGCAAGGGAGGAACCACTACTGCATACCAGTATGATGAAAACCACCGGATTCTGTCCGGAAAAGACACGGATGGAAACCTGTTCGTGGAAAACACCTATGACGAGAAAGGAAGGGTGCTGACACAGGATGACGGGGACCAGACTACGGAGCTTATGGAGATTTCCTATGAGGATGATGAAGAAAGCGGAAGGACCACTATTTCCGTCAAAAACACCAATGGCGGAAGGGAAACGGTTGTGGCAAACATGTTCGGGGAAGGCCTGACCTATACGGATTCCCTTGGAGCCGTGACACAGTGGGAATATGACGCAGAGGGCAGGGTAACTGCCTTCCGGGAAGGAGACGGGAACAGCGGCAGGATTGCCTATGACGAAAACGGAAATATCATAAGCCAGACGGAATCGGGCGGAAAGACCACCGCCTATACCTATGACGAAAACAACCGGCTCTTGTCCCAGAACTGCAATGATGGCACCAGCCTGACCTATACCTATGGTGAAAATAACCAGCCGGTCTCCATCACTTCCGGAAACGGGGCAACAGTCCGTTACGAATACAATGAAAACGGGCAGGTTACAAAAGAAACCGTAGAAGGTCTTGGGGAGACTGCCTATGAGTATTCAGGAGGGTTAATAACACAGATAACAGACTCTAATGGAAACGTAAGCAAATGCCTTTACGACTCCATAGGCAATGTAGTACAATGTATTAACGGGAAGGGCATCGTCACTGACTATGAAATCGCAACAAACGGAAAGGTGTTAAAGGAGACCGTTACCCTTGCGGATGGAAGCAAAGCAGTCACATCCTATGCCTATGACGCTTATGGAAATCAGACAGGGAAGACGGATGCCAACGGCAATACCACTGCATATACCTATGACAGAAATGACCGGCTTGTAAAAGAAACCCGTGCAGACGGCAGCGCCATTATTTATGAGCGGGATGTGGACGGCAACATCACAAAGATTACCTATCCCGACGGAATGACCACCATAGAGGCAGCCTATGACACAGCAGGGAACCTGCTGACATTAAAGGATGCTTTGAAATCCACCATGGTACAGAATTTTAACAGCGGAAGCCAGCTTGTGGGCACGGCATTGGCAAACGGCGGACAGATTACTTACAGCTATTATGACAACGGGCTTTTGAAAAGCGAGACGGATGCCATGGGCAATACCACTGCCTATACCTATGACGGTGCGGGAAGAGTAACCGGAATTACCGATAAAATGGGCAATACCACATCTTATGGCTATGACAGCGCAGGGAATGCGACTACTGTTATAAAACCGGAGGGGGAAACGGTTACTATTGCCTATATGTTATTCGTAAATTTACCTGCGCCTGATTTCTTCTTTTTCGGGCAAATTAAAAG
>CAJUEX010000025.1 GCA_910585715.1 uncultured Lachnospiraceae bacterium
GTCTATTATACCAGATACCGAAACTATCAACAACTTAATTTATGATATACTAGTAAGTATAGGAGGCCCATCGCATGAAGAAGGCTGATACAAAGAAGAAAAAAGTAAAAGAATTTCAAACACCTTATACTGTTATGAATGCAGTAAAGAAAGGAAATACAATTACAAAGCTCTCTATGCTGATAATGGGCTTTGGCAATATTGCACATAAGCAGATTGGAAAAGGGCTTATGTTTCTGGCTTTAGAAATTGGATATCTTTGGTATATGATATCCAGTGGTTTTCATTCTTTGGCAATGTTTCCCTCTTTAGGCTGGAGAGAACAGGAAAAAGTATGGAATGAAAAAAAGATGATTTATGAATACACTGCAGGAGATCAGTCTCAATTGTTGCTTTTATATGGTGTGGCAACTTTATTCATTACATGTTTGTTTATTGTTGTTTGGAGAGAAGCAGTAAGAAGCGCTTATAAGTCAGAAGTGCTGGCAAAGGAAGGAAAGCACCTGAACACCTTTATAGAAGATTATAAGAGCCTGTTCAACCAAAATCTTTATAAGCTGTTATTAGCTGCTCCACTTATGGGAGTTTTGGGATTTACTATTTTGCCTTTGGTTTATAATATTTCCATGGCATTTACCAATTACAGTAAGTTAAATGATCACATGGTCTTGTTTGACTGGGTTGGTCTGGACAACTTTAAGAAGATATTGAACTTTGCGGATAGTATTGGTAAACAGTTCTATTCCGTATTGGGCTGGACATTGGTTTGGGCATTTTTTGCAACATTCCTAAATTATATTTTTGGCATGATACTTGCCATTGTAGTTAATAGAAAAGATACGAAAGCAAAAGGTTTTTGGAGGTTTTGTTTTGTGTTATCCATTGCAGTGCCGCAGTTCGTATCCTTGCTGATTATGAGGACTATGTTGCAGCCAACAGGTGTAATTAATACGATGCTGATGAAGTATGGTCTTATTGAGACTGCATTGCCATTTTTGTCAAAGGCTATGTGGGCAAGGGTGACAGTTATTGTTATTAATCTATGGGTAGGTATTCCTTATACTTTGCTTCAGGTAACGGGTATTTTACAGAATATTCCGGCAGAGCTTTATGAAGCGGCAAAGATAGACGGAGCCAATGCGGTGCAGGCATTCTTTAAGATTACGTTGCCTTATATGCTGTTTGTTATGACACCGTATCTGATTACGCAGTTTACAGCAAATATCAACAACTTTAACATTATATTCCTGTTGACAGGAGGAGCTCCTATACCAGTGGAGTCTACGGCAGGAAAAACGGACCTTCTTGTTACATGGCTGTATAAACTGACGGTTGAGAAGAACTACTATAATCTGGGTGCAGTTATTGGTATTATGACATTTATTACGCTGGCAATTGTTGCGTTGTTAACATATCGTAATACTGCATCTTATAAGGATGAGGAGGGATTCATGTAATGAGTAAGAAAAATAAAACCGAAGAAGCAAGCGTAAAGTCCCGCAGACTGACTGTAAACATAATTATACATATAATTTTGGCGATTTTGGCATTTATATGGGTATTGCCCATTTTCTGGGTAATACTAACCAGCTTCCGGGCAGAAAAAGGTTCTTACGTTACGACCTTTTTTCCAAAATCATATACATTAAATAATTATGTGAAGCTATTTACAGACACAAGCGTTTTGAACTTTCCCAAAATGTTTACAAACACATTAGTAATTGCAATATTTACATGTATTATCTCCACCATATTTGTTTTAAGTGTATCCTATTGTATGTCAAGGATGAGATTCAAAATGAGGAAGCCATATATGAACGTGGCAATGATTTTAGGATTGTTCCCATCCTTTATGTCTATGATTGCAGTTTACTATATTTTAAAAGCATTGAATTTATCAGAAGGTTCCATGATTCCAATTGCTTTAATTATTGTATTTTCAGCAGGCACTGGTTTGGGATTCTATGTTGCCAAGGGATTTTTTGATACGATTCCAAAGTCTTTGGATGAGGCGGCAACCATCGATGGGGCTACAAAATGGCAGGTATTTACCAGAATTACCATTCCGCTTAGTAAGCCGATTATTGTATATACTATTTTGACAGCTTTTATGGCACCATGGATTGACTTTATTTTTGCAAAGGTTATCTGTCGTGCAGAGGCAAAATATTATACAGTTTCCATTGGTTTATGGAGAATGCTGGAAAAGGAATATATTGACAGCTGGTATACCTGTTTTGCGGCAGGGGCTGTTATAGTATCTGTTCCAATTGCAATTTTATTTATCTTCACTCAGAAATTCTATGTAGAAGGTATGAGTGGAGCAGTAAAGGGCTAAATGAGGAAATCTATGAAAAAGAAGTTAATAAGTTTTATTCTTGCTCTTCAAATACTGTTTCTTGCAGGCTGTGGGAATTTTCCCACAGCCTCAAGTATGCAAAGAAAAGTGAATACTCAGGGCATTTCCGATAATTATCGGACCTATTATGAAGTATTCGTCTATTCTTTTTATGACAGTGACGGAGACGGGACAGGAGACCTGAAGGGTCTTACAAGTAAACTGGATTATATCAATGACGGAGATGATAGCACGGACTCTGATTTGGGCTTTTCCGGTATATGGCTTATGCCGATTATGCCATCTACCACTTATCACAAATATGATGTGACAGATTATTATGATATCGATAAGGAATACGGTACATTAGAGGATTTTCAGGCATTTATGGCAGAATGCGATAAAAGGAATATCAGTGTGATTCTGGATTTGGTCATGAACCATACTTCATCAAAGCATTCATGGTTCCTGGAAGCCTGTGAATATTTAAGGGGGCTGGATGGAAAGGAACCGGATGAAAGTGAATGCAAGTACTTTGGTTATTACAATTTTTCAAAGGAAAAGAAATCAGAGGTTTACTATCCGGTAGAAGGTACGCCATGGTATTATGAAGGAAAGTTCTGGAGTGAAATGCCGGACTTGAATTTAGAAAATGAAGAGGTAAGGCAGGAATTTAAAGAAATTTGTAAATTCTGGCTGGATATGGGTGTGGCAGGCTTTCGTCTGGATGCGGCAAAGGAGTATGTATCGGATAATGCATCAGCTAATATAGAGATTCTTTCCTGGTTCAACAGTATGGTGAAAGAGGAAAAGGAAGATGCTTATATTGTAGCGGAAGTATGGACGGATGCAGATACCTATGCCAAATACTATGAAAGCGGCATAGACAGTGTATTTAATTTCTCTTTTGCAAATAATGAGGGCACAATTGCCAAAACCGTAAAAGGCGGCAATGATTCTTATACTGCAAAAACCTATGGAAAAGCAGTGGAAAATTGTAAAGAGCGTTTCGGACAATATAATGAAAATTATATCGATGCTCCTTTTTATACAAATCACGATATGGGAAGGAGCGCAGGATACTATTCCGGCGAGAACAGTGAAAGCCAGACGAAAATAGCGGCTGCCATGAATCTTTTTATGAGCGGCACAGCCTTTGTTTATTACGGGGAAGAGCTTGGCATGAAAGGTTCCGGTGAGGATGAGAAGAAACGGGCTCCCATGCTTTGGTCTCTGGATAAAAATGCAGAAGGCATGTGCAAAGGACCGGAAGGCTCCGATACTGTAAAGATGAAATACGACAGCCTTCAGGAGCAGATGGAAAATAAGGCTTCCATATATCAGTATTATAAAGAGACAATCAGAATTCGTAACAGTTATCCGGAAATCGTAAAGGGTGATACCAGCCTGGTGGAAGAAATATCAAATGACCGGATATGCGGGCTGTTAAAGTCTTATGAAAGCCTGGAAGAAGGACAAAAAGAAGCAGAAAAAAAGGAAATATTGCTGGTATTTAATATTTCTGAGAAGGAAATGGAAGTAGATTTATCAAAAATTACTTTAAATGGAAGAGAAATAAGCAGCAAGTCTTTCAGGGAAAGCCTGCTGACTGGTGAAACAGAAGCGGTATTGGATGGAACAAAATTGTCCATGCCGGCATATTCTGTTGCAATATTGGAATAAAGCATATATCTCCGGGTTACATTATATTTTTAGAAGGTTCTGATGGCTGAGCTGTTACTTTTTATAAATATAGTGATCCGGAGATTATTGTTTTTTGTGAAATCCCGTGCTATACTTGGACAAGAACAGGATTCATTGCAAGGAGGAGCAACAATGACAGACATTACGATTACGGATTCGATTTTATATGTGGGAGCGGATGATAAGACAATTGACTTATTTGAAAGCCAGTATCTGGTTCCCAATGGGATTTCTTATAATTCTTATTTGATTATGGATGAAAAGATTGCGGTAATGGATAGTGTGGATGAAAGAGCAGCCGCAGGGTGGCTTAGGAATCTGGAGAAGTCATTAAACGGCAGGACTCCGGATTATCTGGTGATTTCCCATATGGAGCCTGATCATGCAGGAAGCATAAGGATATTGGCAGAAAAGTATCCGGCTATACAGTTTGTTGGTAATATGAAGACTTTTCAGATGATGGAACAGTTTTTTGAAATTGACATGTCGGACAGAAAGGTTGTTGTAAAAGAAGGGGATACCTTAAATTTAGGAAGCCATACGTTACAGTTTTTTATGGCGCCCATGGTACATTGGCCGGAGGTTATGGTGGAATATGAACAGAGCGAGAAGGTTCTTTTTTCCGCAGACGGTTTTGGAAAATTCGGCGCTTTGGATACGGAAGAGAACTGGGCATGTGAAGCAAGAAGATATTATTTTAATATAGTGGGCAAATACGGCGCACAGGTACAGGCTTTGTTAAAAAAGGCTGCAGCCCTGGATATTTCCACTATTTGTCCTTTACACGGTCCTGTCTTAAAGGAAAATCTGGAGTATTATATTGACAAATACCAGATTTGGAGCAGTTACGAGCCGGAAGATGAGGGCATTTTAATTGCATATGCATCCATTCACGGAAATACGAAAAAAGCTGCCGAAAAGCTGGCTGAAATATTGGAGAAAAAGGGCGCCAAAAAGGTAGTGTTGACAGACCTTGCCAGAGACGATATGGCAGAAGCGGTGGAGGACGCCTTCCGCTATGATAAGCTGGTAGTGGCGGCTGCCACCTATGACGGCGGAATCTTTCCATGTGGGGAAGAATTCCTGATGCATTTAAAAAGCAAGAATTTTCAAAAACGCACCATTGGATTTATGGAAAACGGTTCCTGGGCGCCCATGGCAGG
The DNA here is from genome assembly GCA_910585715.1 of uncultured Lachnospiraceae bacterium. Classification (GTDB taxonomy): domain Bacteria; phylum Bacillota; class Clostridia; order Lachnospirales; family Lachnospiraceae; genus RGIG3040. The sequence continues at coordinate 5,206 of CAJUEX010000025.1, forward strand.
AAAGCTTATGAAGGCAATTTGTGAATCCATGAAGGAAATAACCATAATAGAGCCGGTTGTAACCATAAAGTCATCTGTAAAAGCAGATACCATAGAGGCTATGGAACAGTTTGCAGATGTGCTGTTAGGTGACAGGTAATAACGGGCAGTTTTGGGATGTGATAGTTTATCTGGCATATTTTGAAAGAAAGTATAATGCGATAGTTTGTCAGGTATATTGTAAAAGAAAGCATACCAGCCGGAAATTTTGGCTGGTATGCTTTTTTATTGTCCATTTTTTTCCAGTGTCAGCTTTCCTATACAGGAATGAGGGATGCCTGTAGCCGGTCCTCATTCCTGTGCGGAAAATAATGAAAATGAAAGGCTATCTTTTTGAGAAGCTGAGTTGTTATATATATAAGAAAGGAATCCGGTTTTAGAGCATTCAGAATGGGAAAGGAGGATTTTGTGGATAAGGATTTTCTACTGATTTTCAAAATGAAGCAGGGAAATGAACAGGCATTTGACCAGTTCGTTCGTAAGTATTATGAAGAAATATTAACGTATTGCAGATACCACTGTTTAGATACGGAATATGCGGAAGACCTTACACAGGAAACCTTCTTGAAATTCTTTACGAATTTGTCCGGATATCAGTACAAAGGGAAAACAAAAAATTACTTATATACCATTGCCGGAAATCTGTGCAAAAATTTCTATAAGAAGAAAAAGGATATATTGGTGGAAGGAAAAATTCTGGAGGGCAATGCTGTTCCTCATATGGGGGCATTGGATTTAGTTATGGACAGGATTGTCATAGAGGAAGCCATGAAAGCGCTTTCAGAGGAGTTTAGGGAGGTGATTATCCTGTATTATTTTCAAGAATGTAAGCTCTCGGAAATTGCAGGTATATTGAGGATAGGACTGCCCCTTGTAAAATACAGGCTGAGGCAGGGGAAAAAGCAGTTGGAGAAGCTGATAGGAAAGGAGGAACCTTATGAAACTGAAAGAACAGATAGAAATGTATAAGCGACAGGAAACAATCCTGCCAAGAGAGGAAAAGATATTAGATACCATAAAGAAATCAAAAGAAGCTTTTTATAAAAAGGAACAGGAAAGAATGCTTACCTATATGGAATTTTTGTGGAGCCAGTTTAAGCAGCTGAAAAAAAGGTGGTGGCTGTTTCAAATGCTTCTTTTAGTAACGGCAGGCCTGCTGCTGCCTTTTATGGAAAGGGAGATGGGAGAGTATTATGTGCAGAGGAGCATAGGGGTTGTAGGCGTGCTGTTTGTTGTGCTTGTTATTCCGGAATTATGGAAAAACAGAGACTGCTTCTGTATGGAAATAGAAGCGGCAGCCTATTATACTTTGAAGCAGATTTATGCAGCCCGTCTTTTTTTGTTTGGAATGGTTGACGTGCTTTTACTGACTCTGTTTTGCGGCAGCATACAAAAAAGCCTGTACTTTACATTTTGGGAGCTGCTGGTGCAATTTCTGTTTCCAATGGCAGTAACCGCCTGTATTTGTTTTGGAATGCTGTGCAATAAATATGCGGCAGGTGAAACGGTATCTGTAGCACTTTGTTTTATATGGAGCGGTATATGGTGGTTCATTCTGTTAAATGAGAAAATCTATGAAGCAATTATAATGCCTCTGTGGCTGTGTCTGTTTGGAATGGCACTTTTGTTATTTGGTTTCTTTATTTATACCATACTAAAAAATTGTAATCAGGATTGGGAGGTAATGATTAGTGGAATTAAAAATCATTGATTTAACAAAAGAATTTGGAAATTTTACTGCAGTAAATCATTTGAATATTACCATGAATACCGGTGTATATGGGCTGTTAGGAGTAAACGGCGCAGGAAAGACCACATTGATGCGAATGCTATGTACTCTGCTTCGCCCTACAGAGGGAAAGATTATCTGTAATGGAAAAGAGATTTTTGCCATGGACGGAGAGTACAGGAAGATACTTGGATATCTGCCTCAGGACTTTGGATTTTATCCGGAGTTTACAGTAGAGGATTATCTGCTTTATATTGCCTCTATTAAAGGAATCCGGCCTGCAGTTGCAAAGAAAAGAGTAAAGGAACTGCTTGGAAAAGTAGGACTTGAAAAGGCTGCACATAAAAAAATGAAAAAGCTTTCCGGCGGCATGAAACGGCGTGTGGGAATTGCACAGGCAATGTTAAATAATCCAAAAATTCTGATTTTGGACGAGCCCACGGCGGGACTGGACCCCAATGAGCGCATCCGTTTCCGGAATTTAATCAGCGAGCTGGCGGAAGAGCGTTTCGTGCTTTTGTCTACCCACATTGTTTCCGATGTGGAATATATCGCCAATGAGATTTTACTTATGAAGGACGGGGAAATTGTCCACAGGGGAACAGCCGAAGAGCTGATTGGTTCCGTAAGGGAACATGTATGGAAGTGCTGTGTGGAAAAAAGGGAAGTGAAACACTTTATGAAACAATACAAGATTTCTAATGTGAAATCTGACGCCCATGGATTGGAATTAAGAATCCTGTCAAAGGAAAAGCCGGTTCCGAATGCTGTATTGGAGGAGGCAAATCTGGAAGATGTATTTTTATATTATTTTGGAGAAAAGGCTGGTGAAGACAATGGTGCAATTTGAATTGAAAAAAATATTTCAAAAAGGGGTGAACCGGATTGTGCTCATCCTGTTGGTGGCAGTTACTCTGGCAGGAAGCTGTCTGGCAATCCGGGATGTAAGATATTATAAAGAAGACGGTTCCCTGCTCACAGGCATAAAGGCAGCCCGTCAGTTAAAAGAGGAACAAAATAAATGGAAAGGATATATTACGGAAGATGTTTTAAGGCAGGTGGTGGAGGAAAATAGAGCGGCAAATGACTCTTCAAAGGAGGCTGATGAAGCGTTAGTTAAAAGACAGGGCTTTGAGGATATCAGAAATATGATAAATATTGGATTTTCAGAAGTGGGAAATTATGATTATTATTTATGCGACAATATTTCACCAGACAAAGCAGCCGGCTTATATGAAAGGCGGATTTTCAGGATAAATGAAGAAATAAAGGCTTCAGAGGGAAAAACGGGTAACGGTCTTTCAGAAAAAGAAAGGGAGTATCTGCAAAAGCAATATGAAAGCTTGAAAACCCCTCTCTATTATGAATACGCAGAGGGATGGAAGGCTCTTATGGATTCTCAGTATTTGTCCACCCTTATGACCATTACAATTGTGATAATCGGATTTTTCATATCCGGAATTTTCTCAGATGAGTTCCGGTATAAGGCGGATTCCATTTTCTTTTCCGCAAGGCTTGGAAGAAACAAGGCTATTGGCGCCAAAATGAAAGCCGGCTTTATAACGGTTACGGCTGTTTACTGGTGTACCATGCTGCTTTTTTCCGCTATCATTCTTTTTTTGTTAGGATTTGGCGGGGCAGGCCGCATGATACAGACAGGGCGGAATTTCAGCAGTATCTATAACCTTACTTATTTCCGGTTCTGGCTGTTTACTTTACTTGGAGGATATATAGGAACGCTGTTTATTTTAATGCTTTCCATGCTGGTAAGCGTTAAGAGCCGTTCCGCAGTAGTTGCCATTACCATTCCTTTTGCATTATCCTGTGCACCGATGTTCCTGGGACGGATTCCGGCAATGACATATTTGATGAACCTTTTTCCGGATATGCTCCTTCGGATAAACTGGTATGTGGAGGAGTATTTGATTTATGAAATAGGAGGTAAGGTATTTCGGGGGTATTCCATTTTGATTCCTCTTTATCTTTTGTTATTTGTTCTTCTGATTCCTGTGTTGTATTTCGGGTATAAAAGAGTGGAGGTGAAATAGACAGGGGGAAGCTGTTGAATGAACTATTGTATAAGAGGGAATAGATAAAGTGTATAGATAAAGTGAATAGATAAGGTCAATTGGTAAGTTAAAAGGGATAAGTATAAAACAGAGATTGCAACATATAACCTGCAATAGATAAACAAAAAGTAGATGACGGATATAAAAAAGCATGATATACTATGCTGATAAGATGGTATTTGTGATATTTATACAAAATGCTTGATTTTAGAGGGGATATTTGTATGGGTTTAAGAGTTGCTATATGTGATGATGAAAAAGAGATTTGTGAGGAAGTCAGAAAAAGATTGCTTGGCATAAAACCGATATATGAAATAACCATGTATCATTCGGGCAGGGAGCTGCTACAGGAAGAGGAACCTTATCAGATAGTTTTTCTGGATGTTGATATGGATAACTTAAGCGGAATGGAAACAGCAGAAATGTTACGGGAAAGAGGAACGAATGAATGTATTATTTTTTTGTCCGGTTATGGGGAATATATGGCAGAAGCTTTTAAGGTCAGGGCATTTCGTTTTTTAAATAAGCCCATAGAAATGGAAGCTTTTCAGGAAGCAGTATTAGAAGCGGAAAGAGAAATGGAATGTACCCAAAAGCTGGCGGTTCATGCGGCTGGGGATATTTTTTTGATTAGCAAAAAGGATATTATTTATATGGAAGCTTTTGGAGACGGAACCTATATCTTTCTGAAAAAAGGTGAAATGATTAGAACTACTGAACCGCTGAAATACTGGTATAACAGGGTGGGAACGGAAGATTTTTTTCAGGTTCATAAGTCTTATGTGGTGGCATATTCTTATGTAAAAGGTTTACGAAAAACAGAAGTGGAAATGGATTTTGCAAAAGAAATGATTCCTGTGTCAAGACGAAATAGAGTTAGTTTTAAGGAAGCTCTTTTGGAATATGCGGCGAAAAATAAGTGGTACAAATAAGTCGATTTTGCTGTTAACGTTTCCGGTCTATTAACCGTTTCCCGCTTGAAGGCTGCCGTTTGCCAAAGAACTATTGTAAAAATAAGATACTTTTTGTATAAAAGCCTAAGGATAAAGCCTTGGGCTTTTTTGCAGAAAGGAGACGGAGAGAAGCAGTAATAGAAATATTATTGTAAAACAGAAGAAAAGAAGCGGGGAAGATGAAATCCCAAAAAGTAATAAAAGATTGAAAAATAACAAAAAAATGATGACAGGATGAAAGGATTATAAAATGAACAATAAAGTGAATGGTAAGATGAGTAAAAGATATGGAAAAACATTAGCTAGTTTGGTATTATTAGTAATTATTATTACTAATTCTATAATATCAGTGGAAGCAAGAACTCCACCTTATAAAACGGCATTGTCATTTTCAAATAAGACTTTTACAAATAATGATACTATTTCTAAATCTTTTAGAATTACAGGTAAGACAACTCATTGGTTTAAATTTAACAGTGGAAGTATGGGAGAATATAATATATTCTCAACTGGTACTGTAGATACAAGTGTTACATTGTACAAGAAGACATTCTCAGGCATTAAAAAGGTTGTAAGCGATGATAATAGCGGCAATTCAAGAAATTTTAAGCTGAATGTAGGGCTTGAAAAAAATAAAACCTATTATCTGGAAATTAATTATAAAGGCAGAGGTTATTCCAGTATATATCTTCAAATTAACTATGATAAATATACCGGAGGCTTATTTAGCACCAAGGGAGGAAGCTGGGAGCCTTATAGCAATACTTATCAGTCGTATGCTTTGAATGGTCAGTTTTATAAAAAGGTTACCTATTTGACTTCAGCGCAGTCAGCTATATATGCAGCAGGGCTTTTGAATAAAAAATATTTGAAAATGTTGAATTCCGGAGTTCAAATAGGGGTTATACTAGCTGCGGCTGGAATTTCTAAATATAGTGTACTTGGGAGAAAGATTATAGAAATGGGAAATACTACACTGGCAAACATTATTTCTTCTGTCTTATCCGTATGGGGATTAAAAGTTTTAGTACCTTTGGAAGTGCATATTATCAGGACAATTCAACAGAAAACTTCCAATTATAGATATGGACTTATAGTAACAACCATATGGACTCAAAGGGGAATGTATACAAATAGTTATGAGAAATGGAATGTAAGAAATTCAAGTGTATATGGAAAAAAGTATTGCAGGGGAAGATTTAAGGCTGGAGATGTAAAAGTAGGAGGCTGGTATTGAAATGGAAAATAAGAGAAGCTGCTTGAAACATCTGGTAGTTTTAATATTTATAAATATAATAATATTGACGTTAGTTCTTGCTTTTAGAGATTTTCCAAGGTACAATCAGCCTGAAAAAATTAAAAATTTAAAAGATGGCATACTGTTATTCAGTATTTTGCTTTTTGATATAAATTCGTTAGAGTATGCTTATTTTAAAGGAAAAGGTCTGTCATATGAGGAAATAGAAGCCCGCCCTAAAAAATTACATACCAAAATAATCATAGGGATAGCCACTGTATTGCTGGTTATAGAAGTTGGATTAACGATAATATTTTAAGGAGAACAAACATGGAAAAGAAAATAATAATACTGCTTATGCTGTGCATACTGATGATATCGGGCTGTGGGAAGTACTATGAAGAACCTTGTGAATGGTGCGATGCCACAAAGACGAAATGCTTTGAAAAGGAAGACGGAGGAAAATGCTACATATGTGATGTACATAGCAAACAATGCCTCTATTGCGATAAAAAAGTACAAAAACATTATTCCAGCCCCACAGGCATGGAGGTTTTTGTTTGTAATGAATGCTATGAGGAAGATATGGAATTGATGGAAGCGGTAAAGAATGGAGAATTTGAAGATTTAGAGTAAAATGCCATAATTATATTTAGAGGTCTTGGCAAAGCCGCCGGCACATACGTCCTCATAAGTAAAACTGTTACAATCCCCCGGTTGCCGTTTGTTCCTCAATTTAGTATAATAACAAATATTGCTATTTAGAAAACTTACAGGTGATCGGTTTGAAAAAAAGGATGAAATATCTATTTATGATGCTTATATTTGTTATTATTATTTTTCTCATACTCACTGTTTACATGATTTGGCAGCAAAAGGGTCACTGGAATTTTCAAGAAGGAAAGCAGATACTAAACAACCCTGACAGAGGCTTTTATATTCAGGTAAACAGCGCCGATTATGAGAGAATCCCTGAGCTGGCAAAAGAGGTAAGGGTGATTCTGCTTGCTTTCCATATGGATGAATATATCCATGAGGAGCTATCGGAAGAAAAGATGGACGAGCTTCGTTGTGCTTTGGAAACTGCAAGGCAGGAGCAGGTGTCTGTTATTTTCAGAGCCGCATACGGATTTTATGATGACGTTTCAGAGCCGGAGAAAATGGAACGGATGGGAACGCATATAAGCCAGATTTCCAAGGTGCTAAATGAATATGAAGAGAACATTCTTGTAGTGCAGGCAGGAATGCTGGGAGAATACGGGGAATGGCATTCCAGCATCTATTTAGAGGGAAATGAAGAAAACCAGAAAAGAAGCAGGCTCTACATTTTAAGAAAGTGGGAAGAATATTTAAACCCGGAAATCAAGGTGGCAGTACGGCGTCCCAGATTTATACGGGAGGCAATGAAAGAAAATATTTTAGCAGGCAGGCTCAGCCTTCATAACGATGCGCTTTTGTCCACAGACAGCGACATGGGCACCTACGACGACCCGGACATGGGGCGAATGGAGGAGCTGGACTGGATGAAGAATGCCCTGGCAGAGCAGGTAAATGGGGGCGAAATGCCCACACCGGAAGAATTCAGCCTTCCGGAAAATGCTGATAAAGAGTTTGGTTTGATGCATGTAACCTATCTGAATCTGAAATATAACGAAGAAGTTCTGAAACGATGGTCTGATATGACCATGGACGACATGAATGCAAAGGACTATCTGGAAAATCATTTAGGATACCGCCTGTTTTTATCGGAGCTTGCCATGAGGAAAATGTATTTTGAACCGGAATTGTCCATGGCTGGAATGCAGATACGCATAAAGCTGTGCAATACCGGCTATGGAGCTATTTCACCGAAATATAAGCTGTACCTTTCTCTGACTTCCGGTGAAAAACAGATTTTACAGGAGATTTCGCTGCCAAAGCTCTACAGTATTTCCAACAAGCAGACTGTGGAAGGGCAAATAACTGTTAAGATTCCGAAGGAATTTTTGCAGGATAGTGAAAATATTGTAATTGGTTTGAAAATAGCCGGGAATGAAGAGGTGAAGGAAGAGAAGAATTGTATAGAGCTTGCCAATCAGGAGCTTACTTACCGGGATGGGATAAATGAAGTGATTACATTGGAAAAGGTATCGAAATGGCTGTATAAGGTATCCAGATAGATAAAGACAGATAAAGATTTTTTCTGTTGATGGAATGATAGCGAAGTGCTATAATAAAAATCGGCTTGTCTGGGGAAACAGGTGTAATTCCTGTACGAGCCCGTCGCCGTAAGGCATAAATGAATTTCCGGAAATCTAACCAAAAGCCACAAATTGGGAAAAGCCATTGGAGTATATCTGAGAAGGCCGGTTGCCGGAATGCCAAGTCGAAATATCCAGACAGGAAAATCCTCTTTTGATAACTGCGAGCGCCGGTTTTTAGGGGAAATAAAAAACAAAGGAGATTGAAAGCATGCAAATGAAATGTAGTAAAAAAATATCGTCATTGCTTCTTTGTATGGTGCTTATTGTGGCTATGGCGCTGTTTACAACTGGTTGTAATGGCAATAACAGCCCTTCTGCAAAAGGGACGGAGGAGACTGCCCAAACAGAGGAGACAGGACTGGCAGAGGAGGACGTTCAGACAGATAATACGGAACAGGCAGAAGAGGACATTCAGACCGATGATACGGAACAGATAGAAGAAAATGTCCAGTCAGACGAAAATGCCCAGCCGGATGAGTCCGTTCAGGCAGAAGGAACTGTATTAGGAGAAGGAAATACAAAATTCATTCTCACGGTAGTGGATAAGGAAGGTGCGGAGACACAGTTTGAAATCCATACGGATAAAGAAACAGTAGGAGAGGCTTTGGAAGAGCTTGAACTGATTGACGGAGAAGAAGGGGAATATGGCCTTTATGTAAAAACAGTCAATGGTATAACTGCTGATTATGACAAGGATGGTGTGTATTGGGCATTTTATATCAATGGTGAATATGCGCAGACAGGAATTGATGTCACGGCAATTACAGAAGGGGACAATTATACCTTGAAGGTTGAATAAGCATGAAACTTACAATAAAGGAGATTGCCGTGTTTGGAATGCTTGGAGCTGTCATGTACGGTTCCAAGCTCATTATGGAGTTAATACCCAATGTGCATCTGCTTGGGGTTCTGACTGTGGCTTACACGGTTGTTTACAGGAAAAAAGCATTGTACCCTATTTATACTTATGTAATTTTAAACGGTATTTTCTGCGGCTTTTCAGCCTGGTGGGTTCCATATTTATATTTATGGACCATCCTTTGGGGAGCTGTCATGCTGCTTCCAAAAAAAATGCCGAAAAAAATAGAGCCGGTAATATATATGGCGGTATGTGCGGCTCATGGTTTTCTGTTTGGCACATTGTATGCGCCTTTGCAGGCAATCATGTTTGGATTGAATTTTCAGGGAATGATAGCCTGGATTGTTGCAGGACTGCCATGGGACTGCATTCATGGAATCAGCAATTTTTTTTGCGGAATATTGATAATGCCCATTGTTTTTGCATTAAGACAGGCGGAAAAAAATATCGGGAAAAGTCCATATTGACTTGTTATTTCATAATGCCGGAGCAGGAAAAGCCTGCTCCGGTATTTTTCTTTTTATAATTGAGTTTCTTGTAACCACAGTAAAACTGGACTGGTAAAAAAATAAAAAACTGGTTATTTTACAAATGCCAGAAAGCGGTATAATAGTGCAGGAACAAACGAACTATAACAACGAATTAGGAAAGGCAGGAAAAACAGTTATGGAAGAAAACAGATATGAATTAAACAAACAGCTTGCACAAATGCTAAAGGGCGGCGTCATTATGGACGTAACCACACCGGAGCAGGCTAAGATTGCAGAGGAGGCAGGGGCATGTGCGGTAATGGCTTTGGAGCGTATTCCGGCAGATATCCGGGCTGCAGGCGGTGTTTCCAGAATGAGCGACCCGAAAATGATAAAAGGAATCCAGCAGGCAGTTTCCATTCCGGTTATGGCAAAATGCCGTATCGGACATTTTATGGAAGCAAGGATTTTGGAGGCAATTGAAATTGACTATATTGATGAAAGCGAAGTATTATCCCCGGCAGATGATATCTATCATATCAATAAGCACGATTTTAAGGTTCCTTTTGTATGTGGGGCACGGGATTTGGGAGAGGCGCTCAGACGGATTGGAGAAGGCGCTTCCATGATTCGCACGAAAGGGGAGCCGGGAACAGGAGATGTGGTGCAGGCAGTCCGCCATATGAGGGCTATGAATGCAGAAATCAGACGGATACAGAATCTGCGGGCGGATGAATTATTTGAAGCGGCAAAACAGCTTCAGGTGCCTGCAGAGCTTGTGCAGTATGTCCATGAGCATGGAAAGCTTCCGGTGGTGAATTTTGCAGCCGGCGGAGTGGCAACGCCTGCAGATGCCGCATTGATGATGCATTTGGGAGCGGAAGGGGTATTTGTTGGTTCCGGCATATTCAAATCGGGTAACCCAGCCAAACGTGCTGCTGCCATTGTGAAATCAGTGGCTAACTATAACGATGCAGGGATGATTGCAGAACTGTCGGCTGATTTGGGAGAAGCAATGGTTGGAATCAACGAGCAGGAAATCCGGCTTTTGATGGCAGAGCGGGGAAAATAAGATGAAGATTGGAATTTTAGCACTGCAGGGCGCCTTTTTGGAGCATGAGCATATGCTCCAAAGGATGGAAACCGATTATTTTGAAATCCGTCAGAAAAAGGATTTAGAGCAGCAGATGGATGGATTTATTATACCCGGCGGCGAGAGTACTGTTATGGGAAAGCTTTTAAAAGAACTGGATATGTTTGAAATACTTCGGGACAGAATTTTGTCCGGGCTGCCCGTTTTTGGAACCTGTGCCGGGTTGATATTACTGGCAAAGGAAGTAGAAGACAATCCAACTTATTTTGGAAGCATGAATATCCGGGTAAAAAGAAATGCTTACGGGAGACAGCTTGGCAGTTTTTACACCCGACAGGATTTTGCAGGCATCGGTGTCATTCCCATGTCCTTTATCCGCGCCCCGTACATAGCAGAGGCATATGAAGGGGTTCAAATACTTGCATGGGCAGAGGGGAAAATAGTCGCCGCCCGTCAGGGAAACCAGCTTGTAACCGCCTTTCATCCGGAGGTGAATGAGGATGTAAGGGTTCATCAATATTTTCTGGATATGATTTGCCGGTAAGAAGGGAAACGAATGGAATAGGAGAAATGGAACGGATAGAAAAACAAATACAAATGATCAAGTTATGATTTTACAGGTACTATGGGATAGTGGCACTTCTGCTTTTGGCAGCAGTGCCATTTGAAATTAAGCAAAAGCAGTTGGAAGAATTGTAAAATACCATATTTTTATGTATAATTAGAAAGCATTAAAAGAAAACATCAAATGGACGAAAAAGTGTGGGGAAGCAGTATGATTTTTAAGGTTGCAATATTACAAAAACGAGCAAAAAATGGACAAGTAAATGAAAATGTAAACAGTATTATTAAAGCAATGAAAGTAGCAGCAAAAAATCACTCAGATATTCTGCTGCTTCCGGAATGTTTCATTACGGGCTATGATTTGCCTGTAACATATGAAAAGAGTATATCGGATGATGATGCAAATATTAGGAAAATTTGTGAATTGGCAAAAGAGTATGGAATCGGCGTGGTGTTGACAGCTTTTACAAAGGGAAGCAGGAAACCGCAAAATACAGCATTTGTCATTAATAAGGCGGGTAATATTTTGATGAAATATTCAAAGGTTCATACTTGCGACTTTGCAGATGAAAAGGATATTGAAGCTGGTAAAGAATTTAAGGTATGTGATTTTGATGGAATCAAATTAGGCATTATGATTTGTTATGACCGGGAGTATCCTGAAAGTGCAAGAATTTTAATGCTTAAGGGTGCGGAGATTATCCTTGTACCTAACGATTGCGTTTCTATGAATCCGAGACTGCAGGCATTATCTACAAGAGCATATGAAAATATGGCAGGAATCGCAATGGCAAATCCAAATGGTGAAAACGCAGGGTGTTCATGCGCATATAGTCCTGTTTGCTGGGATAAAAATGGAATCTGTGTCGATAATACGATTTTGCTGGCTGATGCTATGACAGAGGGGATATTTTATGCTGATTTCCATATGGAGGATATCAGAGAATACAGAAATAGCGAGATGATGGGAAATACATTCCGTAAAGTGGATGCCTATGGTGACTTGTTGAACAGAACTATACAAGAGCCATTTAAAAGAAAAGGACAGGACTGCAGTTATGAAAATAAAGCAATAAATACAAACAAAACATATCTGTAAGGAGAGAGGCTCCTTTTATTTTATGGTATGTCCAATAAACAGAAATGAGAATTGGAATATATTAGTTTGCACATACTATAAATAATTTGATTTCTATCCTGTAATTCCATCCTATAAAATGTCACATGTTGCCAAAATTCTTACTTTGGCATATAGTGATAAGAGGAGTGAAAAGTATATGAATATATTAGTTGGAGTCTTAATTCCCTTTTTAGGGACCACACTTGGCGCAGCATGTGTGTTTATTATGCGGGGGGAGATAAAGCCGTTAGTTCAAAAATCTCTGCTCGGATTTGCTTCCGGAGTCATGGTGGCTGCTTCCGTATGGTCATTGCTTATTCCGGCAATTGATATGTCGGAAAATATGGGAAGGCTTGCATTTATTCCGGCAGCAGCAGGCTTTGTGCTGGGCATCGGATTTTTACTGCTTATGGATGAGTTCGTCCCCCATATTCATCTGGACAGTGAAAAACCAGAAGGGCTTCCCGCCCCTTTAAAAAAAACAACAATGCTTGTCCTTGCAGTAACCCTTCATAATATTCCCGAGGGAATGGCTGTTGGCGTAGTGTTTGCAGGTCTGCTTTCCGGAAATGCGGATATTACCTTTGCAGGCGCCCTTGTGCTTGCCATTGGAATTGCCATTCAGAACTTTCCGGAAGGCGCCATTATTTCTCTTCCTTTAAGAAGCGAAGGAATGACAAAAGGAAAAGCCTTTTTGTATGGAACTCTTTCCGGGGTAGTAGAGCCTATTGCAGCGGGAATTACCATTTTATTAACAGGAATCATGGAGCCGATTCTGCCTTATCTGCTTGCATTTGCGGCTGGAGCCATGATATATGTGGTGGTGGAGGAGCTTTTGCCGGAAGCATCGGAAGGAGAGCACAGCAATATTGCCACCATTGGCTTTTCCGTAGGCTTTCTTGTAATGATGATACTGGATGTGGCGCTTGGATAACGTCAAAGACCCCGCCGCAAGCAGCGGGGCATTAAACTTGAAACGCCCCAAGAGGCGTGGTATTTGACCCTCCCGGCAGTCGCCAAATGCTTGCACGCAATCACTTGGCTCGTTGCTTGTGGGAATGAAAAATATGAAAATGGAGAAAAAACATGTATCAGAATTATATTTTTGACTTGTATGGGACACTGGCAGATATTCATACTAACGAAGAGAAAACATATCTTCATGAAAAAATGGCAGGACTTTATTCCGCCATGGGAGCCGCTTATTCAAAAAAGGAATGGAAAGAAGCCTACAAACAGGGCTGTAGAAGGAAAAAGGCAGCAGGAAGAGACCCTTATTATGAAATTGAAATCAGAGATGTATTTCAGGAGCTTTTTGCAAAGAAAGATGTCGAACCGGAAAAAGGACAAATTGAAGTAATCTGCCAGATATTCCGGATATTGTCAAGAAGCTACATAAGGCTTTATGATGGAGTGGAGGAATTTTTTGAAGCCTGCAGGGAAAAGGGAAAGGGGCTTTATCTGCTCAGCAATGCCCAGACAGCTTTTACGGTGGCTGAATTAAAGGAACTGGGCTTATATGATAAATTTGACGGCATTGTGATTTCCTCCGAAGTAAAGGTATGTAAGCCGGATAAAAGAATTATGGAGGCTCTTTTAGAGAAATACCATTTGAAAAAAGAAGACTCCATTATGATTGGAAATGACAGAACAAGCGATATACAGGTGGCAAAAAACTGCGGCATGGACAGTTTATATATCCATAGCAATATTTCGCCGGCTGAATATACAGCAGAAGAGGAGAGGATTCGGGCGGAATATGAAGTGCCGGATGGGGATTTTAGAAGGTTGGAAGAACTGATTCTGAAATAACCCTGCTTCGTAGTGATAAAACCATTGTAACAGTTCAGCCCTCAGCTTTCCCGCACGGGAATCAGAACCGGTGGCAGGCAGAAAAGCAGGAAAAATTGTTATAATTGACAAAATATACATCTGAAATTTATAGAGAAAATCGGTTGTATTTTTTTTCGTTTTTGAGTATAATGATTATATCCTGAAATGTACGACAACTCTTGTCATTTTGAACCTACATTTACTTTAAACGGGATTCTTATATTGGAGCATAAATGTCAGGCCTTCATTGCGCAGAGGAAGACAGGAGTGCTGCCTGCGGTTGCCCACCTAGCTTTGCTAGGAGTCAAAATACAAGAACCGGCATTTCGGGCTACAAATGAAAAACAGTCCTTTCGGGCTGTTTTTTATATGATAGAAAAAATAAGGATAAGGGAAGAGCTGTGAATCGAAAAAAGAAACTTATTTGGCAGTTAGCGGGATTTATATTTTTAATCGGGATAATGATTGTGGGGACGGTTACGATTTTGAACCGGATATCGGGCAGGCAGGTGGAAGGTACATATGTTAAAAAGAAGGAGGTAGCTGTTCTTTTAAAGGAGCTGGCGCCGGCTTTGGTTTTAAAAAATCTGGAAGGGTCGGAAGGAGAAGAGGGAAGCCTTACCTATGGAGAATACGAAAAGCTGATAGATGTCTGGATGAAAGAGGATGACAGGCTCTCGGGTATTGGCAGGGAGTGGCTTGCCGGTCTTTCCACCAAATATAAAAAAAGGCATAACCTGCTTCGGGAAGATTTTTTGGAATTTTATTTTACCACGGCAGAGCTGCTTGCCCCCCAGCTGGAACTAAAGCAGGAAGAACTGATTGTTCTGTCAGGGGGAGAGAAAGTTCTTGATCCGGACAAAAATCCTTTAAAGCCGGAACAGGTGTTAGCGGCGTCAAAGGACCTTTCCCGTTTGCGTATTCTCAATTTGCAGGAGGATGGAGCAGAAGGCTTACAATCCCAAACCGGAAAAGGATATAGTATCAGTCAGGTAACTGCCATCACCACAAAGGAGAAGCTGGTGCTTTTGCTGGCAGAAAGTCCCGGAAGCATTACCCTGAAAAAAGCATGGGTAAGCAGCAACTTACCGGAGGCTGTTTCCATATTATGGAAGGGATATGAGATTACTCTGGAAAAAGACGGCTTTGCCTATGAGGAAAGACAGGTTATAGGGGATATTGCATTTGCAGAAGGAAAGCTTTCGGGCATTACGCCTTACAATGAAAAAATTAACGGCAGCTTATTGAGCATAAAAGATAACCAGATGGAAATTGAAGGCTATGGAAAGCTTTCTTATGGAGAAGATATTCAGGTTTATAAGCTTTATGGAGAAAGTGAGGACTATCAGCTTTCGGATTTGAAAATCGGCTATGACTTTACGGATTTTGTGCTGGATGGAAAGGAAATCGTCGGGGCCCTTGTAACAAGGGAAGAAAATATGAAAAATATCCGTGTTGTAGTAAAGACCACAGGATTTTCCGGAGCATATCATGAGGAAATCGTATTCAGCGTGGATACAGCCTTTACCATAAAAGGAGAGGGCTACGAGAAGCGGTTTGAACCGGGAGAAAGGGTAACTGTTTCAAAGGAAAGTGAGCTGTTTACCTCTAACCGCATTTCCATCCTGCCGGATGCCCTTACCTCCAAAACTACCGTATATTCCATAGAAAGAGGACAGGGAACGCCGGCATACCGGGGCACTATGGAAATTGAGAAGACAGAGCAGGGACTTTTGCTGATTAATGAACTTTTGCTGGAAGAGTATTTGTATTCGGTAGTCCCAAGTGAAATGCCCTCCTCTTATCCAAAAGAAGCACTAAAGGCACAGGCAGTCAGCGCCAGAAGCTATGCCTACAAGCATATGCAGAAATCCGGTCTGCAATCCTATGGGGCCCATGTGGATGACAGTGCCGCCTTTCAGGTATATAATAATATAATGGAAAGCGAGGCTGCTCTTAGCGCAGTGCGTGAAACAGAAGGGCAGGTAGTGATGTCAAATGGACAGGTGGCAGACACTTACTTTTATTCTACCTCCTGCGGTTATGGAACGGATATACTGGCATGGAAAAGCAGCAGAGGAGAAGGGGAAGCACATTTGGCATCCAAAAATATCGGTTCTGACTGTATCAAAACGGCAGAGGATATGACACAGGAAGATGAATTTCAAGCCTTTATACAGTCGGTTGGAGAAGGGGATTTTGAAAAGGAAGAGGGCTGGTACCGCTGGAGCTATTCTTCAAGGCTTGATCCGGATATTTTATTAAAGCAGCTAAAGGCAAGATTTGGGGCAAAACCGGACCAGGTGCTGACAAAATGCAAGGATGGTTCCTTTGCTTCCAAAGAAATCGGTAAGTTAGGAGATGTGAAAAGCATTTCTGTACTGGAAAGAAGCAGCGGCGGCGCCATACATGAGCTTTTAATCGAAGGAACAAAAGGAACCTATAAGGTGATTTCGGAACATAATGTGCGTTATGTGCTTGCAAATGAAGGCACAGAGGTGCTTCGTAAGACAGGCGATACATCTAAGATTTCCGGCATGCTTCCAAGCGCTTTTGCCATCGTTAAGACAGAAGGGGAAGACAAGGTGGAAAGCTATGTGGTTATTGGCGGAGGCTTTGGACATGGAATCGGCATGAGCCAGAACGGAGCCAGGGCAATGGGAAATCTGGGCTATACATATGAAGAAATACTGCAGTTTTTCTATGAAGGGATTACGCTTTCTAAGTTGTGATTGAAATTGTGAATTATGTACATATGGCAGTTTTATATCAAAAAAGAGGCAATTAAATCGCGAACATATGAAATGGGAAAACAACTGGTAATGAATTGTAAGTATATAGAACTGGGAAATAATCGGCAATGAATGGTAAACATATAGAACCGGGAAGCAATCAGTAGTAAATAAGTTAAAATGTATGGAAAAACCCGAAAAGCATAATATAAAATCAGGGAGAAGACAGGAAAGCCATGTGGAAGAAATTGTATATTCTGGGAAAGGAATTTGTAAAGCAGATAAATGATAGTCATATCGGGGCATATGCTTCCAGCGCGGCATTTTTTATGTTTTTATCCCTGATTCCTATTTTACTGACACTTTGCTCCATTATTCCGTATACACCAATTACAAAAGCAAACCTAATGAATGCACTTGTGGATTTTCTGCCCGACAGCATTGACCCCATTGCAGTCAGTGTGGTAAATGAAGTTTATGGAAAATCCACCACTCTTTTATCCGTTACGGCAGTAGCAACGGTATGGGCGGGAGCAAGGGGAATATGGGCGCTAAACAGAGGGCTGAATGTAATCAACGGGGTGGAGACAAAAGGTTACTTTGCACTGAAATTCCGCTCCTGCTTATACACGGTTATCTTAATATGCTCCATTATGATGTCTTTGGCAATTACGGTCTATGGAGATACGGTAGTGGCATTTATCCGGACTTCCATACCTACAAGCAGATATCTGATGGATTTCTTATCAAGCCTTAAACTGTTTATTGTTTCCTTTTTACTGTTTATTTTCCTCATGCTTTTATTTACATGGCTTCCCAATGAAAGGCAGAAATGGTATACCCAGATTCCGGGGGCAGTTTTTTCAAGCCTTGTATGGGTGGCATTTTCCTGGGGCTTTAGTATTTATCTGGAATACTTTGGAGGCTATACCATGTATGGCAGCCTTGCCACCATTATTATTTTAATGCTCTGGCTGTATATGTGCATGTATATTATACTGATGGGAGCCATGCTGAATAAATTTCTGATGCCGGCAAATGTGTTTATATGGAAGAAAAGGATGGGGAAAAAGTGAGATTATTACTTGACATTTAGGAAATGATTTCTTAAAATAAGAGACATGTAAATAAAAAATGCAGTGACGGTGTCAGTAAAGCTACATGTTCTATCAGAGAGAGGAAGTCAGCGGCTGGAAGCTTCCTTAGTACAGATGTAGATTGAATTTCCCACCCGAGCAGTCTGGCTGAAATAAAGCGGAAAGGTTCTTAAGTAACGGCAGGATGCTTTCCGTTGGCAGAGTAGGTCAGAACGTAAGCGCACGTTATGCGTAAATGAGAGCCTTGGAAAAGTCTGCAATGGGAGAAACTGTATAGAGCGGAATTTTTTAAGGAATGTGGGTGGTACCGCGGATTGAGATTCGTCCCTTATAGCAGTTGCTGTAAGGGGTTTTTTTATGCTGCGGGGGATATTTGATTTCATGGGAAAATATGTCTTATGAAATAAAATGAATGTGCAAATTGCACTTTTGTCTTTGTAGGAAATAAATAAACAGGAGAAGAGAGAAGATTATGAAAGAAAAACTGGAACAAATCAAAACAGAAGCAATGAAACAGATTCAGGCTTCCGATGCGTTAGAGAAGCTTAATGATGTGCGGGTGGCTTTTCTTGGAAAGAAAGGGGAGCTTACGGCTGTTTTAAAAAGCATGAAGGACGTTGCCCCGGAGGACAGGCCAAAGGTGGGGCAGTTGGTAAATGAAGCAAGAGGGCAGATTGAAGCCGCTTTGGAAGAAGCAAAAGGCAAAATGGAAAGAATGGCAAGAGAAGCCCAGATGAAACGGGAAGTCATTGACGTGACCCTGCCGGCAAAGAAAAATAATGTGGGACACAGACACCCCAATGCCATTGCCATGGAAGAGGTGGAAAGAATCTTTGTGGGAATGGGCTATGAGGTAGTGGAAGGACCGGAAGTGGAAACGGATTATTACAACTTTGAAGCTTTGAATATTCCGGCAGACCATCCGGCAAAGGACGAACAGGATACTTTTTATATCAATGGGGATATTTTGTTAAGAACCCAGACATCAGGGGTTCAGGTTCATGAAATGGAAAAAGGAAAGCTTCCTATCCGCATGGTGGCGCCGGGAAGGGTATTTCGTTCCGATGAAGTGGATGCCACCCATTCCCCTTCCTTCCATCAGATTGAAGGACTGGTTATTGACAAAAATATTACCTTTGCAGATTTAAAAGGCACATTGGCGGAGTTTGCAAAGGAACTGTTTGGAGAAGATACAAAGGTAAAATTCAGACCCCATCATTTCAATTTTACAGAGCCAAGTGCGGAAGTGGATGTTTCCTGCTTTAAGTGCGGAGGAAGCGGCTGCCGTTTCTGTAAAGGCTCCGGCTGGATTGAAATTTTAGGCTGCGGCATGGTTCATCCGAATGTGCTGCGCATGAGCGGCATCGACCCGGAGGAATATTCCGGTTTTGCATTTGGAATCGGTCTGGAACGTATCGCATTGTTGAAGTATGAAATTGACGATATGCGTCTTTTATATGAAAATGATGTCCGGTTCCTGCGTCAGTTTTAATAGAAATATGTTTGCGGAAATTATGGCGGGTTATTGTCTATGGCTGATAGAATGGAAATTGCGGTGAGAAATTAACCTGGGTTAATATAAAATAGTAATTATTGTAAGTGATTGGCTGAAGCTAATATAAAATAGTAATTATTGTAAGTGCTTAGCTGAAGCTAATATAAAATAGTAATTATTGTAAGTCATTAACTGCAGCTAATATAAAAATGGTAATTATGCTAAGTCATTGGTTACAGCAAATAGAAAAAGTAATTATAGTGAAGCATTAGCTATAGATAATAGAAATGTGTCAATTATAGTTAATTGTTACGCAAATCTAATAGAAATTAAAAAGCAATAAAGAAAAGCAAAGCATTTGAAACTTAAAAAACAGAAATAACTTCAGAAAGGAATGAAGAAAGAAAATGAATACAGCATTATCATGGATTAAAGCATATGTGCCGGAACTTGCATGTACCGACCAGGAATATACCGATGCGATGACTCTTACAGGAACAAAGGTGGAGACCTTTCAACGGCTGGATAAAAATCTGGATAAAATCTATGTGGGACAGATTGAATCCATTGAAAAGCATCCGGATGCGGATAAGTTGATTATCTGTCAGGTAAATATAGGAAAGGAAACCCTGCAGATTGTAACGGGGGCTCCTAATGTAAAAGTGGGAGATAAGGTTCCGGTTGTTATAGACGGAGGCAAGGTTGCAGGAGGGCATGACGGCGGTCCGTTGCCGGAGGACGGAATCACAATTAAAAACGGAAAGCTAAGGGGGGTGGAATCCTTTGGAATGATGTGTTCCATTGAAGAGTTAGGCTCAAGCAGGGATATGTACCCGGAGGCGCCGGAGCTTGGCATTTACATTTTCCCGGAGGATGCAAAGGTGGGCGCCGATGCCATAGAAGAGCTGGGGCTCAAGGACACGGTTTTTGAATACGAGATTACCTCTAACAGAGTGGACTGCTACAGCGTGCTCGGCATTGCAAGAGAAGCGGCAGTTACCTTTGGCAAACCATTTATTATGCCTAAGGTAGAAGTAAAGGGAAACGGAGAAAAAATAGAAGACTATATTTCCGTGGAAGTAAAGGATCAGGAGCTTTGTCCAAGATACTGCGCAAGGGTATGTACCAATATTAAGATCGCACCTTCGCCAAAATGGATGCAGAGAAGACTGGCGGCAAGCGGTATTCGCCCCATCAACAATCTGGTTGACATAACAAACTATGTAATGGAAGAATATGGACAGCCCATGCATGCTTTCGACCTATCCACCATTTCAGGCAATAAAATCATAGTGCGCAGGGCTGAGGACGGAGAGGAATTTCAGACACTGGACGGACAGATTAGAAAGCTGGATAAGGATATGCTAATGATTTGCGACGGCGAAAAGGAAATCGGCATTGCCGGAATCATGGGCGGTGAAAATTCCAAAATTACGGATGATGTAAAAACCGTATTATTTGAAGCCGCTATTTTCCATGGTGCAAATATCCGGAAATCCGCAAAGCGTCTCGGGCTTCGTACCGAGGCTTCCGGCAAGTTTGAAAAGGGACTGGATCCTTACAATGCAGAGGCTGCCATTAACAGGGCATGCCAGCTGATTGAAGAATTAGGCTGCGGGGAAGTAGTGGACGGCATGATAGATGTAAAGGCTCCTTTAAAGGAACTGAACCGGATTCCTTTTAAGGCGGAAAGAGTCAACAGGCTTCTTGGAACGGATATTTCCCAGCAGGAAATGCTTGCTATTTTTGAGCGTCTGGAATTAAAGGTGCTTACAGAAGAAAACGGAGATAAGCTTCTTGAAATTCCTTCTTTCCGTCAGGATCTGGAAGGAATTGCGGATATTGCGGAGGAAGTGGCAAGATTTTACGGCTATGACAAAATTCCGACAACCCTTCCAAGCGGGGAAGCTACTACAGGAAAACTGCCTTTTAAGCTGCGCATTGAAGAAAAGGCAAGGGACATTGCGGAGTATTGTGGATTTTCACAGGGAATGTGCTATTCTTTTGAAAGTCCCAAGGTATTTGACAAGTTGTTAATCCCTAATGAAGATGTGCTCAGGAAAGCAATTGTAATTGCAAATCCTCTTGGAGAGGATTTCTCCATTATGAGAACCATTTCCTTAAATGGAATGCTGACTTCTCTGGCAACTAATTATAACAGAAGAAATAAAGATGTGCGTTTATATGAGCTCGGCAATATTTATCTGCCAAAGGAAGTGCCCCTTACGGAGCTGCCGGATGAAAGGATGGAATTCACCCTTGGCATGTATGGAGACGGGGATTTCTTTACGATGAAAGGTGTGGTGGAGGAATTTTTTGAAGCTATAGGCATGGATAAAAAAGCGGTTTATGACCCCAATGCAGGAAAGCCCTTCTTACATCCTGGCAGACAGGCAAACATTATATATGACGGAAAAACAGTAGGATATTTAGGGGAGGTCCATCCGGAGGTATGCGATAATTATGATATCGGAACAAAGGCTTATGTGGCAGTGCTTGACATTCCGTCCATCCTTCCTTTTGCAACCTTTAACAGAAAATACCGGGGAATCGCAAAATATCCTGCTGTGAAACGGGATATTTCCATGGTAGTGCCAAAGGAAATTCTGGCAGGTCAGATTGAAGCAATGATTGCACAGAGAGGCGGTAAGATTTTAGAGCATTATGAGCTGTTCGATATTTATGAAGGAGAACAGATTAAGGAAGGCTTTAAATCCATGGCATACTCCATTTATTTCAGGGCAAGTGACAGGACATTGGAGGAAGCGGATGTAAACGGCGCCATGAAGAAGATTTTAAACGGTCTGGAAGGGCTTGGCATTGAACTGAGACAATAACAGCCCGGAATGGATTTTGAAAAAACATAACAGTTCCTACAGCAGATTTCACCGCAGGAACTGTTACTGAAAAACAAAGAAATGAGAACAACATGGATAACATAAAAAAATCAGATTTTTATTTTGATCTGCCGCAGGAATTGATTGCGCAGGACCCTTTAGAGGACAGAACCGGTTCAAGGCTTCTTGCCTTAAAGAAAGACACGGGGGAGATTTCCCATCATACTTTCCGGGATATCACCGGCTTTTTAAGGCCGGGGGACTGTCTTGTCTTAAATGATACCAAAGTGCTTCCCGCAAGGCTTATGGGAGTAAAAGAAGATACCGGGGCAAACATTGAGGTGTTGTTGTTAAAAAGAAGGGAAAACGACTGCTGGGAAACTCTTGTAAAGCCGGGAAAAAAAGCAAAGCCGGGTACAAAGCTGGTTTTTGGAGACGGGCTGTTAAAAGCAGAGGTGTTAAAGGTGTTAGAGGAGGGCAACCGCCTGATTCAGTTTTCCTATGAAGGCATTTTTGAAGAGGTGCTGGACCGGCTTGGAGAAATGCCCCTTCCGCCTTACATCACCCATAAGCTTCAGGATAAGTCCAGATATCAGACTGTATATGCCAGATATGAAGGCTCTGCGGCGGCACCCACGGCAGGACTGCATTTTACAAAGGAGCTTCTAAACAAAATTGAAGAAATGGGGATATCCATTGCCTATGTGACCTTGCATGTAGGTCTTGGTACCTTTCGGCCTGTAAAGGTGGATAATATATTAGAGCATCACATGCATTCGGAATATTATCAAATATCAAAGGAAGCAGCGGAGAAGATAAACAGGGCAAAGGCAGAAGGACACCGGGTCATTGCGGTTGGCACCACAAGCTGCCGCACATTGGAAAGCGCCGTGAAAGAGGATGGAACGGTGGAAGAATGCTGCGATAATACGGAAATCTTTATTTATCCCGGTTATCAGTTTCAAATGATTGACGGGCTGATTACCAATTTCCATCTGCCGGAATCCACACTGATTATGCTTGTATCGGCGCTGGCAGGCAGGGAGCATGTGCTTTTGGCATATGAGGAAGCTATCCGGGAGAAATACCGGTTCTTTTCTTTTGGGGATGCCATGGTGATTTTGTGAAAAGGCCTGCAAAAAAGGAGAACTTATGAAAAGTATTATAAAATCCGTCGGATATGTATTATTTTATGTAATGTTTCAAGTGGTGGTTTTGTCTGTAATGGCAAGCGCCATGGCAGCTTTTGGATGGAGCATGAACGAAGTGGAAAGCTTTATGAACAATAATTCGATGGGCTTAACTATTATTACAAATGTTTTAACAGTGTTGATACTAATGGCATTTTTTAAAATCCGGAAAAAGAAATTATTAAAAGAAATAAATGTGACACCCATAAGCTTTCAGGATTGTTTTTTGCCTTGCAGGGCTGCTTTTGCTTATTCATTTGCATTTTCATTAGTTACATACAGTATGAACTTTGAAAATCAAGTACAAATAAAGGCATGTGTGGAACATTATTCAGATTTCGTACCATATTTAGGAACAATAGTACAAATCATTACACTTTTGCTCATTTCTCCAATTGCAGAAGAAATTATATTTCGCGGGCTCGTCTTAGATTGCTATGTGTGTTGTTTCAATAAACGTTCCGGAAGAAATATTGCTGAATTTACATGAAAATGAAGATGATTTTGCGGCATATATGAAATGTATGCTTGCAGTAGATTTATACAAAAACAAAAAAGTGTCATTAGGATACTGCGCAAGCATAGCAGATATGTCAAAAGAGGATTTTATAAAATATCTTGGCAAAAATGAGATATCTATATTTTCTTTTGAGAGTGAAAAAGAATTCTTGGAGGAATTGGCAAATGCGTAAGGTGATAGTTAACACTACGCCCCTGATTGCATTGTGTCATGTTGGACAGCTTGATGTATTGAAGAAAATTTATGGAGAAATTACAATTCCTCAAGCAGTATATCGGGAACTGTCAGAAAAGAAAGAATCAATATGCAAGAAGCAAGGTGGATAATTCTCTTGATTGGATTCATGTGGAAAATATAGAGAACCAGATGGCAAAAACTATGTTCAAAACACAATTACATGATGGTGAAGTAGAGGTTATGATTTTAGCGAAAGAAAAAAATGCAGATACTGTCATTATAGATGATGCTAATGCGAAGAAACATGCAAAATACTTAAAATTACCTGTGACGGGTACGATTGGTGTTCTGATAAAGGCAAAGAGGCAGGGATATATAAGTGAGTTAAAGCCTGTTATACAGAAGATGATTGATAAAAATATTTATATTTCTGAAAAACTTATGAAACTTTGCTTAGAGCAGGTAAATGAAGAAATGTAGCGTTAGAGACAAGTTAAGCACAATGTAACTGCCAGATATAAAATGGCTCAAGTATCGGTAATTCACTTCATGCAGGCTTGCATTTTTCAAGAAATTAGGATAAAATACAATAGAATGTGAAATTTGCTGGAAAGGGGTTACATATGGAAGAAAAAAGAAAAAGCAGAAGAATGGAATTGACTTCTAAATTGATTGTTAAGCGGCTTAGCGGAAAGAAGACAGACGGCGCCAGTGAAGTCATCATTGATGTGCAGAACGTTTCCAAGACGGGAGTAGGTTTTACCTGTGATACCCTTTTGGATATTGGTACTGTATATGAAGCTTATCTGACAATCTGGACAAAGGAAGTCATTCATGCATTTGTTGAGGTGGTCCGTATTGCAAAAGAAGATAATACATATTCTTATGGCGGAATCTTTATCGGCATGCCGGAAATGGACGCTGCCAGAATCGAAGTGTATGATACCGTTACTGCCAATGTGAAATAAGTCTACATGATAATTGTAAAATAAGAAAATGCGTCCTGCCTTTTTTGAATAATGTAAAGGCAGGGCGCATTTTCAGTCTTTGCATACATAGCTGTTACTTTTTCCATGCTTTATGTAATGCCCGTTTTTGAGTATTCTATTTAGTCAGCCGTGCTAAATCCTCATAAAAAGCAGGATAAGAAATATTGACGCACTGGCTGTCCTTTATTTCTGTAATGCCGTCTGCGCATAAAGCGGCAACTGCAAAGCTCATGGCAATCCGGTGATCTGCTTTAGAATCAATAACGGCTCCGGACAGCGGCGCGCCTCCATGAATAATCATGCCGTCTTCCGTGGGAGTAATGTTGCAGCCCATGGCAGACAGATTTTCCGCCATCACGTCAATCCGGTTGGATTCTTTTACTTTTAATTCTGCAGCATCCATAATAGTAGTAGTGCCCTCTGCAAATGCAGCCATAACCGCAATGATGGGAAGCTCGTCAATTAGAGTGGGAATGATTTCCCCTTTGATGGTAATTCCGTGAAGAGTGCCGGATTTCACAAGAATATCCGCAACCGGTTCACCATGCTCCTCATTTACATTTAAAAGAGTGATGCTGCCGCCCATTTCCTTTGCCACCTTTAAAATACCATCCCTGGTAGGATTGATTCCCACATTTTTTATGAGAATTTCGCTGTTTGGAACAATAAGACCGGCGGCAATAAAGTAAGCGGCTGAAGAAATATCCCCCGGCACATCTACCTTTTGCCCCAAAAGCTCCGGCTCCGGAAGTATGGAGACGGTAGTATCCCTGTTTGTAAGGGCAGCTCCGAAATAGCTCAGCATGATTTCTGAGTGATTCCGGCTTATGTAAGGCTCCGTTACCTTTGTTTCCCCGTCTGCATAAAGCCCTGCCAAAAGGATGGCTGATTTTACCTGAGCGGAAGCGACCTTGGAAGTATAATGGATTGCTTTCAGATGCTTTCCGGTAATGGAAAGGGGGGCACAGCCGTTTCCGCTTATGCTTTTTATGTCTGCCCCCATTTCAGTTAATGGGTCTATAATGCGCTTCATGGGGCGCTTTTGAATAGAAGCATCTCCCGTTAAGGTTACGGAAAAGGGCTGGGGAGCCAGTATGCCGGAAATCAGCCGGACAGTAGTGCCGCTGTTGCCTGCATCCAATAATTCCGAAGGGGCGCTTAAGCCATGCAGTCCTTTTCCGTGGACTAAAATTCTGTCCGGAGTATTTTCAATGGAAATGCCCAGCTTCCGAAAGCAGGAGATAGTGGACAAACAGTCCGCGCCCTGCAGGAAGTTGGTAACCTCCGTCAATCCCCGGGAAATGGAACCGAACATAACTGCCCGGTGGGAAATGGATTTATCTCCGGGAATGGTTACTTCCCCTTTTAATCTCTGCACCTTTTTAAATTCCATTTTTAAAAATTCCTTTCTATGTTTTCAACATTTCCGGTATGAAGCGGACCGGCATATTGGTGTGCTGATATATTGATATTTAACAGAATCCATTGTCTGTTTTTCCCTTGAACTGCAGACTTATGCTAAATATCAGTGTTTCAGTACATTAATTTTTGTCAGCCGGCAGTATAAATGGTATAGTTATTGTTTTCCAGCAGTTTAATAGCAGACTGTCTGGAGGCCTCATCATAAAATTCAATGCGCAGGGCGCCTTCTTCAAACTCCCGGTTGTGCATGATTCCGATATTTTTTATGCTGATACGGTGTTTTGCCAAAATAACCGATGTTCTGGCAATAGAGCCGGCCTCATCGGGTACCTCCAAATGAATATCATAGACTTTTTTGATAGGGCCGCTGGAAGCATTGGGAAAGGAATCCCGATAGTTTTTGGCAGTATCAAATAAAGAATAAATAAAATCTACGGAAGGAGCAGCCGGCAGGCTGTTCAATTCATCCCTTATTCTGATTAGGGAAGATATATAATCATCCAGCAGATTCCGGATATTTTCCGTATTGGTCATGCAGATTTGCTGCCACATAACCGGAGAGGAGGAGGCGATCCTTGTAATATCCTTAAATCCTCCGGCAGCAATCAGTTTCATAAGCCCTTTTTCCGTATCAGAATCCTTTACCAGATTTACCAGGCTGGAAGCAATGATATGAGGCAGATGGCTTACGGCTGCCGTAATATAATCGTGTTCTTTATAGTCTAAAATAAGGGGAATGGCTCCAAAGGAGGCTACCAGCTCTTTATAGCTGTTCAAAAGGTCTTTTGATACGTATTCCGTGGGGGTTAAAATATAGTAGGCATTTTCCAAAAGAAGTGGGTTGGAATTTTCATAGCCGGTCTTTTCGCTGCCGGCCATAGGATGCCCGCCGATAAAGCAGGATTCCAGCCCCTCTTTTGCAATGACTTCATGAATAGCGGACTTAACGCTTCCTACGTCTGTGAGAATGCAGCCCTTTTGTATATAATCCTTTATATTCTTTAAGTTTTCATCATTTTTAGAAACCGGGGCACAGAGGAATAAAATGTCACACTGAAAAAAATCAGGACTTAACGACGGATAAGCTTCGTCAATAGTGCCTTCCTCCATGGCAAGAAGCAGGGTTTGTCTGTTAATATCAAAAGCCTTGATTTGAATATGGGGTTTTGCTTTTTTCACTGCCTTTGCTATGGAGCCGCCAATCAGGCCGAGCCCCATAAAGGCACAGGTAGTTATATCCATCTTTTGCGTCTCCATGTATTTAGAAGGTACGGTTTACCAGCTTGGCAAATGGTTTTAATTCTTTGCATAAAGCATCAAACTTTTTAAAGGTCAGTGACTGAGGCCCGTCGGATAAGGCATTGGCAGGGTCATTGTGTACCTCTATCATAAGGCCGTCGCTGTCGCAGGCAACGGCTGCCTTTGCCATGGGAGCCACATATTTGTAGGAACCGGTGGAGTGGGAAGGGTCCACAATAACCGGCAAATGTGTTTTGGACTTTAATACCGGAACAGCGCTGATGTCCAAAGTATTCCTTGTAGTTGTTTCAAAGGTGCGAATGCCTCTTTCACATAAAACCACATTTGGATTGCCTTCTGCAATAATATATTCCGCAGCATTGAGCCATTCATCAATGGTGGCGCAAAGCCCTCTTTTTAACAGTACAGGCATACCGGAACGTCCGGCTTCCTTTAATAATATAAAGTTCTGCATATTTCTGGCGCCTATCTGAATCATGTCCACATATTTTTGCGCCGCCTCAATAGCCTCCAGACTGACTACCTCGCAAATTGTGGTAAGACCGGTTTCCTGTTTGGCAGTCTGCATATATCTTAAGCCTTCCGCCTCAAGTCCCTGAAAAGAGTAGGGGGAAGTACGGGGCTTGTAGGCGCCGCCTCTTAAAATGGTAGCTCCGGAAGCCTTTACCGCATGGGCGATTTCCAAAAGCTGTTTTTCTGTTTCCACTGCGCAGGGACCTGCCATAATCGTCAGGTTTCCCGGTCCGATAGTCGTGTTTCCGACAGAAACGGTAGTGGGTTCCGGATGAAGCTTAATATTGGAGAGCTTATAGCTTTCTGAAATGGGCACGATTTTTTCCACGTCCTTAAAGCTTGTGAGGTTTTCTGCCGGAAGCTTTGACTTATCGCCTACGATACCGATAATGGTCACTTCTTCCCCTTTTGACAGATGAACCTGAAGCTGGAAGCTTTCAATGTATTCTTTGATGGATTGAATGCTGCTGTCGGCAGCATCCGGTTTCATTACTACGATCATTTTTTTATCTCCATTTCTGATTTTATTTTTTGTATTTTGATTGAAAATACGTGCTAAAAGCACATGAATTATTGTAACGTGAGGGATTTGAAATGTCAACACTTTATTACTTTAAAGTGTGTTAGTGCAGGGCTCCGGTTATCCCTTTAAAAAATGATTGAAAATTATCAGAATTTTTAGTAAAATATCCATATGGTGTTGGTATTGTAAATTCATTTTCAAAATACTTTCGGCAAATTATCAAAAATAATAATATAATGGAGGGAATTATATGAAAGTTTACACAACTGAAAAGATTCGTAATATTGTGCTGCTTGGGCACGGGGGCAGCGGTAAGACCAGTCTGACGGAGGCCATGGCATATCTGGCAGGGCTTACTTCCAGAATGGGAAAGGTGCCCGATAAAAATACCATTAGTGATTTTGGAAAAGAAGAGCAGAAGAGACAGTTTTCCATCAGCACCACCATGGTTCCCATAGAGTGGGAGGATACTAAAATCAATATTTTAGATACGCCGGGCTATTTTGATTTCGTAGGAGAAGTGGAGGAAGCAGCGGCGGCGGCAGATGCAGCCATTATTGTAGTGTCCGGTAAGGCCGGCGTGGAAGTAGGCACGAAAAAGGCATGGGAGCTTTGCGAAAAGAACAAGCTGCCCAGAATGTTCTTTGTAACGGATATGGATGTGGACAATGCTTCTTTCAGACAGGTAGTGGAAGATTTAACCGAATTGTATGGTAAAAAAATCGCACCTTTCCATTTTCCAATCCGTGAAAATGAAAAGTTTGTAGGATATGTGAATGTAGTAAGCCAGACCGGAAACAGATGGAATGGAAAGGATGTTACGGAATGTGAAATTCCTGATTACAGCATGCCCCTTTTGGAGGGTTATCGGGAAACATTGCTAGAAGCGGTGGCAGAAACTTCTGAAGAGATGATGGACAGATATTTTAACGGAGAAACTTTTTCAGAGGCAGAAATCAGGGCGGCTCTTCGGAGCAATGTGCAGGACGGCAGCATTGTACCTATTTCCATGGGCTCCAATCTGCTGTGTCAGGGTATTTATACACTTTTGGATGATATTGTTAAATATATGCCCAGTCCGGAAAACTGTAAGATAGCAGGCGTAAACTTAAAGACAAATGAAATATTTGAAGCAAATTATGATTTTTCAAAAGCAAAATCCGGCTTTATATTTAAGACCATTGTGGACCCTTTTATCGGAAAATACTCTCTGATTAAAGTGTGCTCCGGCGTATTTAAGACGGATGATTTAGTGTATAACAGGGAAAAGGAAGTAGAGGAAAAAATCGGCAAGCTGTATGTGCTTCAGGGCAACAAGCCCATAGAGGTGCCGGAGCTTCATGCAGGAGATATCGGCGCTCTTGCCAAGTTTACAGCAGCAAGAACCGGAAACAGCATTTCCACCAAGGCAACTACTGTACAGTACGGAAAGATTCAGATTTCCACCCCCTATACATATATGCGTTACAAAGTAAAAAACAAAGGCGACATTGATAAGGTGTCCCAGTCCCTGCAGAAGATGATGCACGAAGACTTGACATTAAAATCCGTAAATGATTCCGAAAACGGACAGATGCTCTTATACGGAATGGGTGACCAGCATTTGGAAGTGGCAGTAAGCCGTCTTTTAAATGAGTATAAGGTAGAGGTTGAATTATCCAAGCCGAAAATCGCCTTTAAGGAAACCATCCGGAAAAAGTCAGACGTGGAATCCAAATATAAAAAGCAGTCCGGAGGCCATGGGCAATACGGTCATGTAAAAATGCGCTTTGAGCCTTCCGGAGATTTGGAAACACCTTATGTATTTGAACAGGTAGTAGTGGGAGGAGCTATTCCCAAGAATTTCTTCCCGGCAGTGGAAAAGGGTATGCAGGAGTCTGTTTTATCAGGTCCGTTGGCTGCTTATCCGGTAGTGGGAGTAAAGGGCATTTTGTATGACGGCTCCTATCATGATGTGGATTCCTCTGAAATGGCATTTAAAAAGGCAACCATCCAGGCATTTAAAAAAGGCTTTATGGAAGCTTCGCCGGTATTGTTAGAGCCTATCGCCTCCCTGAAGGTAGTGGTTCCCGATGAATTTACGGGAGATGTTATGGGAGACTTAAATAAGAGGCGGGGAAGGGTGCTTGGAATGAATCCGCTTCCGGACGGCAAGCAGATGATTGAAGCGGATATTCCCATGCTGGGACTTTACGGATATTGCACCACCTTACGTTCCATGACAGGAGGCTATGGAGAATATTCCTATGAATTTGCCAGATATGAGCAGGCTCCAAGCGACATTCAGGAAAAAGAAGTGGCGGCAAGGGCAAATAAGCTGGCTAAGGATGATGAAGATTAAAGTTTAAAAAGATTTTGTTTTTATGAGTATTTGAAAATTATGCCCACCCGCTAACAGGTGGGCATAACTTATCAAATACTTGTTGGGCTTTTTTTGAGGTATGTACGAACCATGTTGAAATAAATTCGTAAAATATGCCAACACTATATATCATGTGGGCTTCTGCTGCTTTGCAAACTTTTTTAGCTCAAAGTCGGGCACGAGAATTTCAGTAACAGTTCAGACAACAGATTTTCCGACAGGTACTGGAAGGAATTGTTAGAATTTTACAAAAATTTATAATAACTTTAGAAGCATTCTATTGACAAACTCACTTTTACGACTTATTGTATTATAAAAATAATACAAGGAAAACAGTTCTTGAAAGAGGAAAGGAAAATTAGAAAAGAAAATGGGAAAAGAGAAAAAGAAAAAAGAGAAATCAGGCAAAAATTTTATTGGCATAAAGATACTTGCAATACTTATTTTACTGGTGGCAGCTTTTATTTATTATTACGTGACCCTGCCGGCTGTCAATATTCATTCTGTAGGCTTTTGGTGGTTTATTATTGGTGCGGTGATTATCATCACTACTGCAGGTGTCCTATGGAAGTCCATAAAGGAAAAAAGGGCAAAAATAATAATTGTTGATTCAAAAACCGCAATGGGTCCATGGAAATACGGCTATTATCTGGTTGTAGTTTTGGTTATTATTTTTGCGATTGGGACATTTCTTGGCTCGCCCATTATCAATGCAAAAAAATACCAGTCCCTTTTGGATGTGGAAACGAGAACATTCACAGAGGATATTTCCCAGGTGGACTACGACACCATACCACTTCTTGATAAGGATTCCGCCTCTCTGTTGGGAGACCGGAAAATGGGAAGCATGGTGGATATGGTGTCCCAGTTTGAAGTGGCAGACGATTATTCACAAATAAATTACAAAGGAAAACCGGTACGGGTTACCCCTTTGGAATACGCAAGTCCTATTAAATGGTTTACCAATCAAAAGGATGGTATCCCAGCCTATATCTTAATTGATATGGCAACCCAGAATACAGAATGCATCAAGCTTTCTCAGGGTATTAAATATTCCAAATCCGAATATTTTAACCGGAATATTTACAGGCACCTGCGTTTCCGTTATCCCACCGCTATTTTTGCAGACCAGATTTTCTTTGAAATTGATGAAGAAGGAATCCCTTACTGGATTTGTCCCATTAAAAAATTCAATGTGGGGCTGTTTGGCGGCGAAACTGTTGACAGCGTTGTGATTTGTAATGCCATCAGCGGGGAATGTGAAAAATATAAAGCCGGCGAAGTGCCGCAGTGGGTAGATAAAGTCTATCAGGCAGAGCTGCTTATGAATTTATATGATTATTCCGGTATATATAAGCATGGATTTTTCAACAGTGTGCTGGGGCAAAAGGACTGCCTGCAGACAACAAACGGCTATAATTATATAGCCTTAGAGGATGATGTATGGGTGTATTCCGGCGTTACTTCCGTAAACGGGGACCAATCCAACGTTGGTTTTGTGCTTATGAACCAGAGAACCATGGAAACCCGTTTTTATCAGGTGGAAGGCGCCATTGAAGATTCTGCTATGGCTTCTGCGGAAGGGCAGGTTCAGAACCTAGGTTATCGCGCAACCTTCCCGCTTTTGTTGAATATTGCAGATGAGCCCACTTATTTTATGGCATTAAAGGACGAAAGCGGCCTTGTAAAGAAATATGCCATGGTGAATATTGGAAAATACCAGTGGGTAGCCATTGGCGATACGGTAAAGGAGTGTGAAAAGGAATATAACCGCCTGCTCAATACCAACGGCATTGCAGCAGTGGAAACAGGAACCAGCGAAACCATAACCGGAAAGCTTTCTGCCTGTGCTTCCATAGTTATTGAGGGCAATACCCATTTCTATTTAAGCATAGAAGGAAGGGAAGAAATCTTTGACGTGGATATTACCAATCCCAATGTGCTGAATATTGTGAAATACAATCCGGGAGACAGGATTACCATTACCTATATGGCAGGAGATAATCTGCTGACGGTGACAGAAGTGAAATAGAATAAGCTTATAAAAAATAAGAAAGGTTTTTCAATAAATAATAGAAGCCGGCATGGTATATAAAAGTTCTGAAGACTTTTATATACCATGCCGGCTTCTGCGTTTTCTCAATTGGTTTCCCATTGTTTTTTTATCGATAATTCCCAAAGCAAACTGTAAATTGAAAAATCCACATTTATATATGTATTATAAAAACTAAGATTAAGCCCAAAACTGTTTGAGAAAATGGTCGGATGATTGTTGACTTTTAAATATGTATTTCCAAAATTATTATTGTTTAAACAGATAATAGGATTTATGATTTTTAAATTTATAAACAATAGTTTATTGACAATTGACAATTTATGGATTAAAATAAATATCAATAAACTTCATAAATATGGAGCCTGGAAAGATAAAAAAATTATACATATGAAGAAATACGAATTTAAGAGGTATTATAAAGAAATACATATACAAAGAAGAGGGAAAGAATGTTCAGAATTGGAACTGTTGAATTTTTAATTGTAAAAGAGTGTAATATTGAAATTAGGATTAATTCCCATGGACATGGAACCATTGCCGGAGTCGTTTCATGCAGGGAGGAAGATAAAGTGATGGAGCTGATGCACTCTGAGCAAATAGAGCAGATTATTTATGAAACGGAACAAAACAGCCCACAAGTATTATTTTCAGGTCTGATAGAAAGTGTTTCCGTCCATAAGGAGGGCAGGCTGTTAGAGGCAAAAATCGTGCTGACAGGAGCCACCAGACAGCTGGATATGGTAAGAAAAACAAGAACATTTCAGGACATATCCATGTCATACGGAAATTTGTTAGAGTATATGAATCTGTCCTGTAACGGTGAAATCATCCCTTGTGTGGATGTGGAAAAAACAATTGACGATCTTATTGTACAATATCAGGAAACGGACTGGGAGTTTTTAAAGAGACTGGCTTCCGGATTCCGTACCTGCCTGTATCCGGACATCTATACGAAAAAAATGGTGTGTTATTTTGGGCTTCCAAATCAAAAGAACAACGAAAATATTACTATAATGAATTATGGCGTTGACAGTGACCACTCTGAATACCGGAAAAAAAGGGAAAACGGAGTGGAGGATATTATAGAGGAGGATTGCCGGATATATAAAATAACAACCCGCAATACGATAAAGCTGGCAGAAGAAATCCATATAAAGGGAATGGTATTATGGGTAAAAAGTGTGTCAATCCGTTTGGAAAAAGGGGAGCTTTTATATACTTGCCAGCTGGTTCGGAAAAAAGGCTTAACCAGCATAAAAAAATACAATGAAAAAATAATTGGTGCCTCCTTGGATGCATACGTGGTAAAAGCAAATGCCGATAAGGTAAAAGTACATATTCCATGTGATGCAAAGAAAGAGCCGGTGAATGGAAAGTGGTTTTTATATTCAACGGTATTTTCCTCACCGGATGGGACGGGATGGTATTGCATGCCGGAAGAAAACGACAGAGTAAGACTGTATTTTCCGGATGAAAAGGAAGAAAACGGGTACATTATCAGCGCAGTTCATGAAAATATCGGACAGGCTAACGAATATCAGGAAAATGCCAGAACAAATCCGGATAATAAAAGCATTTGCACCAGATTTGGAAAGCAGATAGAGCTTACCCCCACCCGGATATCCATAACCAATAATCAGGGGATGCAAATTGTTCTGGACGATGATTCCGGCATACAAATGATTAGCGATAAAGATATTGTTATGGAGTCTGAGGGCACAATCAATGTGGTAAGCGCAAGTGATACAGTGTCCATGACCGCACTTAAGGCAATTGAATTGAAACAGGGAAATTCCAAAATCATGTTAAAGGATAATATTATTGTAGAAGGGGCAAAGTTTAAGGTGCAGTAATGACAGAAAAAAAGGAATGTATCACCCAGAGCCAAATCAGGCTGACCGGAGCCATATGTCTGAATCACATAAAATATGCAGACATGAAAGTGCTGCCCAATGAACACGGATATGCAAAAGTATCTGTCCTTGTGGACCGGGACGTATCGGAAAGAATAAAAAGGGCGGATTTGAGTCAGCCGGTAAAAATTCTGGCAGAGGATAAGGTCTTATTTTGCGGAGTGGTTCAAAATGTCAGCTGGCATTTTGAAGGTCAGGCAGTACATTTGGAAGTTGAGCTTGCTTCTCTTAGCATATTGCTGGACTGCAGGAAAAAGAAGAAATCATTTCAAAACAGCAAAATGACTTTTGGCAGCATTATAAAAAATGTGATAAACGGAGAGCATCCCGGTGAGGTGAGTGTTTATGCCGAAGATTTTCAGATAGAAGCTCCTGTTTATCAATTTCAGGAAACGGACTGGCAGTTTATACGAAGAATGGTAGCCGGACTTGGCAGCTGTGTTTATCCGGATGTGGCAGACAGTCATCTTTCCATAGCAATCGGAATGAAAAATACTGCACAGACAATAACAATAGACAGCGCTGATTATGATTTTGGTGTGAGCGGCGATTATTTTTCGGAAGAAAAGCTATATGCCATGGTTGACAAATCGTTGTTTATATTTTACAGGATAGAATCTTATGAAAATTTACAAATTGGTCAGAAAGTCATATTTAGAAACAGGAATATGAGCATATTGGAAAAAAGCATGTTTTTAAAAGGCGCCCAATTGATTTTTCGGTACAAGCTGGGAAATGAAAAAAGCTGCTTTTTAAACAGATATTCAAACCCTCTGCTTTCCGGAATGGCTGTATCGGGAAAAGTGCTTGCTGCAAAGAACCAGCTTTTGAAAATTCATTTAGATATGGATGAAAATCAAAAGGAGGAAGAGGCATATTGGTATGAGTGGGTGCCAGAAACCGGAAACGTCATGTATTGCATGCCCCAAAAGGGCACAAGGGTCCAGCTTTATTTTCCAAGTGAAAAAGAAAACTCCGCCATAGCCATAAGCTGCATTCGTGAAAACGGAGAAGAATGCAGCCATATGAGCAATACGGATAATAAGTATTTTGCAAATGAAAGCGGGAAACAGTTTTGTCTGAAGGAATCGGAGCTTGGATTTATGAATGACAGCAAAGAGAACAGTCTTATAGAGGATGACAAGACAGGGTTGAAAATCACCGGCAAGCAGGAAATAACCATGATATCCGGCGAGAAAATAGAGTGGAAGGCAAATAAGATTGTGTTAAATACGCCTGTGGAAATAAAAATGATACGAGGATAAAAAAAGCATGTATCCGTTAGAACAATGGGAAGAATACGTAGAAGGGCTGTCCAAAGGGCAGATGAAAGAAGCTCTGGGAACGATAATCTCCGAATATCGGAAAAATGAGGAAAAAATCCGAAAAGAGCTTATGGAAGCCGTGGAAAAGGTTCTAAAGGCATATGGGTCAGCCTGCCAAAAGGAGAAAAAAGGAAAATTAAAGGTTCTCCAGTTTAGCTACTTAAATTTAAGTGTGCTGAAGGGCGACTTTGAAATACATATAGAAGCCTTTGATAATAGCCTTTATTTAAACAGGCATCAGGTGAGCGGCTGCTGGAAAGCCGGTATTGTATATGACCGTTATGAGGAATATGCGGCATTCCTCATAAAGAAGTGCGAGCAGAATGTAAAAGGTTTTTCCTACAAAGAAAAACAGGAATTGAGAAGAAAGGCGGCTTTTGATTTTCATATGATAACCCTGAGAATAATTGCAGAACATGCGGCCGGGATTATGGAGCTGGAGAGTTTTCAAAGGCTGGATGTGGAGCCGCAGGGGATGATTTCCTTTGGAGGATATATGAGTGAAAGTATGCCGTTGTGCTTTTGGGATTTCAAAGAGGATGAGAATGGATGAGATATTTTTTGCTTGAGGAGGATAAAAACTATGTAAACAGGGTAAAGGTACGTAACTGGACGAAGAAGATTTCTGCCAAAATCCTGTATAACAAATCTTATTTCCAAATACCGAAAAGAATTGTCATGGAAATAGAACCAAATCCCAAAACGGATTTTGTAGATTTTATCATGGTGCCGTTTCTTATGGTTTCTGAAAAAGTAAAAAAGGTAATAGATGTATTTGAACCCAATATGCAGTACCGGGAGATTGTGCTGCTGGATAAAAAATATGAAAAAGCAGAGGTGTATTATCTTCCCGTTTTAAAGGAAATGAATTGTCTTGGGAAGAATACAGTATTTAATCTGGACCATAGCATCATAAAAAAGCCTGTATTAAATAGAGGGAAAGCAGAGGATAAAAGTATTTTCCGGCTTACGGAAGGCCCTGCCTCTGTGTGTATTGTGAGGATGGATTTGTTGGAGTGTCTGCTGAGGCGGGAAGCATACGGCTTTTTAATCAGTGAGCCGGAATATGAACGGGAAGGAGAAGAATGAAATGTCAGAATATTTAGTAAGAGGGGCATTGCTGGCATGCCAGTACGGAAGCCACCCCAGAAGGCTGAATCTGCCCAAATGTCACGGAATATATATAGAAGAAAAGCCGCTTATGAGGGAGGATGACTGCCTTTTGGATGATAACATAAGCTATTTTGGCATTTGTTCCTGCCAGACTCCGCCGGAAGGAGCCCAGACCATTTCGCTGGCTCCTTATGGGGAGGAGCAAAGCGGCTCAGGAACCATAACAGGGAAAAAATGCTGTCCTCACATTATTGGAAAATGGCGGGGAATCAGTGAACAGGTAAAGCTTTCAGGGGATATGCATGGAATCAGCATGGATTCCTTTCTGGTATGTAAATGCGGCGGGCTGATACAGCCCCTTACATCCGGACAGGAATATAAGGAATAGGAGAGAAGGATGACAGACGTTGACTTAAAAATTGCAGGAGCAATCAATCAATATAAAACAGAATGCCATGGAGATTTGGAAAACGGATTTTTTATAAAGGAAGAACGAATAACATTCCGGAAAACAGAGCTGTTTGACGGGCAGGTTGCGGTCATGCTGCCGGAACATTTTGCGGATATGCCAATACAGTTGCAGGAAATAAAATATCCATCTGTTCACAGGCCCCAGATTATAAAAACCAATGAGGCGGGAGATATTAACTTTGCTTTTTCCCTGCTGGACAGCCCTTTGGAAAAGGAAGCCGTCAGGGAAACCACCCGGCAGATGAAAAAGCTGATAAGAAAGGTTCAGCCCTCTAATGTATTCCATGATGAGGGAATCGTGGAAAAGGAAAATACCGCTATAGGATGGTTTGATTATAAGAGCCCGGCAATTGATGAGCCGCTATTCAATCTGATGTATTGCGCTTCTGTCAATGGAAAAACCCTGCAGGGGGTTTTTAATGCTCCTTATGCAGAGTGGAAGATATGGAAAGGGATTATGATTGATGTGGTGGGGACGATTGAATGTGTAAAAAGGGCGGAAGGGTGAAAGAAGAAAAATGTGGGGAGGGGATAAATTTATGGAATTGGAACTATCCAGGTGGATATGTAAGATGTTACTAATGATTTTGGTTTCTCACCCATTTATGATAGCCGCATGCAGAATCAATGCTATCACATTCAAATCATTTACCAGAACATTGGCAATAAAAAACAGGAAGATTGCAAGAATATTGATAGCCGAAAAAACAACATGGGGAGTATCAACAAGCCGTGAGAAACGAAATAAGATGTCTATATTGGGCATTGTTTCATGGAGTATATATTTGCCGCAAGCTTACTTTTTTGTTTATGACTGGTGGATATTTATAACATCAGGAGTGACAAAGGATTTTGAATTGGAAAATAGATATATGGCTATAGCATGGGTGTTTTATATAATTACAGTAAGCATAAAGGATAGTGAGTCAGGAAAATTTCAAAAGGGCGATATTTGGTAATGATAGTTAATGTATTAGGAAGCTGATTATGAGAGGAATAAAGGTTGAAAAAGGATAGTAGAGATAACCCATTCCTATAAGGGCATAGCAAAC
>CAJUEX010000026.1 GCA_910585715.1 uncultured Lachnospiraceae bacterium
GTATACTTTTGCCTGATAGTACGATTTTTGCCCCTATCGCCATCCTATCAGCGGCGTTAAAAAACACAAAAATAGGGGTCCACCACCCACCGTGATGAACCCCACCAAACCTTAAAACCCTTGATTTTAAGCCATTCTTCAATACTTTCGCCTGCGAGCACCCAAATTCCTATGGCATCAATTCAAGATTGCCGCCTGTGCCGCTGCCAGCTTCGCAATCGGCACCCGATACGGAGAACAGGACACATAGCTAAGCCCCACCTTATGACAAAATTCCACCGTACTCGGGTCTCCTCCATGCTCGCCACAAATACCCAGCTTAATATCCGGTCTTGTCTTTCTTCCCTTTTCAGCCGCCATCTGCACTAACTGCCCAACACCGCTTTGATCCAGCCTTGCAAAAGGATCTGACTCATAAATCTTATTCTTATAATAATCTCCCAAAAACTTACCGGCATCATCTCTGGAGAATCCAAAGGTCATCTGGGTAAGGTCATTGGTTCCAAAAGAGAAGAACTCCGCTTCCTCTGCTATCTCATCCGCAAGCAAAGCTGCCCTTGGGATTTCAATCATAGTTCCGATATGATATGCGATGTCGGAATTTTTCTCTTTCTTTACCGCCTCGGCAGTTTCCACCACCACATCCTTTACGAATTTCAGCTCCTTCTTTTCTCCAACAAGTGGAATCATGATTTCCGGCACGATGTCAAAGCCCTTTTCCGCTTTTACCTCAATTGCCGCTTCCATAACGGCTCTTGTCTGCATTCTGGCGATTTCCGGATAGGTCACTGCCAGACGACAGCCTCTGTGTCCCATCATAGGATTGAACTCATGAAGGGAATCGCATATTTCCTGTACCTCCTCGGAGGTCATCATCATTTCCACTGCAAGGTCGTCAATATCATCCTGATTGGCAGGCACGAATTCATGAAGAGGCGGGTCTAAGAAACGGATGGTAACCGGTCTCCCCTCCATAACCTCATACAATGCTTTAAAATCTTTCTTCTGATAAGGTATTAAATCATTCAATGCTTTTTCTCTTGCATTGACGGTACGTGCCAAAATCATCTGGCGGATTTTGGGAATTCTGTCCGGTTCAAAGAACATGTGCTCCGTACGGCATAAACCGATTCCTTCTGCTCCATAACGGATTGCATTGGCAGCATCCTGCGGGGTGTCCGCATTGGTCCTTACTTTCAGCTTGCGGTATTTATCCGCCCATTCCATGACTCTTCCAAAATTGCCGCTTACGCTGGCTTCCACTGTTTGAATGTCGCCTTCATAAATCTTTCCGGTAGAGCCGTCCAAAGAAATATAAT
Source organism: uncultured Lachnospiraceae bacterium (assembly GCA_910585715.1). Classification (GTDB taxonomy): domain Bacteria; phylum Bacillota; class Clostridia; order Lachnospirales; family Lachnospiraceae; genus RGIG3040. The sequence goes on from CAJUEX010000026.1 coordinate 1,320, forward strand.
CGCCCTCATGGAAGGTCACCCCTCCCAGTTCAAATACCTTTTCCTCTTCATTGATGGCTATTTCGCCGCATCCCGATACGCAGCAGGTTCCCATTCCCCTTGCAACTACGGCAGCATGGCTGGTCATACCGCCCCGCACAGTAAGGATTCCTTCTGCAGCATGCATGCCTTCGATATCCTCCGGGGATGTCTCTAAACGAACCAGAACAACCCTTTCCCCTTTTTCATGAGCAGCCTTTGCCTCATCCGCAGTAAAGTAAACCTTACCTGCAGCAGCGCCCGGAGAAGCCGGCAGCGCCTGTCCGATTACTTTACCGTTTTTAAGGGCTTCCTGGTCAAAGGTAGGATGCAAAAGCTGGTCTAAGGATTTTGCATCGATACGAAGCACTGCTTCCTCCGGTGTAATCATTCCTTCATCCACCAAGTCACAGGCAATCTGGAAAGCGGAAAGAGCCGTTCTCTTACCGTTTCTCGTCTGCAAAAAGTATAGCTTTCCGTTTTCAATGGTAAACTCCATATCCTGCATATCCCGATAATGCTTTTCCAGTCTTTCTGCAATTTCCATGAACTGCTTGTAGCATTCCGGCAAATCTTCCTCCAGCTTGCTGATAGGCTGGGGCGTACGAATACCTGCCACCACGTCCTCGCCCTGGGCGTTGATTAAATACTCTCCGTAGATTTTCTTTTCTCCGGTGGATGGATTTCTTGTAAATGCCACGCCGGTTCCCGATGTATTTCCCATATTGCCAAATACCATGGCCTGTACATTTACAGCCGTGCCCCAGTCTCCCGGAATGTCATTCATACGTCTGTATACAATAGCTCTTTCATTATCCCAGGAACGGAATACTGCCTTTACCGCTTCCATAAGCTGTACCTTTGGCTCCTGGGGGAAGTCCGCATTCATCTTATCCCGGTAAACCTCTTTAAATTTTACGATGATTTCCTTTAAATCCTCTGCCGTCAAATCCGTATCGAATTTGGCTCCTTTTGCTTCCTTCACTTCATCCAGTATCCGTTCAAAGAAAGATTTGGGGATTTCCATAACCACATCTGAAAACATCTGGATGAATCGTCTGTAGGAATCATATGCAAACCTTTCATTGCCGGTTTTTCTGGCAAAGCCTTCCACTGCTTCGTCATTTAATCCCAGATTCAGAATGGTGTCCATCATGCCCGGCATGGAAGCCCTTGCACCGGACCGTACGGAAACCAGAAGCGGATTTTCCGTATCGCCGAATTTCTTTCCCTGTTCCTCCTCTAAAATACGCAAGGCATCAAATATCTGTCCCTTAATCTCTTCGCTAATTGCCTTTCCCTGCCTGTAATAGTCTGTACAGGCTTCCGTAGTAACGGTAAATCCCTGGGGAATAGGCAGTCCCAGATTAGTCATTTCTGCTAAATTGGCTCCTTTGCCTCCCAGAAGATTTCTCATGTCGGCCTTACCTTCTTTAAATAAGTAAACCCATTTTGCCATACGTTTTTGTCCTCCTTTGAACTCATTTTCGTACTTGGTCTTTTTCTGCCATGAGCCTGTTTTTAAGCGGCCCATGGCTGTCCTATATAGTATACCATATATTTCCTGTGATATCATTAGTTTTTTCTGATAACTTTCATATTTTTTTGCGTCTTTTCTGAAAAATAGTAAAAAAACGCTGTTTGCCGGCTTCCTTTTTCTTTAAAGCCAGAATTTTACCAATACTTTCCATATATAATCCTTAAATACCGCTTCTTTCACAGAAGCTCCATACAAAATATCCACGGAACCGATTTTTGTCCCATCCAGCATATATACGGCTTCTCCTGCCTTCTGTCCCTCTTCCACCGGCGCACTGCCTGTTTCCGCCACTTTTATTTCCTTGGTGACCTGGGACAGATTCTTTCCGGTTACATCCAGATACTGAAAGGCTCCCCCATATACCAAAGGCACGCTTTCCTCTACTCCTCCCTCTATCCGCTGGTCATTTAAGCTGTCTTTATTTTCATCCTTATAAACATTGCTTACGGAAAATCCATAACTTAACAGGCTTGCCGCCTCGGAAAACCGTGCCTTCCCATCCGGTGCCTTCATAATAACGGCAATCAGGTCAATATCATTTTTTCTGGCCGTTGCTGACAGACAGTACTTGGCTACGCTGGTAGAGCCGGTCTTTAATCCGGTTGTATATTCATATTGCTTTAAAAGCTTATTAGTGCTGGACAACGTAAAGGGAGTGCTGCCCTTTGCCGTTACATGAACAATATCCTCCATCCAGATTTTCGTATAATTATATATGTCAGGATGCTTTACAATCAACTCCCTCGACATAAGCGCCACATCCTTTGCCGTTGTCATATGCCCGTCTGAATCAGTAAGCCCGCAGCAGTCCTCAAAAGTGGTTTGGTCCATGCCAAGCTCCTTTGCCCGCTTGTTCATTTTCTTTACAAATTCTTCCTCGCTTCCCGCTATGTACTCCGCCATGGCAACTGCCGCATCATTTCCGCTGGCAACTGCAATACATTTAATCAGTGTGTCAACTGTCTGTACCTCCCCTTCCTCCAAAAACACCTGGGAGCCCCCCATGGATTTGGCATAGGCGCTGGTAGTCACTTCATCGCTCAGTCTTATCTTTCCTTCCTCTAAGGCCTCAAAAATCAAAAGCAATGTCATGATTTTGGTAATGCTTGCCGGATGAAGCCTTTCTTCCGCATTTTTTTCATAAATTACCTGTCCTGTGGAGGCTTCCATCAAAATAGCCGATGGTGCGGAAATATTTAAGGAAACCTCTTCTGCCGATACAACGGCTCCAAAATGACAGAATATGATAATGGGTGCCAGTAATGCTGCTGCAATTTTCTTCATGCCGCTTCTCTTCCATTCTCTTCTGGATTATTACTATCATAATAAAAAAAGCAGGAAAATATTCCTGCTTTTTCTAAAATCCGTCTAAAATCCGGGAGCGTTTGCTCCATTTGCCCGTTTGGAAAAGCTGCCCAGACAGACCACAGAGCCACGGGGCATATAGTAGTCTCTCCGGACCTTTGCAAAGTCGCCGGTCCTTATGCGCCGTATTTTGGCGCATTAGTACCGCTGCGTCTTTGTAGAGCGGGAGCGTGTCCGGAAGACTACTATATGCCCCGTGGCTCTGTGGTCTGTCCGGGCAGCTTTTCCAAACGGGCAAACTACTACTAAAACTCGGGAAATCGAATTTTCATATAGCTTTTGATTTCTTTGATGCAGCCCTCAAAACCCAGCTTGGAGCTGTCTAAGCACAAATCGTAATTTCTGGCATCATTCCATTCATGTCCTGTATAGTACTTATAATAATCCGCCCTCTGCTTATCGGTTTTTGCAATATACTTTTCCACTTCCTTATCCGGAAGTCCAATCCTTTCTTTTGCCTTTTCCATGCTGAACTTTTTATCCGCATGGACAAATACGGAAATTACATACTTATAATCCTTTAACACGAAATCCGCACATCTTCCGATAATCACACAGGATTCTGTATCTGCCAGCTCCCTGATGACCTTTGCCTGATAATTAAAAAGATTATCGTATGAGGAAAAATCCTCGCTGTCCGGAGGAATCAGCTGTCCTTCATAGACGTTTCGGATAATCCTTTTTAACGGACTGTTTTTCAGCCTTTCATCCGCTTCTCCGAAAAGCCCTTCCGAGATTCCGCTTTCATCGGAAGCCATCCGGATGATTTCCCTGTCATAGCAGTTGATTCCAAGTTCCCTTGCCAACTGCTGTCCAATGGTCCTTCCGCCACTTCCATAATGCCTTGCAATAGTAATCACATAATTTTCCATGGAAATCCCCCCTGTCTATTCGCCTAAATATGCCTTTTTCACGGCATCATCGTTTTTCAGCTCATCTGCTTTTCCGGAAAGCACGATTTTCCCTGTTTCCAGCACGTATGCCCTGTCTGCAATGTCTAAAGCCTTTTTTGCATTTTGCTCTACCAGTAAAACCGTTGTCCCGGTTGCGCTGACTTCCTTTATAATATCAAATATTTCATTTACAAAGATAGGCGAAAGTCCCATGGATGGCTCATCCATTAAAATAATGGAAGGATGACTCATAAGCGCCCGTCCCATGGCAAGCATCTGCTGCTCACCGCCGCTCAAGGTTCCTGCCGGCTGAGTCTTTCTTTCCTCCAGTCTTGGGAAACGGGAGTATACCATATCCAGAGACTCCCTGATTTCCTGCTTATCCTTTCTTGTATATGCTCCCATCAGCAGGTTCTCATACACGCTGAGCTGGGCAAATACCCGCCTTCCCTCCGGCACATGTGCCATGCCAAGGGAAACGATTTTATGACCGGGCATTCTGGTAATATCCTTTCCCTCAAAATGAATACTTCCGCTGCTGGCCTGCAAAAGCCCGGAAACCGTATGGAGTATGGTGGTTTTCCCGGCGCCGTTTGCGCCAATCAAAGCTACTACTTCGCCTTTATTTACTTCAAAATCTATGCCCTTAATGGCCTGTATCATTCCATAATGAACCTGCAGACCCTTCACTTCCAACATTGCCATAACAGCCGCCTCCTATTCACCCAAATATGCAGTAATAACTGCCTTGTTATTCAGTACCTCACTGGTCTTTCCCTCTGCAAGCACCTCGCCGAAATTTAAAACGGTCAGCTTCTCACAAATACCGGATACAAGCTTCATGTCATGTTCAATTAAAAGAATGGTCATATGAAAATGCTTTCTTACAAAGCTAATGGTGTCCATAAGCTCCTTTGTTTCATTTGGGTTCATTCCCGCAGCCGGCTCATCCAAAAGAAGCAGCTTCGGATTGGTTGCCAGCGCCCTTGCGATTTCCAGCTTTCTCTGCTTACCATAAGGCAGGTTTGCCGCAAGAAACTCTGCTTCCTCTTCTAAGGAAAAGACCTTTAAAAGCTCCATGGCCTTTTGATTCATTTCCTTTTCCACCTTAAAATACCTTGGCAGCCTGAATATGCCCTCAATGGTGGAATAATGATACTGATTGTGGAGCCCTGCCTTCACATTGTCCAGCACGCTCATATCTTTAAACAGGCGGATATTCTGAAAAGTTCTTGCAATACCCGCTTTGTTAATTTCAATATTGTTCTTTCCGGTAATATTTTTCCCGTCCAGAAAAACAGAGCCTTCATCCGGCTTATACACACCGGTGAGAAGATTGAACACTGTTGTCTTTCCCGCACCGTTTGGTCCAATCAGCCCGTAAAGCTGTCCTTTTTCTATTTCGATGTTAAAATTGTTGACTGCCCGCAATCCTCCGAAGGAAATACCTAAATTCTTTACCTCTAAAAGCGCCATTTCCTAAACCTCCTCCTGAGTCTTTTTCCGCCTGCTGAATTTCCCTGTAATGGTTTCCCGAAACTCCCTTGCCTTTGGACTCCAGTTAAATAACATCATAGCAATCAGAACTACCGCATAAATAAGCATACGATAATCATTCAGTCCTCTTAACAGCTCCGGAAGCAGCGTCAGAATCACAGCCGCAATAACAGAGCCCCGAATGCTTCCAATGCCCCCAAGCACCACAAATACCAGAATCATAATAGACATATTATAACCGAAATTTTTCGGAAGCGCCGTTAAGGTGGAAAGATTGTGTGCATAAAGCACCCCTGCCACTCCCGCTAAGGAAGCGGAAACAGAAAAAGCCAAAAGCTTATATTTTGTAATATTAATTCCCAAAGATTCCGCCGCAATCCGGTTATCCCTGATTGCCATAACCGCCCGGCCCGTTCTGGAATTTATCAGATTCGTAATAATAAATATGGTAATTAAAACAAGCACAATGCCGATTACAAAGCTGGAATCATTTGGAGTTCCCGTAATGCCCTGAGCGCCTTTTATCAAAACCTCTCCATCCGGCTCCATATTCAGTGACATCGTATCCTTCATGGAAAAATGGAAGCCGTTGCTGTCCCTGCCCAAATAAATAACATTCACAAGGTTTTTAATAATCTCCCCAAATGCCAGCGTTACAATGGCAAGATAATCTCCCTTTAACCGAAGCACCGGAATCCCAATGATAATGCCAAATACTGCCGCAACAGCCGCCCCTATCAAAATAGCAAGGAAAAACCGGAAACCGCTATTTGGAATAGCAGTCTGGGTACATTTGCTGAACAAAGCGCTGGCAAAGGCTCCCACACACATAAATCCCGCATGGCCTAAGCTCAGCTCCCCTAATATGCCTACTGTCAGATTTAAAGAAACAGCTAAAATCACATACGTACATAAAGGAACCAACAGCCCCTGCATAAGGCTGGACACCTTTCCCGTGCTTAACAGAATCTGCACAAGAATAAATGCAGCTACCACAATTCCGTATGTGATAAAATTACCTTTTGTCTGCTTACTCAGTTTATTTTTCATTCCTACACCTTCTCCCTGATATTCTTACCAAGAATTCCTGTGGGCCTTACAAGAAGCACCACAATCAACACACCAAATACAATGGCATCTGCCATCTGGGATGAAATATACGCCTTGCTCAAGTTCTCAATGATGCCAAGCAGGATTCCTCCGATAAAAGCTCCCGGAACCGAGCCGATTCCTCCAAATACCGCAGCCACAAATGCCTTAATGCCCGGCATGGAGCCTGTATATGGAGTCAGCGTAGGATATGCGGAACAGAGAAGCACTCCTGCCACAGCCGCCAAAGCAGAACCAATTGCAAAAGTCAAAGCAATCGTACCATTCACATTAATTCCCATAAGCTGCGCCGCCCCTTTATCCTCCGATACCGCCATCATAGCCCTGCCCGCCTTGGATTTATTAATAAACAAAGTCAACGCAATCATAATCACAATACAGGTTAATATAGTCACTATAGTTTCTCCCGAAATAGTAAGGGCTCCGCCCGCCAATACCACTGCCGGAACCTTCACCATGGAAGTAAATGCCTTTGGAGCTGCCCCAAACAATAAAAGAGCTATATTCTGAAGCAAGTAGCTGACGCCAATTGCAGTAATCAGCACTGCCAGAGGAGAAGCCATACGAAGCGGCTTATAAGCAATCTTTTCTATCACTACGCCAAGCACCGTGCAGACCACCATGGAAATAAGCACTGCCAGTACAGGCGGCAGTCCCATGCCGCTTACAGCAAAGAATGCCACATATCCTCCAATCATAATAACGTCCCCATGGGCAAAGTTCAACATCTTTGCAATTCCATAAACCATTGTATAGCCAAGGGCAATGATGGCATATACACTGCCGAGACTGATTCCGTTTACTAAATATGATACAAAACTCATTTGGAAACACCTTTCTTTCTAAAGTCTGTTACTCGTGACAGTATAACACATATTTTACACTTTTTCCATAAAATATTTGATTGAAGGCTTGTTGGGGGGGGATTGGGGGAGGGGACGCAGGGGCTGGCAGGTGATAGAGCAGTCTTATGGGCACGCTCTCGCTCTATGAAAACGCAGCGGTACTAATGCACCAAAGTACGGTGCATAAGGACCGGCGTTTTCATAAGACCCATAAGACTGCTCTATCACCTGCCAGCCCCTGCTGTGTATTGAAAGACCCCGTTTGGACAAGCCTGCCGAGGGGGGGGAGAGGGTGCTTGGATAGGCGAAACTTTTTTACTCCCTTTTAGGAAAAGTGTTCCTATTACATGTGGTTATTGAATATACAATATACAATCACTGAACTGTTTTACGGCTAATCCAATGTAATGCTTACAGCCTTAAAATGCGGCGGGCAGGGATATTTTCTTACTCTCCGTATTTTTTGATTTGCAAAGGGGTTAAAGCAGGTTTGACTTTTTGAACAGCGTTCAGTATAATGTATTTTAAACATTGTTCAGGAGGTGTGTGTATATGGATAACAAAGAAACAATCATACAGACAACGATTGCACTCATCGAGGAAAAAGGCGAAGATTTAGAGGCAATCACCGTCCGTGAAATATCGAAAAAGGCATGCGTTGGGTTAGGTCTTGTGAATTATCATTTTGGGAACAAAGATAAACTTATTGAACTATGCGTTGAGCGTATCATAAATAAAATTGTTGAGCAATTTCAGGGTATTCGGGAAAAAACAGAGGGGCTTACGCCTTTTGAAAAATTAGAGTATCTGGGCAATATGACTTTTGATTTTCTGTTCGAGCATTATGCAGTTTCCAGGATTTCAGTTCTTACCGATATGAAAAATCCGAAAATAGACGACAACACTCACAGAACTTACGCTGCATATCTTCCTCTTGTGGCTGCCTGCCGCCCCGATTGGGATGAAGATACTGTAAAAAGAAAGACTTTTTGCTTGATTTCCGTTATGCAGCAGGCTTTTCTCCGGTATGAAACCACATCAAGGATACTTGATATTGATTTGAGTCAAAAAGAAAACCGCAGGGCGTGGCACACACAAATTTTACACGATATTTTGGAGGTATCATGATGAACATAACGGTTATAAACGGAACAGAAAAACACGGTGTAACCTATCGGTTAAAAGAAATGTTTTTAACCGCCTTCAGGGATAATGCAAACATTACGGAATATTATCTTCCAAAAGATTGTCCCAATTTCTGCAATGGCTGTGTAAACTGTATTATAAAAGGCGAAAGTACCTGCAAAGACGCAGAATACATTGAAAAAATTGACAAATCGCTCTCGGAAGCAGATTTAATTGTAATGACCTCTCCTGCATATGTGTTTCACACTACGGGAGCGATGAAAGCGTTTCTTGATCATTTTGCTTACCGCTGGCTGCCCCACCGTCCTGCTCCCGAAATGTTTGAAAAACGGGCAGTGATTATTACGCAGTGTTTAGGCGCAGGAGCAAAATCTGCGGCAAAGGATATAAAGCACAGCTTATCCTGGTGGGGAATTTCTAAAATCGGAATATTCACCGGTGCATTGATGGACGATATTATTTGGGAAAGACTTTCTGAAAAGAAGCGGGCACAACTGACAAGAAAAGTGAAAAAGCTGTCTCAGAAGTTTGCACAGATAGACTATACAAAACCCGCATGCACAAATTTGATTACAAAGATTAAGTTTTCCGTTTGCCGTTTGATGCAGCAAACACTACATAAAAATGACCCTGAATATCTCGATGGGAAGTATTGGGCAGAGCAAGGCTGGCTTGGCAAAACCAGACCGTGGAAATAACAGGTGAAAAACATGGTAAAAATAATTTCCAAACGGTAAATCCTGATTGTTAATATGCGTTGCTTGCAGCAACGGGCAGTTCTTCATACAATGGTGGTAACAATTGAAGAAAGGAGGCTATTCCTAATGCTAAACGAAAATATCAAAACAATAAGAAAATCAAAAGGACTTTCGCAGGAGGAACTGGCTATCAAGTTAAATGTGGTGCGGCAAACAGTCTCTAAGTGGGAGAATGGATTGTCGGTTCCTGATTCTGATATGTTAATCTCTATATCAGAAGTGCTTGAAACACCTGTAAGCACTTTGCTTGGGGAAACAGTTATTGCGTCGAAAGTTGATGACTTAAAAGTGATTTCCGAAAAATTGGAGGTGATAAACCTGCAGCTTGCGCAAAGAAAGACCACAAGAAGGAAAACGCTTCATTGGCTGCTTATTGCACTATGTGCAGCCATAGTAACCATTTTTTCAGCCTTGGTCGTATTAAACAGTCCCTACTTAGGCTGGAATTATCATGACCCCGAAACCGCTGTTTTCGGTGCGGCTTTTCACGCATTTGAATATCTGTTTGTCAGATTAGCACCGATTATTTTCATAGGAGCAATCGTCGGAATATTCCTGACACGAAAACAGGAACGCTAATCAAACTACTCAGACCGCCGATTATGGGTAACGCCCCAGCGGCGGTCTTTCTGTGCCTATCAGTTGTCTCTGCCAACGGGCTTGTCAGTCTTTCGGAAACTTCCTTTTTCCTCTGCCGTATTTGCTCAACAAAAGATTTACACTCCTTTCCCCCAAAAATCCCTGTTGTTTCAGCTTTCACCTTCAAAGAGTACAGCCTAAAACAAAACAGCGGAAGAGGGATGTGGGCGGATTGGCTGCATCCCTCTTCCGCGTACTCTCTTCCACCTCCTCCCCCTCTCCCCCCAACAAAAAGAAAACAGGGACTGCCATCAGCAATCCCCATCTTCAGGTATCCCGTATTCTCTTTACAAACTACCCTTACATAGCTGTATAAACACCATCCACAATCTTAACAGCCTTAGGCTCCTTATTCGGCTCCCCATCTGCAGACCAACTCATTCCCGTACCTGTCAAACCGTCAATGGTAATTTCCGTCATAGCAGTCTTAAGAGCATCACAAATATCAGATGCGCTCATATCCGCTGTAATACCAGCTTTTTCTGCTGCTGCTTTGATTGCATAAACTGCATCATAAGCATCTGCTGCAAACTGGTTTGGTGTTCCGCCATAGGTGGAATCATAAGTAGAAACAAAATTCTTTGTCAAGTCATCCTGTGCATCTGCTGCAAAAGGAGTTAAAAGCATAACGCCTTCAGCTAAAGAAGTATCAAAGTTTTCTACGGATAAAATACCGTCAAGTCCGTCACATCCAAAAAATGTAGGTGCAAAACCAATTGTCTTTGCCTGAGCTAAAATCAGAGATGCTTCATTGTAGTAAATCGGAAGGAATAATAATTCCGCGCCGGAATCCTTTGCCTTCTGAAGCTGTACGGTAAAGTCTTTATTGCTGTCTGCTGTAAAAGCTTCTGCTGCAACGATTTCAATATTCTGGTTTGCTGCTTCTGCTGCAAATGTTTCATAAATTCCTGATGAATAAACGGAAGAACTGTCATAAATAACAGCTACCTTGGAAGCAAGACCGTTCTCTCCAATATACTGTGCGGAAGCTTTTCCCTGGTTCGGGTCGGAAAAGCATACGCGGAATACATTTTCATTTGTGATACATTCCACTGCAGAACCGGATGGTGTCAGCTGGAAAACATTATCTGCTGCGGATTTTTCTGCAACTGCAATACATGGCGTACTTGTTACAGTTCCTACAAGCACCTGCATATTCCAGTCCTTTAATGTATTGTAAGCGTTTACTGCCTTTTCTGCATCGGATTCATCATCCTGGAAATTCAGTTCCAGTGTCATGCCGTTTACACCGCCTGCTGCATTGATTTCATCCACTGCAAGCTGTGCTGCATTCTTTACTGCAAGTCCGTATACTGCCGCATCGCCTGTTGTAGGCCCGATACCGCCAATCTTTAAAGTGCCCTCGCTGCCTGCTGCTGCATTATCATCAGCAGCTTCTGTCTCCGCACCCTCTGCGTCATCAGCAGTGTCTTCTGCTTCCGTTCCTTCTGCTTCACTGCCTGTTGTTTCAGTATCAGTGTTTGTTGTTTCTGCATCTGTATTGCCACAACCTGTTAAAAGCGCTGCAGACATGGCAATCACTAATGCTGTGCTAAGAAATTTTCTCATAACTACTCCTCCTTTTCCACTTTTGTGGATTTTTATTTCATTACGCTGATGATAATAAAATACTTTTTCGGTTTTGTCAACTTTTCATTTTGCTTTTCTTTTCAACATGCACTGTCAATTACTGCCATTTGGCACGAAAATTATGGTAGGACTCCCTTACCTTTTCCTGATATTCCTTTAAATTAATGTCCAGAGCCCTTAACAGATGATACGCAAAATCCACTCCATAGCATACCATAATAACACGGCATGCCACGATTCCAATCTGGGTCGGAATGGAATCCACAGTCCTCATAAGCGCTTTATGAAGGAAGTTCACGATAATCACCGCATAAAAGCCCCATGCCACCGTACTTTCCGCACAAATCACACCTTTATAGTTTAAAGGCTTGTCACTGTAATCCCACCAGACAGCGCCCAAAAATTTATACATAAGCTTTGCCACAAGAAATTCAAATACAGTGGCAATCAATGCTCCTACTATGTAAAGCATAAACAGGTTCCTGGACAGGGGGTGCAGAATCAAATACCCCAAAACCCCTCCAAATCCGTAAATAGGACAAATCGGACTGGAAGCAAAGCCTCTGTTGGTTAATTTCCTGTTGCACAGGGACATATAAGCAGATTCTACCAGCCATCCTAACATACTATATAATATAAAGCATTGAGTCAGGTGCAGCACATCAGTTCCTAAAATTTCTTTCGTCCACATTCTATTCACTCCTCTTACTATACTTATGCAAATCAAATCATTCTAAGAATTCCGAATGAAGATGCTTTCCCTTCTGTATATATGTACATATATCACATAATTGCATATCATAATACTTATTTGAAATTGCTTCCTGCCATTCCACAAAATGTCAGGAAAAAGTAAGAAAGTCCTTGGTATCTGCCAAGGACTTACAGTTGCTAATTATATTTACGTTTTCTTGCTGCTTCAGATTTTTTCTTACGTTTTACGCTTGGCTTTTCGTAATGCTCTCTTTTACGAATCTCCTGTTGAATACCAGCCTTAGCACAGCTTCTTTTAAAACGGCGTAAAGCGCTATCTAAAGTCTCGTTATCTTTTACGATTACATTTGACATAAATCCACACCTAACCTCCCTTCAGTCCCTTCAAGTAACACGACTGATTGGGTATATTTTTGTACACACTCATGCACAAGTAAGATTATAGCATATTTTTCCTTTTCGTCAACCCTTTTTTAAGAATTTCCCAAAAAGTATGCATAAAAATTGAAAAGATGTATCAGTTGAGCCCTTTACAACTGCCCTTCCAAGACATTGACTGCTTTAGTCAGGGCTTCTTCAATGCCAGCCGGATTCTTGCCGCCTGCCTGGGCCATATTTGGGCGTCCGCCACCTCCGCCGCCTACACAGGCTGCCACTCCCTTAATCAGATTTCCTGCATGGGCACCTTTTTCCATGGCTCCTTCCGTAGCCATAGCCACCAGGTTTACCCTGCCTTCCTTATCAGAAATCAGCAGAACTACTCCTTCGCCCAATTTTTCCTTTAACTGGTCTCCCAACTCTCTGAGACCGTTCATATCCACACCGGATACCTTTGCGGCAAGAAGCTTTACGCCCTTTACTTCCGTTACCTTATCCATAACATCTCCCAGGGCATCCTTTGCAGCCTTGCTCTTTAAGGCTTCATTTTCACTTTGAAGGGCTTTTAATTCCTTCAGCAGATGTTCTGCTTTTTCTTCCAGATTGGATGGCGAAGCCTTTAGGGTCTTTGCCACCTTTTCCAGCGTTTCTTCCAAATGGTTATAATATGCAAACACACCATTTCCGGTTAACGCTTCTATACGGCGCACTCCTGCAGCAACGCCGCTTTCGGAAATAATCTTGAAAGCGGAAATGGTTCCTGTATTTTTTACATGAGTACCGCCGCACAGTTCTGTGGAAAAGTCGCCCATTTTTACTACCCGCACCGTATCTCCGTATTTTTCTCCGAAAAGCGCCATGGCACCGGATTTCTTTGCCTCTTCGATAGACATGATATTTGTCTCAACCGGAATGGATTCTCCGATTTTTTCATTTACGATTTTTTCCACCTGCTCAAGCTCTTCCTTTGTCATGGAGGAGAAATGGCTGAAGTCAAAACGGAGCCTTTCATCGTCCACATAAGAACCTGCCTGCTCCACATGGGTGCCAAGCACGGTCCTTAACGCTTTTTGAAGCAGATGAGTGGCGCTGTGGTTTTTACAGGTGGCGCTTCTGTTTTCCTCTGCAACGGTTAACCTTGCAGCTTCTGACACCCGAAGCATGCCTTTTGTCACTTTACCTACATGACCCACTTTTCCGCCCAAAAGCTTGATGGTATCCTGTACTTCAAATTCGCCTTCTTCTGTGGAAATAGTGCCTTTATCCCCGTTTTGTCCGCCCATTGTGGCATAAAAAGGAGTTTCCTTCACAATGACAGTGCCAATCTGGCCTTCCGTCAGGGCTTCCGCCAGCTCCGTTTCCGTAGTCAGCACTGTGATTTCCGAACTGTGCTCTAATCGGTCATAGCCTACGAATTCCGTGGTGATTTCCGGGTCGATGGATTCATATACGGTAACGTCCGCACCCATATAATTGGTAGTCTTGCGGGCTTTTCTTGCTTTTACCTTCTGCTCCTCCATGGCTTTTTTAAAGCCCTCTTCCTCTACGGTAAAGCCCTTTTCTTCCAGAATTTCCATAGTCAGGTCAATAGGGAAGCCATAGGTATCATACAGCTTAAATGCATCCTCACCGGAAAGCTCTTTCTTTCCCTCTTTTGCCATGGCCTCTTCCATTTCTCCGAGAATACTCAGACCCTGGTCAATTGTTTTATTGAATTTATTTTCTTCCTGAGTCAGCACATTGAAAATAAAGTCCTTCTTCTCTTCCAGCTCCTGATAGCCGTCCTTACTTCCTTCAATGACTGTATTGCTCAATCTGGCAAGAAATTCTCCTTCAATGCCAAGAAGTCTTCCATGGCGCGCCGCCCTTCTGATAATACGGCGCAGCACATAGCCCCTGCCTTCATTGGAAGGCATGATGCCGTCAGAAATCATAAAGGTGGCAGAACGGATATGGTCCGTTACGATACGGATGGACACATCCCATTTATATTCCTTCCTGTATTCCTTCCCTGAAAGCTCACATACCTTCTGCCTCAGTGCCTGAATAGTGTCCACGTCAAAAATAGAATCCACATCCTGCACAACGGTAGCAAGCCGTTCCAGACCCATACCGGTATCGATATTTTTCTGTTCCAGTTCTGAATAATTCCCCTTTCCATCATTGTCAAACTGGGTAAATACATTGTTCCATACTTCGATGTAACGGTCACATTCACAACCTACTGTACAATCCGGTTTCCCGCAACCATATTTTTCGCCACGGTCATAGTAAATTTCAGAGCAGGGACCGCATGGTCCTGAGCCATGCTCCCAGAAATTGTCTTCCTTTCCAAAACGGAAGATTCGCTCTGTTGCAATGCCGATTTCCTTATTCCAGATTTCGTAAGCCTCATCATCCTCTTCATATACGGAGGGATAAAGTCTTTCAGGGTCAATTCCCACTACTTCCGTTAAAAACTCCCAGCTCCAGGAAATTGCTTCCCGTTTAAAATAATCCCCAAAGGAAAAATTTCCCAGCATTTCAAAAAAAGTACCGTGACGGGCTGTTTTTCCAATGTTTTCAATATCTCCTGTACGAATACATTTCTGACAGGTGGTCACTCTTTTTCTGGGAGGTATCTCCTGCCCGGTAAAATATGGCTTTAAGGGAGCCATCCCCGAGTTAATCAATAATAAAGAATTATCATTATGAGGAACCAGGGAAAAGCTTTTCATTGCCAGATGTCCCTTGCTTTCAAAAAATTCAAGAAACATTTTCCTCAGTTCATTTACACCATATGCTTTCACGTTTTTTCCTCCAATTGGCAGCCATTACTGTTTCAGCTGCGCTGCTTTTTCATTTAATGCGGTTACAAGAGCGGATACCTCTTGGACAATCTCACTGTTTTCTTCACTGCTTGTATAGGTTTCCGTGGCATGGGCAGATACTTCTTCCGTAATGGCAGAAATACTCTGAATGCTGTCCACAATACTTGCATTAGCGCTTGCTAATTCTTTAATGATGTTCACAAGGCTGTCTGCCTCTGTAAAAATATTGGCAGCCGTATTTTGTATCTGTTCAAAGTTTTTTGCGGTTTCTACTGCATAAGTATTTTGTATCTGGCTGTTTTGAATTACCTGATTGATTGCCTGCACCACTTCATTCAATGCTCCCGCTATATCTTCAATCAGTCCGGTAATGCTTACAGTTGCAGTGCTTGTCTGGTTTGCCAGATTGGAAATCTCTGAAGCCACAACCGAAAAGCCTCTTCCCGCTTCTCCTGCCCTTGCCGCCTCAATGCTTGCATTTAAGGCAAGAAGGCTTGTCTGGGTAGTAATATTATCAATCAGCTCAATAATGGACTGCATTTTCTCTGTATTTTCACTTAAAGCTCCCAACTGCCCGGAAACCGCATTGGTAGCCTGCTCAAAAATATTAACCTGCTCAATCAGCTGATCCACTTTTTCTTTTCCGGCGTCAATGATATTTTCCGTTATATGAAGGTCATCGGATATATTTCCGGAAGCAGTTTCCACCTTTTCAATATAGCTTTGGATTTCTTCTGTTTTTAACAGCTGTACCTGAACTGCTTCTGCTGTATCAGTAGAGCCGGAAGAAACCTCCTGCATGGAGCTGCGGATTGTTCCCACAGATTCACCAAGCACATTCATCTTTTCTGTCACTAAAAGCACATTTTCATTAAGGCTCTTTGATACATCCTGCATATTGTTAAGGAGCTTTTCTATCTTTTCCTTTTCTTCGTCCAGCTCTTCCATTTTCTGGCGGTTGATTTTTACCAGAACTCCTGTGCAGATAATGGAATACAAGGCAGCCATAATAATTACAGCCAACTGAATTTCAAAGTCCACAATGTCCTGTTTGGAAACTTGTGTTGTAAGAAAAGTAACTGCCAGCTTACCCACATTCGTAGCAACCGCTACCGCACCTACCACAATGCTCAGTTTGGAATTGGCATATACGCATATAACAATAATCATGGGAACAATATATGTAAATGCTGCGCTTGATGTAGTGGTAAATAATACAAACACATAAAGGATGCAGTATCCGATACTGGATACATATTGAATCTTCTCGTCCTCCTTATTGTTCCTGTAAAGACAGAAACAGATAATTAAAGGAATCAGCAATATTGTGGAAAACAGAAGAATGTACGGAATTGTCCGGTTTCCTTTTATGAATTCTACAATATATGCTAATAAAAGCACTCCCTCTATTCCCGAATAGCAATACAGCAATGTGCGGTTTTTGGCAAGTTTCTCCGAATAATCTCTGGCTTTTCTTTCTTGTTCACTCATGGCAAGTCCCCCAATAAAAGTTTTTTGTTAGAATGTAAACTTATCTGCAAAATATCCATCCAAATCTTCTATCTTCACCCGTTCCTGTTCCATGGAGTCCCTGAATCTGACTGTTACCGCATGGTCCTCTTCTGAATCAAAGTCATAGGTAACACAGAAAGGAGTTCCGATTTCATCCTGTCTTCTATATCGTTTCCCGATATTTCCTCTGTCGTCAAATTCACAATTATACTTTTTAGAAAGCTGTAAGAAAATCTTTTCAGCCCCTTCATTTAATTTTTTGGAAAGAGGAAGCACGCCTATTTTTACAGGTGCAAGGGCCGGATGGAAATGGAGCACCGTCCGCATATCCCCTTCCCCGATTTCTTCCTCATCATAAGCTGCGCATAAAAATGCAAGTACCACACGGTCTGCCCCAAGGGAAGGCTCAATAACATAAGGTACATACTTTACAGCCTTCTGGTCGTCAAAATAAGACATATCCTGTCCTGATGTATTCTGGTGCTGTGTCAGGTCATAATCGGTTCTGTCCGCAATGCCCCAAAGCTCGCCCCAGCCAAAGGGGAAAAGAAATTCAATGTCAGTAGTTGCCTTGGAATAGAAGGAAAGCTCCTCGGCATCATGGTCTCTTACCCGCATTTCTTCTTCCTTCATGCCAAGGGACTTCAGCCAGTCGATACAAAACTGCTTCCAATAGGCAAACCATTCCAAATCCGTATCCGGCTCACAGAAAAATTCCAGCTCCATCTGCTCAAACTCCCTTGTACGGAAGGTAAAGTTTCCGGGGGTTATTTCATTTCTGAAGGATTTACCAATCTGACCGATACCGAAAGGAATCTTCTTTCTGGAGGTTCTCTGCACATTCTTAAAGTTGACAAAAATACCCTGTGCGGTTTCCGGTCTTAAATATACTGTATTTTTAGCATCCTCCGTAACACCCTGAAAGGTTTTGAACATCAGGTTGAACTGGCGGATATCCGTAAAGTTGTGCTTGCCGCAGGTAGGGCACGGCACCTGATTGGTTTCGATAAACTCTTTCATCTTTTCCTGAGACCATCCGTCAATGGAAGAATCCAGCGTAATTTCATGCTCTTTTGCAAAATCTTCAATAATGTTATCCGCCCGGAAACGTTCATGGCATTCCTTGCAATCCATCAGAGGGTCAGAGAAACCGCCTAAATGACCGGACGCCACCCATGCCTGGGGATTCATTAAAATCGCACAGTCCACGCCTACATTATACTGGTTTTCCATAATGAATTTCTGCCACCATGCACGTTTTACGTTATTTTTCAGCTCCACACCAAGATTTCCGTAATCCCATGTATTGGCAAGGCCGCCATAAATTTCCGAACCGGGATAAACAAATCCCCTTGCCTTTGCCAATGCCACAATTTTTTCCATTGATTTTTCCATATTCTTTTCCTCTCTTTGTCCAGTCTGTTATTCATATATCAGGTAAAACGTTCCTGTCATGCCCTCTTCATTGTCAGCAGCTGCTTCTTTTTTTCCTGCTATAGTCATGCCGCTGCTTATATAACATATCTTTCCGTTTACACGAACATGCACCGGCTCTTCAAAAATAACCATTTTCATGTTTCCTTTTTCCAGAACATCTGCTTTTCCGATAGCGGCACCTTCTCCCGATACATTTTCCATATCCACAAATTCATATCCTGCTTCATATGCTTCTGATACGGTTCCCGCAAAAAAGGTTTCTTCATTAAAACCGGCATAATCTTCAAAAGAAGCGTATTCCAGATAAACCTTAACCTTTTTGTCCTCTGTTACCTCATAGGTCTCCAGGGTTACGCTGCCCTCGCCTGCTTTTGCGTTATAGTCTGCAATTTCCTGCTCCAGCATTGTCTTTAACTCTTCGCTTACATATTTGGAATCGCTGAAATCCTCTATAATGGCTCCCAACACGCTTCCATCCTTTTTCACTACAATCGTATTTTGCTCAATGTTTCCCGTATTGCTGCAGCCGCTTAAAAGCATTGCCGCAAAAACCATGGAAACAAGCAGTAATCCTCTTATTTTTCTTTTCATAATCTCCTCCCGCCGGTACTTCCGTACTAATTTTTCCTCAATTTAGGAAAACCTGCTTAAATATTATAACGAAATCAGATTACTTTTTCAACCTACAATTTTGTAAGATTTCAAGGCTTTTGAAATTTCTTCCGATATAATTTTTCCGGTACTCCTCCGCTGCTTTCTCAAATTCCTTAAAAATGGGCTCCGACAATGTAAAGGTATACAGTTTTTCAATAGAGCTGTTTGTTACATACTCAATGGCATAAACGGTATCCGGCTGCATAGCCTCTTTATGAAGGGGACCCGGAAACTCTCCGTTGACCACCAATACTTTCATTTCAAATATGTACTGAACAAGCTCCGGCTTTAAGGAAGGAACGGAAAGCGCCTTCAGCGACTGGTATAACAATTTCAGCATCTGCCTTTCATCATTATTTTCCCTTGTATAATAATCAGCCACTTCTAAAAAATACATACCGAAAAAGGCTCCGTCCAAATCTTCCCTCAAGTCTTTAAAATAATTGGAAATATCCGCTTCCATTAAATTGTAAGAGGTTTTCCCCTCATAAAGCTTGAACCTGCCAAATGAAAAAGGATTGGTGGCACCTGCAAGACGGCTTCCGGGCCGTCTTGTTCCTTTAGCAAATGCCCCAATCTTTCCTCGTTCCTTTGTAAGTATCGTTATCCTTCTGTCATAATCTCCCACCGGCATGGATTTTATCACAAGTCCGGTTACTAAAACAAATTCCTGCATTGCCTTTTCTGCTCCTTCCGGCAAATCCGGATAATCTTTTCTTTCTGCTGCATCTTCTGGATATTTTAATTTCTTATCTGTACTTTCCAATGCCTACCAGTACCTTTCGATACTGTGCCGTTCCTCTTCTCTTACCATAGCCTCTGTTTTCAGCTTTTCACTGTCCCTTGTGCTGTTTTTATAGGTAAGATAATCCTCTACTCTGCCGGTTTTAAAAAAATCTCTTTCTTCCTCTGTCTCTTTCATCTTCCGCCTCCCAGGAATCTTTGTGACAGTTCAGACAGCTGCTTTCCCCGGGTTGCCGTGACGGGCTTTTCGTAGAGAATGATTTCTAAAGGAGCCCTTATAAAATCGCCAGCGCTTAGCGAGGTTCTTTCGAGCTTAGCACTGCTGCGTTTTTATCAGAGCGGGAGCGTGGCGACGTAGAAACATTCTCTACAAAAAGCCTGTCACGGCAACCCGGGGAAAGCAGCTGTCTGAACTGTTACGAATCTTTTTTCTTTTTCTGCATTTCCACAATTCTAGGATTTGCTTTTTCAAAGATTCTATGCTGGGATTTTTCGGCAGTAAGATTTTGGAAGTAATAAAGTTTCAAACCGTTTTTCCGGATTTTCAACTTTTAAAATTCTTCTTCATTTTTGTTATAGCCAAAGTTCTTCAACAGAAAATCACTGTCCCGCCAGTCCTTTTTAACTTTTACCCAAAGCTGCAGATTTACCTGGCTTTCCAACAGCTCTTCGATTTCATATCTGGCATTGGAACCGATTTTTTTAAGCATGGCGCCGCCTTTTCCAATAATAATTCCCTTATGGGATTCCTTTTCACAGATAATGGTAGCCTGAATATCCACAATTTTTTTCTTAAATTTCATGGAATCAATGGATACTGCAATGCCATGAGGGATTTCCTCGTCCAGCGCATGAAGTGCCTTTTCACGAATCAGCTCTGCTACAATCTGCCTCTGGGGCTGGTCCGTTATGGTGTCCTCATCATAAAACATAGGACCATATGGAAGGTATTTAAAAATGCAGGAAATCAACTCACCCGTATTTTCTCCTTTTTTTGCGGAAACCGGAACGATTTCCGCAAAGTCAAATTCCTTCCGGTAGGTGTCAATAAAAGAAAATACTTCTTCTCTCTTTACTGTATCGATTTTATTGATTACAAGGATGACCGGGACATTTACCTTTTGAAGCTGTCCGATAATGTGCTTATCTCCCGCCCCGATAAAATTGCCCGGCTCCACCAGCCATAAAATCACGTCCACTTCCTTTAAGGTTTTGGAGGCTACATTTACCATATAGTCTCCCAGCTTATTTTTTGCCTTATGGATGCCGGGAGTGTCTAAAAACACAATCTGCCCTTCCTCACAGGTATATACCGTCTGTATCCGGTTTCTGGTTGTCTGTGGCTTATTGGAGGTAATTGCAATCTTCTGACCGATTAACTGATTCATCAAAGTGGATTTTCCCACATTGGGCCTGCCAATCAATGTGGCAAAGCCTGTTCTTAGCTGTTTTTCCATCATTCTATTTATCCCTGTCTGCTACGAAAATTGCTTTTCTTACATGCCTTTCCTTCCGTTTTTCTACTTATTTTCCATCATTACTAAAGTCCTGACTTTCCTTTGGCACTGTGACACTCATGGCATTTCCTCTTGAAGCATGCAGGGACTGCTGCCTTTTTTCCGCCTTTTTCTGGTTTCTTTTAATGATTCCTTTTACAATCAGAATGAATATGAAAATAATAAGGCCCCATAGTAAAAGATACGGCAGTATAATCACTAAGCCGATTACAAAATTCTTTATGCCTCTGCCAATCTGATAAACACTGTTTACAAACCCGTCTTTCATTTTCTCCATAGCGGACTGGGGAGCTACAGGCGTTACCCGCTCCACTTCCTGTACATCCAGATAAACAGTGGCAAAATCCACAAGATTGTCATATGTACGCAGCTGTGATTCCATATTCTCTAACTGGTAACGGATTTCTGTGAGCCTGCTTTCCAGCGCTACAATCGTTTCTATGGAATCCGCCTGCTCCAAAAGGGTGGTCAGACGCTCCTGCTCAATCTTTAAGGTCTTCTTTTTGCTTTCCAAATCCACATAGTCTAAAGTAACATCATCCACGCTTTCATTTTTATCCAGCACATTGGATATGCTGGAAACCTCTGTAACGAATTCATCCAGCCTGTCTGCCGGAATCCTTGCCGTAAAACTGGCGCTTCTGGTACTGTCATAGCTTGCCTGAATGCTTTTTCCGCTGACATAAGCTTTTTCCATATACCCCCCAAGGGCTTCCACCTTTTCCGTCAGCTTTTTGGTCAATGCCTCGAACTCTTCCGTCTCCACGGTCATATCCACATTTTTAATCAGCTTTCTGTTATCGGCAACCTGTTTTCCTGATTCCTCTGCCATGCCTTTGCTTCCGCTTCCTTCACCGGCATCTTCCGTTGCAGCATCTGTCATTACGTCTTCTTCATATATGTCATCTGTTGCATAGCTGTTTTCATAAGGCGCACTGTCTGTAGTCTCCGTTGCTGATTCAGTGGAATAGCCCTTCCTTCCACTTCCGCAAGCCGTCAGTAAGCAACAGGCAATGAGCAGGCCGCTTCCAAGTATCATTGATTTCTTCTTTTTCATATAGCTTTCCTCCCATAATAAACGTTTTCAGACAATTGCAAAAACATCCCCCTTGTTGATTTGTCTGTCCTGCCGGATAAATTGTGGCAGACAGGGCGTTTTGCAATCTCCTGTTCATGTTATATACTCCTATATTTATATACGGATAGCAGCGCCTGCATTTATGGTCATTTAGTGGAACAAATTTTCCACTTCCATAAATAATTCCTCATTTTGATTGATAGCTTCCTCATTTCCCACTACGCAGATACAGTCATAATCCACAAAAGCCTCTATATACTTAGCAAGGCTGCGGATTACCTGTTCATCCACTGCCAAAAGCTCATCTCTTTCCTTTTGCTCCTCTTCCAGAGTAACCTGACACATATAAGCAGCCATGCTCCTGTTTCCCTTTGCCGCCGGAGTCTTTGGCGCATCCAGCTCGCTTATTGCCCCGATAATGAATTTGGTAACAGTTCTTTCATCTGCCTGAAAATTCTTTATAAACTCTGCTGCCTGTTTATAAACCTGCAGGGTCTTTTCCAAATTGGGGTCCCTGTAGGAAACAAAATAGCAGTCCCCGCTTTTTCCAAAGCTGCTCATACAGCCATATGCGCCGCCCTTTACCCTTACATTGTTCCAAAGGTATTCATATCCCATAATGACCTTTAACACCTTTAAAGCCCCTGTATAGGAAAGTCCCTTTTTCAAAAAGCTTCCGGCTAACGCCACATATTGTATGCCTGCCGAGGTCTTAAAGCCTTCATTTTTCTTTACAGGCGCCATGGCAAAACCTGACTTTTCTATTTCCTGCCGGTACAGCTTGTTTTGAAAGCCTGCCACATATTTTTTTGCTTCCAATAGCCCTTCGTCGGTTCCCGTATAATCCAGCATAAAGTTTTCCGGTCTGAAAATCAGCTTTCTTACTTTTTCCAGATTGGCAATGAGCTTTTCCTTTTCCTGCTCGAAGTCATTATCCAGTTTTTCCAGCAGACGATAGAACGGAATGCCCGTTATCTGTTCGGAAGCTGCTGCCGTTTTGGAAAAATAGGACATGGAACGGACAGAAGCAAGGGAATGCCCCGAGCTTAACATGACAGCCTGCATTTTTGCCTTCAGTTCCCGAATCAGCTCTAACAGGCGCTTTTCGTCCGAAAGCTTTGTGGTAAAAAGGATTTCCTCTACCAGATCATAAGCCTTATCCGTATTTTCGTATAAAGTCTTTGCCTTTATTTCAAAGGTCAGTTTAAATTCCTCCAGGTTTTTGCTGTTTACATAAGTATTTGCAACCGGCACAATTCCTCCGGTGGCAATATTCACCTCATTGAACAGTTCCCCGTAGCTGTAGCGCTCTGTATTCATAAATCCCAGTATATTTTTCAATAATCCCATATAAGGCAGGAGCTCATTGGACACATATTTTGCATCAAAAACAAACCGCAGATAGGATACCCCGTTTGTAAAAATATCATGGGACAGCACTTTTACGCCCTCTGTTTCCTCCAATTTGTTGATATAAGGCTCTGCCTCTTTTTTCATATCCTCTCTCTTTAAAAGAGGGATTTTTTTCAAATCTTCTTCCGGCGATTCCGTCTCCTGATAGGAAATCAATGCTTTTGTTTCAGATACAAGCTTCTCCGCCTGCTCATCCGTGAGAGAATGTTTGTATTCATCCAGCTTTTTTTGCAGTACCTGATCCATTTCCGTAGTAAGCCCTGCCACCGGCACTACAGTAATGGTCACCTTATGAGTATTTTGGAGCAGGTATTTCTCTACCAGCCCTTCAAAATAACCTGTGTCAATTTTTTCCTTTAAAGTCCGGAAGGTGGCATTGGCTTCAATGTGATAAAAAGGAGCTTTCTCATCATAAAGCCAGCTGTCCAGCGCCTGCAGTCCATACATAAGCCCCTTTGGATAAGAGCCGAAATCCGCTTCTTTATATTTAAATTCATAGAAATTCAAACCTGCCTTCAATGCCCGCTTGTCAATTCCGTTTGTCACCTGCTCCTTAAGAACCTCTTCTATGGTCTTTATAAATTCCTCTTTGTCCTTTTCATTGGCATTTTTTGCCACAATGGAAAAATAGGGCTGGTAAATACCGTTTTCAAAAAGGCTGTATACGTCCTGTCCGATATTTTTATCAATCAGCGCCTGCTTCACAGGAGCTCCGGGAGCCGAGCACAGCACATAATCCAATATGGAAAACGCCACATAAAGCTCTCTGTCGAGACTTGTTCCCACTACCGTATTGTAGGATAAATAGGTTGCATTCTCCAGAGATTCATTCTCCGTAACCGAATACTGCTCCGTAAAATCCATGGGCTTTTCAAAGGCTTCCTGCATGCCAATGGTAGAATCGATTTCCAGATAATCAAAATGGCTTAAATAATTTTCATCTATCCATGCCAGCTTTTCCGCCATATCCATTTTGCCGTACAGGTAAATATAGCTGTTGGATGGATGATAATATTTTCTGTGAAAATCCAAAAACTGCTCATAGGTCAAATCCGGGATATGCTTCGGGTCCCCTCCCGATTCATTTCCGTATGCGGTATCAGGAAACAGGGAATTGAAAATCTCTCTGTCCAGCACATCATCCGGCGAGGAAAAGGCGCCCTTCATTTCATTGTAGACAACGCCGTTATATTTTAAGCTGTCCTCCTTCTCTTCCAAATGATAGTGCCAGCCCTCCTGCATGAAAATCTTCGGCTCGGAATAGATGTTTGGATAAAATACCGCATCCAGATATACATGCATCAGATTCTGAAAGTCCTTATCATTGCAGCTTGCTACCGGATATACAGTCTTATCCGGATAGGTCATGGCATTTAAAAAGGTGTTTAGTGAACCCTTTGCCAACTCTACAAAAGGGTCTTTAGAGGGAAAGCTTTTGGAGCCGCACAGCACAGAGTGCTCCAGAATATGGGCTACTCCGGTACTGTCTGCAGGCGGGGTGCGGAATCCGATGTAGAATACTTTGTTTTCATCGTCGTTTTCCAGAAGAACGACTTTGGCTCCTGTCTTTTTATGCTTTAAGATTCTCCCGTAGGAATTTAAATCTTTGATTTCTCTTGCTTCGATTGTTTCGTAGGTGGTTAGCTGGTCTATTTTCATTGATTGTTTCGTTTCCTTTCCGTTTTGTTTCTGTGATATGTTGTTTAGTATACCACTTTTTTCTAATTTTAGAAAGAGAAAAAGGGGAAGGGGTACGGAAATCAATTTTCAGACGGCAGTTTTCAAGACAGGCTCCGGGACGGGCTCCCTGCAAAGAATGTTTCTGCGTCGCCACGCTCTCGCTCTGATAAAAACGCAACAGTTCTAAGCTCGAAAACACCTCGCTAAGAGCTGGCGATTTTATAAGGGCTCCTTCAGAAATCATTCTTTGCAGGGAGCCCGTCCCGGAGCCTGTCTTGAAAGCTGCCGTCTGAAAATTGATTTCCGTAGGACAGTGGATTTGGAGCTGCTGCATTACATAGGTGTTCCCACCTCAATCAGATTACCGTCCAAATCGTAAAAGCGGATTACTTTTTGCCCCCAGCTATGCGTCATAAGTCTATTGACGTATTGAACTTCGGGATACATTTTTTCCAGTTTTTCAATAAATGCTTCTATGTCCTGTTCTTCAAAATACAGTTCACAGGAATTGCTTTTCGGAATAATATCTTTTTCCAGAAACTTTCTCCAGATTTTTTCATCCTGAAGTACAAGACCTTCCGTTAAAATCATATTGCCATCATTGTTAAGTACCATATTAAGACCGAACAGGTCGTGATAAAATTGTTTGGATTTTTCAATATCTTTCACAACAATCAAAATGTTCTTTAATTTCATTGTCGGTATCCCTCCAAATTCCCGATTCGTCGCTTTGCTAACCGGCTCTGCTTTTTCGCTTTAAGCTCTTTCATAACCGTTACCCGTAAATCATTTGTTTATTATTTAATTTCACACTCAGATAAAAAAGCTTTGACTGCTTCACAAAACTGTTCCGGATTATCCAAAAACGGAGTATGTCCTGCATTGTTGATGGTAACCATTTCTTTTTTCCTGACTTTAACACACGAATAATAATTATCCGCTAATTTTGTTGGAGTAATCCAGTCGCTGTCACCTTGAATAAAGCAAATTGGAATATCATATTTTTCAGCCAGATTCATAATATCAAATTGAAAATACATATAATTTACAAAGCTGTTTTGAGAAGTGATAATATTCTGTGTATCACTTGCAAATAAAAACCATTTCACATCATTCCATGACATTTCCGGCGATGTAATTGCAGCAAATATTCGTTCTATCCCCGACATTTCTCCGTTACATTTCAAGTACTTTATAGATGTAATAATCATTTCTTCAAGAGATTTTACATCTAACTTTTCAATATCCTTTGTTTCAGATAATTTTTCAATGCAATGCTCCAAAAAATCAGCATCTTCACTGTTACCGTTTGCTGCCGCCATTTGAGCTGCACTCTCTGCTGCATAAATTTTCCCTTGAGAAAAATTGGTCACCTGTCCAACGCCGACATATGCAGCTACTTTTTCCGGATGAACATTTATGTACTCCATTCCAAGTACTGTTCCCCATGATTGTCCCATGATGACGATTTTATCCTGTCCAAAGCGTTCCCGTAAATAGTCAATCACTTCGTCTGTATCGGCAAGCAATTGTTCGATAGTCATATTACTGTTGTCTTTGTTCCTATAAAATGTTCGCCCGCAGCCTCTTTGTTCCGGGCAGACAATCGTATACTCTTTTTCCAAAGCAGTCTGGTAATAGTAAGTTAAATATGTTAATGGAAAACCGGGCCCTCCGTGAAGCCATAAAATAACAGGATTGTTTCTGTCTTCACCACGAATTTGCAAGTATTGTTCTATACCTCCTACTGTGATATAGGTATTTTCCTGTATGCCCGTGTCCGTATCTATTTTAGACTTCAATGAGTTAAAAATGCGAAAAAACACAATAGTCAGGGGAATCAACAAAACTATGGCACATAATATGATAAATAATATCAGCATTTTCTTTTTACCGTTCCAAGCGAAATCCCTTTCATTAAAATTTATACCTCTGCAATAGTTCTTACTTTCACTCATATACACAAAACGGAATAGATGAGGTGTATCAAACGCCAAATTGATATACGCATAACAAATTGCCAAAATTCTTCTTTCTACAAAATCGGCAGATTATCAAGACACGGCGGCAAATGCATCATATGATGGTCCGTAAGGGGCGTCAGAATCATTCCGGAAACAGTCAGACCGCCCCAATAGTCCAGCAGCCACACAGAACGTTCATCCGCAGTCAGTCCGCCTTCCTCCATGATATGCTCTAATTGCTCCCTGGAAGGTTTTTGCCTCAATTGCTCTATAGTCAGATTTGTTATTATCTCCCTTGTGTTTTTGCTCACTTCTATCATATACTCAAACAAAACCTTTTCATTCAGCATTTCCCCAAAAGAAACCGCTTCCGCAGCTTCCAGTGCATTGCCTGTATCGGTAATGGGGGAATGCATTCTTTTTTTCCACTCCTCACTAAAAACCTGCCTTTTATCAGCAATCAACAGGTTAGATACCAAATCTTCAATTCTATATGTGTGCCAGAATTGCCAGCACATAGGAACCGCATCTGTCCCCGCCCACTCCAAGTCAATTCCGCAGTTCATTCTTGGAACCAGTGTTTCCTTATGGTTATCCTTAAGCATATATTCCACAACATAATCTGAAATCGTCTTTTCCTCACAACCGGAGGCCAGCCCTGGATGAACCATTGCATGAACTTCCAAAGTAAGCCCGATTATCTGCTGCAGATTACTGCCTTCCAATGCCTGTTGCAATTTTTGGTATTTTTCTCTGATTGGTGCGTATAAATCTTCATTTGTCATTGTTGCTTTCTCCTGTGTATAAGATTTGTTGATATGCTGTTTAGTATAGCACTTTTTTATGGTTTTTGAAAGCGAAAAGGAGGGGGATGGGATATGGGGGACGTGGGAGCAGGCAGGGCAGATAGAAGTCTTCAGGGCCTTGGCAAAGACGCAGTGGTACTAATGCACCAAAGTACGGTGCATAAGGACCAGCGCCTTTGCCAAGGCCCTGAAGACTTCTATCTGCCCTGCCTGCTCCCACTGGATATCAAAATGCCGTAGTTATTTTGATGTGTTGATTTGGGGAAAGTTGTTTTTAAAAGCTATAAAGGGGGCTGAATTATAAAATTGAGAAAGATTATTTTCAGTAGATTTTCTTTTCTAAAGCATATTTTTCAAAAGCCGAAATTCCATAAAATATATAAAATGCCTCGCAAACAATTCTCCATCGAGTTTTGATATCTCTATATTTTTCTTTATTTATTATTATAAATATCTTCCATCAAATTTCCCAAAGCATAACACCTGAGAAAGAACAGCAACAGAGGGATGAGAGCGGATGGGCGGCATTGTTTTGGAGGGGGATTTTCCTTAACAGTCTGTTAAACACCCCAGGATAAAATTGCCACGGATGGCAATTTTAGGAATATTGCGGCATGGACGCCGCTATATTCCGCCCCGGCCTCCATCCACAGCCTTCCCCAGACTGTTTAGGAAAATCCCCCTCCAAAACACCGCCGCCCATCCGCTCTCATCCCTCTGTTGCGTCCCTCCAGCCATCCCCTCTATCAGCTACAAACCTTCCCATCACAAACCCTCACAACCCTCTCCGCATACCCCGCAATTTCCTCATCATGCGTCACCATAACAATCGTCTTCTCCATCCCATGCATATCCAAAAACAACTCCATCAGCTCCTCCCCGCATTTTTTATCCAGCGCCCCGGTGGGCTCATCCGCCAGAATCAGTTCGCTCCCCTTTGCCAGCGCCCTTGCTATGGCAGTCCTCTGCTGCTGCCCGCCGGAAATATACGGCGGATATTTGTCCCTTAAGGCTGTAATGCCAAGCTTTTCCATATGCTCTTCCACAAGGCGCTTCCTCTCCTTCTTCTTCATCCCCAGCGCAAGAAGAGGCATTTCAATATTTTCAAACACAGTATAACGGTCCATAAGCGCAAACTGCTGGAAGATAAAAGCTACTTTTTCCTTCCGGAACTTTTCCAGCCGGCTTTCCGATAATTCATTAATTTTCACCCCATCATACTCATACTCTCCTTCTGTCAGGAAATCCATTCCTCCCAGTATGTTTAGCAGAGTGGTCTTGCCGGAACCGGAGCTGCCCATGACTGCCAGAAACTCATTTGTTTTTATTTCCAGATTCACATAATCCAAAGCCTTTGTTTCAAAAGTCTCTCCCCGATAAATTTTACCGGCGTTCTTTAAGCGTATCATAAACGGACTCCTCCTATCTGAATGCTGCGGGATATTTTTTACGGAAAAATAAAACCGGCAGTATGGCAACAATCAGCAGCAAAATCACCAATATAGCAGCCAGTAACGGCAATATTCTTATTACCACAGACATATTATTATTAATCCCTCTGCTGTGATAAAAGCACATCAGCGCATATGCAGGGCAAAATGCCGTTAAAAACCGCAACAGATTTTCCACAAAAAGAATTCGGTAAATTTCCTTTTTGGTTATGCCGCATGCAAGCATGATTCCAAGCTCCTTTTTTTGTGACAATAAGGAAATCAACGTGCTTAAAAAAATATTCATAACGGACAGAAACAACAAAACCAGCACAAAAACAAGCATTGGCACCTGTTCACTTTGCTGTATTTTTCTATATTCTTCCACTAACCCGGGAAAGCTTTTCACCTCTACCCACTGTCCCGAATCCTTAGCTGTTTTTTCTACCTGTTCCGCCAGATACTTGCATTCTTCCTTTTCATCTGCAATATAGTAAATATTATTTTGATATACCTGATAAGCGGAACTGTAACCGTCTTTCATCCATCGGTCATTTGGGAGGGTTACTAACGAATTATCCAAAGAAAGCTTCGGTTCCGTGGAAGAAAACAGGCTTCCCGGAAGAAAAGCGCTTCCCTTTTTTAAAACCTGAGTGACTCTGTATTTCCTTCCGGTAAACATATCATACAATCCGGTCCCTGCCGGAAGTTCTTTCTGCCGCTCATAGCCCACCGCCATATCCGTATATTCCTTATCTTCCTTCAGACTGATTCTCTTCTTTTCCGTATCTGAAAGCCCGCAAATATCCACAAGTGCATCATCTAAAAAAAGCACGTCCGCCTCGTTGCTGTTCTTATAAAATTCAGCCATTGATATGGTTGTCTCTCCTCTTTCCGCCTGCTGCTCATATTCTAACTGAGAGACAATGGATTCTTCTTCCGCCTGAGTAGTGATAAGCTGATAGTTCATAGCTGCCGCCTCATATTTGCCGGCGTGAATACCCGCCATTTGATTTAAAGCATTCATAAATTGAAAAAAACGGCCGGCATTGCTCTCATCCATGCTTTCAAAATATTTAAATTCCACCTTAAACAACCTGTTTTTATCGCACTGAATCACTTCATTAGTACAAATCAACGTATAGTTATATTGATAAAAGCCAAGTAATACCCCAATTAACATGAAAAAAGATAAAAACAACATAAAAACGGTCTGAAGGAACTTTTTTCTGTTCATATAAATACGGTCTGCTGCCAGTCTTAGGATTCCGCTCAGTCTCATGTAATACCGCCTTCCTTCCTGAGTAAATCCGCCATGCCCTGCTTTTTCAAAGGATATACAGCAGGCAGGATGATAATAATGGCAGACAATAAAAGGAACAGCAATGTGAACAGCCAGTACTCCCATACATCCAGCAGGGAAACTACCAGAATTTCTTTTAAAAACGGGTTAATCCATATACTGAGAAAAGCTGCTGCCAAAGAGGCCGGAATTAAAATTTCCGCCAGCTCTTTATATAGCAAAAACACCAGCCGTCTCCCGCTAAAGCCATGGATTTTCCGTATGACGATTTCTCCCATCCTCTCTGCCAGACTAAATTTCTCTGCCGCTATACAATTCAGCATGCCAAACAAATAAACCAGCACCAGATAATCCATACGAAAACTATTTACGCCTATTCCGGTTGCCGTCATGCTTTCTATGGAAGTGCTGCTGCATAAAAAGCCTGCTTTTTCCAGTTTTTCAAACAGTTCCATTTCGCCAATGGACACCGTGTCGCTTGCAGCCAGAATTTCTATGCCGTTTATAAAATAAGATTTTAACTCTTCTTTTAAATTTTCTCCCAAATTGTTATAAAACAACACTGCCTGATAATCATAAATCACCGTATCCACATCACTGATATATCCTAATACCCGGTACTCTTCCGAAAAAATCTCTATGTATTCCTTTTCCTCTTTTTCATATACGCAACCTTTTAAGCCTCTTCCCAGCAGCACTGCTTTTTCCCCGCTCTGCAAGACTTTCTCATCCGGGTACTGCCCTTTTATAACCGGATACTTTTCTTCGCCGTTAGTATTCATGACAATATTGGCAGGATAGCTTCCTGCTTCATCATAGAAGACGTAAAAATTCTGAATGGCAATATGATATTCCTTTTCCTCGCATAACACTTCAATTCTGCTTTCCGGATTGGCAGACTGTAAAAAAATCCCCTGCTCATTTACAAAAGAATACTGTTTCTTATGCTCCCGTTCATTTTTCATGGTGACTAAAAGCTTTGTGCCGTAAAAAATGCTGAGATAACCGATAACAAAGCTGATAAATAAGCTCCATGCAGCCAAGGGGTATCGGAAGATTCGTTTATATTGTCGTAATATGGCTTTCAATGTTATTCCCCTGTAAACTTAGATAAACTCAATTACAAACAGCCTGTTCCATATAATCAGAATGGCGTCTGCGCTTCCTCATAATTCAAAATCCGCCGCCGAATCCGCCTTTGAATCCATTTCAATAAAATCTGCCATCTGTACTGTCTGACTTCAACATAGGTATCCACACTTGCCCGGCTTCCCTCCACGGCATATTCAGCCAGATAGAAGTTCCCGCTATCTGTAATAGGCAAATCCATATAATAAGTTCCGGATTTCTCCATTTCCGTTCTTGCTACAATTTGTTGCTCCTCTGCTTTCCCAAATGCCTCTATATCGTAAGTGCTGTCATAAAGTTCACCTGTTACTTTTCCTGATTTTAAATTTACTTCATATCGGACCCGATAGATTATCCTCTTATCCAATTCAAAAGAACCGATTCCGCCATGTAAATATGTATCATCGCTAAAATACCCACTAGAATACTCATAGCTTATCCAGTCTGTTCTTGTATTCAATACGCAGAATAAAACACATATGCCGAAAGCAGTTACTAAATAACGCCAATATTTTATCATTTCTTCCTCCGCTATATATTCAAAAAAGGTGACAAGGCGTTTTTTGATTATTTTATTAATTCACTTTTATTTTTATTGTTTTCCCAAAAGACTGACTATCATTTGTTCTTAACAGAACATGCGCACTCTTAGCACTTTTTGCTTTGGAATCCGATACGCTGACTGCTGCCAAAAATACTCCTGCAGCAACATTCCATTTTCCAAGTTGCAAATCAGAACGTAAAGCTGTTCCATTACTGTCATAGGCAAATACCGATACCTTAGGTGTGGCTGCACAACTATTATACGTCCTCGCTGCAAATTGGCTGTTATTATGCTTCAAATCATAATTCATTACAATGCCGGGCTCATATTCAAAACTTTGGGCACAAACACTCAATACCGGCAAAATAATGCCTGCTACACACAACATAATCATAAACCGCAATTTCTTTTTACCCATGTATTCTACCTCCCAAAATAATATATTTTAATTCTATAGTATCTCCTAATATTAATTTTGTCAATGATTTTTTCATCTTCATTGTAAAATTATTTTAATTTTTCTAAAACACTTTATTTATTATAAAAAGATGATCTAATAATGTATTAAATGTAAGCAGGCAAATACATTCCCTCAAATCCCCTCTTCCACCTACTCCATACATTTGAACATTCAAATAAATCTAAAATTCCCCGTCAAAAAAAAAAAAAAAAAAAGCCGCCACATATCATGACAGCTCCTACCACTCCAAAATCCTACCCTATTTCCTTCTCACACACTAAGCCCCGCCAAATAAAGCTTCTTAAAAAATACCTCCTGAACAACCACCTTCTCATTCTGCGCCTGCAGCTTTAACTGCTCATCCTCCACAAACTGCTCTATAGAATATATTTTTTCACGGGCTGCTTCCTTTTTAGCTCCTTTTTTGTCCGTGACCTTCTCAAGAAACAACACCTTAATCTGCAGCTTTAGCTGGGAATAAAACAAATACCCCATATCCTTTTTCCCAAGCCTTAACAAGTGGCTGGCAATAGTCTCTTCCCTTGTGATTTCTCCTCCGTAGACCATCCGGTAAATTGCTGTTTTCAGCCGTCCCGGCATGTCCATATGCTCCGCCGCTTCTTCATAGGTGCACCTTGCCCCGATATACACATTGG
This sequence comes from uncultured Lachnospiraceae bacterium, assembly GCA_910585715.1. GTDB lineage: Bacteria > Bacillota > Clostridia > Lachnospirales > Lachnospiraceae > RGIG3040. Next base: position 34,949 of record CAJUEX010000026.1, read on the forward strand.
AAAAATTCTGCATCACATATTTAAAATCCTGCTCTCTAAATTCCATTTTCAATCCTCTGCCTTTTGAATAAAGTCTATTTTATTTCCGGTAAGCTCCATTGCCTCCGCAATTTCTTCTTCCGTAAAGTCCGTTTCCTCCGCCAGTTCTTTTATGGTTATTTCATGGCAAAGCTCTTCTGCCAGCTCCTTTGCCGCCGCGGCTATGGAATTGATTCGTTTTATTACCTGTTCATCCTTTTCCATTACGCCTGCCTCGCCCAGAATAGCCTCCTCCATGGCTTCCATAATGCCTTTCACCAGCGCCCCTTCCACAGCTTTTGGTCCTTCCTCTATGGCAAGCATTTCCATTCCCATAGTAAGCGCCACATTTCCTTCTCCGATAAGGTCTTCTAAAAACATGCCCTGTCCTGCATACAGCTTACTGATTTCCACTACCTTGGGAAGCATATAGGTAAACAGCTTTTCCTTTGCCTCCTTTTCACCCTGAAATGCCCTTCGGCATATTTCCTCCGCTTCTGCTTCCGTATAAGCCGGAAGTCCTGCTATTTCAGTCAGATACTGTTTTAAATAATCCTTATCCTCTTTTGTAAGAAGATTATCCAAATCCGCCTCTTCACCTACTGTAATCTTACTGTTTTTTAAATAGTCATAAATAAGGGCAAGCTTTCCCTCATCCAGCTCCATGCCCGGGAACGCTTCTCGTACCTGCTCCTTTGTGACGCACATGCCCTGCTTTTTTGCCGCTTTTACAAGAGTAAGCAACTGTTTTCGAAATAATTCTTCACTGTTTTGTTCCATTTTCCCTTTTCCTTATTTCATATTCTTTGCGAGTATTCCCGCATAATATAGCACATTGCTTTTTATTTACTTTTTATTTCCTTTTCTCTTTCCGATATTGCCCGATTTCTTCCGCTATTGTGGTATAATCCCGCTCAAACAGCTCTTCACTGATTTGCCGGGAAAGCTTCTCCTTTGAAACCTTAAGAAGCAGCTTTTCAATTACAAAGTTCTTGCTTTTTTCCCTGTAGCGGGGCAGCCTGTTGACTTCCTGAATGTGTGCAAGCTCCGGTCTCCACAAAAGGCTCAGCTTCCGCTTCCAGTCCACCTTGGGGTTAGCCGCTGCTTCTCTCATCACATAAAAATCCGGCTTGTCCTCATCCTGCTCCACCGTTATGATCCCCCAGTAATCCGGCACATGCTCTTTCACATGAAGCGCATGGCTGGTTCCGGCTACAATATAATTCTTATCAAAATATCTGTCGTAATCCTTAACCTGTCTGTCAAGTCTTGCATAAGTATCCGCATCGCTTTTAATTTCTATCCCGCAAATCCCGTCAGGGAGCACTGCCACTACATCCGCCCTTGACCTTCCCATTTGCTTTTCCTCTATGATTCGGATTTTTTCAAAGCGCTCCTCCAGAAAATCAAAAAGCGGTTCTCTGATATCTTTATCGTACAACATGACGTCATTCCCCTATCGACTCAGACATGATTTATTCCCGCAAGCAACCAACCAAGTAATTGCGCACAGGCATTTGGCAACTGCTGCAAGGGTCAAATACCCCATCCTTGGGCATTTCAGGTTTGATGCCCCACTGATTGCGTGGGGCTTTGACTTCCAACAAGGTATAGTATACTCAGAAAACCGGAAAATGGCAACTGTTCATGCTGCTTCCTCAAATAGACTGCCCGGACATTTTATGTTATGATTCACATACACCAGAACGTTATAATACCTGTCAACAGGGAGGTTATTTTATATATGAAAATCAGAAACGGCGTTATTTTTACAAATGGAACTTCTTTTCAGGAAGGAACAGTACATATTGCAGATGACAGAATCACGGCAATTGATCTAAAAACAGCCGTATATGGAAAAAGCCATGATTGTCAGGAAAATTTCTATGATGCCAGCGGCTGTTATGTGATACCGGGTTTTACGGATATTCATTTCCACGGCTGCTTTGGCTATGATTTCAGTGATTGCAATTTGACCGGATTACAAATCATGGGCGGCTATCAGCTTCAGGCGGGCATTACGCAAATATGCCCTGCTGCCATGACCTGTCCGGAAGAACGTCTTGTCCGCATAATTGAATGCGCCAGGGCTTACCGTATTCATCCCTTTACGGAAGCGGTAAACTCCCGGGGAGATATCTGCAGTATACAAGGGGCGGACCTGACAGGCATCCATCTGGAAGGTCCTTTTCTCTCCATGGCAAAAAAAGGAGCGCAAAATCCCCGCTTTATTATTCCTCCGGACGCTGACATGTATTACCGTTTAAAGGCTCTTGCCCCCGATTTGTTAAAGCTTATCACAATTGCCCCCGAGACGGAAAACGCCCTTGATTTCATAGAAGAAATAAAGGACAGTATCACAGTTTCCATCGGTCACACAACTGCAAATTATGAAACCGCCCGGAAAGCCTTTGAAAAAGGAGCCACGCATGTGACCCATCTTTTTAATGCCATGCCTTCTTTTTCCCATCGGGATACCGGTGTCATCGGCGCTGCTTTTGACATGCCGGACACTCAGGTGGAGCTTATCTGTGACGGGGTTCACGTGTCTGAAACCATGATACGCGCCGCTTTTCAGTTATTCACTGATAACCGTGTGGTACTGGTCAGTGACAGCATGATGGCTGCAGGCTGCCCTGATGGTGAATATACATTGGGCGGCCAGTCCGTAACTGTAAAGGGAAAGCTTGCCACCCTGCACGACGGTACGATTGCCGGCTCCGTCACCAATCTGGCAGATTGCTTCCGCTATGCGGTTTCCATCGGCATTCCCGTTGAAAGCGCACTAAAAGCCGTCACAATCAATCCCGCCAGAGCTATCGGCATTGATAAGGATTACGGAAGCATTGCTTCCGGTAAAATTGCCAATCTTTTAATACTGGACAGCAATCTGCATATCAAAGCAATTATTTTCCATGGGAAAATATTGTAATCCGTAACAGTTCAGCCCGCATGTAATATTGCTAAGTTAATCATTCATACTGTTCTCCATTATAGGTACGGAAGCCTCAGAAATAGTGTCCATTATATCTGCCACCACTTCCTGCTGTTTAGCTTTCTTTTTTCTTCAACGCTAAGGTAATTATTTTCCAGATAACCCATCCTATGGTTAGTCCAATAATATTATCTTTTCTTTCATATTATTTTCTAATCAAAGCAGCAATTTATTCTTTTCTGCTTATTTACCTGATTTATATATTTTTTTAATACTCTGCTAACAAGAATACTCTCTTTCCATATTAAATATTTTTATCTTTCATTAATAATTCTATATATAACAAAATTAATGCCCTTAACCTTAGCCATGTTTTGCAAACAAATATTCTATATATTGTCCTACATCAATCCATGAAGTTATTTTCTCTCTTTCTTTTTCATAATCTAATAATTCTCCTATGTTACAATTAAGCCTGGGAATCGAATAACATTCTGTAAACTCTCTAATAATTTCCCCCTTTTCACAAACTAATATTGTACCCTCAAGGAAATCCTCATTTAAATATGCATATACCATCTTATCATCTTGAGTTAATTCACAAATTATTTCCTTTGAGTATTCATCATCTTGACCTTCCATAACGCTGATGCCACCATGCAGATTATAAAAGATAACATCCTCGTATTCAAATTCATTATCTGTCTCAACATATTCTTTCTCTTCTCCTAAAACTTCCATATATCTTTCAAGAAAATTTTTTGCACTAATATTACTAAAAATATAAACTTTTGCCATTTTTCTCTCCAGTAACTTTAATATTCGCTTTAACATTTTCACCACTCTCAACTTTCCAACACAGGAACCGGAACCAGCTGCAGGCTGAAAATGTTTCTGCAACCGCCACGGTCCCGCTTTCTGTATGGAAAATCTATGGGCTGAACTGTTGCTGCAATCCTGCACAAACTCCCGTCAGGACTGCTTCGTCACATGTTTATGGGTATACAAATGCTCGGAACAGTATTCATAATTCCCCTCACACTTGGAACAGAACCGGAATTCCAAATCCGGACTGTCCACCTCCGTCCTGCCGCATATGGCACATTTATGCTTGGTAATGCTCATCATTTTTGCCGTCTGCTTTTTATATGCTCTCTGTCTTTTTATCTGATGAGGAGTGCGGAAGCTTCTCCTTGTCACCACAAAGAAGATAATTGCATTTAAAAGGGTGGAAACAATAGCCACCTGTGTCGGAATCCCCAAAATTCCCATCTGCCCTGCCGTAATCACATAATAGAGCATCATTACAGCGTAGATGACTCCAAGAATCTTAACCTTAATAGGAATAATCATCATAAGCAGTACCTGCATTTCCGGGAAAGTAATCGCATAAGCTAAAAACATGGACATGCAGATGTAATAAGTGCTGAAGCTATAAGAAGCATAGGCATAAAATACCCTTGCGCTGTTTCCTCCTGTTACTCCCAGGGCGGCTGCCACCTCACTCATTGCCCCGCCGGCAAACAGTTCACAGCCTGCATACATTAAAAATGCACCAATAATGGTAAACAATACGCCGGAAAACAAATATACATTATACCGGAAGGTCCCCCATGCATATTCCAGGCTCCTTCCTATGGAATAATAAAAATAAAGCATAATCAGCGTAAAAAAGTCAAAGCCGGAAGGCGGCACAATAATCCATGTAACAAGTCTCCATACCTGTCCGTGAAGGATTGCATAAGGATCCAATGTAAGCCAGCCTAAAATAGGACTTTTCACCCATTGAAGCATATATCCAAAGGCATAACATATAATCAAATACATGGTAATGTTTGGAATTGCGTATTTCCCCCATTTTCTTTCCCATTTATTTAAAAAGCACATAACAGTAATCACTCTCCCGTTTTCTTCTTACAACAGCCAATCCTGCCGTTATTGTTTCTAATCATATCATGTGAATAGTACAAAGTAAATAAAGGACTGGGATTTTTTACAAATCTTATGCTTCCTTTAGAGTTTTTTTAGATTTGCCCAGAATTTGTTTATTGCACATTCAAAAATCCTGTCGTATAATGTGACTTGTTGCGGTATAATGTCGTATATATAAATAAGAAATAAAATTTACATTCAGAAAGGGCGAGCGTATGACTGAAAACAATTATACATTGGGCATTGATATTGGTTCAACCACCGTAAAAATCGCCATTTTAGACAATAAAAACAAGATGGTCTTTTCAGACTATGAAAGACACTTTGCAAACATTAAAGAAACCTTATCCGATTTGCTTAAAAAGGCATATGGCATATTAGGGGACATTATCCTTCACCCTGTAATTACCGGCTCAGGCGGGTTGACTCTTGCCAACCATCTGGGCATACCGTTCGTACAGGAAGTCATTGCAGTTTCCACAGCATTGACGGATTATGCGCCGGAAACGGATGTTGCCATTGAGCTTGGCGGCGAGGATGCCAAGATAATCTATTTTGAAGGCGGCAACGTGGAACAGCGCATGAACGGCATTTGTGCCGGGGGAACCGGCTCTTTTATCGACCAGATGGCCTCTCTGCTGCAGACGGATGCTTCCGGCTTAAATGAATATGCCAAGGGCTATCAGTCCCTGTATACTATTGCTGCCCGCTGCGGCGTATTTGCCAAATCCGATATTCAGCCATTAATCAACGAAGGGGCCACCAAGGAAGATTTGGCGGCTTCTATTTTTCAGGCGGTTGTAAACCAGACTATCAGCGGCCTTGCCTGCGGAAAGCCCATTCGGGGACATGTTGCCTTTCTGGGGGGACCCCTGCATTTTTTAGACCAGCTAAAGGAAGCTTTTATCCGCACCCTGAAGCTGGATGATGAGCATATTATCGCACCCGGACATTCCCATCTGTTTGCAGCAATGGGCTCTGCCCTAAATGCAAAGGAAGAGGTTTCCTTTTCCATGAAGGAAATGGTGGAAAAATTAACCGCCCCTATCAAAATGGAGTTTGAAGTGGAGCGCATGGAGCCTTTGTTTGCCACAAAGACCGAATACGAGCTTTTTAAATCCCGCCATAACGGCCATAAGGTCAAAACGAGAAAGTTGGAAAGCTATAAGGGCAACTGCTATCTTGGAATTGATGCAGGAAGCACCACTACCAAGGTTGCTTTGGTTGCAGAGGACGGAACGCTGCTTTATTCCTTTTACAGCAATAATAACGGAAGCCCCCTGCAGACCTCCATCAATGCCATTAAGGATATTTATTCCTTTTTGCCAAAGGACGCCCACATTGTCCACTCCTGCTCCACCGGCTACGGCGAAGCGCTTATTAAGGCTGCTTTTCTGTTAGACGAGGGAGAAGTGGAAACAGTGGCACACTACTATGCCGCCGCCTTTTTTGCGCCGGACGTGGACTGCATTCTGGATATTGGCGGTCAGGACATGAAATGCATCAAAATCAAAAACCATACGGTTGACAGCGTGCAGCTCAATGAAGCCTGCTCCTCCGGGTGCGGCTCCTTTATTGAAACCTTTGCAAAGTCATTAAATTACAGCGTTCAAGACTTTGCTGCCGCCGCTTTATTTGCAAGGCATCCCATTGACCTTGGAACCCGATGTACGGTATTTATGAATTCCAAAGTAAAGCAGGCACAAAAGGAGGGCGCCGAGGTTTCCGATATTTCCGCCGGCCTTGCATATTCCGTTATTAAAAATGCTCTTTTTAAAGTTATCAAGGTTTCCGATGCTTCCGAGCTTGGGAAAAAAATTGTGGTGCAGGGCGGCACCTTTTATAACGATGCCGTTTTAAGAAGCTTTGAAAAGATTGCCGGCTGTGAAGCAGTCCGTCCTGATATCGCCGGAATTATGGGAGCTTTTGGCGCTGCGCTCATTGCAAAGGAACGCTATCATGAAAAGCTGACAGCCTATGAAAACAGCATAGATGCCGGTGAATTTACGGAAACCACCATGCTTTCCATAGAAAAAATCAATCAGCTGGAATTTACTACCCGCATGGCAAAATGCAAAGGCTGTACCAATAACTGCCGCCTGACCATCAATCAGTTTACCGGAGGCCGTCAGTTTATTTCCGGCAACCGCTGTGAAAGAGGCCTTGGCAAAGAAAAGGTGAAGAAAGATGTAATTAATCTTTATGAATATAAGCAAAACCGCATTTTCGGCTATGAGGCTCTGCCTATTGATGAAGCGGAACGAGGGCGTGTGGGCATTCCCAGAGTGCTGAATATGTATGAGAATTATCCTTTCTGGTTTACGTTTTTTACACAGTTGAAATATCAGGTGGTGCTTTCTCCCTCTTCCACCCATAAGATTTATGAGCTTGGAATCGAATCCATTCCAAGCGAATCGGAATGCTATCCGGCGAAGCTTGCCCATGGTCATGTGAGCTGGCTCATCAGACAGGGCATTGATTATATTTTTTATCCCGCTCTTTTTTATGAAAGAAACGAGGTAGAGGGCGCTAACAATCACTACAACTGCCCTATTGTTACCTCTTATTCGGAAAATATCAAAAACAATGTGGAAGAAATCGGCAGGGGAAATATCCGGTTTGATAATCCTTTTCTTTCCTTTGAAAGCATAGATACCATTTATACCGGCTTAAAAGATACTTTTTCCCATATTCCAAAAGGGGAGCTGCTAGCTGCCATTAAAATGGGCTGGGAGGAGCTCACTGCCGCCAGAGAGGATATGAAGAAAAAGGGAGAAGAAACCATTGCCTATTTGCAAAAGACCGGCAAACGGGGAATTGTCCTTGCAGGGCGCCCTTATCATATTGACCCGGAAATCAACCACGGCATACCGGAGTTAATCAACTCTTATGATATTGCCGTATTGACGGAAGACTCCATTTCCCATCTGTCAAAACCGGAACGGCCTTTAATCGTGTCGGACCAGTGGATGTACCACTCCCGCCTTTATGCGGCGGCAAGCTTTGTAAAAACTACCGATTATCTGGACCTGATTCAGTTAAATTCCTTTGGCTGCGGTCTGGATGCAGTGACTACCGACCAGGTAAACGATATTTTATCCGGCTCCGGCAAAATCTACACCTGCTTAAAGATTGATGAGGTAAATAATTTAGGAGCTGCCAGAATCCGAATCCGCTCTCTCCTTGCCGCCATCCGGGTAAAGGAGCAGACAAAGGAGGAACGGGTCATTCATTCAAGCGCTGTCAACAAGGTGCCCTTTACGGAAGAAATGCGAAAGGATTATACCATTCTCTGCCCCCAGATGTCGCCCATTCATTTTGAAATATTAAACAGCGCTTTTAATGCCTGCGGCTATCATTTTGAAGTGCTTCCAAACGACAATAAGCACGCAGTAGACGTAGGGCTGAAATACGTGAATAACGATGCCTGCTACCCGTCCTTAATCGTGGTTGGACAGATTATGGACGCCTTATTATCAGGCAGATACGACTTAAATAAGGTTGCCGTGGTCATGTCCCAGACCGGAGGCGGCTGCCGTGCCACCAATTATATCGGATTTATCAGAAGAGCCTTGGAAAAAGCCGATATGGCTCACATTCCGGTTATCTCCTTAAATTTAGCCGGCATTGAAACCAATCCGGGCTTTAAGCTCAATGCCAATTTACTGCTTCGTGCCGTTTATTCAGCGGTCTTTGGAGATATCTTTATGCGATGCTTATACCGTATGCGTCCTTATGAGGCAGTTCCCGGTTCCGCCAATGAGCTGCACCGGAAATGGGCGGAAAAATGCAAGGAATTTGTAAGCAGAAAGCATCTCTCCTTCTTTACATTCCGGAAAATGTGCCGGAAAATCGTGGAGGAGTTTGATGCTCTGCCCATTACAGATAAAAAGAAGCCAAAAGTCGGAATCGTTGGAGAAATCCTCGTGAAATTCCTGCCTGCCGCCAACAATCATTTAGTGGACTTACTGGAAGCGGAAGGGGCGGAGGCAGTTTGTCCCGACTTACTGGATTTTATGTTCTACTGCTTCTACAACCAGATATATAAAGCGGAACATTTGGGAACCTCCAAAAAAACCGCCCGCATTTCCAAATTCGGAATCCGCGCTATGGAATATATTCGCAAGCCTGCCGCAAAGGCAATGAAAAACAGCGTTCATTTTATTCCACCCGCCAATATTTACGATACGGTGGAACATGCCAAAACCATTGTCTCCATCGGCAATCAGACCGGAGAAGGCTGGTTTCTGACCGGGGAAATGCTGGAGCTGATTCACACAGGCACCAACAATATCGTATGTACGCAGCCCTTCGGCTGTCTGCCTAACCACGTGGTGGGAAAAGGTGTTATCAAGGAATTAAGGCGTCAGTATCCTTTGTCCAATATTGTGGCAATCGACTATGACCCGGGCGCCAGCGAAGTAAATCAGTTGAACCGTATTAAGTTAATGCTTTCCACTGCTCAGAAAAATTTAGAGAAAGAATAAATATAAAAAAGTTCAGATATCGGGGTTCGGAGGGTTTGTCAAGTAAAGTGTGTAAATTAATTTGATTTTTTTCGGCGGTCTTAA
>CAJUEX010000027.1 GCA_910585715.1 uncultured Lachnospiraceae bacterium
TGTTCATTGATTATGCTGAACTGATGGCAGAAGATGAGATTTTAATGAGTATGCAAGATTGGGTGGAGCAGACAAATCAGTTTTTGATAAATAATCGACGAGAAGTGTTGGATGGAAAAGGGAAAATATCACATGAAGCCGCTATGAAAAAAGCAGAGAAGGAATATGAGGTATTTCGAGAAAAACAGGATAAAGAGTATATTTCGGAGTTTGATCGGGAAGTGGAGAGATATTTGAAAGGGAAATAATGAAGTAGAGAGCATAAACTTGAGATAAAAATATGGGAAAGGTAGAATATGAAGAAAGAAAAGTCAGATACAATATATCATTATTGTACACTTGAAGGATTTTTAGGTATTATCCAGAATGCATCTTTGTGGATGTCAGATATTAGTAAATCAAACGATAATTTGGAGTGCATTTATGGGAGGGATCTCATTAAAGATAGAATTGAGAAAGAAATAGCGGCTGATATAGAGGTAATGCGTGCTTGGAAAATGGGATATGAAATGAACCCTAATATGCACGATTCAATGTTGACGTATGTAGCTTGCTTTTCGGAAAAGAAAGATTGTCTTAGTCAATGGAGAGGGTATGCGGATGATGGAAAAGGGATGGCAATAGGATTTGATAAAAAAGTGCTTGAGCAATTATCTAAACTAAGGAAATTTAATCTGGAATTTGCTAAGGTGATTTATGATAAGAATGAACAAGAAAGGCATGTTGAACGAGTTGTAAAGGAAAATTTGAAAAGAATGGAAGAAACAGGAGTTGGACATGTGGCATTAGAGTTAAATACTAATTACAGAATGGAATTTTCTATTTATAAACATCATAGCTTTGCGGAGGAACAAGAATGGCGCTTAGTATTTAATTCAAAATCGCATGGCCGAGAAGTAAAAGTTGGAAATATGACTTTTTCAGAACCTAAATATAGGGTGGCTAGCGGGAAATTAATTTCCTATAGAGAATTATGCTTTTCAAATATTAAGGAAACTTTTGTAAAAGAAATATGGATTGGTCCTAAAGCAGATGTGGAATTGCGGGATATCATGCAGATTTTAGAACGGTATCAATATTATAATAATACAGAGAACGGTTACAGTTTGAAAGAACCGATATTGATTACGAGGTCATCAAGTTCTTATAGGTAAAACTTTATAATTTTGAGGAGATAACTTCCATGGATCATTTTGAATTAGTATCACAATATCAGCCAACTGGCGACCAACCCCAGGCAATCGAAGAATTAGTAAAAGGATTTCAGGAAGGGAACCAATTCCAGACGCTTCTTGGTGTAACTGGCTCTGGCAAGACCTTTACAATGGCGAATGTCATCCAGCAATTAAATAAACCAACACTTGTCATAGCGCATAACAAGACATTGGCAGCTCAGTTATATGGGGAATTTAAAGAATTTTTTCCCAATAATGCAGTAGAGTACTTCGTCTCCTACTACGACTACTACCAGCCGGAAGCCTACGTGCCCTCCACGGACACCTACATTGAAAAGGACTCATCCATCAATGACGAAATCGATAAACTGCGGCTGTCCGCAACCGCCTCTCTGACAGAACGAAAGGATGTCATCGTGATAGCCAGCGTTTCCTGCATATACGGTCTGGGAAGTCCCGATGACTATCAGGAGATGCTTGTTTCCCTGAGACCGGGCATGAATAAGGACAGAGATGAAGTTATCAGGGAATTGATACAGATACAGTATGACAGAAATGACATGGACATAAGCCGGGGCAATTTCCGGGTACGGGGAGACGTGTTGGAAATCTATCCGGCAGAAGGCGGGGATTTTCTTATCCGGGTAGAATTTTTTGGGGATGAAATTGAGCGGATTGCGGAAGTGGACCCTTTGCTTGGGAAAGTTCATGCCACTTTGGAACACATTACTATCTTTCCGGCTTCCCATTATGTGGTGCCAATGGAAAAGATTCTGGCGGCATGTACCAATATTGAAGAGGAGCTGACGGAACGCATCCGTTATTTTAAAGGAGAGGACAAGCTGTTAGAGGCGCAGAGGATTTCCGAGAGAACCAACTTTGATATAGAAATGCTAAAGGAAACCGGTTTTTGTTCCGGCATTGAAAACTATTCCAGACACTTAAGCTTTATGGAGCCGGGAGCCACGCCCCACACTCTGATGGATTTCTTTAAGGATGATTATCTGATTATTATTGATGAGTCCCATATGACGGTTCCCCAGATCAGGGGAATGTATGCAGGAGACCGTTCACGGAAAAACACACTGGTGGATTATGGATTTCGGCTGCCGTCCGCATTGGATAACAGGCCCCTTAACTTTCAGGAGTTTGAAAGCAAGATTGACCAGATGCTGTTTGTGTCCGCAACGCCCTCCGATTATGAAAAAGACCATGAGCTGTTAAGGGCGGAGCAGATTATCCGCCCCACCGGGCTTCTGGACCCGGAGGTGGACGTGCGGAAGGTGGAAGGACAGATTGATGACCTGATTTCGGAAGTAAAGAAGGAAATCGAGAAAAAGAATAAAGTTATGATTACCACTCTTACAAAAAGGATGGCGGAAGACCTGACGGATTATATGAAGGAAGTGGGAATCCGGGTCAGATATCTCCATTCGGATATTGACACATTGGAACGGGCGGAGATTATCAGGGACATGCGCCTTGATGTATTTGACGTGCTGGTGGGCATTAACCTGTTAAGGGAAGGGCTTGACATTCCGGAAATTTCATTGGTGGCTATTTTGGATGCGGACAAGGAAGGGTTCCTTCGTTCAGAAACCTCCCTTATTCAGACTATCGGGCGTGCGGCGAGAAATGCTAAAGGACGGGTCATCATGTATGCGGATAAAATGACGGATTCCATGAATGCCGCCATTACCGAGACGAACAGGCGCCGCCAGCTGCAGCGGAAATATAATGAAGAGCATGGCATTACCCCTCAGACAATCAAAAAGGCTGTGCGTGACCTGATCAGCATCTCCAAAACAGTAAGCAAGGAAGAGATTGAATTTGAAAAAGACCCGGAATCCATGAACAGGGAAGAGCTGGAGAAATTTATCGGACAGGTTCAAAAGCAAATGAAAAAGGCTGCGGCAGAGCTGGATTTCGAGCTTGCGGCAAAGCTTCGTGACCAAATGGTGGAACTTAAGAAGCAGCTTGATGATTTGGAGTAGAAAGATGGTATTTAGTACGATTCTGTTTTTGTGTGTATTTCTGCCTGTTGTTATTATAGGCTATTATATTGTGCCGGCAAAAGCCAAAAATATATTTCTTTTATTGGCAAGCCTGTTTTTTTACGCATGGGGAGAGCCGGGCTTTATCTGGATAATGCTGCTTTCGATTTTGTGCAACTATGGATTTGGAATGGCTATCTGGCGGATATCCCAAAGCCAGGCTGTACATGAGGAAAAGACGGAGCGCCTGCAAATGTGGAAAAAGATAACGGCGGCGCTGGCGGTTGTTCTTAATCTGGGCATTTTGTTCATATTTAAATATTTTACCTTCTGTATGGAAACAATACAAAAAGCCCTGAACGGACAGTTTACAGTAATTCAGATTGCCCTTCCTATCGGCATTTCCTTTTATACCTTTCAAGGCTTGTCCTATGTCATCGATGTATACAGGATGGAAGGAAAAAAAGATGAAAAGGGTGAAGTATGTCACATAGTGCAAAAGAATCCTTTCAATCTTGCATTGTATATTTCCATGTTTCCGCAGCTGATTGCAGGGCCCATTGTGCGCTATACAGACATAGCAGGAGCCCTTACAGACAGGAAGACCACAAGCGCCATGTTTGCGGCGGGAGCAGAGCGGTTTATAATCGGTCTGGGAAAAAAGGCAATTCTTGCCAATATGACAGGAAGCATGGCGGCGAAGATTTTCACTGCGGATATTTCTTATATGAGCCCTCAGGTTGCATGGCTTGGAGCAATTGCTTATACGCTGCAGATTTATTTTGATTTTTCCGGCTATTCCGATATGGCAATCGGTCTTGGGAAAATTTTTGGATTTTCTTTTATGGAAAACTTCCGGTATCCCTATATTTCCACCTCCATCAGGGAATTCTGGCGAAGATGGCATATTTCTCTGTCTTCCTGGTTTCGGGATTATTTGTATATTCCCATGGGAGGCAGCAGGAAAGGAAACGTATACCTGCATCTGCTCATTGTTTTTGTGGCAACAGGTATCTGGCACGGAGCTGGTTTTGGTTTTCTGATTTGGGGATTGTGGCATGGATTGTTTATTATTTTGGAACGCTATATAGGAAATAAGGTTGTTCCTAAGGGGGTGGAGACTCCTAAGGAAGCTTCGGGCTTTTTCTTAAAAATGCAAGGAGGCTGCATTTGCCTTATAAAATGGCTGTATACAATGCTGGTGGTTATCACAGGCTGGGTGATTTTTAATCTGGTGTCTTTAAAGGACGGCATTTCTTATCTGGCGGTGATGTTTGGAATAAACAGGGCGGATTTTGTAGCATATGATTTGAGATTTTATTTGTCCAATCAGAATATTTGCTATCTTGTCATTGCTCTTATTGCATGTTTTCCTATAGGGGAAATTATCAGGCGTATTCCGGCGTTATGGAGACAGAAGGATTCGCTTTTGGCAGTGGCGGGCAAAAGAATATGCCTGCTGGGTCTGTTGGCGCTTTCTTTTTTATTTATTATTAACAGCTCATATAATCCATTTATTTATTTTCGCTTTTAAGGAAGAAGTTCTCCCGCAGGCAGAAATAAAAATATACCGGACAGAAAGTTCACATTCATGGAGGCAGATACATGAATCAAAAAAGAAGAAAAGCAGCGGATATTATATTTTCCTTTGCATTTGTTGCAATGATTACCATTCCGCTTCTTTGTATAAATACAGAAGAATATGTGGAATCTTCCATAGAGAACCGGGCGCTGACCAGTTGGCCGGGATGGGGCTTTGACAAAAAATATAATGAATGGTATCTTCATTATGCGGAAGACAGGATAGGCTTCCGGCAGGAAGCCATCCGTTTTTATACAAAAGCCGTGCACAGCCTGTTTCATGAGTTTGCAGAGGAACTTCATATGTATGGAAAAGAGGACTATGTGTTTCCGGCGGATGAAGGATATATTCAATCCTATCAGCATTTGAATACGGATGAAGAGCTGATAGACAGTCTGGCAGTTTATCTTCAGAACACAAATGAATATTTGAAGGCAAAGAATATTCCCTTTGTATTTATGATATGCCCGGATAAAAAGAGTATTTACGGTGAGTATTTTCCTGATTACATTCATGTGGATAAAACAAAACAGGATACGTTAAGTCTGCTTGCCGGGAAGCTTGACAAGGCGGAAGTGCCCTATGTAATCCCGGTGGAAGAATTTCGGGAGGCCGCCAAAACTGCCCGGATATATAATAAAAAGTATGACAGCGCCCATTGGAATGATTTTGGAGCTTTTTATGGAGTACAGCTTGTGGGAGAAAAATTCCGCAGTCAGGGAAGCAGCGCTCCGGTGCTTCAGGAAAAGGATTATGTTTTAAGCTTTGAAGAAATGAAGACCATGGAATTTATTGATATTCCCATAAACGAACAGGTGCCCTTTTACACTTTGGCGAAAAAGCCCGGGCTAAAGACCAATGAGAGTTTGGAAGGCGCCCTTGAAAGGGTGGAAGGCACCAGCATACAGCATTACAAAAATCCGGATGCGTGGTCGGAAGAAACCATACTTATATTCCATGACAGCTTTCTCCAATCCAATAAGAAATTTTTTGTTAATACTTATAAAGAGGTTTATTTAATCTCCAGACAAAATTATGAAGGAATTCAATATTACGTCAATATTCTAAAACCGGATCTTGTATTGTATGAAAATGCGGAAAGGGCATTTGCGGATGATTTATATGCATACACCCGTCTTAAGGACGTTTCCTACGAAATGCCTTATGAAACGGCAGTCAGCAGGCGGTCTGCAGACAGTGCTTCTTTGGAGCAGCAGGAAACGGGAGAGTTGCCCGGACTGCATATAGGAGAAGTAAAAGGCGGAAGCTACCGGGACGGCATATTATATTTTGACCCAAAAAGCGGCGTTTTGGAAATAAACGGTGAGTTAGAAGCTGCTAACCCGCAGGATTATTTTATTTATGTAAAATATAAAGATGAATACTATGAAGCAGGCTACGGGGGCTTTGCCGGAAAAAAGGAAATTTCTGCGGCATTCAGGAGCAACAGGCTGAAAAAAGGAACAATGGAATTTATAGCCGTATCCGGGAAAACAAAAAAAGAAGTTTCCCTGCTCTCCATTCCGGTAAGGAAAAAAGATTTTTAAAAGAATAACGAGGATAAAAAAATGAGTGAAAAGAAAGAATTTATAAAAATCAGAGGCGCTAATGAACATAACCTGAAAAATTTAAGCGTGGATATTCCCAGAAATGAACTGGTGGTTTTGACAGGTCTTTCCGGTTCCGGCAAATCCTCTCTTGCCTTTGACACTATTTATGCGGAAGGGCAAAGGCGGTATATGGAGTCCTTATCCTCTTATGCGAGACAGTTTCTGGGACAGATGGAAAAACCCAATGTGGAAAAAATAGAAGGGCTTTCCCCGGCAATTTCCATTGACCAGAAATCCACCAACAGAAACCCCAGGTCTACAGTGGGAACCGTAACGGAAATTTATGACTATTTCCGCCTGCTTTATGCCAGAATCGGGATTCCCCACTGCCCCCAGTGCGGAAAGGAAATTGCAAAACAGACTGTGGACCAGATGGTGGACCAGATTATGAAGCTTCCGGAAGGAAGCAAGCTTCAGCTGCTTGCCCCGGTAGTCAGGGGGAGAAAGGGAGAACACGCAAAGGTTCTGGAACGGGCAAAGCGCAGCGGATATGTAAGAGTGCGGATTGACGGAAGCCTGTATGAGCTCACGGAAGAAATAAAGCTGGATAAGAACATCAAGCACAATATTGAAATCGTGGTGGACCGTCTTGTGGTGAAAGAAGGCATAGACCGCAGGCTGACGGATTCCATCGAAAATGTGCTGGACTTGTCGGAAGGACTTCTGGTAGTGGATGTAATCGGGAAAGAACCCATGAATTTCAGCCAGAGCTTTTCCTGTCCTGACTGCGGCATCAGTATAGAAGAAATCGAGCCCAGAAGCTTTTCCTTTAATAATCCTTTTGGCGCATGTCCTGACTGCTATGGATTGGGCTATAAAATGGAATTTGATGAAGAGCTTATGATACCGGATAAGAGCAAGAGCATTGAAGAGGGGGCCATTACGGTGATGGGATGGCAGTCCTGCAACGACCCGTCCAGCTTTACCAATGCAATACTAAAGGCATTGGCAAAAGAATATAAATTCAAGCTATCCACTCCTTTTGAAAAGTACCCGGAGGAAATAAAGAATATTATCATTTATGGAACCGGAGGGAAAGAGGTAGAGGTTCATTATGAAGGACAGCGGGGGAAAGGAGTTTATCCGGTTGCCTTTGAAGGCCTGATTAAAAATGTGGAAAGAAGATACCGGGAAACCGGATCGGACATTATGAAGCAGGAATACGAAAGCTTTATGCGCGTCACTCCCTGTAAGGTGTGCGGCGGAATGCGTTTAAAAAAGACCTCTCTTGCTGTTACAGTATGCGATAAAAATATTTATGAGATTACCTCTATGTCCATCGGAAGGCTCCACGAATTTCTGCAGGAAATGAATCTCACCGTTCAGCAGCAGTTTATCGGTAAGCAGATATTAAAGGAAATAAGAGCAAGGGTTGGATTTCTCATAGATGTAGGCCTTGATTATCTATCCTTATCAAGAGCTACGGGAACCTTATCAGGAGGAGAAGCCCAGAGAATACGTCTTGCCACCCAGATAGGTTCCGGACTGGTAGGCGTCTGCTATATTCTGGACGAGCCCAGTATCGGCCTCCACCAGAGGGACAATGATAAGCTTTTGAATACTCTCCGTAATTTAAAGGATTTGGGCAATACGCTTCTGGTGGTTGAGCATGACGAGGACACTATGTTTGCGGCAGACCACATTGTGGATATCGGACCGGGAGCCGGAAGCCACGGCGGCGAAGTGGTGGCGCAGGGAACCGCGGAAGAAATCATGCGGATTCCGGGCTCTGTTACAGGACAGTACCTTAGCGGAAAAGTAAGAATTCCGGTGCCAAAGATGCGAAAAAAGGCTACAGGTTATCTGACGGTAAAAGGCGCGGCGGAAAATAACCTGAAAAATATCGATGTGAATATTCCTTTGGGCATCATGACCTGTGTGACAGGAGTTTCGGGCTCCGGAAAATCTTCTCTTGTAAATGAAATATTATATAAACGTCTGGCAAGGGAGTTGAACAGGGCAAGGACCATACCGGGAAAGCATAAGTCTATAAAGGGGATAGAGCAGTTGGACAAGGTGATTGATATCGACCAGTCGCCCATTGGACGTACTCCCCGTTCCAATCCTGCCACTTATACAGGAGTTTTTGACCAGATTAGGGATTTGTTTGCGGCAACAAGTGAGGCAAAGGCAAAAGGGTATAAAAAAGGGCGGTTCAGCTTTAATGTGAAGGGCGGGCGGTGCGAGGCGTGCTGCGGCGACGGCATCATTAAAATAGAAATGCATTTCCTGCCGGATGTTTATGTGCCCTGCCAGGTCTGCGGAGGCAAAAGGTATAACAGAGAAACTCTGGATGTGCACTATAAAGGGAAAAATATTTTTGACGTGCTGGACATGACCGTGGAAGAAGCAGTGGGCTTTTTTGAAAATGTGCCAAGCATTAAGAGGAAGATAGATACTCTTTACGACGTAGGCCTTTCTTATGTGAAGCTGGGGCAGCCTTCCACCACCCTGTCGGGAGGCGAGGCACAGCGAATCAAGCTTGCTGCGGAGCTGTCCAAACGGAGTACGGGAAAGACCATATATATTCTGGATGAGCCTACTACCGGACTTCACTTTGCGGATGTCCATAAACTGATAGATATCCTAAAGAGGTTGTCAGAAAGCGGCAATACAGTGGTAGTCATTGAACACAATCTGGATGTGATAAAAACAGCGGACTATATTATTGATATGGGTCCGGAAGGCGGAGACAAGGGCGGAACTATTGTGGCTCAGGGAACTCCGGAGCAGGTGGCGGAATGCGGGGAATCCTATACCGGTCATTATATAAGGAAAATGCTGGAAAGGGATAAAAAGCACTAAAGATTTTGTAAACATGCGCCGATATATTTCTTAATATCACCTTAATAATTTAGAAAAATGTGTGAAATGTAAGAAAACCCTTTGAAAAAGTTAATATTTTGCGCTATAATATTTTCGTATGTTTAACTTATGAATATTTTACCGAAACTAAACCTAGAAAAATACGAAGAAATTATAATAGATGCCAAATGGAAAGGGGTATAAAGAATGCAGTACACAGATATCGGAATCGACTTGGGAACAGCCAGCATTTTGGTTTATATAAGAGGAAAAGGAGTCGTGTTAAAGGAGCCCAGCGTGGTTGCTTTTGACAGGGATACAAATAAAATTAAGGCGATAGGTGAGGATGCAAGGCTGATGTTGGGCAGGACTCCGGGGAACATTGTTGCAGTAAGGCCTTTGCGTCAGGGTGTCATTTCTGACTATACAGTAACGGAAAAAATGATGAAATATTTCATCCAGAAGGCTTTGGGCAAGCGGAGCTTCAGAAAGCCCCGTATTGCAGTGTGCGTGCCAAGCGGCGTAACGGAAGTGGAAAAGAAGGCGGTAGAGGATGCCACCTATCAGGCAGGCGCAAGAGAGGTTTCTATTATTGAAGAGCCTATTGCAGCAGCCATCGGCGCCGGAATTGATATTTCAAAGCCATGCGGCAATATGATAGTGGATATCGGAGGCGGTACATCAGATATAGCAGTCATTTCCCTTGGAGGTACGGTAGTAAGCGCTTCCATTAAAATCGCAGGGGATGATTTTGATGAAGCCATTGTCCGCTATATGAGAAAAAAACACAATTTGTTAATCGGTGAAAGAACAGCCGAGGATTTAAAGATTAAAATCGGCTCCGCTTATAAAAGGACTGAAGTGGATACTATGGAGGTAAGGGGACGTAATCTGGTTACAGGACTTCCCAGAACGGTAAAGGTTACTTCCGAAGAGACCGAGGAAGCTTTAAAGGAAACTACCTCTCAGATTATTGAGACCATACACAGTGTTTTGGAAAAGACTCCCCCTGAACTGGCGGCAGATATTGCTGACAGGGGCATTGTCCTGACGGGAGGCGGAAGCCTGCTCAGAGGACTTGAGGATTTGATTTCTGCAAAGACGGGCATCAATACCATGACAGCAGAAGATCCTATGACCTGTGTTGCTATCGGAACCGGCAAATATGTTGAGTTCCTGGCGGGATACAAAGAAGAGATTGGATAAGGATAAAGGAGGATTCCAATGGTAAAGGGCTTATATGCGGCTTATACAGGAATGATGAACGAACAGAAAAGGATGGATGTTCTTACGAACAATCTGGCCAATTCTGCCACTACGGGATTTAAGAAAGAAGGGGCCACCAGTCAGGCTTTTGACACGTTGCTGGCTTACAAAATTAAGGACAGTACTGACCCTGCGGCTGCCCGTTATATCGGAAAAGCAAATCTGGGTGTAAAAACAGGGGAAACCTATACGGATTATACGCAGGGAGCTTTTCGGATAACAGATAATACCTATGATCTGGCGCTTTCCGGCAATGGTTTTTTTGCAGTGGCATTTACAAATAAAGCCGGAGCAACTTCTACCAAGTATACAAGGGACGGTTCCTTTACTTTAAATACAAATGGGTATTTAGTCACAAAGGATGGGGATTATGTATTGAATACTTCCGGAAGTCCCATTCGCCTTGACCCGCTGCAGGCTTCCAGAATAGACGAATTTGGTACCATTTATCAAAATGACAGGCCGGTGGCAAGACTGCAGATTACTGATTTTGCAGATTACAATTATTTAGAGCATTATGGAGAAAATTATTATCAGCCCATAGCAGGAGCTACCACCACCAGAGCCAATGCCACCGTGCAGGAAGGATATCTGGAGGCATCCAATGTGCAGGTAGTGTCAGAAATGGTAGAGCTGATTTCGGTGACCAGGAATTATGAAAGCAATCAAAAGCTGATTCAGACTATTGACGGAACTTTGGAAGTGGCTGCAAACCGATTAGGTAAGTTATAGGAGGGAATAAATTATGGTAAGGTCTTTATGGTCGGCGGCAACCGGAATGATTGCCCAGCAGACAAATGTTGATACGATTTCAAACAATCTGGCAAATGTGAATACAACCGGTTATAAAACGGAAGTGGCAGAGTTTAAATCATTATTATATCAAACGTTACAAACAAAATCCACTACAGCCAATAACCGGCAGAAGCCTATTGGCGCTCAGGTGGGACTGGGTGTGCGCAACTCTTCCATTACCTCTATTTTCAGACAGGGACCGTTTTTGGAGTCCAGCAGTCCTTCTGCTTTTGCCATTAACGGAAAAGGATTTTTTGCAGTAAGGGGCGCTGACGGTGCTACATATTATACGAGAAACGGTAACTTTAACTGGTCCATGGGAGCAAACGGGCTTACTCTTACCAACTCGGAGGGATATCCGGTTTTAGATACCAATGGAAGAGGAATTGTGCTTAGCGGCAACTATACTACAAGCAAGATTACCATATCTGATGATGGAACGATTTTCTATCCCGATGCCACCGGAAATCCACGTTCTCTGGGAGTTCGCATTGGTGTGTATCAATTCCAGAATCCGGCAGGGCTGGAGAAAAACGGTAATTCCCTTTTTCTGCCTACTACAGCAAGCGGAGCGGCAATAAACGAGGCTACCAATGCAAATGTAAAGAAGAGTCAGGTAGTTCAGGGTTATTTAGAAGGTTCCAATGTACAGGTTGTAGATGAAATGGTTAACTTAATTGTTGCACAGCGTGCCTACGAAATGAATTCCAAGGCAATTCAGGCATCTGATGAAATGCTGCAGCAGGCAAATGGCTTAAGACGTTAAGCGGGGAGGGAATAAAATGGATTTTAGTGGAATCAGTTCCTATTTTGGCAGTCAGCTTACAGAAGAAGCCCAAAGCAAAACAGCATCCAAAATAAGCAATTTAGACAGTTCTGATTTTAAGGAAGCTTCCGATGATGAACTGATGGATGTCTGTAAGGAGTTTGAAGCTTACTTTTTAGAGCAGATATTTAAAGAAATGAAAAAAACAGTCCCAAAGACTGATTATACTTCCAATGCAACAGCTTCCATGATGGATTATATGGAAGAAAGCCTGCTTCAGGAATATGCCGCACAGTCTACTGAGACAAACAGCTTAGGGCTTGCACAAATGCTTTATGAGCAGATGAAACGGAATTATGGGGCATAAGTAATGGGTGCCTGTTAATTATATTTAATGATATGATGTAAAGATACATAGGAAGGGCTGTCAAAAGACAGCCTTTTTCGGTTTCTGGAAACATTTAAGGAGTTTTTTGTGGATACTTTAACGGGATATGTGGAGCATATCATATATAGAAATGAAGAAAATGGTTATACGGTGTTTCAATTTACGGCAGGTAAGGAAGAATTTGTCATGGTCGGCAGTTTTCAAGCAATTGAAAACGGTGAGAATTTTCAGGTTACAGGCAGTTTTGTGGAACATCCCACCTATGGCACACAGTTTAAGGTGGAAAGCTATAAATGCATGCTGCCGGAGGATACTGACAGTTTGAAGCGCTATCTGGGCTCCGGCGCTATTAAAGGAATCGGTCCCTCTCTGGCGGAAAAAATCGTAAAAAAGTTTGGCATGGATACCTTCCGGGTGATGGAGGAGGAACCGGAACGTTTAGCGGAAATTAAAGGAATAAGTGAGAGAAAAGCCCGGGAAATTGCGGTTCTGGCGGAAGAAAAAAAAGACATGAAAGAAGCCATGATATTTCTTCAGGGATATGGAATATCCAATGCTCTTTCTGTAAAAATTTACAATACATATGGAGAAGGACTGTATTCCATGATAAGGGAAAATCCCTACCGTATGAGCGAAGACATGCATGGGGTGGGCTTTCGCATTGCGGATGAAATTGCCAGAAAAGCCGGTATTCATACAGATTCCGATTACCGGATAAGAAGCGGACTTTTATATATGCTGTCTTTGGCAATATCGGAAGGACACACATATCTTCCCATGGAAATGCTGTTGGAAAAAACAGCGGCTCTTTTGGAAGTGGACAGACAATATTTAGAGCCACAGGTTTCTAATCTTGCCATGGATAAAAAAGTCATTATCAAGAATATGGGGCAGGAAAATATACAGGTTTATGGCAGCAGCGCTTATTTTTGCGAATTGAACTGCGCAAAGCTGCTTCATGACCTGAATGTTTCCGAAAAGGAAGACAGGGAAAAAGAAGAAGCATTGCTGAAAAGGATAAAGGCTATTGAAGAGCAGGAGAATATGCAGTTAGATGACCTGCAGAGGAAGGGAGTGCTTGCCAGCGTAAGAAAGGGAATATTTGTACTTACGGGAGGCCCCGGCACCGGCAAGACTACTACTATTCATATTATGCTCAGGCTGTTTGAAGCGCTGGAAATGGATTTCTGCCTGGCGGCGCCTACCGGAAGGGCAGCCAAGCGGATGACGGAAGCAACCGGTTATGAAGCAAAGACAATACACAGGCTTCTGGAATTAAACGGAGGTATGACGGAGGAACGGGGCGGCACCTATTTTGAAAGAAACGAAGAAAATCCGTTAGAGGTGGATGCCATTATTATAGATGAGATGTCCATGGTGGATATCTATTTATTTCAGGCGCTTTTAAAGGCTGTTTCCGTAGGAACCAGACTGATTCTGGTAGGCGACAGAAATCAGCTTCCTTCCGTGGGACCGGGGAAGGTATTAAAGGATATTATTGAAAGTAACTGTTTTTGCGTGGTGAAACTGGAAAAGATTTTCCGCCAGTCGGAGGAAAGCCATATTGTGCTGAATGCCCATCAAATCCACAAAGGAGAGCCCATTGCCCTTGACAATAAAAGCAGGGATTTCTTCTTTCTGGAAAGAAATGATGTGAATGTAATATACAAGCATATGGTACAGCTTATTACAGAAAAGCTGCCAAAGTATGTAAATGCAAAGCCCTATGATATTCAGGTGCTTACTCCGGTGCGAAAAGGGGCGCTGGGGGTGGAAACACTGAACAGGATACTACAGACTTATCTGAATCCGGCAGATTCCGGAAAAAAAGAATATGCATATGGCGCTACTTTGTTTCGGGAAGGGGACAAAGTCATGCAGATAAAAAATAATTATAAAATAGAATGGGAAATACTGAGCAAATATCGCATTCCCATTGACAGAGGAACGGGAATTTTTAATGGGGATATGGGAGTCATAAAGGAAATCAATCAATATATGGAAGAGCTGGTAGTGGAATATGAAGAAGGAAGGTGTGTGACCTATTCTTTCGGCCAGCTGGATGAGCTGGAGCTTTCCTATGCCATTACCATTCATAAATCCCAGGGAAGTGAGTATCCGGCAGTAATCATGCCTCTTTTGACAGGGCCTAAAATGCTTATGAACCGAAATCTTTTATATACCGGGGTTACAAGAGCGAAAGAATGTGTTACTATATTAGGAAGCAGGAATATGGTTTCTTTAATGATTGCCAATGAAAATGAACATAAGAGATATGCAGGGTTAAAGGACAGAATCATGGAGCTTGCACAGGAGATGGCGGAGAGCCTGTAAAAGCATGAATCTTATAAAAGAATTAGTCTATCCGGGAAGGTGCGCCATATGCGATGACCTTCTTCTGCCGGGAACGGAAAGGGTCTGTAAAGGATGCAGAAACAGGCCCCGGTATGTAAAGGAGCCCTCCTGCAGAAAGTGCGGGAAGCCTTTAAGGAGCATGGAGGCAGAATATTGCAGGGACTGTATGGAAAAGAGGCATTATTTTAAAGAAGGCGCCGCCCTGTTTGTCTATCCTTCCGTAAAGGAATCCCTTTATCGGTTTAAGTATGAAGGAAGACAGGAGTATGGAGCATATTATGGAAAACAGGTCAGCCTCCACTTGTCTGAAAAATTTAGGCGCTGGAAAGCGGAAGCACTTATTCCAGTGCCTCTGCACAAAAAAAGACAAAATAAACGGGGTTACAATCAGGCAGCCGTATTAGCCAGAGCTATTTCAAAGGAAACCGGCATACCGGTATATGAAGATTTTGCCAAAAGAATTAAAAATACCGTGCCCCAGAAGGAATTAAACGGGCAGGCAAGAGAAAATAATTTGAAAAAGGCTTTTAAAATTTGTCAAAATGATGTAAAATTAAAGACAATTATAATAATTGATGATATTTACACCACAGGGAGCACTATGGATGCTTTGGCGTTGGAATGCAAAAAGGCGGGAATAGAAACCGTTTATTGTATTTCGCTGGCAATAGGCCACCCTTAAGTGACAGGAGGTATGAATATGAATGTACGGAATTGCAGACGTTGCGGAAGATTGTTCAACTATGTAATGGGGCAGCCAATCTGCCCGAACTGTAAAGAAGAATTAGAAGAGAAATTTCAGGAAGTAAAGAAATATGTTCAGTCCCATGCACAGGCCACTATTCAGATGGTGACAGAGGATTGTGATGTGGAGGCATCGCAGCTTCAGCAGTGGATCAGGGAAGACCGCCTTCAGTTTACGGATGATTCGCCTATTAAAGTGCCCTGCGAACGGTGCGGTGCCATGATAGGTTCAGGAAGATTCTGCGCAAAATGTTCTCAGGAAATGGCAAATACCTTGAGTAAGTCCATTGCAAAGCCGGAGCCTCAAAAGAAAGAGCCGCCAAAGGACTCAAGGGAAAAGTCAAGGATGCGTTTCTTATAATAAGGGGTAGCTTATGTTAAATGAAGAACGAATCAAACTTATGACCAAAATGGCTGCCTACGAAGAAAATGAAGGCCGGAAGAACATGGCAACCGGCAGTTATTTTAGAGGTGACTATATTGAAATGCAGATACTGAAATCCATTTTTTCTGCTACAGTTGCTTATTTGGTGCTGTTTGCAATGTTTATATATTATGATTTTGAAATGTTCATGCAGGATATATATAAAATGGATTTGGGTGAGTTTGGAAAGAACGCATTGCTTTATTATTTCATTTTCGTTGTTGCCTATGCAGTGATTTCTTATATTGTATATTCTTATCGGTATAGTAAAGCAAAGAAAAGCCTGAAGCGCTACTTTTACAATTTGAAGCAGCTTGCTGCATTGTATGACCTGGAAAGCAGGAAAATGTAGCCTTCTGAAAGGATTTTATATGTCGGAATTATTAGAAATCAGGGAAAATTTAAGGAATTTCTATAGTAGATATGAAGTATATTTAATACCGTTGTTTAAGTTTATTCTGGCAGTGACCGCAATTTTTTTCATAAACGGAAGTCTGGGGTACAACAGCAGGCTGAACAACCCTATTATTGTACTGGTAATAGCTCTTATGTGCTCTTTTCTGCCGGTGAATTTTATTGTGGTGATTTCGGCGATATTTGTTGTAATTCATTTGTATTCGCTTGCTTTGGAATGTGCAATTGTGGCAGGCGTGCTGTTTTTGCTTTTGTTTTTGATGTATTTCCGTTTTTCGCCAAAGGATACGCTGGTAGTACTGTTGCTGCCCCTTGCTTTTGTCTTGAAGGTGCCCTATGTGATTGTGCTGGGGGTAGGGCTGCTTGGGACTCCGGTATCGATTGTGTCGGTAAGCTGTGGGGTCATTGCTTATTATCTGATTTACTACGTTCAGACAAATGCCGCAGTCATTACTTCTTTAGATGGTGATAACGCAGTGGCAAAGCTGCATTATGTAGTGGAGGGAATGCTGAACAACAAAGAAATGTTTGTAACCATGGCGGCTTTTGCCGTTACGGTTATTCTTGTTTATTTAATCCGCAGGCTTTCCGTAGACCATGCATGGACTATCAGTATGATTGTTGGAATTGTTACCTGCGTAGTATTGCTGCTTTTGGGTGATTTGATGTTTGAAGTGAATATTTCCATTGCTGCAATGCTCATTGGTGCTGTAGTATCCTTCCTGCTGGCAAAGGTAATGGAATTTTTTGCTTTCAATGTAGATTATACCAGAACGGAGTATGTACAGTTTGAAGATGACGAATATTATTATTATGTAAAGGCTATTCCGAAGAATTCTGTGAAAAAGGCCAAAAAAACGGTAAAGAAAATAACCAGCGTATTATAAAATGATAAAAATGAACATCCAAGGTGAGACATATGGAACGGATAGTCGAGTTTATAGATAAATATCTTACGGTTCTGCATATACCCAAACATATTCTGGTAACCGATTATGTGGAGATAATCATTATCTCCTTTTTGGTGTACCAGATTTTAGTCTGGGTGCGGAATACAAAAGCGTGGGCATTCTTAAAAGGAATGCTTGTTATTTTTGCGTTTTTACTGGTTGCGGCCATCTTTCGTATGACTACCATTTTGTGGATATTTGATAAGATATTCCAGGTGTTCATTGTAGGTATTGTAGTAGTCCTCCAGCCGGAGTTAAGAAGGGCTTTAGAGCAGCTTGGGCGGAAGAATTTTATTAGTAATATTTTTTCTTTTGAGTCCGGGAAAGTGGAAGGCGGGCTTTTTTCAGACAAAACAAAGAATGAAATCGTAAAGGCGTGCTTTGAAATGGGCAAGGTAAAAACAGGTGCGCTAATCGTGGTGGAGCAGAACCTGTCCCTGACAGAGTATGAAAGAACCGGAATTGAAGTGGATGCAATTCTGACAAATCAGCTGTTGATAAATATTTTTGAGCATAATACACCTCTCCATGACGGTGCGGTTATCGTGCGGGGTGACAGGGTAGTGTCGGCTACCTGTTATCTGCCTTTATCGGATAATATGGCGCTGTCAAAGGAGCTTGGAACCAGACACAGGGCAGGAGTAGGCATTTCTGAGGTTACAGATTCGCTTACAGTAATTGTTTCAGAAGAAACGGGAAGAGTTTCCGTAGCATACGAAGGAAATCTGTACCGGAATTTAAATCAGGATGCCCTCCATGAAAAGCTGGAGCTGATCCAGAATAAGCCTTCCGAGGAAAAGAAGAAAAAGAAGCGGAAAGGACGGGGAAAGCATGGAGAAAAATAATCTTATGAAGAACTTTGGACTAAAGATTCTTGCCTTGATTTTTTCTTTCGGACTCTGGCTTGTTGTAGTAAATATCAGCGACCCGGTAGCTACTACTACGATTAGCGGCGTGCCGGTAGAAATCCTGAACGGGGATGTGATTACCAGACAGGGGAAGATTTATGAAGTGCTGGAAGGAACCGACAGCATTACGGTATCCGTTTCTGCCAAAAGAACCATACTGGATTCCCTGACGAAAGAAAATATTAAGGCAACTGCGGACCTGGAAAACTTAACCGATGACGGAAGTGTCCGCATCAGGGTGGAATCCAACCGGTACAATGAGACTATTGACAGCATCAAATCAAAAACCGAATATTTAAAAGTAAATATTGAGGATATGGAAAGGTCTCAATTTGTCATTACCCCTGTTATTACCGGAGAACCTGTCAGCAATTATGTGGTGGGAAATATCAGTCTTGATGAAAACGTTGTGCGGGTAGCAGGTCCTGCATCCGTTATTTCACAAATCAATAAAGTGGTGGCGGAGGTTTCTGTTTCAAACATGAGCAGCAATATCCGCACAAGTGTTGAACTGAAACTGTATGATGCCGGGGATGTACTGATAGAAAATAAAAATATCACAAAAAATATTTCCAATGTGAATATTGGCGTTGAAATTCTGGAGACAAAGGAAGTGCCTGTTAAGCTGTCCGTGTCCGGTACGCCGGCAGATGAATACGGGCTCACAGGTGAGATTAAAGCTGTGCCGGAAACATTTCGGATAGCAGGAACGCCTCTGGCTCTTTCTAAAATTTCCGAAATAGAAATACCGGAATCCCAGATAAATGTGGAAGGGGCTACAGGAGAGCTTAATGTGGCAGTAAATACAGGAGAATATCTTCCGGAAGGCATACGGTTTGCCGATGAGGAGGAATCGGGCAAGATTGTAGTGACGGTAGGAATAGCTCCAAAGCAAATAAAAACAGTGGAAATTCCCAAAGGCGCCATTACGATTACCGGCATGCCGGAGGGTTATGAAGCCTCTTTTGTCACGGTAAATGACGGGATTCCCGCAGAAATCATGGCAATGCCGGAACTATTGGAGGATTTTGATGCTTCTGCCCTGACGGCAGTAATTGATTTCAAGGCATATATGGAAGAACAGGACATAAACAAGGTAAAGGAAACCACTTATTCGGTTCCGGTTACTTTGGAGCTTCCTGAAGGGATTACCCTGAAGAATCCGTTAAGTATTACAATAAAAATATCAGAAAAGAAGGATTAGTATATGGGAAGACTATTTGGTACAGATGGAGTAAGGGGAGTAGCCAATGAAGAACTGACCCCGCTTTTGGCAATGCAGCTTGGGCAGGCAGGCGCTTATGTGCTTACAAAGGAAAAGGAGCATAAGCCCACTATCATGGTAGGCTGCGATACGAGGATTTCCGGAGATATGCTGGCAAATGCCCTGATGGCAGGCGCCTGTTCCGTAGGGGCAAATGCAGTATATGTAGGAGTGGTCCCTACTCCGGCAGTGGCATATCTTACAAGGAAATATAAGGTGGATGCAGGAGTGGTTATTTCAGCCTCCCATAACCCGGTGGAGTTTAACGGCATTAAATTTTTTGACGGGAACGGGTATAAGCTGCCGGACAGCTTAGAGGATGAAATAGAAGAACTGATTCGTCTGGATATGAAGGGAATTAAATTTCCTACCGGTTCCAGAGTGGGCAAAATTAAATATCGCACGGATGCCAGAGAAGAATATATCAATCATGCCATTCAGTCCATACCGGTGGACCTGTCCCAGATGAAAATCGTGGTGGACTGCGCGGAGGGAGCTTCTTTTTATACTTCTGTAGAAGCCCTGAAGGAATTAGGAGCTAATGTGGTGGCCATTCATAATAATCCTGACGGCACCAACATAAACGCAAACTGCGGCTCTACCCATATGGAAGAGCTTATGGCCAGAGTGGTATATGAAAAAGCCCAGGTGGGTCTTGCCTTTGACGGAGATGCAGACCGGCTGCTGGCGGTAGATGAAAACGGGAAAAAGGTGGACGGCGACCAGATTATGGCTATTATCGGCAGCCATATGAAGCATAAGAAAACTTTAAAGGATGATACGATTGTTGCTACGGTCATGAGCAACCTTGGCTTTTTCCTGATGGGTGAAAAAGAAGGAATTAAGATGGAGCAGACCAAGGTAGGAGACCGTTATGTGCTGGAGAGAATGAAGGAAATCGGCGCTAATCTGGGCGGCGAACAATCCGGGCATATTATTTTCTTAGATGAAAATACAACGGGCGACGGGCTTTTAAGCGCCCTTCATCTGTTGCAGGTCATGGTGGAGACAGGAAGGCCATTGTCTGAGCTGTCCGGCATTATGGAAGTGCTGCCCCAGGCACTGGTAAATGCCAAGGTGCCAAACCATAAAAAAGAAAGCTATATGGAATATCCGGAAATTGCCCAGGCAATCAGCATGTTAACAGAAAAATTTGCAGGAGAGGGAAGAGTCTTAATCAGACCATCCGGAACAGAGCCTTTGGTAAGGGTCATGATTGAAGGAAAAAATCAGGCTCAGATTGAGGAAGAGGCAAAGAAGCTGGCGGCATTGATACAAGAGGTAATGCTATAGCAAATACTTGAGTAAAATGTCAATGTATGTTATACTTTGAATATGTGAAGGTATAGAAATTAACAGTGGTTCGATAAAGCCATTTGATTGGGAGAAAACCAGGATAATTATTTGGAGGAAAGTATTATGGTAAGTCAAAAGGTTGTAATAAAAAACCCTACAGGGCTGCACTTAAGACCTGCTGGAATCCTATGTAAGGAAGCGATGCAGTTCAAATCTTTAATTACATTTTCATTCAGGGATAATACAGCAAATGCAAAAAGTGTTTTAAGCGTACTGGGTGCTTGTGTCAAGTGTGGAGACGAGGTTGAATTCGTATGTGACGGCGAGGACGAGAAGGAGGCATTAGCTGCTTTGATAAGTGCCATTGAAAGCGGGCTCGGTGAATAATAACAGGATATGAGATAGCCCATCCTTTGATGGGCTATCCTTATGTGACTAAAAAGGAAGAAGTGATTAAAATGGGGTTAATACCATAACAAAAAGTAAAATGTTCATTCTGAAAATTTATGGCGTGATTTATCGATTATGCTTCTGATTGTAGCAGAAGTGGAAAAGACGGAACAGATCAGAAACAGAATAAAAAGAATGGAGAATATTAGTATGTTAAATTATAAAAGATATCAAAGAAACCCGGTGGAGGATTATCCGGAAAGGGAATGGCCCAACAAGCAGATAGAAAAAGCGCCCATATGGTGCAGCGTGGATTTAAGGGACGGGAATCAGGCACTGATTGACCCTATGGTCGTATCCGAAAAAATCGAGATGTTTCAATTTCTGGTCAATATGGGCTTTAAGGAAATTGAAATCGGATTTCCGGCAGCAAGCCAGATTGAATATGATTTCCTTCGCCAGCTGGTGGACAGAAAGCTGATACCGGATGACGTAACCGTACAGGTGCTTACACAGTGCAGGGAAGAGCTGATTGATAAGACTTTTGAGGCTATTGAAGGCTGTAAGAAAGCCATAGTACATATTTACAACTCTACCTCTACCCTGCAGAGGGATGTAGTATTTGGCATGGATAAAGAGGAAATTAAGCAGATTGCCATTGAAGGAACCAAAATGGTGAAGGAAAGAGCGGCAAAGTTTCCGGGCAAAATTATACTGGAATATTCTCCGGAAAGCTTTACAGGAACCGAGCTTGACTATGCTTTGGAGATCTGTACGGCAGTTTGTGACACATGGGAGCCCACAAAAGAAGAGCCGGTTATCATCAATCTGCCTTCCACCGTGGAAATGACCACCCCAAATGTATTTGCGGATCGTATAGAATGGATGAATAAACATTTTAAAAACAGGGAAAGTATTATTGTATCGGTTCATCCTCATAACGACAGGGGCACAGGCGTGGCAACCGCAGAGCTTGCCCTGTTAGCAGGGGCTGACCGTATAGAGGGAACCCTGTTCGGTAACGGTGAAAGAACCGGAAATGTGGATATTTTAAATATTGCCTATAATATGTTTTCACAGGGCATCGACCCGGAGCTTGTTATCGACAAGGTAAATGATATTATTGAGATTTATGAAAGATGCTGCAAGATTCCGGTGCACCCCAGACATCCGTATGCCGGAAAGCTGGTGTTCACTGCATTTTCCGGTTCCCATCAGGATGCCATCAATAAGGGTGTAAAGGCAATGAAGGAAAGAAACAACCAGTTCTGGCAGGTTCCTTATCTTCCCATTGACCCTGCGGATATCGGAAGGGAATATGAGCCAATTGTCCGTATCAATTCACAGTCGGGAAAAGGCGGAGTCGCCTTTGTTATGGATACCTATTTTGGCTTTAAGCTTCCAAAGGGAATGCATAAAGAATTTGCAAATGTAATTCAGAAAATATCTGAAAAGCAGGGAGAGGTTTCCCCTGATGAGATTATGGAACAGTTTAGAAATGAATATCTGAACAAAAAGGAGCCAATTCATTTCAGAAAGCTGACTATAATAGATTTAAGCAATGAAACCAAGTCTGAATTTGACACAAAGGTTATCGTTACCTACACAGACCACGGAAAAGAAAAAACCTTTGAGGCGGTGGGGAACGGTCCTATCGATGCGGTGCAGAGAGGGCTTCAGGAGACCATTGACGTAAAAATCAAGGTTCTGGATTATGAAGAACATGCACTGCAGAGCGGTTCCAATTCACAGGCAGCAGCATATATCCATCTGCTGGATGCAGATGACGGAAGGGTAACTTACGGCGTAGGCGTCAGCAGCAATATTACAAGAGCATCCGTAAGAGCTATTTTTTCCGCAATTAACCGTCTGGGGCTTGGAAACTGAATCAGGGTTACTATGAATGGCTCTAAGGCCGTGAATAGTAACGAATCAGGAGAACAATATGAAAAATTGTTTTAATGAGAAAATATATATCATACTGCCGCTTATAACCCTGTTTTGTTTAGCAGGGTTTATTGGCAGTCTGATTTTTCCCAATGAGGTACTGGATACCAATACTGCCAACATGGAGGAAACGGAAGAGGATTTTTATCTGCCCATGGTACAGGAAGGGAAGCCTGTAAAGATTGATTATAAAATGACCACAGAAGCAAGGCCTTTGAAGGGAATCCAGATTGGCATTCGTAAAAATGGCAGGCAGTTGGACGGCATGGGTTTGAAATACTGCGTATACAGGAAGGAAAGTGAGAAAGAAGAGTATTATCTGATAAGTGAAAATGTGTATGAGTTAGGCAGTCAGGCATATGATTTCCAATATGTCTATCTGCCTTTTTCCCATTCTGAAAAATGCAGCGGGAAGGTGTTTATTACTTTTGAACTGGAACCGGGAGAGGGAGCGGAGCCGGAAGGATTTCCCTCTTTAAGAGCAAATAAACGGCTGTTGGAAAATACAGTTACCGGATTTACAAAAGACAATGTCCGCAATGTTTTAAGCGGCGGTCTTATGATTAGTTATATTTACAGCCATGATACGTATCCCTTTTTATATGAATTCCGCATATTGACTTTTGTTTTTCTGGCAGCTTCCATGACTCTGTCCTATGAGAAGCTCTGGCAAAAAAGACCATGGCAGAGAAAGGGAGGAGTTTCCTATGAAAAATAAAGGGACTGTTGGATTTGTAATTTTATTTATCGTTACGGTGGCATTGCTTTTAGAATGTCTTGTATTCCAGTTCCATGCCGTAACCAAGAAGGAAAAGCCCCTTACCTTAAAACCTGGAACGGATATAGATGTAAAGGTTAAAGTGGAAGACGGACTTGCAAGACTGTCTGAGGATGAAGTGAAGGCAATAGAGGTAGAGCGGGAAAATAAAAAGCTGCTGGCTGAATTTAATCAGGAGGAATACAAGGAAGAGGAAGATGAATCCCTGGTGGAAAAAAACGGGGAGCTGTTCCGGAAAATAAAGCAGACAACCATTCGTGCAAGTCTGCCGGAAGCCTACTATTCCCATGAATTTAAGGTTGCATATCCGGCTGAAATAAAGGGCGGCTATCAGGTAAGCACCTTTTTGGAAAAAAAGAAGGTAAACCGGAATGTATACTGCAGCCTGAATCCTAAAATCGGCTGCGGCATTGCTCTTTTAAATAGTTCTTTTGACAGCTTCACCCTTGTGCTTACTACGGAACAGGAGATAGATACCGGAAAGCTGGAGATAACCCTGTCCAATGATTTTTCACCAAACTGGCTTAGAATCGGTATTATGGCATGTGCCCTGGGGCTTATGACCGCTCTGGTATTCTGCCGGAAAATGATACAGGATAAGCCTGAATGGGTATTTGCAATTTTGGCATTTGCAATAGGAAGCTTGTTAATCTGGGGAATCGGAACCAATCAGGTAAGCTTTGATGAATATTCCCATGCAAAGAAAGCATACGATTTGTCTTTTGGAACCGCCATTGAGACTACAGAGGCGGCAATGCAGATGAAAGGTAATCTGCTGCCCTTCTTCCATAACCTTGCAGAACGAAAGCTGGTGGAGTCCTATGAGCAGAAAAACCATGATTTTGGCTGGGCGGATATTACTTATCAAAGCCGTTTCCACAGAGCGGAAGACAGAGTATATTATCCCAATGCAGCAGGCTTCTTTCTGGGAAGAAAGCTGGGAATGGATTTTGCAGCTACAGTTGCTCTGGCAAAATACGGCAACCTGCTTTTGTATATTTTAATCGTATTTTTTGCAGTGAAGGCGGCAAAGGGCTATCACATGCTCGTGGCGCTGATCGGGCTTCTGCCCAACAATCTGTTTATTGCATCCGCCATTTCTTATGACGGGGTGGTGACGGCATTTCTGCTTCTTGCCACGGTGCTGATTGCCAATGAAATGTTAGAACCGGAGAAGAAAATCACATGGCAGTCTGTGTTGGGAATCCTGCTTGCTTATATCATCGGAAGCCTTACCAAGCCGGTTTATATTGTTATGGCGCTGATGCTGGTATTTTTGGGGAAGCAGAAATTTGAAAACCGTTTTCAGGAGGCAGTATTCAAGCTTTCCGTATGCGCCATTGCAGGACTGATGCTTTATGCCATATTCAGGCCTCTGCCCGCATCGGGAGGAAATTATCAGCTGGTAGGGAATTTCAGCTATTTAGGGGATAAACGAAATGTGGGAACCAGCTTTCAGGGACAGATACAATATGTGCTTGCAAACCCTCTTACTTACACAAAGGTGCTGCTTGGCTCCATGTTCGGAATGCTGAAGGACTATCTGTCAGGAGCAGATTCCTTTATAGGCTATGCGTATCTTGGCTTTAAAGGCTGGATATGGACATGGCTCTGCCTGATTCTTGCCTTCTTTACTGCAATATGCAGTGACAAAAAGGAAAAAAGAACCTCCATAGGCGTAAAATATATTGTGCTGAATTTGATTATGATTTTCGGGACGGCGGCAATTGTGTGGACTTCCATGTATGTATCATATACGGCAGTGGGGGCAGACAGCATTGCAGGGGTGCAGGGACGGTATTTTATTCCTTTGTTCTTGCCGTTTTTCAGTTGTTTCTTTCAGGATAAATACAAGGTGTCCTTTAGCAGGCTGTGGATAAACAGAGCCGGATTTTTCCTGATGGGCGGATTGAACCTGTATATGATTACAGACCTGGTTTTGATAGCCATGAATTTGTAATATGAAGTGACAGCATGAATTTACAGAATAAATTTACAACATGAATTTATAGCATGAATCCATAAAATAAGCAAAAAGGAGCAGCCATATGGTAAGCGTGATTGTGCCTGTATATAAAAGTGAAAAAACCCTGGAGCGGTGTGTGAAAAGCCTTACCATGCAGTCCTATAAGGATTTGGAAATCCTGCTGGTGGTAGACGGTCCTCCTGATAAGTCGGGAGAGCTGGCGGACAGGCTGGCAGGAGAGGATGAACGGATTCGTGTAATCAATCAGAAAAATAAAGGGGTCAGCGCCGCCAGAAATAAGGGGCTTTCTGAAGCAAAAGGCGAGTATATACGTTTTCTGGACAGCGACGATTATGTAAAAGAGGACTCTATACAGGTAATGGTAGAGGCAATGGAAGCAGGAAATGCGGATTTTGTGGTGGCGGGATTCCATCATCTGTATTTCGGGCGCTGTATCGGGAAGCTTCCTGAGAAGGAAGGCTGCTTTCCGGTAAAGGAGAGCCGGGACTATATACTAAAGCTATACCGGACGGGTTTTCTTAATATGCCATGGAATAAGCTGTTTAAACGGGAAAAGATAAGGACAGGCTTTCCGGAGGATTTGAATCTGGGAGAGGATTTATTGTTCAATCTTGCCTATTTAAAGCAATGTGACAGCTTTTATACATTAAAAGAGCCGGTCTGTGAGTTTATTCAGGACGATAGGGGAACCACTCTTTCCACAAAAAGAAGAAAGGATAAGCTGGAAATTGCCCTGCTTTTGTATGAGAGAACCGGGCAGGCAATGAAAGAGCTTTTCGGAGACGGGAAGACGGACGGAGCGCTGGAAGACAAGCTGATTGTGGAATTTTTAGATGATTTGGAGCAGCTGGCATTTGCGGATTCCCTTACTGCAAAAGAGAAATTCCGGGTGATTGACAGTTATAAAAAAGCGCTGAAGAACCTGCAAAGGGACCATAAGGATTATAAACCTCAATTGAAGCTGCCGGACTATAAAATCATTTATTTCTTTCTGAACATTGGCTGCAGGCATATGACTTATTTTATGATTGTCTTAAGAGGCTTTGTGGTCAGGCTGCTAAAAAGGAGGTAATGCTTGTGGCAGAAGGGCTTATTACAGTAATTGTGCCTGTCTATAAGGTGGAAGCCTATTTGGAGAGAGCCATTTTGTCTGTTTTAAATCAAACCTATCAGAATTTGCAAATCATACTTGTGGACGACGGCTCTCCTGATAACTGTGGAAGCATTTGCGATGCTTATGGGAAAAAGGATTCCAGAATTCAGGTGATACACAAGGAAAACGGCGGGCTGTCAGATGCCAGAAATGCAGGTCTTGAGGCTGCTAAGGGAGATTATATCGCATTTTTAGACAGCGACGATTTTTTTGCTCCCTTTTTTCTGGAGGCGCTTTTGGAGGCGCTGCTTTCTACCGGAAGCGATGTGGCGCTGTGTCCTTATCAGGTGGTAAAGGAATCCGGCATAAGGGAATTTGTGCCGCTTCCTGAAGAAAAGAAAGACTATTATGCTGTTTATGGCAGAAAAGAACTGCTGCTTAATATGTATGACAGAAATCATCCTGACGCCACCTATTTTATCGTGGCATGGAATAAGCTGTATAGGGCATCCTTCTGGAAAGATATCCGGTTCCCGAAAGGAAAGATTCATGAGGATGAAGCCACTACTTATAAGTTGTTTGACAAAGTAAAAAAAGGCGTTTATGTAAAATGGCCCATGTACGGATATTTCAGCGCGCCTTCCAGCATTACGAGAGATGCCTTTACGGTAAAGCGCCTGCAATGGATGGAAGCGCTGACAGAACGGATTGATTTTTTTGAGAATGAGACGGGCGAAATGGACCTTGCTTTTTTTGCCGGTCAGGCAAGGGCAGACGGTGCCATCCGTTACTACTATCCTTTAAAGGAGCAGGTAAAGGATTCTGAAAAAGAGCAGGAGCAGCTGAAGGATTATGTGAGGGCGGCTTTAAAGGGGCAGAAAAAATATGGCTCTTTAAGCCTTGCCACCAGAATCGGATACCGATTATTTCTGCTGCTGCCCGGTTTGTATAAATTGCTGGTGATTCCCCGGGAAGAGAAAAGGTAAAAGGAAAAATGATAGTGAAAGTAAGCGTAGTCATACCCGTATACAATATGGAAAAATATCTGGCAAGATGCATGGACAGCGTTCTGGCACAGACATTGAAGGAAATGGAAATCATTCTGGTAGATGACGGGGGCAGCGACGGCTCCGTTGCCATGTGCGATGCATATGAGAAGCAATATGAGAATGTAACAGTTCTCCATAAGGAAAACGGAGGGCTGACTTCCGCATGGAAAGCCGGAAGCCAGTTAGCTAAGGGTAACTATATTGGATATGTGGACAGCGATGACTTTATAGAGCCTGATATGTTTGAACGGCTGCTTAGAGAAGCGGAAAAAGAGGATGCGGATATTGCCTGCTGCGGGCTTAAGCATATTTATGAATCCGGAAACCATCAGGAATGGACAGAGCAGATGGAATTTCCTGAACAGGTCTTTACAGTAGAGACCTTAAAGGAGCATGTATTTCCGGTGCTGATTAACGACGGCAGCTTTATGGGGCGGCATTTAATGCCCAACCGGGTCACGAAAATCGTAAAAAGTCAGCTGGTCAAAAAAAACCTGTCCATGTGTGACGACAGGGTGTCCATTGGAGAAGATTACCAGTTTTCTCTCTGCATGTTTCTGGATGCTGAAAAGGTAGTGATTGTAAAGGACTTTTTTCCCTATTACTATTACATGAATGACAGCTCCATGACTATGAAATATGATGAACATTATATGGATAAAATAAAAATCATGAAGGAAAACCTTTGCCGGATTTCGGATGCCAAGGGGGCTTATGATTTAAAGCCACAGATTATCAATGATTTTCTGTGTCTTACTGTGCTTCATATAAAAGGAGGCATTTATAAAAAGAAGTCTGCCCCCTACAGGGAACACCGGGCGGATATGAAGAAAATCTGCAGGGATAAGGAAGTGGCGGATGCCATGAACAGCTATCAAATGCCGGATTTGTCCATGGCGGAAAGGTTATTTCTGTTTTTCATGAAGCATCATATGTATTTTGCTATTTTCATGGCAGTAAGAATTTATTTCAGATGAGCATGGGGACTGCTGCTATATGGAGAAAGTGCATAAATCATATATTAAGGAAAGAGTATGAACGAACAAAACAGAGGAAGATGGAATAAAAAACAACTGGATATATGCTATTATGCCGGGTTCATCCTGCTTATAGGGCTCATCTGCTTTTTATCCTTTTATAAGCTGGACGCCAGGTATGTGGACCCGTGGGACGAAGCGAGGCATGGGGTCAACGCTTATGAAATGTACAAGGAAGGAAATCTGATACGGAGCACTTATCTGTATGATACGGATTATTACAACTTAAAGCCCCCTCTCAGCATGTGGTGCATTATGGCTTCCTTTGCGGTGCTTGGAACAAATGTGTTTGCCCTGCGTGCCTATTCCGCTTTGTGCTATGTGATATTGTCCATTGTAACAGGATGTTTTGTAAGAAGGAGCTACGGAAGACTGGAGGCGCTGTTTACTTTAGGGTTTCTGGCTGGTAACACAACCCCCTTTATTGCCCATATGATAAGAGCGGGAGATGCGGACAGCCTGTATGTGCTGTTGTTTACCCTTGCCATGCTTGCCATGCTGCGGATTGAGAAGAATCAGAAATATCTGTATGCCTGTGGCCTGTTTTTTGCATTGGCGTTTTTAACAAAAAGCTTTCATGCAGGTGTCATTGTAGTTATTGGCGGCTTATTTCTGCTCATAACAGGAGAACTGAAAAAAATGTCCCTCAGGACATGGGGGCTGTTCCTTGGCTCTTTTATAATACCTATAGGCTGCTGGGCGGTGCCCAGACTGTTTATAGATGGTATGGATTTCTTCCGTCAGATGCTTTATACAGATGTGCTGGGAAGGTCCGGGGAAGGATTTGGCAGCGTGGAGGGAACCTTTACCTATTATCTTGAATATTATCTCGGAATAGCAGGAGCAAACTTTAAGACCGTGTCAGGAAGCGGTACGGTTTACTGTCTGGCAGTGGTTATCTGCGGGGCAGGGGCTCTTTATTATAACAGGATGTTTACGCAAAAGAATTATAAGAAGATTATCGGTTACCTGCTTTGGATTTTTGTTCCGCTTCTGGCATTTTCAGCAGTAAGGACCAAGCTTTTGTGGTATATGTATCCGGTTTTCATTCCTTTGTTCATGTCTGCGGGCATACTGGCGGGAAAGCTTGTAAAGGATAAGCGGATAAGCGGTTTTGTCAGAGGAATGACGGCGGTTTTCGTCATAGCAGGCATCTGTTATTTTTCCGGAGATGTGTACAGGCAGATTAATGAGAAAATAAATAACCAGCAGTCGGCGTTAGAGTTTCAGAGCCTTGTGAGAAATGCGGCGGAAGAGGTAAAGGAAACAAAGGCATATGTGTTATATGATAAAGAGCAGTCAGTCTGGAACCAGCAGGACGTGTTCGTGGCAGAAGCTTATGGTGATTATGAGTGTGTGAATCTGGAAGGCGGAATGACAGAGCTTAAGAGCAGGCTTTTGGAAAAAGAGAATGAGAGGATTCTTTGCTTTTTCTATAAAGAGGGCTATGAGCATTTGGCTGGTGTGTTTAAGGAAGCGGGAATGGAAACGGAGCTTTTGGAAGAAAGCCTTCACTATGAGGCAGTTATAATACAATAAGAAACATAGAGGGAATAAGCAGGTGAAAAAGGGAACAAATAAAAAAACGAAAATGACGGTTCTTATAAAGATAGCCATGCTGATTATGGCAATGACGGTTATCACCATAGCAAGCCTGATTTATTTTAAAATGCTGGTAGCTGATACCAAAGATGTGAAAGAACAGGAATATAGTCAATATACAAGGCATTATGCTTTTATTGCAGATAATATGGAAAATGAATTTTGGGAGGAAGTGTATCAGGGAGCAAAAAGAAGGGGTGAAGAAACCGATGTTTATCTGGAATGCTTTGGAAGCAGTGCAGCAGTAGAATATTCCAAAGAAGAGCTTCTTAAGATGGCAATTGCGGCAAAGGTGGATGGAATCGTACTGGAAGCGGACGAAAGCACTGAAATACTTCAACTGATTGACCAGGCAGCGGACAATCAGATTCCGGTGGTTACGGTTATGACAGACAGCTATGGCAGTAAAAGACAGAGCTTTATCGGGATTGGAAGTTATAATCTGGGAAGAGAATATGGAAGACAGATTATCCGGGTTTCCACAAAAGAAACAAAGAGAGTTCTTATTATTTTGGACGAGCATATGGATGATAATGGCAAGAATATTTTGTGTACGGGAATTAATGAGACTATATACAATGAGGGAAATCATTTGAATCTTGTTATTGATACTATGGAGGTTAGTGATAAAAGTACTTTCGGGCCGGAAGAAACCATTCGGAAAATTTTTATGAAGAAGGAAGAATTGCCGGACATTATAGTCTGCCTGAATGAACAGGCAACCATCAGCGCATGTCAGGCAGTGGTGGAATATAATCTGGTAGGTGAGGTGGATATTATCGGTTACCATATTACAGATGCCATAGGGAATGCCATACAAAGGAATCTGTTAGCAGCCACCATTGTGGTGGATTCCGGGAAGATGGGCGCTGACAGTGTGGACAGCCTGAATGAATACATTGAAACCGGTTATGTAAATGATTATGTGGTGATGGATGTGGATTCCGTTACGGACAACAATGTAAGGGAGTATATGGAGAATGCTGCAAAATAGAACCACGCGCAGGAAGGAAAGATACATAAGCATACAGACAAAGCTCGTATTGGTATTTTTTGTGACTACCGCTATTATTTTTGCCGTCAACATGTACATGTATATTAATTTCAACCGTATGATAAAACGGATTGACGGAATCTATGTGAGCAATGCAAATTTCAATGAGCTTCAAAACGGGCTGAATCAGGTGCAGGTTAATATGACCGAATACCTGAGCACAAAGAGCTCGGATTCCATGGAAGAATACTTTCGCAGTGAAGAAAGGTATTCGGCAATGGTCCGGGATTTAAATGATGCTGTGGTAGAAGATGAAAGCATGATTATGGAAAAAAACATAAAAGGAATGTCGGAAAGCTATCTGGAGCTGGCAGGCAGTATCATTGAAGCGAAAAGAGGCAGGAATGTAGAAAGATATAAGGTGCTGTATGAGCAGGCAAGCCAGCTTTATTCCTGCATAAACACTTATATATACAGCCTGAATAACAGACAGTTCCAGAACAATTCCAAAAGCTATTCCGCGCTTTTTTCCTCCATGAAATACATGGAGGTCATTAACATGGCGATTCTCTGTATGGTGGCGCTTTTAAATGTTTTGCTGACTATAGTCCTTACAAGAGGAATTACAAGACCTTTAAAACAGTTGGCGGAGGCAGCAAATCAGGTGGCGGAAGGAAATCTGGAGATTGAACCGGCAGAGACGGAGAGCTGGGATGAGGTAGGTGTGGTTACCAGAGCATTCAATCAGATGGTTTTAAGCCTTCAGGGATATATCAGGCGTTTAAAGGAGAGCATGGAGTCAGAAAGCGCCATGAAGGAAAAAGAATTGTTGATGGAAGCCCATTTAAAGGATGCTCAGCTTAAATATCTTCAGGCCCAGATCAATCCTCATTTTCTGTTCAATACATTAAATGCAGGAGCCCAGTTAGCCATGATGGAGGAAGCGGAAAAGACCTACCGGTATATACAAAATGTTGCGGATTTTTTCAGGTATAATATCAAGGAAAGCCGGGAAAGCGTAACCTTAAGGCAGGAAATTGAAATAGTGGATAATTATATCTATATATTAAATGTGCGTTTTTCCGGGGAAATCCATTTTAGAAAGCATGTGGATGAAGACCTTACCGATGTTCTGGTACCCGGCATGATTTTGCAGCCTATAGTGGAAAATTCTATTAATTACGGAATACGCAATATTGACTGGGAAGGCTATATCGATTTATCCGTGTACAGAGAAGGAGACCATATATGTATAAGCATACGGGATAACGGAATCGGGATGAGCAGCGAAAAGATACAAAAGATTATGAACAGCCGTCTAAAGGAAACGGATTTAGAGCAAAGCTCCAACGGAATCGGGCTGGATAATGTAATCGGACGGCTGCGTCTGTTTTTCGGAATGGAAGAAGTTATGGAAATAACCAGTGCAGGGGAAAATATGGGAACAGAAGTAGCTATTTTTATTCCGTATGAGGAAAAGGAGAATTTTTATGTATAAGATTATGATAGGGGATGATGAAGGAATCGTAATCGATGCCCTTACCTTTATTATCAAGAGAAATTTTGGTGATATTTGTGTAATTGAGTCGGCAAAAACCGGAAGGAGCGTCATTGAACTGGCAGAGAGGATTCATCCGGATATTGCTTTTATGGATATACAGATGCCGGGCATAAACGGGATTGAGGCAATGAAGGAAATCAAAAAAAGCAATCCCAATACGATTTTTATCGTTATCAGCGCCTATGATAAATTTGATTATGCCAAGGAAGCGCTGAATATTGGTGCGTTAGACTATTTAAACAAGCCCATTGACCAGAATGACATTGTAAATATTTTGAAGAAAGCAATGAATAAGGTAGATGGGGAGCGGGAAAAAAGAAGCAGGGACCTTTTAATACAGGAAAAGCTGGAAACAGTAGTTCCCATTATTGAAAGCGGCCTGATTTATTCTGTATTGTTTCAGGAAAATTATGCGGATGATACGGAAAACTTTAAAAGACTGTTAGGGATTGAGACTAACAGAGGGTATATGATGGTAATCGAATGCGGGGACTCTCAGGAAGGGGGGCATCTGACCAATACTGTGGGGGCCAGCGTCAGGGTGCAGACTTATTACAGGGAATTAAGGGAAATCATTAAGGAGCACTTTTCCTGTGTGGTAGGCTCTATGATGGCAAACAGTATTATTGCCCTTATTCCATGTAAAGATGATGAGCTTAATGAAGAGGAAGAATACAGTGAGCGGATTGAGATAATTGAAAATGCGAGAAGGATGGTAAGAAAGCTGAAAGGTCGTCTGAATGCCCAGTTCAGAGTTGGAATCGGTTCGGTGCAGAAGCTTGACGAAGCGGAAATTTCTTATATGGAGGCCATGAATTCCATACGCTTGTCCACAGGTTCCGTAGCTCATGTAAGAGATTTGCCCATTGGATGTGATTATGAGGAAGACTACCCTATTGAAACGGAAAGAGCCTTATTTGAAAAAACAGAGGAGGGGGATGTAAATGGAGCGGTGTCAGAGGCAGGACGTTTCTTTGACTGGATGACAGAAAGGTATCCGGAAGCTGTTATGGATATTAAGCTGAAAGCATTGGAGCTGGTCCTTATGGCGGAGTATATCAGCTATGACAGCGGCGGAATGACCTATCATTTTAAAGCCCGCCATGATTATCTGCAGACCATCAACGAAATGAAGGATTATGAAGGGCTTCGCTCATGGTTCCTCGCCAAGATACAGGAGGCATGCCGTAATGTGGCTACCAAGAAGGAAAAAAGTTCTACGAGCATAGTTGACCGTGCCAAGGAATATATAAAGGCTCATTACCAAAAGGATATATCCTTAGATGATGTGAGCAGGGAAGTGAATATCAGCCCTTACTATTTCAGCAAGCTGTTTAAAG
Organism: uncultured Lachnospiraceae bacterium; assembly: GCA_910585715.1. Taxonomy (GTDB): domain Bacteria; phylum Bacillota; class Clostridia; order Lachnospirales; family Lachnospiraceae; genus RGIG3040. The sequence goes on from CAJUEX010000027.1 coordinate 34,515, forward strand.
AAGAAACGGGAGAAAATTTTATTGAATATGTAACAGCTATCCGTATGGAAAAGGCAAAGGAGCTTTTGGAATACGGCAATAAGAGCATGAAGGAAATCTGTCTGGAAGTAGGTTATGCGGACCCCAATTATTTCAGCCGCTCGTTCAAAAAGAATCTGGGGGTGACGCCTACAGAGTACAAGGAGGGAAAAAGGTGAAAAAAGTATATGCTTTCCTGCTGGTCTGTATGCTTATGCTCACCGGCTGTATGGCAGAAGCTCCGGGTGAAAACGGGGAAGAACCGCCACAGGAAGAAAAAATCCATATAGGGATAATTTTTGATACGTTTGTAGTGGAAAGATGGCAGAGGGACCGGGATGTGTTCGTGTCTACTGCCATGGAGCTGGGAGCGGAAGTGAATGTACAGAATGCAAACGGGGATGTGAAAGAGCAGGTAGCCCAGATGGAGTATTTTATCGAAAAAAAGGTGGATGTAATCGTGGTAGTTCCGATTGAATCCGGCGCTCTTGTGAAATCCATTGAGAAGGCAAAGGAAGAAGGCATTAAAGTAGTCTCTTATGACCGGCTGGCAATGGGAGCGGGAACGGATTTGTATATATCCTTTGACAATGAGACGGTAGGAAGACTTATGGGCCGGGCTGTTTGCAGCAGACTGGATAGAGGAGACAAGGTTCTTATGGTCTGCGGTCCTAAAAGTGACAATAATGTATCTTTTGTGGAAAGCGGCTTCCGAAGGGAAATGGAGCAGAATGGGATAGAGGTTGCGGATACTTATTATGCGGATGAATGGCGGGCGGAGCGTGCGGCTGAATATATGGAGCAGTACGGGGATGAAATTCAGGAGATAGAAGCCGTTATGTGCGGCAATGACAATCTGGCGGGTCAGGTTATCCGCGTGCTGGCAGAAAACCGCATGGCGGGAGATATATGTGTGGTGGCGCAGGATGCTGACCTGGAAGCATGCCAGAGAATTGTGGAAGGAACCCAGTACATGACGGTATATAAGCCGGTGGAGAAGCTGGCGGTCCAGGCGGCTGTGGCAGCAGTAGATCTGGCGCAGGGAAAGCAGGTTCAGACAACGGATTATATTGATGATGGAACATACCGGATTCCTTATATTAAGTTAGAGCCGGTTGCCGTTACTGCTGAAAATATGGATGAGACTATTATAAAAAGCGGTTTTCATTTAGGGGAAGATGTATATTTGAATCGTCCGGAAATGCTGCCGGAACGGTAGGATTATATTGTGAAACAGAAAAAAGAAGCAAAAAAATGCTATTCCCTTGAAAAAACAGGTTGTATAACAATAAAAATTTGCTGAATTTCACAAATAAATAAGGCTTTTTATGTGGTATAGTTTTCTTGTAGCAAATAGCTGCAAATTAATTCAAAGGGAGGATTTATTAATGAAGAAAAAATTATTAAGCATGCTTCTCGCCGTAGCGATGGTTGCAACCATGCTTACCGGATGCGGCGGCGACACTACAACGACCACAGACGATACAACAGCAGATGACACAACAGCAGACGATGCAACGGCAGATGATGATGCCACAGCAGATGACGACGGTGCAGCAGATGACGGTGCAGCAGCTGATGGTGAGGTACAGGTTGGTATCGTTCTTCCTACAAAGGATGAGCCAAGATGGTTACAGGATCAGGCACAGTTCGAAGCAATCTTAGGCGATGCAGGATTTACTAATCAGGTATTATTCAGCCAGGGTTCTTCCGCAACTGAAAAGACAAACGTAGAAACACTGATTTCCCAGGGCATTGATGTTTTGATTATTTGTGCACAGGATGGTTCCGCAGCAGCAGCAGCAGTGGAAGCAGCAAAGGATGCAGGTGTTACCGTAATCGCATATGACCGTTTGATTACAGGAACAGAAGCAGTTGATTACTATGTAACATTTGACAGTTTCTCAGTTGGCGTTGCACAGGGACAGTACTTAATCGATAACGCACCGGAAGGAACCGGAATTCCGCTTTACTTATATGCAGGTGCAGCAACAGATAACAATGCATTCATCTTCTTTGAAGGTGCATGGAGCGTTCTTCAGCCAAAGATTGCAGACGGCACATTTGTAGTTGCTAACTCCTCTGAAGCAGAAGGCTTGAAAGACAAGGCAGAGCTTTCACGTGAAGAAATCGGAAAGATTATCGGTCAGGTTACAACAGATTGGGATTTCAATGTAGCAAAATCCAAAGCAGAAGCTCATTTGACAGCAGTAGGCGCTGATATGAAGGGTGATGTTCTTGTATTAGGTCCTAACGATGGTACAGCTCGTTCTATCGCAGATGTATTTGCAACAGATAAAGACGTTACAAGCTTCAAGGTAACAGGTCAGGATGCAGAAAAAGCTTCCGTACAGTATGTAATTGACGGCAAGCAGTCCATGACCGTATTCAAAGATACACGTACTCTGGCAGCAGACTCTGTAGCAATGGCAGTTTCTATCTTAAACGGTGACACACCGGCAACAGACACAACATACAACAATGAAGCAAAGGATGTACCTGCTAAGCAGACAAACATCGTTGTTGTAACACAGGATAACGTAAAAGAAGCTTTAATTGATTCTGAATACTATGATGCTTCTGAATTTACAGGATTAGAATAAAAGAATGTAAAACGGTGTAGCAAAAAATGAAAGTGAGGTCGGCTTTAGAGGTTTTGATTGCTAAAGCCGGCCTTCTAAATTAAGGAGGCCCGGTAAATGAATGATTATATACTTGAAATGAGAGATATCACAAAAGTATTTCCGGGGGTCAAGGCTTTAAGCGATGTTAACTTTAAAGTAAAGCGTGGAGAGATACATTGTCTGGTGGGAGAAAACGGCGCCGGAAAATCCACACTTATGAAAGTTCTATCCGGCCTTCACCATTACGGTACATATACAGGCGATATTGTATATAACGGTGAGATACAACAATTTAAATCGATTGCGGATAGTGAAGCAAAAGGAATTGCCATTATTTATCAGGAACTGGCGCTTGTTCCGGAATTAAGTATTTATGAAAATATTTATTTCGGACATGAGATTATGAAAGGGCATACCGTAGACTGGAATGAGACCATTGTAAAGGCTTCTGAGATGTTAAAAAAGGTACGTCTCCATGTGGACCCCTCTACAAAGGTGAAAAATCTCGGTGTGGGCAATCAGCAGCTTGTAGAAATTGCAAAAGCGCTGAGCAAAGATGTAAAATTATTAATATTGGATGAGCCTACGGCAGCATTAAATGAAGACGACAGTGAAAATCTGCTGAAGCTCATTAAAGAATTAAAAGAGCAGGGCGTTACCTGCATTATGATTTCCCATAAGCTGAAGGAAATCATTGCCATAGCGGATACGATTACTGTATTGAGGGATGGTTCTACCATCTGTTCCATGGATACGGCGGAACATCCGGTAACGGAAGCGGAAATCATAAAGCATATGGTTGGAAGGGAAATTGATAACATCTATCCCAAGAGGGAAAAGAAGGAAATCGGGGATATTTGTTTGGAGATAAAGGACTGGACCGTAGAGGATCCGGTAAAGCAAAGGGAGATTCTTCACAAGGTAAACATCAATGTAAGAAAAGGAGAAATCGTAGGACTTCAGGGATTGATGGGAGCGGGAAGAACAGAGCTTGCCCTTAGCATTTTCGGAAATTCTCCGGGGTATAAAATAACAAACGGAGAAATATTTGTAAATGGAGAGCAGAAGCATTTCAAGAATCCGAAAGCTGCCATTAATTCAGGAGTAGCTTATGTAACAGAGGATAGAAAAGGCAACGGACTCGTGTTGATTCAGGACATTAAGTATAATACAACCATTGCCAATTTAGAGGAGCTTACAGAAGGGCTTGCCATAAATGAAAATGAGGAAATCAATGTGGCAAATGACTATAAAAAGTCCATCAACATAAAGGCGCCTTCCATTATGCAGAAGGTAGGAAATCTAAGCGGCGGCAACCAGCAGAAGGTTCAGCTGGCAAAATGGCTGTTCGTAAAGCCCCAGGTGCTGATTTTGGATGAACCCACCCGCGGTATTGATGTTGGCGCCAAGTTTGAAATCTATACATTGATGAACAAGCTGGTGGAGCAGGGTATGAGCATTATCATGATATCATCAGAACTGCCGGAGGTTCTTGGCATGAGCGACAGGCTGTATGTTATGTCGGAAGGGACCATAACCGGTGAATTGGCAGCAGAAGAAGCAAATGAACAAAAAGTCATGGCAATGGCTATTAAATCGAGATAGGAGGTTTCGGATATGGAGAATAAAAAACAGGCACAGAGCTCATCCGGGACAAATAAAGTGGGTCTTGGACAAGAGATTGCAACTTTAGTGAAAGAAAATATAAGAGATTACATGATGTATATTGCTTTGGTCATCATCATGGCATTCTTTACATGGAAGACAAAAGGCGGATTTATTCAGGCAAGGAATATTTCCAACCTGATTAACCAGGCAGGATATGTTGCAGTACTGGCAATCGGCATGACGCTGATTCTTATTTTAAAGCATATTGACTTGTCTGTCGGATATGTGGCAGGCTTTTGCGGGGCCATAGCAGCAATTTTAATGACCCAGTACGGAGTGAATGAGTGGCTGGCAATCCTTATCGTACTTTTGATAGGCCTTGTGATTGGACTTTATCAGGGACTTTTGGTAACGAGAGTGGGGGTTCCGGCATTTGTTACAACTTTGGCAGGCATGTTTATTTTCAGGGGACTTCTGAGTCTGTCCTTACAAAAAACAGGAACCATTATTGTTCCTAATAAGGGCTTTAATGCATTGTCAAACGGATTTATACCGGATATTCCGGGACTGAATCTGGGTGTGCATGCCTTGACTCTTATCATTGGCGTGGTTGCAGTGGTTCTTGTTATCTTTTCGCAGATTAAAACTAGAAAAAATAAGATAAAATATAACTTTCAGGTAACGTCTACTCCTGTTTTTATCTTTACACTTGTGTTTATTTCTGCTATTATTATGGCAATTATATGGGTGCTTGCAAAGTACAGCGGTATTCCGTGGGCAGCTGTTATTGTAGGCGTGGTACTTATTATCTACAATTTCATGCTGAATAAGACAAGATTAGGACGTTATATTTACGGTATCGGAGGCAATGATCAGGCAGCGGAATTATCCGGTATCAATGTAAAGAAGGTTACATTATTTGCATTTTGTTCCATGAGCGTGCTTGCAGCATTGTCAGGTGTTCTTTATACTTCAAGACTGCAGTCAGCCACACCTACAGCCGGACTTGCATTTGAAATGGATGCCATTGCATCTTCTTATATCGGCGGCGTGGCAGTAAGCGGCGGTATCGGAAAAGTGACCAATACCATTATCGGAGCGCTGGTAATCATGTCTCTGACAAACGGCATGAACCTGATGGGCGTGGATATTTCCTATCAGTACATTGTTAAGGGTATTATTTTTATCATAGCAGTTGCTTTTGACGTAAGAACACGTTCAAAATCCAAATAAATGTGTATTATAGATTAGGCAAAAGAAAAAGGGGGAAAGGCTATGGGAACTAAGAAGGCGGAGAAGACGAAAAAGCCTGACGGCGCCAAAAAGATAAAAAAGGAACGGAAGAAAATCTCCCTGAGAATTGGAATCCGAACCAAGCTTCTTGTTACCTTTCTTATTCCGGTTACAGCCTTGATTTTGTTGGGAGTATTATCATATAGACAGACAGCAAATGCGCTGCAGAATCTGTATAAGAGTTCCAGTATACAGATTTTAGGCAAATCTGCGGACTATTTGGAGGTTTTAATGCTGGATGTGGAAACAACGGCATATGACCTTTCAGTAGATAACGATTTAGTGAATTATTTCAGCGGGACTCCGGATGAAGGTGTGGATTATTCAACGGTAGATGCCAAAATGGCATCTATGCTTGGAACAGATGCTTATGTGGAAAACGGGTATTTTGTTGCCATAGAAGGGGATGAACATATCAGCACCAATCCGGATGTGACCTTTGACAAAGACGCATATTCCGTATTCCAGACTACCGAGGATTATGTGCAGGTAACTTCCAGAAACCGAAAGGTCTGGCTTGGTGAGAGCGAGTTTCTGGAGAAATATAAAGGAGAGGCGGAAACACCTTACGGAAACAGGAGAATGACCCTGATTCGCAGGGTGGAAAATATTCTGACAGGACAGGATGTGGGATTTGTTATTCTGGAAGTCAGGAACAGTGTAATGGAACAGCTTTTGGATGAAGTAAATCTTGGTGAAGGCAGCATGGTGATTCTGGCAGGTCAGGACAGCAACGAGATTGCCAAGGCGGAAAATTATCCGGAGGATAAAACGAAGCGTATAATCACCAATTCAAAGGCATATGTTAAAATGCAGCAGGGGCTGGAAAAAAATGGTTCCTTCGGAACAAGCAAAAACGGAAAGAAATACTGGCTGTGCTATGAATATATAGGAGACCTGGGAAACTGTCTGATTGGGATGATTCCTGTGTCTACCATGATGGAACAGGCAAATGAGATTAAAATTGGTACTATCGGCCTTGTAATACTGGTAACCATCATCGTCTGTGTAATTGGCACATGGATGGCTGCAGGCATGAGCAGCACTATCAAAAAGATTATAGGAGAAGTAGGAAAAGCTGCCAAAGGCGACCTTACCGTCCGGGTTTTTACAAAGCGGCATGATGAATTTGCGGTTTTGAGCAATAGTATCAATGATATGATTGCAGATATGAAGGTTTTGATCGGCAAGGTGTCTCATGGCATGGAACAGGTAGACGGTGCAGTGGAGAAGGTTAGTGGGGCAAGGGAAAACGTTCATGAGACTGCAGAAGTGTTAAGCGATGCCATTGTACAAATCCAGTCCGGTGCCAGGCAGCAGGAAGACAGTGCACAAAATTGTCTGGTTGGAATGGATGATTTATCAGATAAGATTGTAAGAGTAGTAGAGAATACAAAAGAAATCGACAGTATTTCCGAGGAGACGAAGGTAGTTGTTGGAAATGGAATCAAGATGATGAAGGAGTTAAATACTTCTTCGGAGGACACTACCCGGAATTTAACGGAAATTATGAAGGATGTTAAGGATTTAGAAGAAAAGATATCCAACATTACCAATATCGTTGGCGTTATTGCTGAAATTGCTAATCAGACCAATCTGTTGTCTTTAAATGCCAGCATTGAAGCAGCAAGGGCAGGAGAAGCCGGAAAGGGATTTGCAGTTGTGGCAACTGAGGTAAAGACACTGGCAGACCAGTCCGCTCAGGCAGCAGAGAAGATTCGTATCATTGTGGATGAAGTACAGCAGCAGAGCCAGAAAACTTTAGAGCATGGGGAAAATGCGGATGAAATCTTAAAATCCCAGGAGCTGGCCGTAAAACGTGCCGTTGAGGCATTCCATAATATTGATGACTGCGTAGAGCGGCTGAATCAGGAGTTATCCGATATTACCGTTCAGACACAGGCTATCGAAAGTGCAAAAAATATTACATTGGAGGCTGTGGAAGGCATCTCGGCAGTTATCGAGCAGAATTCCGCATCAACCCTGGAAATGGGTGAAGGCATCAACGGCCAGAAAGATCAGGTGGAAAAGATGTCAGGCTATACCAATGATTTGAAAGAAGTATCACAGTCTTTAAGAGAGGAAATTCATAAGTTTAGAATATCATAAATTTGCTGGTTTCATTTCTCTTTTCATACCAAAGGGGTCTCCGATTTTTCGGGGGCTCTCTTTTTTTGCAGGCATTCCGCCTTTTTCTTTATATAAAACGGAGAAAATATGCGTACCGCCTGATCTGGTATGAGCTATGCGATGTATTGGTTCAGTCAACCAAACGGTATGCAGATGAGGTAGTAGCTGATGTAACACCTTACATAAGCAGCGAACCAGAAAACGGGGAGTTTCAGAGTGGGCTTCGCATGGGAGCTTCTGTAAAACCGCATTGGGTAAATCCATTTGTTAATGGTGCGGATATTGTGGCAAAATTTATTTTTTAAAAGTTAGAGGATTGCCTTGACAGTTACATTGCTGTGTATTATACTGTACTTGCTTATATAATACAGTAAAAGACGGTGAGGCGGTGAAGGTTTGGAGATTGTTGTAAGTAATAAGGCAAGTCGTCCTCTGTATGAACAGATTGTGTCGCAGATAAAAACACAGATTATGAGCGGTGAACTGAAGGCTGGGGAAGCGCTTCCCTCTATCCGCTCCCTTGCAAAATCGCTGCAAATCAGTGTTCTGACCGTGCAGAAGGCATATGACATCCTACAGGAAGATGGCTTTATTGAAACGACAGCCGGGAAAGGCTGCTATGTATCTGTGAGGAATCAGGATTTCTATTTGGAAGAACAGCAAAAAAAGATAGAGGGTTGTTTCAATAATGCGATAGAAATTGCCCGTATGAGCGGAATACCGCTTGATAAATTAATCAGCTTATTAACATTATTGTACGAGGAGGATTAGCGATG
>CAJUEX010000028.1 GCA_910585715.1 uncultured Lachnospiraceae bacterium
ATACCTCGCTAAGCGCTGGCGATTTTATAAGGACTCCTTTAGAAATCATGTTCTGTCAAATTTCCATCACGATTCCTGCGGGGGGAGCTGCCGGCTGAACTGTCCGAAAAAAATATGAAAAATGTGTGTCTATGTAAGATTATTAATTACAATTGGAGGGTATCTGTGTTATACTGTTTCTGTTGCACGGCTTTGGAATATTTTTCAAAGGGCAATTTGCGGCAGGGTATTTATGGATAAGCTGCAATATGAAGGAGGAACAATAAAGTGTCGAAAGAAAAAGAAGTAAAAAAAAAGTCAGAAAAGGTTATGACCAAATATGAAAAGAAGCAGGCGGCAAGGCTTGCCCAGCAGAAGAAGGATGAAAAGGCAGCAAGAATCACAAGACTGGCAGTGCTGTTTGTCTGTATCTGCGTTATAGGGGCCATCGGATTTTCCATAGGAAGCCCTATTATCAGACGCCAAAAGGCAATTAATGATGTTTATGTGAAGGTGGGGAATTATGATGTTACCAAGGTAGAATATGATTTCTATTACAATACAGTGGTAAATAATTACCTGAATATGTATTCATCCATTCTTCCTTATATGGGTTTTGATGCATCCAAGGATTTTGCAGAGCAGCAGTATGATGAGAGTAAGAGCTGGAAGGATGCTTTTGATGAAATGACTGTAGAGCAGTTGAAGCAGGTAAAGGCACTGATTGACGACAGTCAGGCGCAGGGCTTTACTTATGACACTGCAGAGGATTATAAGGAATTTCAGGATAATCTGACAACAGCAGCATCTGAAGCAGAAACAAACATCAAGGAATATTATAAGAAAAATTACGGGGAATATGCAACAGAAGAACGGATTGCTCCTTTTGAAAAAGAGACATTGTTAGCAGCGGCTTACTTTAAGGAACTGCTGGAAAAGAATAAACCTTCTGATGAGGAGGTTGCCTCATATTATGAAGAGAATAAAGCTGATTATGATGTTGTGGATTATAGAAGCTTTGCCTTTTCCGCAACCATAGGAGAAGATGCCGGCGATGAAGAAAAGGCGGCTGCCATGGAGGTAGTGAAGGCAAGTGCGGAAGATATGCGCACAAGAAGAGAGGCAGGAGAGGATTTTGAAGCTCTTTGTGTCCAGTATGCAACTGAGGACAATAAGGCGGCCTATGAGAGTGAAGAAACAGAGCAAAGCCTTACAACCAATGCAAGAAAGTCCTCCGTTTCATCTGCTTATTCCGACTGGCTTTTTGAAGCAGAAAGAAAAGAAGGAGATTTAATGGTTGTTTCCGATGAAGCAAATAATCAGTACCACGTGGTAGAATTTGTTTCCAGAAGCAAGGATGAAACGGCTGATACTTCCATATCCGACACATTGGCTCAGCAGAGGGCAGGGGAGTATATAGATAATCTTGCCGGAACCTATGATATAACAGATGTTGCGGGTGAACTGAAATATCTGGCAATACCTGAGCAGACAGTCAGTGACAATCAGACAGAAAGCACGGAAGAGACAGAGGGTGCAGAAGATACGGAAAATGCAGAGGGTGCAGAGGATACAGAAGGCACGGAAAATGCCGGTTCTGACGGGCAGGCTGAGGAAGCAGGCGGTGAAGTTCAGGAAGAGCAGTAATAAAATAGTAATAAGCAGTTAGTAATAAGCAGTAAATCGGATGAAAGGATTATTTGTCCGATTTACTGCTTTTTTATGCAGGTAAGATATTTTTACAAAAGAACTCTTTTTTGTTAAAAAATATGGCAAAAACCAAGAAAAATTTTGTAAATTAAAAGATTTCATTGAATTTAAACAAGATAATTCGTATAATGAAAATCAAATGAATAACTGCAAAACAACCGGAGCCACCGGTACAGGTTTTGCAGTTATTCTATTCCACTTAAGGACGGACGGGGAAGGAAATGAAGGAAAAGGGTTTTCACCGAACACCTGAAGAGGTGGTGGAAATATATGGGGATACAGTTTATAAAATAGCCTTATCCCAGATGAAAAATAAAGAAGACGCGGAAGATATCTTTCAGGAAGTTTTTTTAAGCTACATGAATTGCAAAAAAGACTTTCTTTCCAAAGAACATGAAAAAGCATATATCATCCGAATGACGGTAAACTACTGTAAAAAGCATTTTAGAAGCGCATGGTTCCGCCACCGGGCAGAATTTACGGAAATTACCGGAATGGTCAGCAGAAATGAGGAAGAAGAGGACTTGTATGAATCCGTATTAGAGCTTCCGGCTAAATATAAGCTGGTCATTCATTTGTTTTATTATGAGGAATTGTCTGTTTCCCAAATCAGTCAGGCTCTTCATATAAAGGAAAGTACGGTAAAATCCCAGCTTATGAGAGGAAGGAATATGTTAAAACAGATTTATTTAGGAGGTGCGGAAGGTGCAAAATGATTTTTTGAATCAATATAAAAATGTGAATGAAAAAATTACGGTTCCGGACCGGTTAAAAGAGGATACAATACGGCTTATGAAAATGAAAGAAAACAAGCCGGCGAAAAAGTACGGGACTTATGTATTTGCTGCTGCAGTAGCTGCAGTCATTGCAGTGTATGGCATTGTTTCATTGCAGGTTCGCCAGGGAGCAAGAAAGGATATTACAATCTGCGATGCTCTGGATGAAAATTCAGTAAAAGAGCAGATTGAGCTTTCTAATGGAAGCCTTGAGTTTAAAAAGCTTGCAGGAGAATTTTCAAGTCCCGGCCTGAATCTGGGAGTAATGGACGGTCAGAAGGTGCTGGTAAATGAAACAGATTATTTTGCCTACCTTGGAAAAAATCCATTGCCCTCCTACATTCCGGAAGGGATGACAAAGCAGGAGACAGAAGGGCAGATGCTGACCCGGAAAGAAGACGGAAGCTACCTGGAGGATTTGTTTTCCATAAGATATGAGGGAAGCAATGATAGCTTTCTGGAAATCCTGTTATCGGCAGACAGCATACCGGAAGAAGAGTTATCAGAGGATTTGACCGGCAGCTTCGTCAATGATATAGAGATAAAAACCGCATATTATGGAGCCGAATCAGAGCAGACAGTTTTTCTTGCCTATTTCCGGTCAGAAGGAGTGGGCTACCGTGTAAAAAGCCGGGGTATCAGCCAGGAGGAATTCGTGTTGACTCTGCTGTCTGTTATAAATGAATAAAAATTTTTTTCCCGTGCAACCTTTTGGCAGCTTGCGGGATATTATTGTTAGAATGCAGAATCCGGTATGAGGAATTTTGTGTCGGAGATGTAGATAAAATGCAGATTGTCAAAACAGACAGAAGGAGGAACTATGAAAAAGATGAAAAGAATCATTAGTATGCTCGTGATACTGACCCTTTTAGCAGGAAGCATTGCCGGCTGCGGCAAAAAAGAAACTGCTGCTGACAACGGAGAAGCAACCGGGCAGGAAACAGATGGGGGAGAAGAGCCGGCAAAGGGCAATTCTGACAATGAACTGTCCAACAGCTTAAAACAGAAATATGCCGGAACGGAAAGCGATAAATATGAATATGCCAATCCGGTATATAACGTGGAAAGGGACCATGCCTTCGTATTTGAAAACGTAGGAACCCGTTATCAGGAGGATGAAACCTGCTATGAGGATATCAGTGTTTACATAGACAGTAATTTTATAAATCCTATTGTACCGGAAATGGAATATGATGCAGATAAGCAGACGCTTACTATCAGTCCTTCTGACCCGGCATTGAAATATATGGATGAGGAAAGTGCCGGAAGTGCAAAGGACTGGGGAAATGCACCAAAATACTGGATTGTACAGCATAATGATTTTGCAACGGGCGAGCCTCTTAAAAAGCCGATTGTTACACTTTTTACTGTAAAGGCAGAGCTGGCAGCTCCTACGGTAACCTTTGACACGGATGAACGTGGCTATGCAAGATTATCATGGAAGCCTGTTTCCGGAGCAAGCGGTTATAAGATTTATGAAATGTCAGAAAGCGCAGAATATGGCATTAGTCTGGAATCACCTTATCTGATTGGAGAAACTGCAGATACCTCTTTTACCAAATTTCCGAATGTGGAAGAAGAAACTGCAGATACCGCTTTAGAAGAAGAAACCGGAATTGTATTAGGGAAAGCTACTCAGAATATGGACTTTTATAATTCGGGAGTGGAAGATGAAGAAGCAGGATTCAGTCCTGTTTATTGTGTAGTGGCTGTAAATGGAGAAAAAAAATCCAATGTAAGCAACCTGATTTATCAAAAAGATGTCAGCAACCGTCTGGTTGCAATGCTGGTTTATGATTATGATAATACAGAAGAAAAGGAAGAGGATTATGAAATAGTCAAAGAAAAGGTTTCACAGCTTCCATCTGTACAACTGGTGGAAATGGCAGACACCTCCATTGTGCCAATGCCTATTGATTATGCCAATGCAACATGGAAAGAAAATCAGTTAGGCATGGCTACAGGAGAAGGAAACCTTAGTATTGTAATTCAGGCAGGCATTCAGGGAACAGACTTTAAAATCAATATGTATGCTACGGAAGCAACAAAAAGCACAATTGACAGTGACCTTGCCGCCCTTGCCCAGAAGCAGAAAGCCATTAGCGGCAAAAGTGCAGATGTAAAGCCTAAAAATGATATCGATTATGTACCGTCTGCAGATGGCTCTTCAGGAAATGATGCGGAAGAACAGGAGCAGAAGCCTCAGGATACATCGGATGCGGGAGATGATGAAATAGACGAAGCCGGGGAAGAGTTTGCGGATGCTGAAGAAATCGATGAAACAGAAGAAAAGCCTGCAGGAGATGATGGAATCGACGAAACGGAAGAAGAACTTGCAGAGAGTGATGGAATCGACGAAACGGAAGAAGAACTTGCGGAAGATGATAGAATCGATGCGACAGAAGAAGAGCTTGCGGAAGATGATGTAATTGACGAGGCAGAAGAAGAGCTTGCAGAAGGAAATGGAACTGATGACGAGGCAGAAGAGCCGGATGCAGAAGAACCGGCAACAACAGAATTGACCGGAGATGAATTAAATAATATAGAAGTAACTGCCACAAGCGCATTAAGTGAATATATTGCCACCTATATGCTCTGCCATGAGGAGGCAATTGACTTATCCATGTTTCCGGAGGCCGGCGACAGCGATTATCTGGTAAATGCCCTGATGGAAGCTTACAACCAGAATCCGTTAATCGGTTCTCTGAACAGATATGCCTTTGATTATAGTACCTCCATTTTGCTTCTGGATTATGAGTATTCCAAAGAAGAGCAGCAGGCTATGCAGGAAGCGGTGTTAGCAGAGGCTGACAAGGTGATTGGGGAAATCATTACCGATGGCATGAACGATGTGGAAAAGGAGTTTGCCATTAATAACTATTTATGCTCCACTGCAGAATACGACTATGATGCGCTGGATAATGCAGAAGAAAATGGTTTTCAGACAGTAGACCATGATTTTGCCCATTCCTTCACTCCTTACGGGGTTCTTCTCAATAAGGTGGGCGTATGCGCTTCCTATGCGGGGGCATTTAAGGTATTGGCTGATAAAGCGGATTTAGACTGTTATGTGGTAAGCGGCTATTTAAACGGAAACCTTCCCCACGCATGGAACAGAGTAGAGATTGACGGACAATGGATTACCGTGGATTCTACCAATAATGATAATGAGAAATATGCAAACGCATTATTGAACATACCGGATTATATGTCTTCCGGCTTTTTGGTAGAGGATAACACCTACTTATTATCTGATGCTCTGGCACAAATGGAGTCAGATCAGGAAGAAAGCGAATTTTACCGGGTGGAAAACAGGTATTACAGCTATGATGAATTAGGCTCCCAGCTGGAGATGCTTTTGGAAAAAGGGGAAACCTTTACTATCCGTACCGACTATACCATTACCGAGGAGGAACTAAGAGAAGTATTACAGGAAGCCCTTATGAATGCACAGGTACCGGAGGTAAACTTTTATATGTTCTTAGGCGTCTTAACCGTAGAAATGTAAGACAATTTCATAAAAATTATGCTATAATGATTCAAGGAATCTGGAGATAATTCAGAAATAAAATGAAATCCAAAGAGGTCATTATGGAAGGGTATAAAATTTTCATTATTGAAGATGACGAAATCATTGCAGGCTCCGTAAAAAAGCATTTGGAAAAATGGGGCTATGAAGTCAGATGTGCTGAAAATTTTAAAGAGGTTATATCAGAAGTATTAAGCTATGAACCGCAGCTGATACTTTTAGATATATCCCTGCCTTTCTATAATGGCTTCTTTTTATGCAATGAGCTTAGAAAGCATACAAAGGCGCCCATTGTCTTTATCTCCTCTGCAGATGACAATATGAACATTGTCATGGCAATGGATATGGGTGGGGATGATTTTGTGGCGAAGCCCTTTGATTTGACAGTGCTTACTGCCAAAATAAATGCCATGATAAGAAGAAGCTATTCCTATAAAGGGAATATTAATCTGTTAGAGGCAAAGGGAGTGAGGCTGAATCTGTCCAGTGCGGTAGTTTCTTTTTCGGATAAACAGCAGGAGCTTACCAAAAATGAATTTAAGATTTTGCAGCTTCTTATGGAAAATCCGGGAAAAATCATCGGCAGGGACACTATAATGACCCATTTATGGGAAAGCGACAGCTTTATTGATGACAATACCCTGACAGTAAATGTTACCAGAATCCGAAAGAAGCTGTCCGGTATAGGAGCGGAGGATTTTATTAAAACCAAGAAGGGAATTGGTTATTACATATGAAAGGAACAGAAAAAAAAGAAACAGGAATAAAAGAAACAGGAATAAAAGAAATATGGCGGCTGTTAAAAAAATACAGGAAAGAGCAGAGGGGAAACTACATATTGTTTGCCTTATCTGCCGGTATATTTGCCGTTATCTTTATGCTTTATGACATTTCCGTAAAAGTGGTCTGGTATCCCTTTCTTATATGTATCATACTATGGATTTTTGCGGACATTGGCAGGTTTTATGGATATCAAAAGGCTCATGGAGCGCGGATGGATTTGGCAAATCATATTGAAGTGACTTTAGAGCATTTAACCAGCCCTTCCACACTTATAGAAGAAGATTATCAAAGACTTTTGCGGATTATGGCGGCAGACCATGAAAAAAGGTCTATGGAGTGGGAAGAGAAGCAAAAGAATCTAAAGGAATACTTTACCCTTTGGTCTCATCAGATGAAGACCCCTATTACCTCCTTAGAGCTTTTGCTGCAGCAGGAGGAACCGGAAAAAAGCCAGTTAAAGGAGTCCCTGTTTGAAATCGAAAATTATGTGGACATGACCCTGCAGTACATTCGGTTTGACAGCCTGAACCGGGATTTAAGAATTGAAAACTATCCTCTTTATCCCATTGTAAAGCAGGCAGTGAAATATTATTCCAAAATATTTATTGCAAGAGGCATTTCATTAAATATGGAAGAATTTCAGGAAAGTGCTTTTACAGACGAAAAGTGGCTTTTATTTGTAATAAAGCAGATTTTGTCCAATGCACTGAAATATACCAGGCAGGGAAGCATTTCCATTTATATGGAAAATGAATGTGTGCTGGTAATAAAGGATACGGGAATCGGCATTTTACAGGAGGATATTCCACGGCTTTTTGAAAGAGGCTTTACCGGGTACAACGGCAGGATGCAGAAAAAGGCAACGGGACTGGGACTGTACTTGTCAAAGCAGGTGTTAACCAAGCTGAACCATGGCATTGAGGTTGTTTCTGAGCCGGGAGAGGGGACGGCGGTGAAGATTAGTTTTCCTCCTGCTGTTTTTTAACCTTACAAAACCGTAAGTGGTTGGAGGGAGAGGAAAAGACGGAAAATAATGCAACTGATATATGCAAGGTACAATAAGTATCAAAATAGTATTGATATTACGACATATAATGCTATTTGCTACGGATTGACTGCAATAGAGCAGGACATGGGTGGATAGGAGGATAGTTTGGTAATGATTTTATAAGAACCTTCGCAGGTTATGATTTGGACTTGCGGGGGTTCTTATAACAAAATTTAAGTTATAGTGGATAATTTTGGTAAGGATTGTTATAATAAAATAAATATGTATGTTGATTTTACAAATAGTGTGTAGACTCAGAGGTTGTTTGTATGAATGATATAAAAATAACGGATACTGCCAAAGAATATAAAGTACTTGTTGATAAGATAGCGAAACGAATAGAAGAGGGTGTTGTAAAGGCTGTAACAGAAGTAAAGAGGAGCCAGTTAGCAACTTATTGGGATAATGGCAGATATATTGTAGAATTTGAGCAGAAAGGGAAAGAGCACGCTGAATATGGATTGAATCTATTAAAATCCCTTGCAAACGATTTGACTTTGAGAATGGGAAAAGGGTATAGCAGACCTAATCTCTATAACATGAGAAAATTTTATCAGACATATCCAAATGGATATGAAAGTGTAGAAAAGTTGACATGGTCACATATATGCGAATTAATTCGCATTGATGACGAATTGGAACGGGAATTTTATTCTAAACAATGTATTGCAGAGCATTGGGATGTCCGTACATTAAAAAGGCAGAAAAAGAGTGCGTTATTTTTGCGGCTGGCAGCCAGCAAGGATAAAAAGGGGATTTTAGAACTTGCAAACAAGGGCGCTATAATAGAAAAGCCACAGGACATTATAAAAGATGTTTATACACTTGAGTTTTTAAATCTTAATGCAGATAATCATTATGATGAGAGCGAATTAGAGCGTAAAATATGTGCTAATCTGCAGGAATTTTTGTTAGAATTGGGTAAAGGTTTTACTTTTGTCAAAGAACAGTTTCCTATGAATATCAATAACCATATATACAAATGTGATTTAGTATTTTATCACCGTATTTTGAAGTGCTTTGTTTTAATTGATTTAAAGGTGAATGCAGTTCAATATGATGATATCGGGCAAATGAATATGTACATGGGATATTTTGCAGAAGAAGAAAATGAACCAGATGATAACCCGCCTATTGGTATTGTGCTAGCGAGAGATAAGGACGAATTGTTAGTAAAATATGCTACTTATGGAATGGATACAAATTTGTTTGTTTCAAAATATGAGTTGTATTTACCTAATAGGGAAGAATTAAAGCAGTTAGTGGACAAGATTATGTTTGATGAAGAGGATAAGAAAAATGCATTTGTCTAGATTTTTTGATTGCAGAATGCTTGAAAATAAAGGATTTGTAATTATAACAAGTGGATTTTGTCTAGATTTTTTTAAAACTTGGAAGTTATACAAGAGAAAGAGGTATTGTATTAGATGTGCCATAGGAGATATCGCAAAATAGTACATGGCTAATTTTTTTGTATAAGAACTTCAGATAATGCAAATTATAGATAGCAAAGATATCCCTTTATGGCAGAAATACACCCTGACAGTGGAGGAAGCCTCCCGCTACTTTCGTATCGGGCAGGCAAAGCTGCGCAGGCTTATCAACGAAAATGAGGATGCTGTTTTTGTTCTATGGAAGGGAACAGACCACAGATAAAAAGAAAGCTGTTTGAGGAATTTGTAGACCAATTAAATGTAATTTAGGCATGGCGCAGGGAGTTTTGGTGCGGTATAATGATTGTATCATACCGAAGCTCCCATTTTTTATGAAAGGAGCGAAAAATTATGACAGAGAAAAGACGGGATAAAAAAGGAAGAATTTTAAGGAAAGGGGAATTGTAGAGAAGTGACGGACGCTATATGTACCGCTACACGAATATGAGCGGCGAACGTCAAGTAGAATACAGCCCTTATTATTGGATGTTTGAGTTTTTCTTTGAAACCGGAACAAGGTGAGGAGAGGGAATCGGCTTGCACTGGAAAAATGCCGATTTCAGAGAAATTT
The DNA here is from genome assembly GCA_910585715.1 of uncultured Lachnospiraceae bacterium. Classification (GTDB taxonomy): domain Bacteria; phylum Bacillota; class Clostridia; order Lachnospirales; family Lachnospiraceae; genus RGIG3040. The sequence continues at coordinate 9,830 of CAJUEX010000028.1, forward strand.
ATCAAAATTGACCATCAGTTACTGTATGAATTGAATGAGGAAGGAAAACGGAGATTTGTATCCCCGCTGTTTACAGTCTCTTGTAGATATTTGCAAAGATATCCTAACTTTCGTAACCTTACAAAACCGTAAGATTAGAAAAAGAAATGTAAGCCAAATCTAAGGCAGACCATTTCTTTTTTTGCTAAGATACCTTTATCAGACAGAAACACAGCATACAGGAGGACGCAGACATGGCATTATTGACAGTAAACAACTTAAAAAAAGTATATACCACAAGGCTTGGCGGCAATAAAGTAGAAGCTTTAAGAGACGTGAATTTTTCCGTGGAGGAAGGAGAATATGTAGCGATTATGGGTGAATCCGGCTCAGGAAAGACTACACTTCTAAATATTCTGGCTTCCGTAGACCGGCCTACAAGCGGGGAGGTGCTGCTGAAGGGAGAAAAGACCACAAGCGTAAAGGATGCATACCTTGCAAAATTTCGCAGGGAGCATCTGGGATTTGTATTTCAGGATTTTAATCTGCTGGATAATTTTTCTGTGGAAGACAACATTTATCTTCCTCTTGTTCTGGCAGGAAAGAAATACAGCAAAATGATTCCAAAGCTGCAGGTGATTGCCAAAAAACTCGGCATTCTGGAAATTTTGAAAAAATATCCCTATGAAATATCAGGAGGACAAAAGCAGAGAACAGCCGTGGCAAGGGCGCTCATTACGGAACCGGATATTTTGCTGGCAGATGAGCCTACCGGAGCGTTGGACTCCAGGTCGTCCGATGATTTGCTCAAGACATTTTCCCATATCCATAAGGACGGACAGACGATTTTAATGGTTACCCACAGCGTCAGAGCAGCAAGCCATGCTGACAGGGTGCTTTTTATTAAGGATGGGGAAATATTCCATCAGATTTACAGAGGGACAATAACCAATGAGGAAATGTATAAAAAGATTTCCGATTCACTTACAATTCTTTTGGCAGGTGGTGATTTAAATGAATAGCAAATTGTATGTAAAGTTAGCCGGGAACAACTTAAAAAAGAATAAAAGTGCCTTTATTCCATTTGGGCTTTCCTGCGCCATGATGATAGCAATGTTTTATATGCTTGCTTCCATTACAGGTCAGGTTACTGACGATATGTTTTATGGGGCAAGAACCATGAAGTCAGTGCTGGAAATAGGCGTTAGGATTTGCGGTATCTTTTCCGTGGCAGTCATTTTTTATACTAATAACTTCCTGATGAAGCAAAGAACGAGAGAACTGGGACTTTACAGCATCCTGGGCATGGAAAAAAAGCATATCCGAAAGGTTTTATTTTGGGAATCCTTCATTGTGGGCAGTTTCAGCATACTTGCAGGTCTGGCAGCAGGCATCCTGTTTTCAAAACTGATGTTTTTAGTATTGTTGAATTTGTTAAATCTGGAAACAAGCTTCCGATTTGTAATATCCATTGCAGCAATAAAAGTAACAGCATTGCTTTTTATAGGAATCTTTCTGATTATTATGCTCTATAATCAAATCAGACTGTTCCGTTTAAAGCCTATTGATTTATTAAATGAATCCAAAGCGGGGGAGAAAGAACCGAAAGCAAACTGGTTTCTGGCAGCAGTAGGTTTTATATGCCTTGGAATCGGATATTATATTGCCGTTTCAACCAAAAATCCCATAAGGGCCATAAACTATTTCTTTTTTGCAGTATTGCTGGTCATTGCAGGTACCTATTCCCTCTTTATCAGCGGAAGCATAGCCATATTAAAGCTTTTAAAAAAGCGGAAAAACTTTTATTATCATAAAAATCATTTTATTACTGTATCTTTTATGACATACCGGATGAAACAAAATGCGGCAGGGCTTGCCAATATATGTATTTTAAGCACAGCTGTGTTAGTGGTGCTGTCCTCTACGGTTTCTCTCTACTCGGGACTGGAAAGCGTTATGCGCACCAGATATCCAAAGGACGTGACTGCAGGCGCCTTATATATGCCAAATGAGGATGAAGAAGAAAATATTTATGATATGGGACTTTTAGAAAAAGTAATAGATGAACAGTGCAGAAAATATGGAGTAAAAAAGGAAAATCCGGAGAGCAGGTATTCCTTATCTCTTCTGATAGGCTTTAAGGATGGCAGCCTGTTTCCGGCGGATAATCAGAACTTAAGTTCCATGAAAATAGTGGAAGGATGGGTTTTGGAGGATTTTAAACGTATTACTAACGAGAATTATACATTAAAACAGGGAGAAGTGCTTTGGTTTGATAACTTTTCCGGCGAAGAAAAACAAATGGACTTATTGGAAATCGGCAGCTTTTCGGCAAGGGTAACAAATAAGAATGAATTAGGCGGAGATATAGAAGATTACTTTACAGAACAGGATTATGGAATTGACGAGATACTTTTAGTAGTTCCGGACAGGGAAACCCTTGCTGAGCTTTCAGATGCCTATACAGAGTTTGTTTATGGGGATAATACAGAAACGCTGCATCCTGTAGAGTATAGCTATAGTTTTGATTTAAATGGAGACTTGGAGCGGAAAACGAATTTCTGCAACTCACTAAGGGAAGCATTAAATAATGCCGGAATCCCTCATGTATCAATCGTGGAAGATATCTTTACAACCAGACAGGAGATTCTGGGAATGTACGGAAGCCTGTTCTTTCTGGGAATTTTTATGGGAACTCTGTTCCTGCTCACTACTGTATTGATTATATATTACAAGCAGATTTCGGAAGGTTATGAGGACAGAAGCCGTTTTCTTATTTTGCAGAAGGTGGGCATGAGCAAGGAAGAAGTAAAAAAGCTCATCCACAGTCAGATACTCGGTATCTTCTTCCTGCCTATTCTGTTGGCAGTAATACATGTGGCATTTGCCTTTCCGATTTTAAAAAGGATATTGTTTATGCTGGACCTTTCAAATGTGCCGCTGTTTATTGGCTGCACCATTGGAACCATACTTATTTTCTTTCTGGTGTATGGGGTTGTGTATGGAGTGACTGCCAGGGTGTATTATAAGCTGGTGAATGAATAGAATTGAATAAAGTTCTTTATGGTAAATGAATAAACCACCCGTTTTGGCACACCAATATAAACCACAACAATTTTACTCTAATTGTGTCAAGTACTTGTATTGATAAGGTTAGAAAAAATATGGTAAACTATATACCATGTACAGGCAAATTCTATAGATTGATATAATTACACATAAAAAGAGCGGAAGGAGTCATATGTCAGAACAATTTTCAAGGACAGAGCTGCTTTTGGGAAAAGAAGCGATGGAAGCATTAAAAAAAGCAAGGGTGGCAGTATTTGGAATTGGCGGAGTGGGAGGATATACGGTAGAGGCCCTTGCCAGGTCAGGAATCGGGACCTTTGATTTAATTGATAATGACCGGGTATGCCTTACCAATATAAACCGCCAGATTATTGCCACAAGAAAGACAATCGGACAATATAAAGTAGACGTAATGAAAGAGAGGATACTGGATATTAATCCGGAGGCGGCAGTGTATACCCACCGGTGCTTTTATCTTCCGGAGAAAAAAGAAGACTTTTGCTTTTCTGACTATACCTATGTGGTGGATGCAGTGGACACGGTAACGGCAAAAATTGAGCTTGTGCTGCAGGCCCAGGCAGCAGGCGTCCCTATTATCAGCTGCATGGGAGCCGGCAATAAATTGGATCCAACCATGTTTCAGGTGGAGGATATTTACAAGACAAGCATGTGTCCTTTGGCAAAGGTAATGAGAAAGGAGCTTCGGGCAAGGGGAGTAAAAAAACTAAAGGTAGTCTATTCTAGAGAACCGGCAGTGACGCCTGGGAAAAGTTTTTGTAAAGGGGAAGAATTGTGTGAAAATGACATGGAGGGTACTAAAAACGGAAAGCGGGCAATTCCCGGCAGCACAGCTTTTGTACCTTCTGTGGCGGGTCTGATTATGGCAGGTGAAGTGATAAAGGATATTGTGGGACTTCATAAGTGAGTTTAGTCCTGCAGGTAACGGGCAAAGAGTTTTTCAATTGCCTGTATGTTGACAGAAAAAGAACCCCGTAAGGTTTTGGGAAAGCCTTACGGGGCTCTTTTTTATCTTTTTCAGGGAAATGCTCCTGATTTTATGAAAGAAATAACGGATTACTGGATTGCAATATATTTCCTCTCCTCCACTTCCGGAACAGAAGGAGCCTTTGGAATGTGAAGATTTAAAATGCCGTTTTCAAAGCTTGCCTGAATATCCTCCTGCTTTACATGCTCTCCTACATAAAAACTCCTCTGGCATTTGCCGGTAAACCGTTCTTTGTGAATAAATTTGCCGTTGTCGTCCTTAATGTCTTTTTCTTCATTGTGCTTTGCCTGAATGTAAAGGTAGCCATCCTTCAGTTCTGCCTGAATGTCCTCTTTCTTATAGCCGGGCAGCTCCAATGCCATTTCATACTTATCGTCATACTCCTTTACGTCCGTATTCATAAGGCTGTTCATGTTGTTGTGGGGCATTCTCCCAAAGTCTCCGAAAGCATCCCGGAAAAAATCGTCCATAAAATTATTTGAAAAGATACTTGGTGTTAACATAATGTTCATCCTCCTTATTGTCGGCTGCTGATTTATTTCAGCAGTGATAAATGTTTTAATTGTTATATTTATTATATAACACACATTGTTAGCAGAGTCAAGAGGCGAGTGCTAATTTTTTAAAAATTTTTTTGATTTACTAATTTTCTGCTGCATGGCTGCATCAAACTTCAACATCAAACAATCATGTGCTTTTTCTGCATTTGCAATTATAGAGCATCCGGATATTTTTCCGGCAACGGATAACTTGTAAACCATTTCCTGACGGCTTGACATTGTAGAGCGCTGACTATTTAAATACTTGAATTGCAAAGGGACTTATGATAAAATGTAAAACATATATCGTATAATAGTACAAAACTTTTAGAAAAGAAGAGAAAGAAGAGAGGGAAAAGAATGGCAGCAAAAGAAATGGTTTGGAATTTTGACGCACAAGGAATTCCATACAAAATTAAATTGAAAAAGAATAAGGTATCGATAAACGGCGCTGAGCCTGTGGCATTGGATATGTTCAAAAGAAAATCAAATTTCATTGGGGTAAATTATTCCATAATGATTGAAGGAAAGGAGGCAATACTGCATATGAGACAGTTTGGCGCTCCGGTTCTGAGCTATGATGGCAGAGATTGCGCTACGGGAAAAGAATATACTCCCGTAAAGGTGCCTGGCTGGACATGGGTTTTTATTGTTCTGCATGCGATAGATTTCTTTTTCCTAATCGGCGGAGCAGTTGGTGGAGTGGTTCAGGCTTTAATTGCCATTGCGATGGCAACAGTAGCTTCCGATACGAGAAAGTCAACAGGCGTGCGCGTGCTGGCATGTCTGGGAATTTGGTTAGTGTCAACAGTTGTGCAGTTTGTCCTGGCGCTTGGGCTTGCTTTACTACTGTATTGATGTGGCGGCTGGTTTTAATATTGACATATTCATGATTTATTCCTGTCCTGTAAATCTGTTCCATTTGTCACAAAAACTATATAATTTATAAAATGATAAAACTTGATTATTACAATATTTGACGTTGACTTCCTAAGGCAGCTTTCGGTATTCTCTTGGGGTCTTTCCGAATTTTTCCTTAAAAGCCCGTATAAAATAGGAATGGTTATGAAACCCCACTTCTTCTGAAACAGACAGTATAGAATATTCCGTGTTCACAAGCAGGCTGGCTGCCATTTCTAAGCGGTAATGCTTTACATATTGCAGAAAAGATGTTCCTGTTGCGGATTTGAAAAATTTCATAAAATAAGAAGGGCTGAAATTACAAAGGGCAGCCGCTTCCTCAATGGTAATGGGATTGGAATAGTTATTTTCCACATAAAAAAGAATCTGTTTAATTTGTTGAATCTTGGAAGTGTTTTCGGTTAAATACTTCTTATCGACAACCTGTTTTAACGGTTCCAAATAATAAAATAGCAGCATAAGCCGGGATTTTGTCAAAAGTTCAAATCCCGGCTCCCTTATTTTTCGGTCTCTAATAAGTACTTCCATACAATTTCGGATTTGGGAATAATGTTTCATTTGAGGCTTTAAAATGGAAGGAAGCAGGGCGGTTCCCTCCATATAGGGAAGCAGATACTTTGTATTGCAAATATCAGTTTCTCTGCACAAAAGCAGGGAAAAGTCAAAAATGATATTATAGTAAACAGAAGAAATCAGCTTGTTTTCCTCAATGGAATGGAGCTGGCCGGGAGTGATAAACAGGATATCGCCCTGTTCCAGACGGTAAGTCTCCAGATTTAAAGTGACATGGCATATGCCTTCCTCCACATAAATGATTTCCATTTCAGGGTGCCAGTGGATAGGGTAGGAGGTGAAAAAGTCGGGAATCATGCATTTGTAAATAGTAAAGGGAAACTGGATATTGCCATGTTTCCGTTTTTCTTTATAATTGTGATAATTTTTTGTGTGCATAGTAACTCCTATAAAAGACTGTATTTTCCTATGTGAAAAATCAATAAAAGTAGTATTGTGTTATTTTTTGACCATATTATACTAGAAAAAACCATTTGAGTATAGTATTATATCATAAAATAAAACGAAAAAGAGCGATGCTGCTATGGAAGATAAGAAGACATTATTAAATTTAACATGGCCTATATTTTTAGAAAGCGTGTTGTTTTCCCTGATGGGGAGCGCAGATGTGCTTATGCTGTCCGGCTATTCGGACCATGCAGTGGGAGCAGTGGGCATTGTAAACCAGATTTTATTTTCCTTTCTGGTAATTGCAAGAGTGATTACTGCAGGAAGCGGCATATTATGCGCTCAATACATTGGCGCCAATAAAGAACAAAAGGATATAAAGTCCCTGATTTTTACAGGAATCTTTGTAAATGGGATTTTGGGGAGCTGTTTCAGCATTTTTCTTGTGATTGGTTATCCGATGCTGTTTCAAATGATGGGAATCGACCCGGTTATGTATGAATATGCAAGAGATTATATGGTCATTATCGGAGGCTCCCTTTTTGTCCAGTTCATCAGCATGACAGTTTCTTCCTTTTTGCGTTCTTATGGAAAAACGAAGGAAACCATGCTCATTTCAGTATTTGCCAACTTATGTAACATTGTGCTGAATTATATATTGATTTACGGGAAGCTTGGGTTTCCTTCTCTTGGAGTGGCAGGCGCTGCAATTGCAACTGCTTTCTGCAATTTGCTGGGCTGTGTGGCTTTTATGCTCTTTTTGGGAAAAAAGATCATGCCCGGTTTTTACAAGGGAACGGTCTGGGCAGAAAATAAGGCTGTGTTGAAAGTGATTCTCCAATATGGAATGCCGGCAGCAGGAGAACAATTTTCCTATACCATGGCAAAGCTGTGCATTATGGCAATCATTACAAGAATCGGGGTGGCAGAGGTTACGGCTTATTCATATCTCAATACCATTGTCAGCTTTGTTTATTTATTTGCCATGGCTGTCGGGCAGGGCAGCGGTATACTTATCGGATGGAAGATTGGCGGGAAGGAACGGGAAAAGGCATATCGGATTGGCATTTTTTCCACAAAGATTTCCCTGATTATAAGCATGCTTATAACTCTTGGACTCTTTTTCCTCCGGCGGCCCATGATGGGAATCTTTACAAAGGACCGGGAAATCATTGCGTTGGGAGTCATGGTGCTTGGAAGTGAATTTTTACTGGAAGCGGGAAGGAGCGTAAATCTGGTTCTGGTAAATGGACTGAGGGCAATGGGAGATGTGAATTTTCCTTTATATATCGGATTGTTTTCCATGTGGTTCTTTGCGGTAGGATTCAGCTTTCTGCTGGGAATTCCTCTGGGCATGGGATTATTGGGCGTCTGGATTGCTTTAGGGCTTGATGAGGTTTTCCGGGCTGTGGGCATGGCTGTCAGGTGGCGGAGGAATTTTCAGCCCATGGAAGAGACAGAGGAAGAACAGATTGGTGACGGCCAGCCGTTTATGGATGTTTGATGAATGGTGCCAGGGCATGTGCCCCGCAGCACTGCTACGTTGCAGGTTTGATACTCCGTAGCATGCTGCGGGGTTTTTTATTCCCGCGAGCAACGAGCCAAGTAATTGCGTGCAAGCATTTGGCGACTGCCGCGAGGGTCAAATACCCCGCCCCTTGGAGCGTCTCAAGTTTGATGCTCCGCAGCTGGAGGCAGGGTCTTTGACTTGGAATTTAGAGATGCTGATTTGTTTTTTTATATATTATGTAGGGTTTATCATGGTTTCTGCGTCAAATAATATGAAAGGAGGCAGAGAATGAAAAAATCTTTGGTACCAAAGCAGGAATTGCCGGATATGCAAAAGCTTATTTCAGAGTATGGCAATCAGCTATTAAGAATGTGCTGTCTTTATCTGCATGACTTGCATCTGGCAGAGGATGCAGTGCAGGAAACATATATAAAGGTGTATGAGAACTGGGGCAGCTACAGAAAGGATTGTTCAGAAAAAACATGGATTACCGCCATTGCCATAAATGTATGCAGATCTTATTTAAGAAGCAAATGGTATAAGCTGTGGTTAGCTCCGGCTAATGAGAATTACGAGTCTTCCTATGAAGAGAAAATCAAGGATGATACAGTAATAAAAGAAATAACCAAATTAAAGAAAAAGTACAGGGAGGTCATTTTATTATTTTATTATGAACAATTGAAGGTAAGGGAAATAGCGGATATCCTTCATATTACTGAATCGGCTGTTACAGTGCGTTTGACCAGGGCAAGGGAACAGTTGAAGATTTCTTTGAAAGGATGGTATTATGATGAATGATTTAAAAGCATATATTGACAATAAGCTTTCGGATATAACAGTAAGCAGTGAACTGGAGAAAAAAATCCTGCAGCAGACAAAAGGAAGAGAAAAGAGAAAGAAAACGGGTATAAAAGGAGCTGTTGCGGCAGCAGTGCTTTGCCTTTGTCTGACTTGTTCGGCAACTGTACTGGCCGCTTCCGTGCCGTCAGTCAATGACTGGCTATATAGACTCAGCCCTCAGTTTGCCCAATTTTTATATCCGATACAAAAATCTTCAGAAAGTCAGGGAATCAGACTGCAGGTATTGTCTGCAACAAATGATGACCATAATACAGTTGTTTATTTTAGCATACAGGATATGGAAGGAAAGGGGAGAGTAAGTGAGAATCTGGATTTATGTGATTCGGAATCTATAGAAGGTCCCTCTATATTTGGAACAGAAATAATCGCTTATGATGAAAAGACAAATACGGCGTATTTCGAAATGCATGGCAGCGGGGGCAGGGATATGTCTAACCAGATGGCTACCTTCTCCATAAGCTCTCTTATGAGCAATAAAGTTGAGTATGACTGGTACAATACAAAAATAAACCTGCCATCTCTTTTGAACGGGGAAGCAGAGACAATTCCCCTTTCAGAAGTGGAATTTCAAGGAGGTTCGGTAGAGTTACAGGAGGATTCTGCTAAAATACTAAAGCCGGATGTTATGGATATTTCGCTGGGCGGGGATGTAGATTTTGTTACTATCAGCAATATAGGCTTTGTAGAGGGGAAATTGCATATACAAACTAAATGGGCGAAAAGCTTTGATAATCATGGTGATTTGATACTGTTGGATGAAAAAAATATAACCGGAGATGTGGCAATGGGAAATTCCAAATACGGCGATACGCTTTATTTTATGACAAAGGAAGATGAAGAAAGCCGGTCAGTCAGTGCTGCAATGAACCCGGAAGCTCAAAAACACATCGAATATATTTATGATGTGGGTTCTATTGAAGAACTGGAAGGGTATGACCTGTGGGGATGGTTTGTGAAAGACGGTATATTCACAAATGGCAGCTGGAAGGTTAACTTCCGAATGGCGGATGTTGAGAATGACAGCCTGATTATAAAGGATTTAAAGGGAATCGGGGAATGTGCGGAAATTTCGCCTCTTGGCATTTATATAGAAGGTTATTGCGGCAATCCGGATGAGGCAGAGATAACAATTCAATTAAAAAACGGGAATGTTTTGGAGTGTTGCCAATTTTCCACTGATATTTCTCGGGATGGAAGCAATTATAATCTTTATACTGCATTTGGGGAAGAACTGAATACAGGCGAAATAAAAAGCATTTTACTTGATAACAAAAGCATTTATGAAAACGATTGAGTCATATTATTGATTAATAATTAATACAGTAAAAATAATTACAGGAAATAACAGGTCAGAACAGCCTGCTATTTCCTGTTTTTTATTTTTTAAATGTGAAACAGGAGACTTGTATCAGTCCCCCGTTTTTGGATTTCACGGAAGACAGCTTCCACGAAAAACAGATATTCAGTTTGTAAACTGAAAATGAATATAGCCAGATATGATAAATAGAAAGAATGAACTTTTAAAATCTAATTCTGTTTCTGTTCTCTTTTAACCAGGTTTGAGACTAAATCTAACACAATTTCCTTGTCAATATGATTTAATTTACTATAATAATAAAAAAGCTTGGAAAAGGCACAGGTTTCCTTTTGGATGGAGATTTTTACATTCACCGGAAGCCTTTCGTCTGTAAGGCATAAAAAATAATCGGTTGATACGCCAAAGTAGCAGGATAATGCCACAATCTGGCTTCCATTTACATTGGCACTTTCCGTTTCCATTTTACATAAAGAGGATTGGGAAATATGAGTGTACATGCTCAGCTGGGTTTGTGTTAAGTTTTTTTCCATTCGTAATTCTTTCAATCGTGTTTTCATTTGTATATTCCTCTTCTATATTTTAGTTCAATTAAGCGTAATAAATATTCCATTTAGAATATTTTGTAAAGAAAATTGGAATAATTCCCGAAAGAAAAAAAGGATTTTAATGTTCGTAAAATTTCAACTGATTTAATGAAATAAACAAAAGATATATTAAAGTTTTCATACAATATTGAGTGGTAATTGGAAAATTCTGGATGAAAAAAGAGGCTTTTTGTTGTATGATGGGAAAAGAGGAAAATATTATGGAAAAAGAATATGAAATGCTTTTCCTGAATAAAGGAAACAATCTTCATATTGCGATTTGCGATGACAGGGAAATTATTGTCAGAGGATTATATAAACGAATCCATTACTTAATGGATAGAAAGGAAATAACATACAAGATATTTCCCTATATCAGCCCTGTCAGGCTTTTGGAGTGTGAAGAAGATATTCACATTATATTTCTTGATATTGATATGCCTCAAATGAATGGTTTGCTGGCTGCAAAAAAGGCTTCCGAGAAATGGAATGATGTAAAAATCATTTTCTTAACGGCTCATATTGAATATGTCCAAAACGCTTTTAAAGTAAAGACATTTCGCTACTTATTGAAGCCCTTTAAAAAGGAAGATATTGCAGAAGCTCTTTATGAAGCAATGGATGCCATACTGGAAAGGAATTTTAAGATTGTTAAGTTTCAGGACAGAGTAATTCAGATTGATATTCCGAGAATTTTTTATATAGAATCTTTGGGGGACCAGTCAGCAGTCTTTTTTGAAAAAGAATATATTGTGACAAATGTATCCCTGAAGGAATGGTGCATGGGAAATTATCCGGGGTTATACCGATGCAATAAAAACTATATTGTGAACTTTTCACATGTGGATAAAATCAAAGACAGGGTTTTTTTGAAAAATGGAAAGGAGCTTCCTGTTGCTGTTCGGAAAAGGCGGCAGATTAAGGAGGCTTACTATTCTTATAAAACGGAAAGGGCAAGAATTATATGGGATTAGGAATGGATATTTTTTACTGGGTCAGCAATTATATATTAGAGTTTTTAAAGCTGAATATATTTGTGTTTGGCATTTTTAACTGTCTGGGGAAGGGAAAGAAAATGCAGTGGGTGCCCTCGGTGGCTGCAATTGTTTTTATCAGTGCGTATGCAGTAATATGGAGAGGAAATGAAGATATTGTTTTGCTGATTACTTTTTTTCTGATTGTTAATGTCTTTCTTGCATTAAAAAGAAAAAAGGATATTTTTCTGGTAATTTTAGCATTTATTATGATAGGGGCTATTGAAGTTATTTTGAATGGAATGCTGCAATTATTGTTAGGTCCCAATCTGTTTAGAGAAATAAGTGAAGATACAGCCAGCTTTTTAATGAATACTTTTTCCGGAATATGTCTATTGATTACAGAGGGATTATTACATAAAAAGAAAAATCGGTTTTACTTTTCTGCTAAAAATGTAACTTTGGTATTTATGGGATTATTAGGGATGATGGTTTACTTATATCCTATTCAATATAGTTATGGCATGCTGGAAACAGATGCGGATATGTTGAAAAAGTCTTTGCTTGGTGTTTCTGTAAGCAGTATTCTTTTTTTTATTATCTGTTTTGTAAATTTGAAATCCATTAATGAAAGGGAAACATACAAAGAAAAAGCAAAATCCTATGAGGAATATGTAACCAAGCAGGAACTATATTATAAGGAGCTGCTGCAAAAGGATAATGAGACGAAACAATTCCGGCATGATATGCTCAATCACCTTGCCTGTCTTATCGGATATTTAGAGGATGGTGATAATGAAAGGGCAATGGAATATGTGCAGGAAATGACAGGCGTTGCAAGAAATTTTACTAAAAGGATAATTACGGGAAATGATACGATAGATATTGTGGTTGCGGATGTATTTCGGCAGGAAAAGGAAGTGAAGCTGGGCTGGCAGGGAAAGCTTCCGCAGGAGACAACCATTTCGGATATGGACTTATGTATTTTATTTTCGAACCTGTTAAAAAATGCTTTAGAGGCTGCAAGGCTTTATAAAGGAGAAGAAAAAGAAGTCACGGTTCTGATAAAAGGGCTGCCTCCTACTTACTTTATTTATGTGAAAAACCCCTGTAATCAGGAGCCGAACATAGACGGGAATAAATTTCTTACTATAAAAAAGGATAAAGATAATCATGGATTCGGCATGTTGAATATTGAGCAGGTATTAAAAAAATATGGAGGCTCCGTCAGGTATGATTTTAAAGCTCCATTTTTTACAGTATCGATTTGTTTAGTAAACATGACAAAAAAGAAGTAACAGTATTCTTATCGACAATTATCGACAAAACCCGACAATAAACGGGAATTTATGGAAAGAGAGCCTATAGCTATTTAAATTTGCTGTAGGTTCTTTTTTGTGAAATGTTTTTACCTTCACGAAAAGGAAAACTATTTTGTGAAGGAGGCATGTGTTATGAGTTTGTGTTTTATGCAATTTTGGAAATGGTTTTTAGGAAAATAATTTAAAAATTAAAATTTTGTTGTGTAAAATATAAGAACCGAAAAGGAATTATTTTTTCCTTCCCGGTTCTTATATTTTTTGATGTAAAAACTCTTATACAAATAACGGAATAATAAATACATTTGATTTTCTGTCCGGAAACAATTCGTCAATATCCGCCAAAATACAATAAAAAAAGCAAGAAGAAACACGAATTTTGCAGTATTCCATATACTAATAGGAAAGAAGCTATCATATCAGAGGTATGCTATGAAATATGTGTATGTAGGAATTGGTATTATACTGGTGATTCTGCTTATCTGCCTTATTTGCTATCTGAAAAAGCGCCATGCCATGAAATGTGTATGCAGAAGGTGCAAAGAAGAAAAAATAAGGGACTTAAACTGCGTACTGGAGCCCTTTGGGTATGAATACTGTGAAAAGCAGGATATTTTCATATCAGGGTATTATATCTGGCAGAGGGATATGGGGTACTGCCGTTTCTATGACGAGTCCGCCGTTTCCATGAATATGGTGTTTGACTGTGAGCCGGTTCCCTTTTATTATGACGGCAGGGAATGGCTGATTGAATTCTGGAAAGGTCAGTACGGCATGTCTACCGGCGGTGAAGTAGGGGTTTATGTGGCAAAGGATGAAATTGACCTGCCCGGCATCTTTACAGGCACCATGTACGAAAGTGTTACAGATGAAGAAATGCTCCCGATGGAATTTGTTTTAAAGAAAAATGGCAGGACATTGTGCAAAAGGTCGGCAGTTCACTGGTGGCTTGCCGGTTTCCTGTTAGGAGAATGCTCATCCCCGAGGCAGCTTTCCATGGAAGTGAAAATAACCTTTCCGAATCGGGAAATGCGGAATGCATTTTTGGAAGGCCTTTATCGTCTGGGCTATGCAAAGCATGAAGTGTGCGTGTGCAACCTGACGGTAATCATTTACTTTACTGTTCCAAAATGCAGGCAGCCAAGGCGGAAATGGAGATGCCTTGTGTGGCTGGCACAATGGAAGAACAGAAGAAACTGCTGTATTTACAGAAAGCTTACAAAATATTTTTGTACCAGTCTTGACAAAATAGACTATCTGCGCTGCTGTTATCCGAGAATTTATAAATTGCTTCTTTGTGCAGGAAGGCTGTGTAAGAGAAATAAAAAACTGGAAAAATTCAAAAAATGCTGTCAGAAACCTAAATGTCCCTGCAGAAATGTTTGTGATAGATTATGAAGATTATGAGTATGAAAAGGCTGACGAAAGTATTTGAAAATGCAAAGGTGCTTACCTATGATAGTTACAGTAAAATCGTTTTTATGAGCGATTGTCATAGAGGCTGCGGCAATTGGGGAGATAATTTTCTCCCCAATCAGCATTTATTTTTTGGGGCGCTTACCTATTATTATCAAAACGGCTTTACCTATATAGAGCTGGGAGATGGCGACGAGCTTTGGGAAAACAGAAGCCTGAAACAGATTATTTCCATACACAGCAATGCATTCTGGCTTATGTCAAAGTTCTATGAGCAGGGAAAGCTGTATATGCTGTTTGGAAATCATGATAAAAAGAAAAAGGGGCAGAAATTCTGTAACTGCAATTGCAGCAGCTATTATTGTGAAAACTGCAGGGAGGACTGCAACCTTTTTCCGGATTTGCAGGTCTATGAAGGAATCGTGCTGGAGAACCGGGAAAACGGGCGAAGAATCTTTTTGACCCATGGACATCAGGGAGATTTGATTAACGATACTCTTTGGGGACTTGGCAGGTTTTTAGTCCGTTATTTGTGGAAGCCCTTGGAACTTTTAGGTTTTCGTGACCCCACCAGTGCGGCAAAAAATGAAAATAAGAAAAGGAAAGTGGAAAAAAGACTTATAAATTGGGTGCAAAGGGAAAATCAAATGCTTATTGCAGGGCATACCCACCGGCCTTACCTTCCTAAAGAGGGAGAACCGCCTTATTATAATGACGGAAGCTGTGTCCATCCCCGCTGTATTACCGCACTGGAGCTGGAAAATAACAAGATTACTCTGGTAAAATGGACAATTCTTACAAAACGTGACCGTAGCATGTATGTGGGAAGAGAGATTTTAGCGGGCCCCAGGAATATTTAAATTTGACAAAAGTAAGAAAAAACGATATACTATTTAAACCGTGCAGCCGGGGCAGTAGCGGAGCCTTGTACCTACAATCCGCTCTAGTAGGGGTGATGTTTTACGGAGGGCTTTAGCTTGTATAGCTGCCCTTTATAAGTGGCGTTGAAGTTTGGGTCTTACGCAATGGGAATCCATGAACCGTGTCAGGTTGGGAACAAAGCAGCACTAAGTGGAACCTTCCATGTGCCGTGAGGGTGCCTGGGCGGAGCTAACTGTAAAGGTAACGTGTATGGGTGTGGTTCGAAGTAAAATGCACGGTATTTTAATGGAAAAATAAATGTGGGATTATGCCGGATATAAGTATGCCAGTCACCATACAGGCACCGGGCGGATATTTAGCAGAACATGTCCTTGTGCCTCATGTGCCTGCGCTGATAAGATGGCAGCAGCGTTAAGCTGGAAAGAACCTGGCTGAACTGTTATATTTTTTGAGACAAAATGGGGGAAGGATGAGAAAACCCTCGCTGCAAAATCATGGAAAGAACAGGAAATATAGCGAATTTTCTAAAAAAACGTTTTCAATCCTTAGAAATTGTGATATGCTTTACAAGGTTGAGAATGAATTTTAGGAGGAACATCATGGATAATTTAGAGCTTCAAAAAGTGGCAAATGAAGTTCGCAAAGGTATTGTGGCGTCTGTACATAGCGCTAAGGCCGGACATCCCGGCGGCTCGCTTTCGGCGGCGGATATCTTTACTTATCTTTATTTTGAAGAAATGAACATAGATCCTGCAAATCCGGATATGGAGGAAAGGGATCGTTTTGTGCTGTCCAAGGGACATACGGCGCCGGGTTTATATGCCGCTCTGGCACATAAAGGCTTTTTTCCGGTAGAAGATTTGATAACCCTTCGTAAGCTTGGCTCCTACCTTCAGGGACATCCGTGCATGCAGCATACTCCGGGAGTGGACATGTCCAGCGGTTCTTTGGGACAAGGTGTTTCCGCTGCTGTTGGCATGGCGCTTGCAGGCAAAATGGATGAAAAGGACTTTCGCGTTTATACCCTGCTTGGAGACGGCGAGATTCAGGAAGGGCAAGTATGGGAAGCCGCCATGTTTGCAGGACACAAGAATCTGGATAATTTAGTTGTAATCGTAGACAATAACGGTCTGCAGATAGATGGCGACATAGCAGAAGTCTGCTCACCTTATCCCATTGATAAAAAATTTGAAGCATTTAATTTCCATGTAATCAATATAGACGGGCATGATTTTGACGCAATGCGCGCCGCCTTTTTGGAGGCACGGCAGACAAAAGGCATGCCGACAGCCATTATTGCAAAAACAATCAAAGGAAAAGGAGTTTCCTTTATGGAAAATCAAGCCTCTTGGCATGGAGTGGCTCCCAACGACGAGCAGTTTGCCCAGGCCATGTCTGAGTTAGAGAAAGCAGGTGAAGCATTATGTCAGAAGTAAAAAAGGCAGCCACGAGAGAAGGCTATGGAAAAGCCCTCGTGGAGCTTGGCGCCCAGTATCCCAATCTGGTAGTATTGGATGCAGACCTTGCTGCCGCTACCAAAACAAGCATGTTCCAACAGGCATATCCTGACAGGCATATAGACTGCGGCATTGCGGAAAGCAATATGGTAGGCATTGCAGCAGGACTGGCAACGGCAGGAAAGATTCCTTTTGTAAGCAGCTTTGCCATGTTTGCAGCAGGCAGAGCCTTTGAACAGGTGAGAAATTCCGTGGGATATCCCCGCTTAAATGTAAAAATTGGCGCAAGCCATGCCGGAATCACAGTAGGCGAAGACGGCGCTTCCCACCAGTGCAATGAAGATATTGCGTTGATGCGCGCCATTCCGGATATGGTAGTGGTGTGCCCCTCCGATGCGTTGGAAGCAGCAGAAGCCACCAAAGCGGCAGTGGCATATGACGGTCCCATGTATCTGCGCTTTGGACGTTCTCCTGTCCCCATTATCAATGACAGACCGGATTATAAATTTGAACTTGGCAAAGGTGTAGTTTTAAAGGAAGGCGGCGACCTTACTATTGTTGCCACCGGCATTTGCGTGGAGAGCGCCCTGTCAGCAGCCGAACAGCTGAAAGCAGATGGCATAAATGCAAAGGTCATCAACATACATACAATCAAGCCTTTGGATGAAGACCTGATTATAGCGGCAGCAAAAGAAACCGGAAGAGTCGTTACCGTAGAAGAGCATTCCGTAATCGGAGGCCTTGGCAGCGCGGTATGCGACGTGCTTTCCGAAAAAGCTCCCACCAGAGTATTGAAAATTGGCATCAACGACGTATTCGGCGAATCTGGCTCTGCCCAGATACTGGTGGAAAAGTACGGGCTTGACGGGAAGGGTGTTTATGCAAGGATTAAAGAATTTTTAAACTAACGGAAAAAAATATATACATATGATAAAGTGCCTCAAAACAGTGTTTGGATTGAGGCGCTTTTTTGTAAAATATGAGATGATCCACAAAAGGCTGTACATAAGAGGTGAGATAAGAAAATGCTGGAAATAATTTTATCATCAGTAGTAATTGTAGCAATTATTCAAATGATTGTTCAGAACAAAAATAACAAGCTGCAGTACATTACGAACGAAAGGAGCGTTTGGAGAAGAGATATTATTGAGATTGCTCAGGCAATAGAAAAAGAGAAGAAGCCAAAGAAAATAAAAGAATTATTGAATCGTTTGAAATTGCGACTAAATTATTATGGGAAGTGTTATAATAAATATCCCAATTCTTTAAACTTGGATTTTTCTAGAGACCAACATATTTGGAAGATAATAGACAGAATAGAAAAAGGTGAAGGTGATTTAGAGAATAATAAAATAAGGCTTTTGGATTGTTTAGGATTGCTGTTTAAATATGATTGGGAAAGAACAAAGAAAGAAACGGCGATAAATTTTGGAATAAGCATTTCGGCGATTGTATATTTTGGGGGCATTTCTGCAAGTGTTTTAGATTTATATCTGGTTTTGAAAAAGGATGATATGATTTCTGTTTATATGATTATAGCATTTATCGTAATGCTTTATATTTTCGCCTATTATGCTTTTTATTGCCCTATCTTTTTGATAAATACAGTTATTTTAAATCGAATAAGCCATTAAAGGAAACATGCATTTATTGGGTTGCGGGTGCTATATGTTGGGAGGTAACTGAGATAATCTCCTTTATTTTAATCTTATTGCATGGTGAAATAAATTTTGTGTGTATAGGAATTAGTGTTTTTTTAATAGGAATTTTCATGACAATATGTAATGTGACGAAGCAATTGGCTGAAAGTCAAAGATATAGCGATAAAATTATAGAATGTCTAAAAAATAAGAAAGTGAAAATATTCTACCATAAAGATGAATATAAGGTGCTTTGGGCAAGAATAAATTTAGAAAAATGGAATTTAAATTCAAAGTTTTACAATATAAAGGATATAAATGAGGAGTTAGATACTATAATAGATAGATTGAAAGAAAAAGAAATAAAAATATTAAAAATACGATACCGTATTGGTTATAAAATAAAAAAATCTAAAAGCATGAAAGAATATATTAAAAAGCATCCCCAAAGTGCAAATATAATTCTTGAATATGAGGGAAAATACGCAGTTGGATGTAGTAAGAAAAAAATAGATAAATTAATAATTAGATGAGATAAAAAAGGAGGACACAAAATGAATTTCAAAATGATACATGAAAACTACAACGTACTGAACTTAGAAAAATCCCTGACCTTCTACGAAAAAGCATTAGGTCTCAAAGAGAAACACCGAATTACAGCTCCCGACGGCTCTTTTCAAATCGTCTACATAGCAAACGAACAATCCGATTTTGAACTGGAACTAACCTGGCTGCGAGACAGAACCGAGCCATATAACCTGGGTGAATGCGAATTTCATCTTGCTTTCCGGACGGACGATTTTGAAGCAGCCCACTCCCTCCATGAAGAAATGGGCTGCATATGCTTTGAAAACAAAGATATGGGAATTTACTTTATCACTGACCCCGACGGCTACTGGCTGGAAATCGTCCCTTCGAAATAACTCTCCAGAAGCCGGATTCCCAAGGAATCTACGATTGAAAAAGAGGCATAGTCGTGATATGATATTTAGTGAAAAGGCAGGTGCTTTGATGGATACAAAGGATCAGATGGACTTAAAAAGAAAAGAGACTTTAGAAGCAATAAGAAAATTATGTCTTTTGGATGACAATCTGATGACACTGGTGTTTGATAGAAATATAGAAGCTACAGAACTGTTACTGAATATTATTCTTCAGCGCAAGGATTTAAGGGTGTTAGAAGTGGTGGCTCAGAGAGAGTATAAAAACCCAATGCATGGTGGGCGTTCTATTACGATAGATATTTATGCAGTAGATGGGAATGATAAAGTTTACGATATTGAGGTTCAGCGTGCAGCAGAAGGGGCGGATGTCCACAGAGCCAGGTTTCACAGCAGTATGATTGATACAAAAATGCTGAAAGCAGGACAAAAATTTAAGGAAATCCATGATTCCTATGTGATATTTATAACTGCAAATGATGTGATAGGAGCAGGGTGTTCTTTGTATCATGTCAATAGAACGATTAAAGAGACTGGCGCATACTTTAATGATGGTTCACACATTATATATGTGAATGGCAGCTATAAAGATGACAATGATCCGGTTGGAAAATTGATGCATGACTTTAGATGTTTAAATTCTGGCGATATGTTTTATCCGATATTGGCAAAGCAGGTGAAATATTTTAAGGAGACGGAAGGAGGTCAGGAAATTATGTGTCAGATATTTGAAGATTTAGCGGAAAAAAGGATTACGGAGGAGAAAAAAGCTTTTGCTCGCCGTTTGATTGCAAGAGGAAAGCAGACGCTTGAAGAAATTGCAGAGGATACAGACTTACCGCTTGAAGAGGTCAAGGAACTGGCTGGATTGCAATTAGTATAGGGTTTTCCGGTCTCATTCAGCCCAACTGGCCATGAGATTAGTTTAAATGATTTGCAAGCCATGTGTTTTTTAGTAGATTTTGTAGACAAAAAGAGAAGAAAAATTTGAAATATTGGGGAAAAGATTGTCATGTGATATAAGTTCGAGTAACGTGTATTTGGACTGAAAAGTGCGTAAAACAGTGCTTTTCAGTTCTTTTTTGCTTTGTGAGATTGAAATTTGAACACTTTCTGTAAATGTATCAAATTTAAAAATTCCAATTGCAACTTTCCCAACCCTATGTTATAGTCTCCTTGAGTGGTATTCGGAAGAAACTGCATCAATGAGAGTGTGCTGCACCCCAAACATGGAGGTGATAGCATGAAAATAGGAATTATAGGCGCCGGTAAGGTAGGTGTTACCCTGGGCAAATACCTGAAGGAACACCATATCCCCATAACAGGCTTTTACAGCCAAACCAGACAGAGCATAGAAGGAGCCTGCCGGTTTACCGGAACAAAAGAATTTTACACATTAAAGGAATTGGTTTGTGCAAACGATACCCTTTTCATAACGACCCCTGACGGAGTCATCGGTCACATATGGGATGAAATTGCAGCATATCCAATTGCGGACAAAACAATATGTCATTTTAGCGGCTCATTGTCATGCGATGTTTTTTCTGACAGAAAGGAAACAGGTGCTTTTGCCTGCTCCATTCATCCGATTTATCCATTCGATAATAAATTTTCAGCTTACTTACAATTTCATAAGGCTGTGCTCACCATAGAAGGGGACAAAGATGCGGTGAATACCATAGCGCCTCTTTTTAAACAGCTGGGACACAAGGTATTTGAAATGGAAGGAACCAATAAAAGAAAATACCATGCCGCAGCGAGCATGGCAAGCAACCATATGCTGGCATTGCTGGAAATTTCCGTGAGACTATTAAAACAGTGCGGTTTTTCCGAAAAAGATTCCTGTGAAATTTTAGGACCGTTAGTCTTAAGCAACTTAGAAAATGCCCTCCGGAAGGGAACAAAAGAAGCCCTTACAGGTCCTATAGAAAGAAATGATGTTTCCACAGTTTCCGGGCATTTGGAGGAATTGTCCGAAAAAGACAGAGAAGTCTACAAAAGTCTTGGAAGAATTTTAATAGAGCTTGCAGAAGAAAAACATCCGGACAGAGATTATGGAGAATTAGAAAATAGATTCAAATAAAGGAGTGAAATTATGAAAACAACAGTGAATACATTTAAAAAGGCAAAGGAAAACGGAGAAAAACTCACGATGCTGACCGCATATGACTATTCCACTGCAAAGCTTGTGGAAGAAGCAGGCGTGGAATCCATACTGGTAGGGGACTCTCTGGGCATGGTATGCCTTGGCTATGAAGACACCCTTTCCGTCACTATGGAAGACATGATACACCATACAAAAGCAGTGGCAAGAGGCGCAAAAGAAACACTGGTCATAGCGGATATGCCTTTTATGTCCTACCAGACCTCAGTTTATGATGCAGTTGTCAATGCGGGACGTTTGATAAAGGAAGGACACGCCAATGCTGTAAAGCTGGAGGGCGGCATGGAGGTCTGTGAACAGATTCGCGCTATCGTCAATGCTTCCATTCCCGTTTGCGCCCACCTTGGACTGACTCCTCAGTCCATCAATGCCTTTGGGGGATTTTCCGTTCAGGGCAAGCAGGAGGCAGCAGCAAAAAAACTGTTGGAAGAGGCAAGGGCAGTTCAGGAAGCAGGAGCATTTGCAGTGGTGTTAGAATGCATTCCGGAAAAGCTTGCCACATTCATTACGGAAAATATACAGATTCCTACAATCGGAATCGGAGCAGGAGCAGGCTGCGACGGGCAGGTGCTTGTATATCAGGATATGCTTGGACTGTACTCGGATTTTGTGCCAAAGTTCGTAAAACAATTCCGCACGCTGGGAGAGGAAATGAAGGGCGGCTTCCGGGATTATGTAAAAGAGGTAAAGGAAGGAACCTTCCCGGCAAAAGAGCACACATTTAAAATAGATGAATCTGTTATAGAAAAATTATATTAAGGAATCAATTAAGAAACATTAACAAGACAACAAAAATAATAGCAAAAAAAAGAAATTAACAGGATAGCGGTATATAACATATGAAACAAGCCGGAGGAAACAGTATGGAAATCGTAAAAACAATAGAAGAAGTAAGGAAACAGGTAAAGGAATGGAAAAAAGAAGGTCTGACAGTGGGTCTGGTGCCTACCATGGGATTTCTGCACGAAGGCCATAAAAGCCTTATTGTAAAAGCAGCAGAGGAAAATGACAGGGTAGTGGTCAGTGATTTTGTAAACCCCACCCAGTTTGCCCCTACAGAAGATTTGGAAAGCTATCCAAGGGACATAAACCGGGATGCGGCAGTCTGTGAGGAAGCAGGGGCTAACCTGATTTTCTATCCCGAGCCGGACGAAATGTATGCAAAGGATTACTGTACTTACGTGAATATGGATGGGCTTACCAAAGGACTATGCGGAAAAACAAGGCCTACCCATTTTCAGGGAGTATGCTCTGTAGTATCCAAGCTGTTTCATATCGTAGCTCCTGACAAAGCTTACTTTGGACAAAAGGATGCCCAGCAGCTGGCAGTGATTAAGCGGATGGTGCGGGATTTAAATTTTGACCTTGAAATCATTGCCTGCCCCATAGTAAGGGAAGAGGACGGACTTGCCAAAAGCTCCAGGAATACCTACTTAAATCAGGAGGAAAGAAAGGCTGCCGTCATTTTAAATAAAGCCTTAAAAGCAGGAAAGCAGCTGATAGACACAGGCGAAAAGAATACCTCTGTCATAAAGGCGGAAATCATAAAAATACTGGAAACAGAGTCTTTGGCGAAAATTGATTACGTGGAAGCGGTAAATTTTGAAAATATGGAGCCGATAGAAAAGGTGCAGGGACAGATATTGACTGCAATTGCTGTTTACATCGGAAAAACACGCTTAATCGACAACTTTATTACCGATTGCATGAGCTGACAAACAGCAGGATAAGAAAGGAGTTTTATATGACAGTAACCATGTTAAAGGGAAAAATCCACAGGGCAGTTGTAAAACAGGCGGAGCTTCATTATGTAGGAAGCATTACGGTGGATCCGGAGCTGATGGAGGCAGCCGATATTTTAGAGTATGAAAAAGTCCAGATAGTGGATGTGGAAAACGGAAACCGGTTTGAGACATACACCATAGCGGGAGAGCCCGGAAGCGGAATGATATGCTTAAATGGTGCCGCTGCCAGACAGGTACAGACAGGCGACCATATTATTTTAATGGCATACTGTGAACTTACAAGGGAAGAGGCAAAGGAGCACAAGCCTCATGTGGTGTTTGTGGATGAAGAAAATAAAATCGTGAAAAAGTCCCGTTATGAAAAATATGGAAGGTTGTTTGAAGATGAGGTAGAGCCATGCTAAAAGGAAAAACTGTATTGCTTGGCGTTTCAGGAGGCATTGCCGCCTATAAAATTGCAGGCCTTGCCAGCAGGCTGGTAAAATGTCATGCGGATGTACATGTGCTGATGACGGAAAATGCAACTCATTTTATCAACCCTATTACCTTTGAGACTCTGACCGGAAACAAATGCCTTATCGACACCTTTGACCGGAACTTTGAATTTCAGGTAGAGCATGTTTCCATTGCAAAAAAGGCTGATATACTGTTAGTTGCCCCGGCAACTGCAAATATCATAGGAAAGCTGGCAAACGGCATTGCAGATGACATGCTTACAACCACGGCACTTGCGTGTAAATGCAAGAAGCTTATTTCCCCTGCCATGAATACAAATATGTATGAAAATGCAATTGTTCAGGACAATCTGGATAAGCTTCGGAAATATGGCATGGAAGTGATAGAACCGGAGAAAGGACGACTGGCATGCGGCGATACGGGAGCAGGAAAGATGCCGGATGAAACGGTTCTTTTCGACTATATAGCAAAGGAAATCCATTATGAAAAGGATATGCTTGGGAAAAAGGTTTTAGTAACTGCAGGCGCTACCAGAGAGGCAATTGACCCGGTACGTTTCATCACCAATCATTCCACCGGAAAAATGGGCTGTGCCATTGCCCGCTGCGCCATGGAACGGGGAGCTGTGGTAACCCTTATTGCAGGCTCCTTATCGGTAGAAGTACCCCCATTTGTAAAAGTCATAAGAGTAGAAAGCGCCGGGGAAATGTTTGAGGCGGTAAAGGCGGAAAAAGCCGGACAGGACATCATTGTCAAGGTTGCGGCAGTGGCGGATTTTACTCCCAAAAACAGTAGTAGCGAGAAAATCAAGAAAAAGGACGATGGTATTGTTTTAGAATTGACAAAAACAACGGATATCTTAAAATATCTGGGGGAAACAAAGGAAGAAAATCAATTTTTATGCGGATTTTCCATGGAAACGGAAAACATGCTGGAAAATTCCAAAGAAAAGCTCTATAAAAAAAATCTGGATATGATTGTTGCCAATAATCTGAAGGATGAGGGGGCTGGGTTTGGTACGGATACCAATCATGTTACCCTTATAACAAAGGAAGGAGGCAGGGAGCTGGAACTTATGAGCAAAGAGAAGGTTGCGGAGGAAATTCTGACGGCGATTATCTCAAAGTTTAAGTTGTGATAAAAAGAAAAATAATATATAATAAAATACGGCAGATGCAATCAGGACTATCTGCGACACTGTTTTCAATAGGACGATTAAAGGAGGACGAGTCATGAAGAGAATTGGCATGTTAACAAGCGGCGGTGACTGTCAGGCATTAAACGCAGCTATGAGAGGCGTGGTTAAGAGCATTACAAATGCGGAACAGGATGTGGAAATCTACGGCTTTATTGATGGATATAAGGGTCTTATCTATGGGAATTTCCGGATGCTTACCAGTCATGATTTTTCGGGAATCCTGACAAAGGGCGGTACCATTCTCGGAAGCTCCAGAACCCCCTTTAAGCTTATGCGGGAGCCGGATGAAAATGGTCTTGATAAAGTAGAGGCAATGAAACAGAATTATTATAAGTTAAAGCTGGACTGCCTTGTTATTTTAGGCGGAAACGGAACCCACAAAACGGCAAATCTCTTAAGGGAAGAAGGGCTGAATGTAGTAACCCTGCCAAAGACCATTGACAACGACCTTTGGGGAACGGATATGACTTTTGGCTTCCAGAGCGCAGTGAACATTGCAACGGATGCAATTGACTGTATCCATACGACGGCAGCTTCCCATGGACGTGTATTTATAGTAGAGGTTATGGGACATAAGGTTGGATTTTTAACATTGAATGCGGGAATTGCAGGCGGGGCGGATATTATTCTGATTCCTGAAATTCCATATGATATTGATAAAGTAGTGAAGGCTATTGATGAAAGACATAACAGAGGAAGCAAATTTACCATTCTGGCAGTAGCGGAAGGGGCGATTTCCAGGGAAAACGCAAAGCTTTCCAAGAAAGAACTGAAGGAAAAGATGAAAAACTATCCATATCCTTCGGTGTCCTACGAGGTAGCTGACAAAATCAAAGAAAAGACAGGCTATGATGTGCGCGTTACCGTACCGGGGCACACTCAGAGAGGCGGTACGCCCTGTCCTTATGACCGTGTATTTGCCTCAAGGCTCGGTTCAGAAGCAGGAAAGCTTATTTTAGAAGGACAATATGGCTTTATGGTAGGCATTAAAAACAGGGAGATTATCAGGGTACCGTTAGAAGAAGTGGCAGGCAAATTAAAAACCGTTGCCCCGGATGCTTCCATTGTACAGGAAGCAAAAATGTTAGGCATCAGTTTCGGAGATTAGTATGTCATATCAGGCTCTTTACAGAAAATTCCGTCCTGATAACTTTCAAGATGTAAAAGGACAGGAGCATATAGTAACAACATTAAAAAATCAAATAACCGCAGACAGGGTAGGTCATGCCTACCTGTTTTGCGGTACAAGAGGTACGGGAAAGACTACCATTGCAAAAATTTTTGCAAAAACGGTGAACTGTCAAAATCCCGTAGACGGAAGCCCCTGCGGAGAATGCGCTTCCTGCAGGGCAATTGCAGCAGGCGCTTCCATGAATGTCATTGAGATTGATGCAGCTTCCAATAACGGTGTGGATAATATCAGGGAAATCGTAGATGAGGTTTCTTACTCTCCGGCGGAAGGCAAATATAAGGTCTATATCATTGACGAGGTTCACATGCTGTCTATCGGCGCTTTTAATGCGCTGTTAAAGACATTGGAGGAGCCTCCGTCTTATGTGATTTTCATACTTGCCACTACGGAGGCACATAAAATTCCCATTACCATATTGTCCAGATGCCAGCGGTATGATTTTAAACGCATTACCATAGATACTATCACAGACAGGCTGAAGGAGCTGATGGCAGAGGAGCAGGTTGAGGTGGAAGAAAAAGCCCTGCGCTATATCGGAAAGGCGGCAGATGGCTCCATGCGGGATGCCTTAAGCCTGTTAGACCAGTGCATTGCCTTCCATTTTGGCGAGAAACTCACTTACGATATGGTACTGGACGTATTGGGCGCAGTTGACGGAGGGGTATTTAGCAGGATGCTCAGGCATATGATAGAGAAAGACGTATTAGGCTGTATTACCCTTTTGGAAGAAATCGTCATGCAGGGCAGGGAGCTTACCCAGTTCGTGTCGGATTTTATCTGGTATTTGAGAAATCTTCTTTTAATAAAAGCTTCAGATAATGCAGATGAAATCATAGAAGTTTCCGCAGAGAACATGGCTTTGCTGAAAGAAGAAGCCGATATGCTGGAGCAAAATGCCATTATGCGGTATATTCGTATTTTTTCAGAGCTTTCCGGGCAGATGAGATATGCCACGGCAAAAAGAATACTTTTGGAAATGACGTTGATAAAAGTCTGCAGGCCTGCCATGGAAACAAAGCAGGATAGCCTTTTAGAACGTATCCGGGATTTGGAAGAAAAGATGGAAAACGGCATTCCGGTGGCAGCAGCTAACTATAGTCAGCCGCAGCTTACCGGGCAGGAGGAACCGATAAAGAAGGAACGCCCCCCGCTTCCCAAAGCCATTCCGGAAGATGTGAAAGCCATCGTATCCAAATGGGATGCAATTATAAGCCGCACCTTACCTCCCATGAAACAACATTTAAAGGGTGCAAAGCTGAGCCTTGGGGGAGATAACTGCCTGATGGTGGTTTTGGAAGACGGGCTGCCCTATGACTATTTTGCCAAACATCCGGAAAATAAAACAAATTTGGAGGAGCTTCTTTCAGAGCATGCAGGAAAAGAGATTCAGGTAACCATTCAATCCATACAAAAGGATGAGAATTTTGACAATTCCTATGTTGACCTTAGCAGGCTCATACAAATGGAAATTGAAGAGGAAGATTAAAGCAGTAAGAAAAGCATTAAAACAGCAAGAAAAGCATTAAAACAGCAAAAAAGCATTAAAGCAATAAAATAAACATTTATATAAAAATAATCATTATCACAAAAATCAGGAGGACAGTAATCATGGCAAAGCGAGGAGGATTTCCGGGAGGCGGAATGCCCGGAAATATGAATAATTTAATGAAGCAGGCTCAAAGGATGCAGCGTCAGATGGAGGAGAGTCAGAAGGAGCTGGAGGAAAAGGAATTTACGGGAAAAGCCGGCGGCGGTGTGGTGGAAGTAACCGTAACAGGTAAAAAGGAGATTACGAAAGTCAAGCTTGATAAGGAAGCGGTAGACCCGGATGATACGGAGATGCTGGAAGATTTGATTATGGCAGCTGCCAATGAAGCATTGCGTCTGGCAGAGGAGGCAAGTGCCGAAGCTATGTCTAAGATGACAGGCGGTATGGGGCTTGGAGGAGGCTTTCCCTTTTAATGGATTTGTATAGCGGATATATCAACAAGTTAATTGAAGAACTGGCAGGCTTGCCGGGAATTGGCGCAAAGTCTGCCCAGCGGCTTGCCTTCCACATTATCAACCTGCCAAAAGAAAGGGTGGAGAGATTTGCCAACACCATGCTGGAAGCAAAACAAAACGTCAGATACTGCAAATCTTGTTTTACCCTGACGGACCAGGAAATCTGCCCTATTTGTGCAAATAGAAAAAGAGACAGAAAGACCATAATGGTTGTGGAGAATACAAGAGATATGACAGCATATGAAAAAACGGGAAAATACGACGGCATTTATCATGTGCTGCACGGAGCCATTTCCCCCATGCTTGGCATAGGTCCCAATGATATTAAGTTAAAAGAATTAATGCAAAGGCTTCAGGAGGATGTGGAAGAGGTGATTATTGCAACCAATTCCAGTCTGGAAGGAGAGACTACGGCAATGTACATCAGCAAGCTGATTAAGCCCACCGGGGTAAAGGTTACGAGAATTGCAAGCGGGGTTCCGGTTGGAGGCGATTTGGAGTATATAGACGAAGTGACTCTGCTCAGGGCTTTGGAAGGCAGAGTGGAATTATAGGAGACAGTGTTTTATGCACTGTCTTTTTTTATGCCGGAAAAAGTCGAAAAGTTTTTTTATCAATAGGACAAAAAACGATAAAAAGTATCATGCCCCTTATGTTATATATGTAAATAACATGAAAAATAACAGTTCAGACAACAGATTTTCCCGCAGATGCCGGAAGGGACTTCCGTCAGAATATGTTTCTACGTCGTCACGCTTCCGCTCTGATAAAAACGCAACAGTGCTAAGCTCGAAAATACCTCACTAAGCGCTGGTGTTTTTATAAGGACTCCCTAAGAAAACATATTCTGCCGGAAGTCCCTTCCGGTATCTGCGGGAAAATCCGTTGCCTGAACTGTCGGCATGAAAAACATAGAAAAACAAAGGCGGCGAAAATATGATTGAAATTATAAGAGAGGAAACTCTTGAGGAGCGGGAAGAAAGAAGAAAAAAAGAATCAGGAAACAAAAAGGGGCAAAGGGAGGACAAGCGGATGAAGGGGCGGATAAAAGACCAGACAGAAGAGGCTCCGGAAGCTGAAAACGAACATTGTGAAGAAATACAGTCGGAAAACTGCGGCCTGCCAAAAAATATCAGGCAAATAGGCGACAACAACGGTATAGAAAAAATCTACATAGAAGATTATGTAATGACACATATGAAACAATTGGCAGCCTATGGTGATGAAAAGCCCAAAGTGCTTATTTTGTATGGAAAAAGAGAAGTCATTGATAACCAGTTGTTCTGGTTCATAAGCGGAGCTGTACAGGCGGAAGCCATCGATTCCTTTATGGATAAAATCGTATTTGATGAGAAACTCTGGGTACAAATTAATGAGACTGCCAGCCGTTTTTTCAATGGTCTGGCAATTCTGGGCTGGGCGTTTTTGAAAAAAAACAGTGACAGCTACTGGGATGAAATGATTTCCGGCACCCATAGAAAGTTTTTCCGTCCGGACCAGAAAATATTCTTTGAATATATTATGAATGAACGTATAGAAAATATGTATTTATTTGAAAATGGCAAGATGGACAGGCAGTCAGGTTTTTACATATACTATGATAGAAATGAACCAATGCAGAACTATATGCTTGCCTATAAGGAAGAGGAAACAGAACAGGCAGAAGAATTTACAGGCGACCAGGCCACCAAGCAGTTTCGTGCAATTGTGCAGGAAAAGAAGGAACAAATGCGCAGACGGCATACTATGGGGCTGCTATACGGAACAAGTGCAATTCTGGTTATGGTAATTATGGTTATCGGCATTACAATGTTGAACAACTATGAAAAGATGCAGAATATGGAAAAGGTTCTTTATGAAATATCGGGACAGATGGAAGACGTGCAGGTGGCAGAAACGGGAGGGGAAGCTGACAATAAGGAAATGGCAGATGCCGCCGGTGAAACCGCAGAAAATGATGTTGTAGAAACTACAGCAAAAACTATTACAAAGAGTCCGGATAATGAACCGTCTCAGCCACAGGATGCTGCCGGCCAGACTGCGGACAAGCCAACTGATGCTGCGGAAAATGAAACCGTGGACAAGCCGGCAGGCAATGCGGAAAATGAAACTGCGGACAAGCCATCCGGAAATCCTGAAAATGAAACCGGAGACAAGCCATCCGGAAATGCGGAAAATGAAAACGAAGGTGCGCAGACAGATAGTGCAGAAAACGGTACCGGGGATAAGCCAGCTGATAATACCACAAACGAAGCCGGGGACAAGCCAGCTGATAATACCACAAACGAAGCTGGGGACAAGCCGTCTGACAAAAATCCGTCTGATGGGGCGGAAGAGAAAATTGCAGATAATAAAGGTGCGGAAGCCAACCCGAATGATACGCCGAAGCAGGAGGCTGATTCTAACGGAATGGCAGAGGGGGGACAGACTGCAGAAGCAGCTCCATCCATACCAAAGGAATATATTATTCAAAAGGGAGATACTCTTGCTAAGATTAGCCGGAAATTCTACGGAACAGATAATATGATTAAAAAAATTTGTGAGCTTAACAATATTCAGAACATGGACAATATCCTATACGGAGAAAAAATACTTCTCCCTTAACCAAAAAGGTGATATACTAGACAAAAAACACGGACAAAAAGCGAAAAGGGTCAAATGCAAATGAAAAGTATAGCAGAATTTTTTCGGAATATTTTTTCCGGGAACTCTGAAATTACATATAAAGATAAAATATTAAAGCATCGTTTACATATTTTGTATAGAGGTGCTCTGCTGTTTGTCTTGATTTTCGTAATCATTGCGGTTGTAAGGATTCGGGTTAATAACCGGGTATATTCGGAATATGAAGTGATTGGGGAAAGTACCAGAGAAGGTACAGAAAACAGTATTTATGAAAATTATTATGGAAACCTTTTGGTATATAGTAAGGATGGCATTACGGCTTTTGACAAAAAAGGAGCAAAGCTTTGGAATCAGCCTTATGAAATGCAGAATCCCATTGTGAGGATTGCAGGACAATATGTTGCAGTGGGAGACTATAGAGGCAGCATTATTTATATTATGGATGTCAACGGGATAAAGAGTCAGGTAAATACGGATATGATTATTCAGGATTTTACCATTTCAGAAAAAGGCGTGGTAACCGCTGTTCTGGACAAGAATGAATCCACTCTGATTCGATTGATTTCAGCAGAAGGGGAAACGATTATAGATATGAGAACTTCCATGGCTGACAGCGGTTATCCTTTAGCGGTGAGTCTGTCTCAGGACAATTTGAAATTGGGAGTCTCCTATTTAAAGGCAAAAAGTGCCCAGATTAATACCAGTATTGCATTTTACAATTTTGGCGATGTAGGACAGAATAAAAGTGAGAATTTAGTAAGCGGTTACAATATAGAAGAGGAAGTAATTCCTTTTCTGAAATATGTCAACAGCACTACGGCAGTAGCATTGGGAAGTGAAAAGCTGTTGTTTTTTAGAGGAAAGCAGATTCCTGAGCTTTCTAACGAAGTTCCTATAGAGGAAGAAGTGCAAAGCATTTATACCAGTGAGGCTTATGTAGCTTTGGTTTTTCATAATACCTCATCTGATGAAAAATATCGGATAGATGTATATAATTTAAACGGGAAGCAGGAATGTTCCTTTTTGACGGACGTTGAATATAAGGAAATTTTTATAAAGAACAATGATTTGATTGTATATAATGAAAGTTCTGTAGAGATGTATAATACAAAAGGAGAAGAAAAATATAAAGGCTCCTTCGGTGAGAATGTCAGCGCCATCATGCCGTTAGCAAGCAGGGGGAAGTTTTTGGTTGTGAAGGAAGATACCATAGAAACTGTTAGATTACGATAAAATGAACTTATTAAGGAACAGAGCAGGAAGAAAAAATGAATGAACTTGTTATTTTTGCAGCAGTATTGTTGCTGGGATTTTCCATACACGGATTATATGCAGGATTTGTAAAAACAGTATTCACACTCGGTTTAAAGATAGTTACCATGATTGTCGGCATAATGCTTACTCCATACATTACCGGTTTTTTGTTTCAGGATATTACCAGCGGGAATGGAGAACTGGTAAATCATGTGATCGTGTTTCTGGTTCTGTATGGACTGGTGATGATTGGAGCAAGGGTTCTGATTGTCTCTTTCAATATTTTGACCAGACTTCCTATCTTAAAAAGCATGAATAAAATATGTGGTTTTGCAGCGGGATTTGTGGAAGGGGTATTGGTGTTATGGATTATTTTTGCAATAGCCTTGGCGCTTTCGGCTACCCCTTTGGGCATCTGGGTAGAAGAAAGGGCAATGGAAAATGCCTTTCTTTCCTTTTTTTACAAGAACAATCTGATTATTCATATCGTAAATGACTTCTTATAAATTCATATAAAAATAAAAAATTACAAATTTTTCAAAAAAACTTAAAAAAAAGTGTTGACATTTTAAAAACCAAATGGTAGTATATACAAGCCGCTTGTGATAAGAAAGCGGCAAGACAACTGGTTTCTCGCAGGAGAATCAGCAATAGTACCTTGACAAACAAACAGCAATGCAACCCTGAAATTCTAAAAGAGAAATTCA
>CAJUEX010000029.1 GCA_910585715.1 uncultured Lachnospiraceae bacterium
TGAAAAATGAACAATCCCTTCTTCTTAATTTGTCCTTGACAAGGGGTACACTTTATTGGAGCTATTAGAGGAAATGGGAAATATTTCAGAAGATTTAAGGAAAAGGATTCTTTCGGAGAAGAGGCTGGAAAGCCTAAAAAGATGGCATAAAGCAGCAGCAAAAGCAGAATCCCTGGAAGCCTTTTTGCAGGCTATGGATGACTAAATTTATTTTCCCGGTGTCCATCCACATCCAAATACGAAGCAAAGACAATATAAAATGCGGAGGCGGAACAGATGAGCATATTTGAGTATGATAAAGAACTGCATGAAAGGACCCTGCGGGAAGAAGGATATGAGGAAGGACTGGAGCATGGAATACTTAAAACAATCCGTAAAACGTCTGCTGGAATTGCAATGGCAAAATAAATAGTATGAAAAGTCCATGTTAGTATATGTAAAAAATCAATTCAAATGCCCAATCCCCCAGTCCACCATCCTGTAACAAGGCTTTTCAATAAAAACATGAAACAAATAAGAAATCAGAAAAATGATAACGAAGCTCGCAAACAGCACAATTCCCCCGGACAGAATATAGCGGTCAGTAAGCTGATAAATCACCTGAAAAAGTCCGGTGGAAACAGAAAATAAAACAGGAATATGAAGAAGGAAAAAGCTATAGCTGACTCTGCTCATAAAAAGCAAGGGTCTGCTTTCCCAAAACCTCTTCAAACCACCTAACTGATAAATGGAGAGAACAGTAAAAAAGGCGCCAAGAGTATGATAAAAAAGCGGAGTATTATATCCGACAGGAAGCTTTGGAAAAGGAAGATAAAATCCTTCCGGCGTCGCATAAGTAGGATATCCCCCGCCAAACACTCCCAATATAAGGAAAAGAACAGATACAATACGGGGAGGGAGTTTTTTCTTCTGGTCATTCATATAAAAAGCAAGTGCGCTTCCCAATATAAAGAGAGAATACATACTGTTTAAACGAAAAGAAAAAAAAGCGGCGATTCCATATACTACATAAAATTTTCTTCCCTTCCCCCAGCTCATTTCCGATAGAAGGGCAGACAGAGCGGAGCCAATCAATAAATGTTTCATCATCCAGAAAGCATTGGAAAAACGGGTATCCATAATAAACCATACCGATAGAAAGGAAGAGTACAGCAAATCAGAAAAGCTTTCCTTATTCTGATAAAAAGAACCAAGCCAGTCAGAGCCGGTAAGTGCGGAAGCTTCCACATTGGTAAATAACTGAAACTGAAGCATCAGGTAAACAAAAAAACTGGCAGCAAATAGAGGAAGGGCAAGCTTTGGATAACGCTTTAGAAGAAAAGAAGATACATGTTCCCTATCCTTCATGGATAAAATCTGATAGCTGATTACAATACCGCTGATAAGGCAAAACAGCCCTACCATATATTCACCGCAGAAAAAAGCGGAAACGGGAAGCTGTCCTATAGTATATTCCAGTTTAGAAGCAGTATGGGATAATGCTTCCCTTCCCATATAAATGCCGGGAAAAAAACTAAGTAAAAAATGATGAAGAAATACGCCTATGCAGGCAAATCCCTTCAAACCGTCCAACCACTCGATTCGTTTGCTCATAAAGTCTCCTTTTCATTCCATTATTCAAGTGCCGGCTATTAGATAATACTGCCGGTATCTACACTATTTACAGTATATTCAATCAAATCAACAGTCCATAAAATCAAAAAGAAACGTCCTGCAAACATGCTTCTTTGCAGGACGATTTCCTTTGTATAGTTATTGTTGCAGACTTTAGTAAGTCATTGCTTCCTCTTCACCCTTTAATACCCGAAGGGCACCCTGTGCCAGTGCAAGCAGTTCATCTTCTCCCGGATATACAGTAAACTTTGCAATCCATCCGGCTTTTTTCTTTAAGCCTTCTACAACACCTTTATCGTAAGCAATACCGCCGGTTACGATAATTTGGTCTACTTTTCCGTTTAATACACAAGCCATGGAACCGATATCCTTGGCAACCTGCTGGATAAATGCTTCGCGAAGCTCCACTGCTTTTTCATTGCCCTCCGAAGCCATCTTTTCCACGTCACGCATATCGTTTGTTCCAAGATATGCATTAAAGCCGCCGTTTCCTACGATTTTTTTGTATACTTCCTTTTCGGTAAATTCACCGGAGAAACACATTTTAATTAAAGCGCCGCTTGGAACTGCACCGGCTCTCTCCGGGGAAAAAGCCCCGTCGCCGTCTAAAGCATTAAATACATCCACTACCTTGCCGTTTCTATGAGCGCCTACAGAAACACCGCCACCCATATGAACAACAACCAGATTCAGGGAATCATATGCCTTTCCGGTTTCCTTGGCATATCTTTTGGCAACCGCCTTTTGGTTCAGAGCATGGAACACACTTGTCCTTGGAAGCTCCGGTACGCCGGAATATCTGGCAATGGGTTCTAACTCATCTACTACTACCGGGTCAACGATAAAGGAAGGTGCGCCGATTTCATCTCCGATTTCCCGTGCCAAAATGCCGCCCAGGTTAGAAGCATGCTGTCCCTGCTTTCCGATTCTAAGGTCTTCTAATAAGTCATCGGTAACCGCATAGGTGCCGCCGGGAATTGGTTTTAACATGCCGCCTCTTCCTACCACAACATCCAAAGACTTTATATCAAAATCTTTTTCCTTTAACAGGTTTAAAATAATATTTTTCCGGAAATCCTTCTGGTCAACAATAGAAGCATATTGTGCGATTTCTTCTGTAGAATGTCTCAAGGTTTCTTCAAATAATAATGTCTCTTCTTCAAACACGCCGATTTTCGTGGAAGTGGAACCGGGATTGATAATTAAGCTTTTCATAATCTAAATATCCTTTCTGAGTTTATTTCATGGCTTCTGCCACAACTGCGCCAAGAGCAAGGGAATTTACCTTTGTTTCAAAGTCGTCGGAACGGGAGGTTAAGATAACAGGAGCTTTTGTTCCGGTTAAAATATTGCCGTTCTTTTCTTTGGCAGTGTGAACAAGGGCTTTGTATACAAGATTGCCGGCATGGATGTCAGGGAACAGGAGAATGTCCGCATCACCGATAATCTTTCTGCCTTCTGCACCCTTATGCTTTGCAGCTTCCGGGTCGATGGCAAGGTCTAAGGAAAGAGGACCGTCTACGATACAGCCTGTGATTTTTCCATCTTCGCACATTTTGGTAAGCTCTGCTGCTTCTACGGTAGCAGGCATTTTGGGATTTACAACCTCGACAGCAGCTAACGGAGCAACCTTTGGCGTATCGATGCCGCAGGCTTTGCAGATTTCCACTGTATTTTCAATAATATGAACCTTGTCTTCCAAAGTAGGATAAGTCATAAAAGCAACGTCTGTTAAGAAAAGTAATTTTTCCACGCCTTCAATTTCAAATACGCATACATGGGATAAAGGCCTTCCGGTACGCAGCCCTACTTCTTTGTCCAAAACACTCTTTAAGAAAGACTTTGTATCGATGAGTCCTTTCATATACATGTCAGCCGTGCCGTTATGTACAAGCTCCACTGCTTTTAATGCAGCGGTATAAGTGTCTTTTTCATCAATTATCTCATAACCGGATAAATCCATGTTTAAGGAAGCGGCAATTTCTTTAATCTTGTCCGCATCACCAACTAAAATGGCATCTGCAATGTTCCGTTCCTTTGCAGCCTTTACTGCCTCTAAAACCGGCGCATCCTGTGCCACGGCAACTGCTACTTTTTTTAAGGAACAGTCGTTTACCTTTGCAATTAAATCATCAAATCCTTTGCTCATTTGTCTACACCTCTTATTTATTTTATTTTTAATGAGTAACCGTTCAGCCCCATTAGGAGAACCTAAAGGCACTTCATTGGATTCTGTCAAACTGCTGCGATATACCGGCAAAAATCCCAATCAGTAAGCTCGTTAAAATAATATCACTTCTATTTATAAAGGTCAATGAGGAAAATGCAATTCAGTTATTTACCGGTAACCATTTTGCCGGGAGTTTATAAAACTTTAACAGAACCTTAACAACTTTCCGAAAACCCAGCAGAAATCCCGCAAAATCAGAGCCAAAGACATTCATTTTCACCCGGAAACCGGCAGGTAAACATTGCAATTTTATGAATTTAGTATATAATGGTTAAGGAAAGTCTCCATTTTCCGGAACAGGAGACAAATTACGGTTTAAAAGGTTAAGGAGTTTGCAATGAATATAGTACAAAAAGTTTTTGGTACTCATAGTGAAAGGGAATTGAAAAGAATCGAGCCAATCGTGAAAAAGATAGAATCCTACAGGGATTCCATGATGGCGCTTTCTGATGAAGAGTTAAAAGGCAAGACAAAAGAATTCAGGATTCAGCTGGCAGAAGGGAAGACATTGGATGATATTCTTCCAGAGGCATATGCAGTTGTCAGGGAGGCAGCCCGAAGAGTGCTGAATATGGAACATTACAGAGTGCAGTTAATCGGTGGCGTGATTCTGCATCAGGGACGTATTGCGGAAATGAAAACCGGTGAAGGTAAGACATTGGTTTCCACCCTGCCGGCTTATTTAAACGCCCTGGAAGGAAAAGGGGTACATATCGTTACCGTCAATGATTACCTGGCAAAGCGTGATGCGGAATGGATGGGACAGGTCCATGAATTTCTAGGTCTTACCGTAGGCGTTGTCTTAAATGAAATGAAAGCGGATGAGCGAAGGGAAGCTTACTGCTGTGACATCACTTATGTGACAAACAATGAGCTGGGCTTCGACTACCTGCGTGACAATATGGTGATTTACAAGGAACAGCTTGTACTGCGTGACCTGCAGTATGCCATTATCGATGAGGTTGACTCCGTATTGATTGACGAGGCGAGAACACCTCTTATCATATCCGGTCAGAGCGGCAAGTCCACCAAGCTCTATGAGGCATGCGATATACTGGCAAGGCAGTTAAAACGGGGCGAGGATCAGGAGGACCAGTCCAAAATCGATATTATGATGGGTATCGAGCAGGAGGAAACCGGTGACTTTATCGTAAATGAAAAAGATAAGGTGGTGAACCTGACTGCAGAAGGTGTTTCCAAGGTAGAGCGCTTCTTCCAGATTGAAAACCTGGCAGACCCGGAAAATCTGGAAATCCAGCACAATATTATTTTAGCCCTTCGTGCCCATAACTTAATGTTCAAGGATCAGGATTATGTGGTAAAGGACGACAAGGTTCTAATTGTAGACGAGTTTACCGGACGTATCATGCCGGGAAGACGTTATTCCGACGGTCTGCATCAGGCAATTGAGGCAAAGGAACATGTAAAGGTAAAACGGGAAAGCAAGACGCTGGCAACCATTACCTTCCAGAACTTCTTTAATAAATTTAAAAAGAAAGCCGGCATGACAGGTACGGCTCTTACGGAGGAAAAGGAATTTAGGGATATTTACGGAATGGATGTTATTGAAATTCCCACAAACCGCCCTGTAGCCAGAATCGATATGCAGGACTGTGTATATAAGACAAAGAAGGAAAAGCTTCATGCAGTAGTGGAAGAGGTAATAAAGGCTCATGAAAAGGGACAGCCGGTGCTGGTAGGTACCATTACCATCGAGGCATCGGAGGAAATCAGCAAGCTTTTAAATAAAAAAGGCATCCCCCATAAGGTATTGAATGCAAAGTTCCATGAGCTGGAGGCAGAAATCGTAGCGGATGCAGGTATTCACGGCAACGTGACCATTGCTACCAATATGGCGGGCCGTGGTACGGATATCAAGCTGGATGATGAGGCGAAAGAGGCAGGAGGCCTTAAGATTATCGGTACGGAAAGGCATGAATCCAGACGTATTGATAATCAGTTGAGAGGACGTTCCGGACGTCAGGGAGATCCGGGTGAATCCAGATTCTTCATTTCCTTAGAGGACGATTTGATGCGGCTCTTTGGTTCCGATAAGATGTTGAATATGTTCAATGCCCTGGGCATTCCGGAAAATCAGGAAATCGAGCACAGCATGCTTACAAAGGCAATTGAAGGCGCCCAGAAGAAAATCGAAAGCAATAACTTTGGCATTCGTAAGAACCTGCTGGAATACGATCAGGTTATGAATGAACAAAGGGAAATCATATATGCAGAGCGTCTTCGTGTATTAAACGGAGAAAGCATGAGAGATGTTATCTATAAGATGATTACCGATGTGGTGGAAAGCTCTGTGGATATGGTAATCGGCGAGGACGGAAGCAGTGAAGACTGGGATTTGAAGGAACTGAACCAGGTGCTTCTGCCCATTATCCCCATCCAGCCTGTAAAAACTCCGGATGTGGCAAAATGCAAGAAAAACGAGCTTCGCCATAAGCTGAAGGAAGAGGCTGTAAAGCTGTATGAAAGCAAAGAAGCAGAATTTCCGGAGCCGGAAGCACTTCGTGAAATGGAACGGGTTATTTTGCTAAAGGTAATCGACCGGAAGTGGATGGACCATATTGACGATATGGACCAGCTCCGTCAGGGCGTGGGCTTACAGGCATACGGACAGAGAGACCCGTTGGTGGAATATAAGCTGAGCGGCTATGAAATGTTTGACGGCATGACGGACAGCATACGGGAAGACACTCTCCGCCTCCTCTTCCATGTAAAGGTGGAGCAGAAGGTAGAGAGGGAACAGGTAGCCAAGGTGACAAGCACCAATAAGGATGACTCCGCGCCAAAGGGACCGGTACGGCGTGAAGAGGCAAAGGTATATCCAAACGACCCGTGCCCATGCGGCAGCGGCAAAAAGTATAAGAACTGCTGCGGCAGGAAATGATAAACGAATTTATACAGCATTCTATATGGCACTCTGATATTCGGATATAGGGTGTCATATGACTAATTATCAAGAAGGTGGTGAACGCAGTGGTAGAATTAGACCAGTTAAAACAGGAATTATTATCCTACGAAACTCCATTAGCGGAAGTGAGGGATTCACTTTGACTTAGCAAATAAGTCAAAGCGGGTGGAGGAGCTGGAAATGGAAATGGAGGCGCCGGATTTCTGGGATAATCAGGAACGGGCACAGGCATTTTCCAAAGAATTAAAAAGCTTAAAGGACACCATTTCTATTTATAACGGATTGAAAAGCCAGTATGAGGATATTGAGACGCTGATAGAAATGGGATATGAAGAAAATGATGCCGAACTGGCAGCAGAAGCAAAGTCAGAGATGGAGGAATTTGTCCAGACCTATGAAAATATCCGCATTCAAACGCTTTTGTCAGGAGAATATGACAACTGCAACGCGATTTTAAAGCTCAATGCGGGGGCCGGCGGAACGGAAAGCTGCGACTGGGCAGGAATGCTCTACCGTATGTATACAAGGTGGGCGGAACGGAAAGGCTTTTCCATAGAAGTGCTGGATATGCTGGATGGGGACGAAGCGGGCATCAAGTCCGTTACCTTCCAGATAAACGGTGAAAATGCTTATGGCTATTTAAAGGCTGAAAAAGGAGTGCACCGCCTTGTGCGGATTTCCCCTTTTAATGCCCAGGGAAAGCGGCAGACATCTTTTGTTTCCCTGGATGTTATGCCGGATATTGAAGAGGATGTGGATGTGGAAATCAATGAAGACGACCTGCGGATTGATACCTACCGAAGCTCCGGCGCAGGAGGACAGCATATTAACAAGACCTCCTCGGCTATCCGCATTACCCATATTCCTACCGGAACCGTGGTGCAGTGCCAGAATGAAAGAAGCCAGCATATGAATAAAGATAAGGCAATGCAGATGCTGCGGGCAAAGCTCTATTTGTTGAAGCAGGAGGCAAATGCCGAAAAGCTTTCCGATATCCGGGGAGAGGTTACGGAAATCGGATGGGGCAATCAGATTCGTTCCTATGTAATGCAGCCCTACACTATGGTAAAGGACCACAGAACCAATGCGGAAACAGGGAATGTGGATGCGGTACTGGATGGAGCCATTGATTTGTTTGTGAATGCGTATCTGAAATGGAAGGCAAGCGAGGCTTCTTAGGGGATGCCAACCGGCAATGTGTATTTGAAAATTGAATAGGCAGATGTTTGCATATAAAAAAGGGAAGAACTCCTGATAGAGGATATTTGGAGGACTTCTCTTTTTTATGCATACAAATAAGGGGCTGTTTAATTTATCTAATATTATGCCTATAATTTTATGAATAGTTCACTAATATTTTACCAATCTTAAAAAAACTATTGATTAAATACGTAATAAGTAGTATTCTTAATAAT
Organism: uncultured Lachnospiraceae bacterium; assembly: GCA_910585715.1. Lineage (GTDB taxonomy): Bacteria > Bacillota > Clostridia > Lachnospirales > Lachnospiraceae > RGIG3040. Next base: position 8,186 of record CAJUEX010000029.1, read on the forward strand.
AGAAACCGAAAACAAAATGCAAAAGAATGGGGAAAACTGGAATATGCGGAGAAGAAGATTATTTTGGGTACTTATATGGGTTATGCTGCTGGGATATGCCTTTGCAGGAAATGGTATGGCAGTCTGTGCGGAAGAAACGGAAGCGGAGGATGATATCGTACCGGTAGAAATCAATGCGTCTGCATTTCCGGATGAGAAGTTCCGGGCATATGTGTCCAGTCAATTGGATGGAGACCATGATGGAATATTGTCTGTACAGGAAATCAAAGGTACAATGTCTATAGGACTGAATGACGATTCAAGATGGAATGTGTCAGACTTATCGGGAATAGAATATTTCAAAAATTTATATAATTTTTCCTACAAAGGCAATGCATTAGAAAAGCTGGATTTAGGTGAAAATCAGAAGTTGCGTAACATTTCCTGCAGCGGAGGTTCCATAAAGCAGCTGAATGTAAGTAAAAATAAAGCTCTTTTACATTTGGTTTGCGACAATAATGAATTGCAAAGTCTGGATTTGAGCAATAATAGGGATTTGAGAGAATTATCATGTAACAATAATCAGTTGAAAAAACTGGATTTAAGCAATAACATAGCTTTACAGAAGGTAAGCTGCAATCAAAACCTGATTGAAAGCATTTCTTTTCCGGATGAAAATTGTATTACCAAGGTGAATTGTGATAATAATAAATTACAGAGTCTTGATGTCAGAAAACTTCCGGTGTTGGTTGAACTGTCATGTTATTATAATGAAATAAAGCATATTGATACTTCAGGCAGCCTATATTTGCAAAAATTAGACATTTCATATAATAATGGTATTAAATTCGATGTAAGTAAAAATGCCGAGCTGGTTAAATTTATCTGCTGGGAGTGTGGAATTGAAAAACTGGAGTTATCCAACAATCAAAAATTAGAAGAATTAAATTGTGCAAAAAATAAAATAAAAAAACTGGATTTGCATAACAATAATAAGCTGGACAGCCTGGGTTGTTCTAATAATAATATAAAAGAATTAAATATATCTCCGATAGCAAAATTGCGATTCCTATATTGTAACGACAATCAGTTAGAGGCTCTTTCCATTTATCAGGATACTCTTTCTACTTTAGAATGTCAGAATAATAAGCTGAAAGAACTGAATATAGTAAGCGGTTATACCTTGAATTGTTCCAATAATGAATTGGCGGATTTAAAAATTCCCATAGGAGCTGTTAAGGTAGATTGTTCCCATAATAAAATAGGCTTTTTGAATTTATATAACAGGACCAAATTGGAGTGGCTGAACTGTTCATATAATAACCTGAAAGAATTAGCAATAAATACTGCAAGCCGGTTAAATACGTTAGACTGCTCAAACAATTCATTGATAAACCTGGATACGCGAAATGCTGCCGGTGTAAATGATAAAGGTTTAAGAAGATTGATTTGTTCAGATAACATGATAAGTCAATTATATGCAAATCCCAATTTGTGGCATATTAATTGTAATAATAATAGAATTGAAAATTTTAAGGTACCTGAAAAAGCAGGCTATTTATATTGTAACAATAATAAACTGGTAAATCTGGATGTGAGAAATTGTACCTCATTAAGTTGGGTGGAGTGCTCAAATAATAATTTAAGCAATATTGTGCTTGAAAATAATAAAGCTCTGAACACTTTGAAGTGTAATAATAATAAATTAACATTTTTAAATTTAGAAGATGTTCCGTCTTTATGCGTATTGAATTGTTCAAACAATTATCTTACAAGTTTAAACGTGGAAAGCATTTCATCTTTGGGCGGATTGTATTGCTCAAATAATTATCTTACAAGCCTGAATGTGGAAAAGAATACAAAGCTTAAAAGTTTGGAATGTGAAAATAATAAATATGCAGTTTCACAGGAAAGCCAGTTAGACCTGTCAACCCTTCCGGGCTTCCGGCTTGAAAAGGCAACCTTATGGAAAAATGCAAAAATTGTGAAGCCCATCCTTTTCGTGGTGGACAGCGGGTTTCCGGTTACTTATACATACAATGTAGGAAGAAATCTGAAAGTAAATTTCAAAATCTGCTTTGACAAGGTTCCCAGCCGGATATATGATTTTCCATATTCGCCCAATGTTTACAGCCAAAAGCTGGCGGAGGATTCTGCGTTATATTCTATGCTTGCTTATGATGAATATAGGATGACAGAAGCAGGACAGTTTTATGCTCAGGAAAAAGGAAGGCAAAACTATCCGAGCTTATTGTTCGGACAACTAAAAAAGGATGGTTTTTACAATTGCAGCCACTACAATTACCGGGACAGCAATCCACATAATTGCAGCTATACTTTTGCCACAAGAAACGTGAAATATAACGGAAGGCAAAAGACGCAAATACTTGTCTGCATTCGCGGTACGGACAGCGTGGAATGGGAAGGAAATATGGATTTGACGGGTACGGATTATAATGCCAATTATGCAAGTACCCATTACAGCTTTGAGAAAGCCAGCAACAGCATAGAGGCAGCTTTGTATAATTATATAGCAACTATCAGGAAAAAAGGCGTGGATACCGACCAGTGCATTATCTGGGTAACAGGACACAGCCGGGGAGGAGCAGTAGCAAATCTATTGTCTGCGAAGTTGACGGATTCGGGCAGCAGTAGTATAGGAGATGTGTTTGGCTATACTTATGCAACTGCAAATGCTACTACGAAATATAAGGATAAGAGCTATATTAACATATTTAATCATTGCTTTGTTGATGATTTTGTGCCAAGCGTGCCTTTTGAAAAGTGGGGGTATGGAAATTATGGCATTACTTATGTTGCAAATGCGGATTATGCTTATCAGGCAGGAAAGCGATCGGCAGGGGAAGCGTATAGGCAGTTTAAGGATGGGATGGATAGATATATTGGTTTAGGGAGTAGCAGGAAAGAACAGGATGGTGCGGATTTTAATTATGAAGAGACAAGTAAAATGCTTGTGCATGTTACAAGTAACTGGAGAAATGTAATTGAGTATTATGAAAAAAGACCAGAGAAAAAGCCAGAAATAAGCCTATATGATTATTTCCATAACTGCATTGCAAAGTTAGCACAAGGTGATTATAGTACTGCATGGGAATTTGTGGCAGCAGGCTTTTCATATCGCCCATTTGGGAAAATTTCTTGGTTCTTTTTTAGTGGGCAACGTTTGAAAAAGAATATCAACGATACCCACCAATCCTACACATACTATCTGGCAACAAAGCTGGGATTATTTAACAGTTCCACTTCGGCTTCCTTAGCGGTAAATAATACGGATTTGGAGTTATCTAAATTAGGACAAGCTCAAGATGTAATGGAACAGGAACAGAAAAACATGGAAAATTCTGATTCATTATCAGAAAATTCAATGGATTACTATGCAGTTTCTGAGAACAGTGTTTCTCAAAACACCGTTTCTGAAAATCATATACCTGAAAACGAAAACATCTATGGAGAAAGCATTACTAATGAAAGAACTGAAATAAGTAAAGAAGGAGAAAAGACAATACTTACCTGTGAGGAAGAAAAGGAAAGACTTGTACAGTTTGCCACGTTAGATGAAAATAAAGTGAAACTGGGATGGAACTTATCAGATAATAGTACATGGAGCGGAATTGAATTTGATGAAGAAGGCTATGTAATATCTATAGCCATCCCCTATAAAGAACTGACAGGAGTCTTGGATTTAAGCGGATTTAGTAAGTTAAGGTTAATCAATTGTGAAGGAAATGGGTTAACGTCCCTTATCTTAGATGATTGCATTTCTCTTGTTCAGGCGAAATGTTATTACAATGTATTACGAACACTGCAGATAAAAAACTGCGAAAATCTTCAATATTTAGATTGTGATGGAAATGAATTAGAAGAGCTTGATTTGAGTACATGCATGAATCTGACAGAGCTTGCTTGCAATAACAATCAGTTAACATATTTGGATGTATTGTTGCAGTCACAATTAGACGTGCTGTTTTGTCAAGAAAACAGGCTTACTGACATTGCGCTGCCGGAATCTAACAGTCTGTCAAGAATCAATTGTGAATATAATTATTTCAAGGATTTATCCCGGTTTGAAGCTCTTGCGCAGAATGAGGCGGTTTGGGTGCTTTATAGGGAACAAAAAGTGCCGGAAGATGCGGTATATGCTGCTTCTGATCTGGAGAATTTAAAAGGGCTTGTCAATACAGACGAGAATTTAAAGAAGCTTGGCTGGAACTTGGAAGCTCCTGACACTTGGGATGGCATAACATGGCGCTATGTGGGCGGAACATATTATGTGGAGGATATTCAATTAGCAAATAGAAATCTGACTGGTAACCTGCAGCTTTCCAATATGGAACAGCTACAGTCTATTACCCTTGCAGAAAATGCTATAAGCGGTTTGGAAATCAATCAGTGTGCAAAGCTGGAATGTGTAAACTGCATGGAAAATGAAATTGAGGAATTGTCCGTCTCTAACTGTAACAGTCTTTGGAAAATTCTTGGATATTATAACTGCTTAAAGAATGAAAATGTGGAAAAAATTCTTGAGGACTTTGAAGCAAAAGAAAATGCTGTTATTGAGCTGCATTCACAGTACATAAAAGGAGCCAAGGAAAAATTTTCTTCAAAAGAAATGAAGACCATACTGAATCTTGTGAATGGAAAGGAAAACGAAGGACAATTTCATCTTTCGGAGGAAGAACCGGGAAGATGGGATTATGTAAAATGGGAAAAGCAGTCGGACAATTTGTATCACATTACGGAAATTGATTTCTCTGGCATGTGGCTTGGAGGAACATTAGATTTAACCGGCTTTACGGCATTAAAGTATATTGATTGTGATAATACCAATTTGGAAGAAGTTATTTTGCCGGATTCCCTGGAAATAATTACGGCACAGGCATTTTTGGACTGTAAATTATTAAAAAGGGTTACCATACCTGCCAGTGTAAAAACAATAGAAGAATATGCATTTGCAAGGTGCAGTAACTTAACAGAGGTGTTGTTCTACAGCAAAAATGCAGTAATGGACAGCAATAGCTTTTATGAGAGTACTGCTATTAGAAGTATATCATGTTACCAGAATACCACAGAAGCAGATTTTGCTTATGAAAGCAAACCAACATTTTCTTATTGGGGCAAAAATGTGGAAAATGATAAGGAAAATAACGATGAACTAAGTAAGCAGCCAGTAACTGTTAACCCATTGCCGGATAACAAAACGAATATCCCGGCATTGAAAAAGGGAGATATCAGGATAAAGGGAAGCGGAAAATACAAAATTACAAAGATTGGAAAAGGTTATGGGACGGTAATCTATCTGAAATGTACCAATAAGAAGATAAAAAATATTACCATTCCAAGTACCATTACCATAGACAAACAAAAGTTCAAGGTAACGGAAATTGGTGAAAAAGCATTTTACGGCTGTAAAAAGCTAAAGAAAGTAACTATAGGCAAACATATAGTAAAAATACGGAAATCAGCTTTTGCAAAATGTTCAAAACTAAAAACGATAAAAATACAGTCTCTTTCTTTAAAATCCGTTGGCAAAAATGCGTTTAAAGGAATTTCTAAAAATGCGACTATATCGGTTCCGAAGGCAAAGCAGAAGAAATATACTGCAATATTGAGGAAAAAGGCAGTGGGATTAAATAAAAATGCCAGGATTAGTGCAGTAGGGAAGAAAAAATAGGGTAGAAGAATTAGTTTTGAGGGAGAGGAGAAAAGTGAAAAAGGTAGTAAAACTTTTTGTGGCTATGCTTTTGGGAATTATTTGGTGTGTGGTTGGATATATATTATATCTTGTATTTAATATAGGAATGTTGCTTTGTTACGTTCATCCACTTGAGACTATATTTATTACAGCATATTTTATGCTTATGATTCTCTATTATTTTCATAAGTGGACTAATGGAATATGGGTGGTTTATTTGGAATGTGGATTTTCACCTATTTTTCTTCTAGTGGAAGGGCATTTTGTACGTGTGCTGTTAATGAATGCAGATGCTGGTCCTCTTGAAAAATTAATGCCTTTTGTATATGTATACATGCCGATTTGCTTATTGGTGATGTTTTTGGCTTCTTTTATTTATAAGAGGAGACAGAAAGTGAAAAATAGATATAAGATAATAAAAATAAATAAAAGTATATTTGTGGCTATGTTTGGCTTTTTTTGTTATTTTAGTGCTACTATCATAGGAAGCTTTATATTTAGTTTTGAATTAATGATGCTCATATTGCTACCATTAGTGATTTCTTACATTATCATTGCACAAAAGATGTTAAAAAGAGAGTATAGATGGATGATATTGTTTTCTGATATTGTTCTGCTCCTTGCATTTCTTTTTCATGTTTGTCTTTTAAATGCTATAGCAAGTCATGGTCCAGATATAGATGATTTGAAGGATCTTATAGTTCCTGTCTTGCCATATAGCATTGCTGTTGCAATCGGTGAATTGATAGTATGGATTTCTGATAAAAGAAAGGATTCCGGATTAGCAAAGTTAGTGGAAGGAAATATAGAACCAAAAAAGGGGTGGCAAGTGGATAGGATGGAGAAAAAAAGTAAGTTATTACCTATTTTTATATCAATTCCAATCAGTATCTTAGGATATTTAATTTATTATATCGTTTGTAAAATAGCAGCGCCAGCGTTTTCTGTACTTATGCTTTTTAATACAAACCATGATTACAATTATTTATATATAAATGTTTATGCAATGGTTTTCGTGTTGTTTGTCTTAATAGCTGAAAGCTATTGTATGGTTATGATACTAATTCGCTTCCATAAGGCAACAAATGGTATGACTGTTGGATATTTGGAAGGATGCCTTCTTTTATGGATTTGTGGAATATTAGGACATACATTTATTAGCGGTCAGCCATTGAAACTATCTACAGTACTTTTACTAGAATCAGATATTAGCATTTTAAGAGATATAAGGATGATGTTGTTGTGCCTGATTGTGTTTGGGGTATCATCGTTATTTTATAAGATAGGACAAAAGAAAATAGTAAAAGGGTATAAATGGAAAATTAATAAAACAATGCTGATTTTTTTGTTGACTTTTTTGAGTTGCATTGTGCTGATATGGGTGGCTTTTTATATTTGGATGGCTTTAACTTGGCAGTCTATAAGCGGATAAGGTTTAGTGCAAAACAGTTACCTTGAGTGATTTAAAAAGTGCTATAAGTTTTTGGGAGGGTAATTTTGAAGAAAATATATAAATTTTTATTGGCTATACTTTGGGGCATTTTCTGGTATTTAATTCATTGTACACTAGATACTATATTGGGGATATCAATGGTGATTTGTTGTATTCATCCATATGAGACAACTGCTATCATAGGCTACATAATGATTGTGCTTCTTACTTATTTTCACAAATTGACAAATGGAGCATGGATGGGATATTTGGAATCTGGATTTTTAGTGACGTTTTGTATTGTGGGAAGTTGGTGTGGATATATAATATTTTCGGATACAGAAAATCATGAATTTTTAAATATAATAGTTTGGGAATGCAAACTTATGCCAGTTTGTCTGTTGGCAATGTTTTTGGCATCTATGTTTTATGAAAAGAAACAGAAACAAGAAAAAAGGCAAGGGATTGAAATAATAAACAATAGTATAGTTATATCAATGATTAGCTTTTTTGGCTATTTGAGTTTTACTATAATGGGCAGTTTCATGTTTAGCTTTGAGTTAATGATGATTATAGCGCCAATACTTATAATTCCATATATTATCATTGTACAAATGATATTAAATAAAGAATACAGATGGAAATTACTTTCTGCAAATACAATTTTATTTATTCTGTTAGCTTTAAATGCCTGTCTGATTGGTACAGTGGAAAGCTTCGGATTTGATAGTTGGGATTTAGAAAACCTTGTAATAGCTGCTATACCATATAGCATTGCTGTGTCAATCGGTGAACTGATAGTATGGATTTCTGATAAAAGAAAGGATTCCGGACTGGCAAAACCGGCAGCAGAAAAGGTAGAATTTGATGAAAGTGTGTGAGTAAAGAAAATGAAAAAGAAAAACAGACTATTGTATGTTTATACTTTTATACCATTTTTACATGGAAACAAAGGGCTTAACCATCGGCTATGCGGAAGTAGCTTATGGCTTTTCCATAGCGGCAGGAGGAATATTAACGCAAGGCTAGCAATGGCTGCACGGAGAAGCCAGTCCCAAAGAAAAAATGGGGCAGAAGGATTAGTTTTTGGAGGGTAATGTGGAAAAAAGAAAAAAGATTTTAAAATTTATAGCAGCTATACTTTTGGGAATTCTTTGGTGCATAGTGGGAAGTATATTCAATTTTTTGTTTTGTGGTGTAACAGCATATTCTTATATTTTTCCATATGAGACATTCTTAGTAGAAGTATATTTTATGGTTATGATTATTTGCTGCTTTCACAAAGTTACAAACAAAGTGTGGATAAATTATTTGGAATCCGGTTTTTTGCTTGTTTTCTGTATCGTGGAAGGCTGGCTTTTATATAGGGATGTTCAGGAGTTTGGTCGTGTGGTATTTTTTGGATATAGATTTATGCCAATTGGTATAGTGGCAGTGTTAGTATGCTTTTTTCTTTATAAATGGAAAAAAGGGCAGGTAATTTTACACAAGATAGAAAAAGTGAATATAAGTATATTCACGGTTTTAATTGGTTTTTTTTGTTATTTAGGTGCTGATGTTGTTATGTGGCTTGTTGCAATTGATTATCCAATGAGTCTAATAATATTATCAATTTTTATAATTCCGTATATCATAATTGCACAAAAAATACTGAAAAGAGAGTATAGATGGAAATTACTTCGTGCCTGCATATTGGTCTTTGCCATTTTATTTTTAAAAGTGTGTTTGCTACAAGTATTTGAACATGCACATTGCGACTTTGAAGATTTTCTAATGCCGGCTATACCATACGGGATTGCTGTGGCAATCGGTGAACTGATAGTATGGATTTCTGATAAAAGAAAGGATTCTAGATTAGCAGAGCAGGAAGCAGAAGATATGGAATCGGATGGATATTGGTAATTATAGAAAGTGAAAAGGTGTTAAATTCATTTTGTTGAAAAGGGGAAATTTTTTACATGAAAAAAGAAAAGAAAGGATTATATGTTTTGTTTTCAATCCCTTTTGTCTTAGTTGGATATGGGCTTTATATGTTCATTTATTATATATTTTTTTGGGGACAGGTAATGACTATAACCATGCAAATGGATATTTTAATTAGTATTCCCTGGCAGTTGGCAATTGTTGTAAGTCTGTTTATGACTGTTCCAATCTATTTCTTTCATAAACGTACAAAAGGGGTGCTGATTGGTTATGGAGAAATAAGTTTTCTTATAATAATGCTCATATATGGAGTTTACCTATGGGGTTTACCTTTATTATTAAATAGGCAGGGGATGGAATATGAGTATTCAGAAAAGCAAACATGTATGTTGTTTTTTGAGATAACAATGATAATTACTTCTATTTTATATAAAAAGGAAAAAGAAGGGAAAATTATCTTCCGATTATTTCAAATAATGAAGGGATTTTTTTGTTTTATAATTGGTTTGGCTGTTTACTTCAGCGTGTGTTTTATTGCAGCCTTTACTCCTTGGTTTTCCATAGTAAAAAATGGAGTAGTTATTATTTTATCAATTTATATTTTTGCTCTTCTTTGGATTTCAAAAGGAAAGTGGAACGGAAAAATGCTTGCTTTTTATGTAATATATTTACTTCTTTGGATTGGATGTTTGGGAGGAATACGTATTATAAATAAAGAATTTATAAATATTCATGATGTGGAATGGATTGTGGAAATGTTTTCAGGATATGCTGTTTCCATTTTGATAGGGGAAGTATTATTTTGGGTTTTTCATAAGAGAAACAAGAAAAAGGCTGCTGATGCAAATTGAGAAAACAGTTTTTGGGGGAATTATGGAAAAGGAGAAAAAAATAAAAAAATTCTTATTGTCTATACCGTTTGGCTTTTTTTGGTTCATAATCTGCTATGCACTAGACAGTCTATTGGGGATAGCAATGTTATTTTGCTATATTCATCCCTATGAGATGTTAATTGTTATTGGGTATTTTATGGTCATGATACTTTATTATTTTCACAAGGCTACTAATGGCGTATGGGTTGGCTATTTAGAATGCGTATTCTTATTGATTTGCTGCATTATAGGAAGCTGGTGTGCGCATGTGATTTTAACAGGCATTGCTAATCGACGCATAAATCTGTTAATTTGGGGCTGCAGGCTTATGCCCCTCTGTCTTGTGGCAATGGTAGTATCCTCTTTCGTTTATAAACGAGATAAAAAGAGGAAGAAGCATACGCTTGCAAAAGCTCATAAAAGTATATTGTTATCCCTGCTTGGATTTTTTTGCTACTTAAGTGCTGTTGTAATGGGTGGATATATATTGGGGTTTGAGACAATGGTTGCAATAGTACCAGTATTTGTTATCCCCTATATTATCATTGTTCAAATGATATTGGGAAAAGAGTTCAGATGGAAATTATTTTTTACGTATATTACGATAGCTCTTATTATTATATTAAAAGGCTGCTTAATGAGTGCCGCGGGAAATTATGGGCTTGATGATTATGATATAGAAAATCTTATAATCGCATCTATACCATATGCTATTTCGGTTGCAATAGGCGAACTAATAGTATGGCTCTCTGATAAAAGAAAGGATTCCGGACTAACCAGACAGGCGCAGAAAAGGTGAAATCTGATGAAAGTGTGTGAGTAAAGAAAATGAAAAAGGAAAACAGACTATTGTATGTTTTAATATCAATTTTAATAAGCTTTTTCGGATATTTGATTTATTACACCGTTTATCAAATATCCACAGTTGTGTTAGGATTATTTCTTACAACAATAAATAATGAGTTTATGGCTGAAATCACTTTAAAACGGTGCATTTTGATTGTGATAAGTATTTGTATGTTTATACTTATATACCATTTTCACAAGGAAACAAAGGGCTTAACCATCGGCTATACGGAAGTATGCTTGCTTCTGTGGCTATGTATAGACATGGGAATTACCATAATTAGTGAACAAAAGACGGAAATATCTACAGTGCTTATATTGGATGTATTCCTTGCCATTATAAAGGATATCAAATTAGTTGCAGGTTTTCTGATTGTATTTGTGCTGGCTTCCGTCTGTTACAAAGCTAAATGTCCAATTGAGAGAAAGGCTGTAAATAAAACAAAAAGTCCTCTTTCTAATAAAAAACAAAAAATAATACATATATTTTTTGTCATTCCTGCAAGTCTGTCAGCATATGTGATATACCGTTTGGTGCATGTGGCGCTTTTGGAAACTGTTGTCTTGCTTTTTATAGCACCAAATCTTTGGGAAATGAATAACATATGCTTTGATATTTTGATGGAGATATTAAGCGGCTTTTGTTTTGCAACTTTTTTGCAGAAGTTTCATCAAAAAACACAAGGAATGATGGTTGGCTACATGGAAGCAGTTTTTTTACTTTGGCTTCCGGTTCTATGGATAGGTTTGAATGAAAACAGCAAATGGATAAATACGTTTCGCAATGCAGAAAGGGAAAAATGGTTACTGCCGGTTTTTTTATTCATTCTGATAGCAGTAAGCTTATATTATAAGAAAAATAAAACTCCAAGAAAAACAAAAATAGGGCTATTGATTTTGGGGGTAATATTTAGCTATGAAATATATTATGTCTTAATTTTATGTATCAGTATAGCTAATTTCTCTAATTTTGAACTTGCATTAATCATTTCAAGCATTATATTTAGTATTTTCTTTTTCGCGATACATCAATTGTCAAAAGGAAAAATCATAAAGCAGCTTCTTAAGGCGTATGCGGTGTTTTTAAGTGGATTATTACTTCTTTGCGGAATATATATTGCACAGGAGTGGAATATTGGCTCTCCTGTGCTCAATCAAAAGAATTATCTGGAAGAACTTATAAAAGATATGGTTCCAAATTTAGAAATGTATTTAGCTTATGGTCTTTCCATAGCGATAGGAGGAATATTAACTAAAGGCTGGCAATGGCTGCATGGAGAAGCCAGTCCCAAAGAAAAAATGGGGCAGAAGAATTAGTTTTGGGAGGGTAATGTGGAAAAAAGGAAAAGGATTTTAAAATTTTTAGCAGCTATACTTTTGGGAATATTTTGCTGCATGGTTGCAGGCATATTCCATATTTTATTTTGGAAGGTTGGTTTTTATATATGGATAGCCAAGGATTTGGTAATATAGTGGATTTTGAATACAAATTCATGCCAATATGCTTAGTGGCAATGCTGGTATCTTTTTTTCTCTATAAATGTAAACAAAAGCAAAAACAGCAATGTAAGCTTATGAAAATAAACAAAAGTGTGTTCATAATTTTAACAGGTTTTTGGAGCTATTTGGGTATTACACTTATAGGAGATAATTCTTTTAGTTTTTTTCTGATGCTGATAATGTCACCAATATTTACAGTTCTTTATATTGTAATTGCTCAAAAAATACTAAAAAGAGAGTATAGATGGAAATTATTTTGTGCCTATATATTTGTTTTTTTTGTTTTTAAAGGTTTCTATAATGAACATATTAGAATTAGATATATATGTGTATTGTGGATTTGAGGAGTTTTTTATGCTAACAATACCATATGGTATTGCTGTTGCAATCGGCGAGCAAATAGTATGCGTATCTGACAAAAGAAATGATTCCGGATTGGCAAAGTTAGCGGAAGGAAATATAGAACCAAATAAGTGTAGGCAAGTGAATAGGGCGGAGAAAAGAAATAAGCTATTACCTATTTTAATATCAATTCCAATCAGCATTTTAGAATATTTAATTTATTATATAGTTTGTAAAACAGCAGCGCCAGCATTTTTAGTACTTACGCTTTTGTGTGATACTTACGATTTTAATTATATAGATATTTATGCAATGGTTTTCGTGTGGCTTGTCTTAATAGCTGAAAGCTATTGTATGGTTATGATACTAATTCGCCTCCACAAGGTGACAAATGGTATGACTGTCGGATATTTGGAAGGATGCCTTCTTTTATGGATTTGTGGAATATTAGGGCATACATTTATTAGCGGTCAGCCATTGAAACTATCTACAGTACTTTTACTAGAATCAGATATTAGCATTTTAAGAGATATAAGGATGATGTTGTTGTGCCTGATAGTGTTTGGAGTTTCATCGTTGTTTTATAAGATAGGACAAAAGAAAAAAGTAAAAGAATTTAAATGGAAAATTAATAAAACAATTCTGATTTTTTTGGGGTGCATTGTGCTGATATGGGTGGCTTTTTATATTTGGATGGCTTTAACTTGGCAGCCTATAAATGGATAAGGTTTTAGTGCAAAACAGTTACTTTAAGTGATTTGAATGGTGCAATATGCTTGTGGGGAGGGTAATGTGGAAAAAGAGAAAAAAATGAAAAAATTTCTATTAGCTATATTTTGGGGAATCCTTTGGTGCATAGTTGGAAATATATTCAACTTTCTATTTTGTGCGGCAGTATTATATCCTTATATTTTTACACCATATGAGATATTTTTAGTAGAAGGATATTTCTTGGTTATGATTATTTATTACTTTCATCAGTCTACAAATGGAATTTGGATAAATTATCTGGAAGGTGCACTTTTGCTTGTTTTCTGTATTGTGGAAGGTGGCTTTTTATATATGGATAGACTCGGGGCTGATAGTATAATGGTGATTTTGGGATATAGATTTATGTCAATCTTCATAGTGGCAGTGTTAGTATCCTTTTTTCTCTATAAATGGAAAAAAGGACAGGCAATTCTATGTAAAATAGAAAAAATTAATAAAAGTGCATGTATAATTTTATTTGGCTTTTTTTGTTATTTAGGTATTATTATGATAGGAACTTTTATTATGGTAACTATTATTATAGGAGATGTTACATTTGATTTTCAACTGTTGATAAGAGTGTTATCAATTTTTATGATTCTTTACATTATAATTGCACAGAAAATCCTAAAACGGGAGTATAGATGGAAATTACTTCGTGCCTATATCTTTGTCTTTACCATTTTATTTTTAAAAGTCTGTCTGATACAAGTATTTGATATTGATATTTACTTTTGGTGCGACTTTGAAGATTTTCTAAGGCCAGCTATACCATACGGGATTGCTGTTGCAATAGGCGAACTGATAGTATGGCTCTCTGATAAAAGAAAGGATACCGGATTACCCAAACAGGCAGCAGAAAAGCTGGAATCTGATGATAGTGTATGAGCAAAGAAATGGAAAAAAGACAGGATATTGGCAACTGATTTCTCCGCCAATACCCCCATAAACCCCTGCCGATATCACATTCATATAAGACATTATTCAGAATAATCGAAATACTCCAGATAATCCTGAACGGATTGCCCGAAATTATCGGAAACGTCCGTATCTGCACCATGCTCTGTTAATAATTTCGCCATGCTTTTATAATCCCAGCCACTGGATACAGACATAGCCGCATAAACCAAAGGTGTTCTGCCGCAGTAATCCCTTGCATTAACATCAGCACCCGCATCAATCAGAACCCTTGCAGATTCAATATCGCCTGCCTCTAATGCATACATTAACGGTGTTTTGCCGCAGGAATCTCCCCATTGAAATCCATACTGACTGCTTCCGCAGTGTTCAGGATGGTTTTTTTTGTATCCATGTCCGGCGGTTAATATCGGCTCCATTCTTTATTAAAAATGAAACTGTTTCGGAATAGCTTTTATCATAGTAACCCCTTCCGCAGAAATGCAGTAATAATGTTTCCCGTCCGTCAGGGACAGCTTCATTTGATACTGTGTCTGTATAGGGAGCTCTGTCAGGAGAAGCCCCGTTATCTATTAATTTCTGCGCCTTTTCGTATTCTTCATATAGCACGCAGTAGAACAGGTTTTGGTTGTGTTTAGCCCGTTGAAGGTTATACTGGATGACCAGGTATGTTACAAAAATGGTAAATGGCACCAGTACCACCAAACCAAAAGTTATCAATACCTTGGGATAAATGTGTTTTTTTCCGTTATACTCCGGCTTTTTATATTTCCTGTTCTGCAAAATGCCCACAATCAGGAGAATAAATGCGCTGAACACTATAGAGCCCACCAGAATGATGAAGTTAAAAGCAAATATCATTGAAATAAAAGCCATTTTTGGCTGCCCCTTCTGTCCGGTAAATCAGGAAATTACTTCATCCTGAAAAACAACCTGCTGCCTGCGAATATCCTCATAAAATTCTGCCAATGTCATATTCATATAGGGCATTACCCAAAATAATCCGATATTGAAGCTTATTGTTCCCAAAATCAAAAGCCCCAGAAAGCTCACCTGTAAATAAAAAAGACGAAGCCGGTTTCCCTTCATCAGCTGTTTGCTGCGTGCCAGAAGCTCGCCGGCAGTTTCCTCCGGCAAGTCTAACATCAGGTAAAACACCTGGGAATAAGTAAGCTGGAAATAAGCGGCGGCAATTAAATAAAAGGAACAGGTAATTCCGGCTAAAGGAGCCAGATAGTAGTTCCTTGTGGCATATACGATGCATATAGAAATAATGAAGGGGATGCCTGCAGCTGTAGTTTTCAAAGTAATAATCAGTCTTGCAAGAATTGCTTTATCCGCATTATTCTGAAAACCATACCACATCTGGGAAAAACGAATCTCATGTCCCCGGGCTATATTTAAGTAGATGCGGTTCTGGCCTAATATAAATGCGGCACTCAGAAGCGAAATAATCAAATAAGCTGCCAGATATACAGCAGAGCCTGCAGAAGATTTCAGATTCAGAGTTCTCTGAAGCAGCTGTAAGGGAAATCCCGCAGCCAGTACCATAGTAATATAGACAGGCACTACGATTTTGTATTTACCGAAAAGCGCCTGCCTTGCAATGGCTTTTAAAAGTGTAGAAGGTTTTTTTGTGGCTGTTTCCATGTTTTAACCTGCCATATCAACATTCATGCCCAGATATTTTATCTTATCGGAGCCCTTTAAATCCTGCTGATATGGATTTTCCTCATTATAATATTTAATCTGTGTCCTTGTTTCACCGCCTGCCACATAGCTGCGTCCGCATTCAGGGCATACGGCTGTATGGATGCTGACAGATGCCTGCAGTACCTTGCCGTTATTCTGGGCTGCGTCCTTATAGGCATTGGAAACGTGTTCCTGCTCGTGGGCGCGGACAGCGCTGCCGGAAGCGGCGGGAGAAATATGGGCAGCTGATTTAAAAGAAACCATTTCATCAGAGCCGTCCTGATACTTTCTGTTCTTACATGTCTGACATTCTTCCGGAGAAGATTTCCTGCCGGAAGCTTTTTTGCGGGAATTCCCGTCAATGTCCGGTTTCTCATAGCCATTCTTGTCGGAATTTCCGTTAATGTCCGGAGTACCGTAACCATTCCTGTCAGAAGAACCATAAATATCCTTCATGCCATAACCATTCTCATAATCATAGAGGCTTGTTCCGATTGTCATAAAAATCCCACCTTTCTATCTTGGTTGAAGAGTGTTTGAATCAAAAGTTCCGTTTTGAATATCCTCAAGCATCTCATCAAAGCTTTCACCGTACATCTGCTCATATTGCTGATTGATAAGTTCCCGGTATTCCGGAACGTTGAATATAAGATAATAGACCATGCCTATCATAAACACTATGCCGGCCATGCTCAAAAGGGAGGCTGAAATGCCGGCAATAGCGGAGCCGGACAGCTTCTCGTTGCCGCGCCTTGACAGGATGGCAAAAATAATGCTTAGTGCTCCGAATATAAAAGGGGTTATAATAAACATGGATGTAATAATTGCCAAAATTCCCAGAATCAATGAAGCTGTTACAAATTTATTCTGTGGCTGCGGCTGATAGTTCATGTATTGATTATCCATAAGTAACTCCTTAAAAAGAATAGATATATTTTACCATATTTACGGCAAAAAAACAACCTGCCCATGCAGGGCAGGCTGTGTGATTCTGGATAAATTACGGATATTACTGTCCGTTCTGATCTACCAGCAGGGAAACCATAGCTTCATAATCAGAATCGGAAATTCCCCAAAGACCGTCAGAGTTCTGGGATACGGTAATAGTGATTGTCTGTGGCTCACCGTATGTAGCAGATGCTACTCTTTCGGACAAAATGTCATAAACCAGCTGGAAAGAACGCTCATATATTTCCTCTTCGGAAGGAACTTCACCGGTTTCCTGTGCCTGTGTCTGTAATTCCTCATAAAAAGCAGTGGATTTTTCTTCTACTTCATCATCAAAGCCTTCATAAATCATAAGAGGCTCGATAGTTAAAGGAACTAAGAAGGTCTTTCCCTCTTTTTCAGCTTCGCCTACAGAATATTTTGTCTTTGCTAAAAGATCGATAAATAATTGCTTGTAATTTTCCAACAATTCGTCTGAAATGGAAACAGCTTCAAATTCAGCTAAAAAGCTTTCAAGCACTTCATCATATTCAGCCTGAGCATCCTCAGGAGTGGATTGGGTCAATTCGATATATTTGTCAAATTCCGCCTTTGTTGCGGCATCCAATACAGCCTGAGTATAACCTGCCGCATCGAACTGAGCAAATAAACTGCATCCTGACAGAGACAATGTGGTTACAAGAGCTAACATAAGAGCTAGCAGTTTCTTACTAATGTGTTTCATAATCTTTCTCCTTATAATATAAAATTTAAGACAACGTAAAGATTCTAGCATATTTCATCTGATAAAGCAATCATAATATTTGAAATACTGTAAAATACTGTTAATAATGCTGTCAAAAACGCATTGTCAGCTGAATCCGTTTCTTGGCAAGGTCCACGCTCATGACCTTTACCTCTACGATATCCCCCACACTGACTGCCTCTAAAGGATGCTTAATAAACTTATCCGTAATCTGGGAAATATGAACCAGCCCGTCCTGATGAACGCCGATATCCACGAAAACACCAAAATCAATTACATTTCTGACAGTGCCCTTTAATACCAGCCCGGGAGTCAAATCCTTCATATCAAGCACATCGCTTCTCAGGATTGGAGCAGGCATATCATCTCTTGGATCTCTTG
Organism: uncultured Lachnospiraceae bacterium; assembly: GCA_910585715.1. Classification (GTDB taxonomy): domain Bacteria; phylum Bacillota; class Clostridia; order Lachnospirales; family Lachnospiraceae; genus RGIG3040. Next base: position 26,227 of record CAJUEX010000029.1, read on the forward strand.
CAGGCTTTTCCAGTTCCTTTAAAATATCGGTAAGAGTCAGCTCACCGATGCCAAGCTCCCCGGCAAGCTTCTTTTTATCCTTGACTTTTTGCTCAAGCCCTGAAATGCTGCCGCTGCCGGAATCTACGCTTGTTACCGTTCCACCGGCTTTCTTTTGAGAGGTGTCCTCCGGAGATGACAGCTGAATGCCGCCCATGGCTTCTGCCAGCGCCTTGCCCATTGCCGTATTAGTGTTGCGGATGACTACCTTGGGCTGTTTTTTCTTTTGAGGCTCTTTTGCAGGTGCTTTTTTAGCAGAGGCTTTTTTCTCAGCCGCCTTTTTCTGCGCTGCTTTTACATCCTCCATGGTGAGCCCCAGCTTATCCAAAAGCTTTAGGGCAGCTTCATAGGATTCCGGATGTACGCTGGTTGCATCCAGCGGATTGTCCCCGTCCAAAATGCGCATAAAGCCGGCGCATTGTTCATAGGCTTTCGGGCCTAATTTGGCTACCTTTAAAAGTTGCCTGCGGTTGGTGAAGCGTCCGTTTGTTTCCCTGTAATCCACAATGTTTTTGGCAATTACCTTGCTGATGCCGGATATGTATTCTAACAGGGAAGCGCTGGCAGTATTTAAGTCAACTCCTACCTTATTTACGCTGTCCTCTACCACGCCGCTCAAGGCTTCGCTTAATTTTTTCTGGTTCATGTCATGCTGATACTGTCCTACGCCAATAGATTTTGGATCAATTTTTACAAGCTCCGCAAGAGGGTCCTGTAAGCGTCTTGCAATGGATACGGCGCTTCTTTGTCCTACGTCAAAATTGGGGAACTCTTCCGTTGCCAGCTTGGAGGCGGAGTAAACAGAAGCTCCGGCTTCATTTACAATAATATATTCCACCTTCGTGTCTAATTCTTTTAGTAAGTCCACGATAATCTGCTCAGACTCTCTGGAAGCAGTTCCGTTTCCTACCGAAATCAGGGAAACATTGTATTTTTTAATTAATCTCTTTAATTCTGCCTTGGATTCCTCCACCTTGTTTTGAGGAGCAGTGGGAAAAATAACCTTTGTATCCAGCACTTTTCCGGTGGCATCCACAACTGCCAGTTTACAGCCGGTGCGGAAAGCCGGATCCCAGCCAAGAACGGTACGGCCTGCGATGGGTGGCTGTAATAAAAGCTGCTCCAGATTTTTGCCAAATACGGTAATGGCGCCGTCCTCCGCCTTTTCCGTCAGTTCATTGCGGATTTCCCGCTCTATGGCAGGGGCAATCAGGCGGTTATAGCTGTCTTCAATAACGTCCTTTAATACAGGAGAAGTGACGGGATTTTCTTTTGTAATGACCTTCTTTTCCAAAAACATAAAAATGCGTTCCACAGGAGCGGTTATTTTTACTGTCAGTATTTTTTCTTTTTCACCCCGGTTCAATGCCAAAATTCTGTGACCGGCAGCTTTTTTAACGGGTTCTTCATAGTCATAATACATTTCGTAAACGCTTTGTGCCTCTTTTTCTTTGGCACAGCTTGTAATCATGCCTTCATCAAAGGTAGCGTTGCGGATATAGATACGGTAATCCGCTTCATCGGAAATGGACTCTGCAATAATATCCTTTGCTCCGGCAATGGCATCCTCTACGGTTTTTACTTCCTTTTCTTCATTAATAAAGGGCATTGCCGCCTCTTCTAAAGAGGTGGTAAGCTCCTGGGCAAGAATAATCTGAGCCAGTGGTTCCAGTCCCTTTTCTTTTGCAACAGAAGCCCTTGTTTTTCTTTTCGGGCGGTAAGGGCGGTATAAATCCTCTACTACCACCAGAGTTTCAGCAGCTATGATTTTTGCCCGCAGTTCCTCTGTTAATTTTCCCTGTTCCTCTATGCTGGAAAGGACGGTTTCCTTTTTTTCTTCCAGATTCCGAAGATAGTTCAGCCGTTCAAATAAATTACGGAGTGCTTCATCGTTTAATGCGCCTGTGGCTTCCTTACGGTAACGGGAAATAAAGGGAATGGTATTTCCTTCATCTATCAGCTTTACGGCAGCCTCCACCTGCCATTTTTCCACATTTAATTCTTCTTTTAATTTCTGAATGATATCCATAGTATTCTCCTTGCTTTTATAATAGTAACGAGTTTTATTATAGCAAATTCTGAAACAAGTTCAATGAAAATTTCAAAATGGCAAGTTTACAATCCATTTTTACCGTATTATAATTAGGAACGGAATTATTTGGGAAATAATAAACAGCAGTAAGGATTAAAAAAATGAGAAAATTACTAGTGTATTTAAAAGGTTATAAAAAAGAAACTATTCTGGCTCCGCTTTTCAAAATGCTGGAGGCTGCTTTTGAACTGCTGGTCCCGCTGGTAGTTGCATCTATTATTGATGAGGGAATAGCAAATGGCCACAGGGGCTATATTATCAGGATGTGCCTGCTTATGGTGGCATTGGGAGTGATTGGTCTGGTGTGTTCCATTACTGCCCAGTTTTATGCGGCAAAGGCAGCCGTAGGATTTGCCACCGGACTCAGGCACGGGCTGTTTGCACATATCCAGAGCCTTTCTTTTGCAGAAATTGACAGGATTGGCACCTCTACTATGATTACCAGAATGACCAGCGACATCAATCAGGTCCAGTCAGGAGTCAATCTGGTCCTGCGCTTATTTTTAAGGTCGCCATTTATTGTTTTCGGAGCCATGATTATGGCGTTTACGGTGGATACTAAGGCAGCTCTTGTTTTTGTGTGCGCCATTCCCCTTTTGTCCATTGTGGTATTTGGTATAATGCTCATAAGCATTCCTCTTTTCAAAAGGGTACAGGAGGCGCTGGATAAAGTTCTTCTGCTGACAAGGGAAAACCTGACAGGCATAAGGGTAATCAGGGCATTTGGCATGGAGGAAGAGGAAAAGGAACGGTTTGCCGAAAGCAACCTGTTTTTGCTGAACCTGCAAAAATATGTGGGGAAAATATCAGCCCTTATGAATCCGGTTACTTATGTGATTATCAATAGCGCTGTTATTGCCTTGATTTGGATTGGCGGAAGGCAGGTGTATGAAGGAGTTATTACTCAGGGACAGGTAGTTGCACTGGTCAGCTATATGTCACAGATTCTTGTAGAGTTAATCAAGCTTGCCAATCTGATTATTACCGTGACAAAGGCAATTGCCTGTGGAAACCGTATACAGGCTGTGTTTGAAATAGAAAATTCTTTAGATGAAATGCCAAAAAAGCAATGGGATGGAAAAACAGCCGGTTTCAAAATATCATTTGAAAATGTGGGACTGACCTATCCGGGAAATGCGGAGGAATCTTTAAAGGATATTGATTTTTCGGTCAGCCAAGGGGAAACGGTTGGCGTGATAGGAGGAACCGGTTCGGGGAAAACCTCTCTGGTGCATCTCATTCCGAGATTTTATGACGCCACCAGGGGAAAGGTGCTGATAGACGGCAGGGATGTGAAGGAATATCCTCTGAAAGAGCTTAGGAGCAAGATTGCAATCGTGCTGCAAAAAAGCGTGCTGTTTTCAGGAACCATCAGGGAAAATCTGCTTTGGGGCAAAGAAGATGCTAAAGAAGAGGAATTGTGGGAGGCATTGGAGATATCACAGTCTAAAGAGTTCGTGGAGAAGAAAGAAAAAGGGCTGGAAACTATAATAAGCCAGGGAGGGAAAAACCTGTCCGGCGGGCAGAGACAACGACTTGCCATTGCAAGGGCACTGGTGAAAAAGCCGGAAATCCTCATTATGGACGACAGTGCTTCGGCTCTGGACTTTGCAACGGATGCGGCTTTAAGAAAGGCGATTCGGGAAATGAAAAATCCTCCCGTTGTATTTATTGTGTCCCAAAGGGCAGCTTCCGTATTGCAGGCGGATAAAATCATTGTATTAGAGGATGGCGGGATTGCCGGCATGGGCACTCATGAAAAATTGCTGGAAAGCTGTGAAGTGTACCGGGAAATTTATTTCTCACAGACGGCAAAAAACAATGGAACGGAGGGCTGATAAATGGAGAATCAGAAAAAAAAGCAGTTGGCGATTTTAAAAGATGTGTTGCGCTATATAAAGAAATACCGCATCTATACGATATTGTCCATTATTTTGGCTGCTTCCGGCGCCCTTTTAGCTTTATATGTGCCCATTCTTACCGGTGAGGCAATCGATTTAATCTGGTACAAGGACAATGTTGATTTTGCAGGCATGAAACAGATATTGGCGGAAGTGGCTGTTATTATATTCATAACGGCGCTTTTTCAATGGCTGATGAATGTGTGCAATAATAAGATTACCTATAATGTAGTTCATGATATCAGAAAGGAAGCCTTTGATAAAATCGAAATTCTTCCTCTTAAATATATTGACGGTAAATCCTATGGGGAAATTGTAAGCCGTGTAATAGCGGATGTGGACCAGTTTTCAGAGGGACTGCTAATGGGATTCACCCAGTTTTTTACCGGTGTCACCACTATTTTGGGAACGTTGTTCTTTATGCTGCGGATAAATGTAGGAATCACCCTTGTGGTAGTATGTCTTACACCGGTGTCCCTTTTTGTGGCAGCCTTTATTGCCAAAAAAACCTTTTCCATGTTTAAGCTCCAATCAGAAACAAGAGGGGAACAGACAGGGCTGATTGAAGAAATGATAGGAAATCAAAAGGTAGTTCAGGCTTTTGGCAGGGAGGAAAATGTGCTGGAAAGATTTGATGAAATCAATAGCCGTCTGAAAACCTGTTCTTTGAGAGCCATATTTTTCTCATCGCTGACTAATCCCTCTACCCGTTTTGTAAATGGACTGGTCTATGCCGGGGTGGGCTTTTTCGGTGCCCTTGCCGCCATTGGCGGAAGGCTTACCGTAGGGCAGCTTTCCTGTTTTTTAAGCTATGCCAACCAGTATACAAAGCCTTTCAATGAAATTTCCGGGGTGGTGACGGAGCTGCAGAATGCTCTTGCCTGTGCAGGGCGGATTTTTGAACTGATTGAGGAACAGCCACAGACACCGGAAGCTGAAAATGCCCATGAGCTGAAAGAAGTGGACGGAACAGTGAATTTACAGGATGTTTCCTTTTCCTATGAAGAAAGTAAAAAACTGATTGAGCATCTGAATCTTTCAGTAATGCCGGGACAGAGAATTGCTATTGTAGGTCCTACGGGATGCGGGAAAACCACAATCATTAATTTGCTGATGCGCTTTTATGATGTGAATCAGGGCAACATTGAGGTAAACGGTATGGATATACGGGAGGTCACAAGAAAAAGCCTCAGGGCTTCGTATGGTATGGTGCTTCAGGAAACCTGGCTGAAATCCGGAACTATCGAGGAAAATCTGAAAATGGGTAAGCCTCATGCAACAAGGGAGGAAGTTATAGAAGCTGCAAAGGCAGCCCATGCCCATAGCTTTATCAAACGTCTGCCAAAGGGCTATGATACTTATATCACAGAAGAAGGAGGAGGTCTGTCCATAGGACAAAAGCAGCTTTTGTGTATTGCAAGAGTTATGCTTTGTTTACCACCCATGCTTATTCTGGATGAAGCAACCTCATCCATTGATACCCGTACCGAATTAAAGATTCAAAAAGCATTTGAAAGAATGATGGCGGGAAGGACCAGCTTTATTGTGGCCCACAGGCTTTCCACCATTAAAGAAGCGGATGTGATACTGGTTATGAAGGATGGCGCCATCATTGAGCAGGGAACCCATGAAGAGCTGCTTGGAAAAAAAGGATTTTATTACAATTTGTATAACAGTCAGTTTGCATTTTAGATATTGCTAAGGAGAAAGAATAAAAAGTGGTTCTTTCTCCTTTTGTTTATATTCAGTTTATATATCAAGATTATAATGGGTAAAAATTTTTGCAGATTTTGAAGTTTTTTTCCTGAATTGAACGTTGTATTGGTATGTAAGGCATTTCTGATTTTTTTATTTGCAGACTTTAGAAGTATTGCTTTGCTAAATACTTGCCAGGATGCCCGTTTGGAAGGCTTCGGGCTACGCTGTTACGAAAAAAAGGAAAAAATAAGTGAATATATATTGACAAGAAGAAAGAAATGTATTAATGTACCAATTGAATAATACAGCAATACATTGTGAAAAAAGGAAAGGACAGGAAGCATGGATTCACTAATTGAAATAACGGATATATGCAAGGTATATAATCCGGGTGAAAATGAAGTAAGGGCTCTCGATCATGTATCCCTGAATATTCGCAAAGGAGAATTTGTGGCAATTATAGGCCAGTCGGGTTCAGGTAAGTCCACTCTGATGAATATGCTGGGATGTCTGGATGTTCCTACAAGCGGTATTTACATATTAAACGGAAGCGATGTATCGGATATGTCAGATGATGAACTTTCGGACATTCGGAATCAGGAGATTGGATTTATCTTTCAGGGATTTAATTTAATTGCCGGTCTGAACGCCATGGAAAATGTGGAGCTGCCTCTTATTTACAGAGGTGTTGGCAAAAAGGAAAGGCATCGTCTGGCGGTGGCCGCTTTAACTAAGGTGGGGTTGGACCATCGTTTGGACCATAAGCCTTCGGAAATGTCGGGAGGGCAGCAGCAGAGGGTTGCCATTGCAAGGGCTATTGCACAGGCGCCTCCGGTTATTCTGGCAGATGAGCCTACAGGAAATCTGGATTCTGCCTCCAGCAAGGAAATTATACAAATCCTAAAAGAGCTTCACAAGGAAGGCAGAACAGTCATCATTATAACCCATGACAATGATATAGCCGCCCAGGCCAAAAGAGTTATCCGGATCAGGGACGGAAGAATAGAAAAAGATTATATAAATGAAATTCAGGAGTAAAGAGGAAAAGAAGATGGAAAAAAAGGAAAAGAAGAAAAAAGGAAAAAAGAAATGGTTTATTATCGGGGGAATTGCAATAGTCATAATCGGCTTTGTGGTCATTATGAATATGATGAACGCCCAGAATATTACAATGCCTGTAAATGTAACACAGGCATTGAACGGGGATATTACCCAGACGGTGGAAAGCTCCGGTACAGTGGCAAGTGAAGAAAAGAAAGTATATTTTGCCCAGGTAAACGGAAAGGTAAACAGTCTGAACGTAACAGCCGGCGCAAATGTAAAGGCTGGAGAAAATGTAGTTTCTTATGATTTGGAGTCGCTGGAGTCAGAACTGAAAAAAGTGGAGCTGGAAGCAAAAGCAAATAGTTACGGGATTGATGCCACGGTGACGGGACTGAATGAATCCCAGAGAAAATCCAGTGAAGCTGCTGCCAACTACGATGAAGCTGTAAAATATGTGGCTCACTACAATGAATGCGTGGGACAGATTAATGCTCAGCTGTCAAAGGCAAATGAGCTTTCCGGGCAGGCAGCAGCTTTACAGGCAGAAATTAAGGAACTGGAGGCAAAGCTTGTAGCAAAGCCGGAAAGTGAAAAGCTGAAGGATAAATTAGAAAAAAAGCAAGATGAGCTGAAGAAAGTAAATAAGGAACAGGAAAAATATAATGTGGCAGAGCTTCAGTCTGCTCTCGAGGTGTGTTCCGGCGACCTGGCGGAATACAAAGCACGAAAAGACCAGTATGAAGCAGCAAAGGAAGCAGATCCGTCCATAGGAAGCCAGAAAGCCCAGCAGTCTGCATTAAAGGAAGTTTCCAGACTGACTGCGGAAACGGCACAGGAGAATTTCAGAAAGGCACAGAATGGAGTGGTCATAGATTTTAACGGGATTGTCTCAAGTGTGGATGTGGCAGAAGGACAGACCGTAACGGAAGGAACACCTTTATTTACACTGGAGAGTCTGGAAAAGGTAAAGGCTGCCATTTCTGTCTCCAAATATGACTTGGAGAAAATTGCTATAGGGCAAAAGGCAAAGGTCAGCATTAATGGAAAAGAATATGACGGAACCTTATCCGCAATCAATAAAATAGCACAGGCTAACCAGTCCGGCACTCCGATGGTAAATGTGGATATTCATATAGAAAACCCGGATGACAATATTTTTCTCGGAATAGAAGCAAAGGTAAGTCTTGAAACAGCTAAAAAAGAGAAGACGCTGATGATTCCGGTGGAATGTGTCAATTCGGATATGAACGGTGATTTCTGCTGGATTGTGGTGGACGGCATAGTAACCCGCAGGGAAATTGAAACAGGTATTTCAACAGACACCTATATGGAAGTATTAAGCGGTCTGAATGAAGGAGATAAGGTAGTAACCGATATGACGGTTGCCTTAGAGGAAGGCATGGAGGTTATGCCTGTTGAGGAGAGTGCGGGAGAAAACGGAGAAGAAGCCAATACTACCGCGGTTTCTGAATAGTGGAGGAAGCTACATGGCACAGTTATTTGAAAATATAAAGATGGCTCTTATGAATATTAAGAGCAATAAAGGGCGTTCCATTCTTACCATGCTGGGCATTATTATAGGTATTTCCTCTGTTATTATGATTATTTCCATTGGTAACGGCATAAAAAGTCAGGTAAACAGCGAATTGAACAGCTTTGCAGGGGGACAGCTTTTTATTATGGGAAACGAGTTGGAGGACGGTTCTCAGGTGAGTTTTTCGTTAGATGATTTTGAGGCGGTTCTGGAAAAAATACCCCATGTAAAGGGAGCCACTCCGAATTATGGGGCGCAAGGCACAGCCTTTGGAAAAAAAGGAGAATTTAATGCCCAGATTTCAGCAGGTACAGTAGGTTTGGAATACATTTCCAACGACCCTCTTGTAAAAGGAAGATATTTTACAGAAGCGGATTGTGAAAATTCCAATGCGGTGTGTATTATTCGTGAAAGCGGGGCAAGGACCATGTTTGGAACAACAGATGTGGTGGGGAAGAGCTTTGAACTTGCTATTTACGGCACCAGTATTGAAATGACTATTATCGGAATAAGGGCAGACAATGCTTCTGCATTGCTTGGCGGCATGATGAGTTACGGAAATGATACGGTGGAGCTGGAAATGCCCATTAACACCTTCTGCAATAAATTAAATTATTATATGGATGATTTCTATGGCTTCTATATAATATCGGAAGGTCCGGAATATGCCAATGATGTGGCCACAGCTGCCATACGGCTTATGGAGAACAGGCATAATGTGAGAGGGCAGAATGCTATTTATATGGAAAACTTTAATGATTCCCTGTCACAGATTAATTCTGTTTTAAGCTACATAACCGTTTTCGTAGTGTTTGTGGCTGCAATCTCCCTGTTAGTAGGGGGAATCGGAGTTATGAATATCATGCTTGTATCAGTAACGGAACGGACAAGGGAAATTGGTATCAGAAAGGCTCTTGGAGCCAGAACGGGCTCCATTCTGCTTCAGTTTTTATCGGAATCTGCCATTATTACCTTGATTGGTGGCATTATCGGCATTACTCTTGGAGTTGCCGGAGCTGCGCTGGTATGCGGAGCCATCGGCTTTTCGGCACAGGTGCTTCCGAGCACGGTGATTATCGCTTCTTTGTTTTCTTCAGCGGTGGGTATCTTTTTCGGAATATATCCTGCAAAGAGGGCTGCTAAGTTAAGTCCTATTGAGGCGCTTCGCCACGAATAGAGTAGGGGGGGACAACAGTTCAGCCGGCAGCTTTCCCACACAGGAGCCGGAACCGGATGCAGGCAGAAAATGTTTCTACGTCGCCACGCTCCCGCTCTGATAAAAACGCAACAGTGCTAAGCTCGAAAGAACCTCGCTAAGCGCTGGCGTTTTTATAAGGGCTCCTTTAGAAATCATTTTCTGCCTGCATCCGGTTCCGGCTCCTGTGTGGGAAAGCTGCCGGCTGAACTGTTGTCAAGAAACACAAACAAAAAATAAATAAAAATAAACAAAAAAACTTCCCTTGCGCTTTTTGCGGCAACAAGTATATAATAGAAGGAAAGTTCCCGGCATGATGCCGGGAAAAATAGTTGTACAAGTTGACGGAGAAAGGAGCTGCTTTAGTTTATGGCAGACGAAAGGGAAGTTTTATTTGAGTTTGATGTGCAGATGACTACAGGGATATTGTATGATTATCTGCTTAAGCATACTTATTCAGGGCTGCAGGGTATTTTAGCCACTATAATAGGCGGACTTCTGCTTATGAATTTTGCCGTGGGAGGCAGGGTGCTGTATCTGATTGCAGGAATTGTGGTCATCCTTTACATCCCCTTAAGCCTTTATTTAAGTGCAAGGCGCCAGATGCTTTTGACGGAAGCATTTAAGAAGCCTCTTCATTATTGCTTCTATGAAGAAGGAATAGAGGTTTCACAGGACGATATTGTGGAGCTGCAGCAGTGGGAGGCTATGGAAAAGGCGATTTCCACAGGGAAAAGCATTATCGTTTATACTTCCAGAGTAAAAGCGGCTATTTTTCCAAGGAAGGATATGGGAGAGCAGGCTGTCAGGGTAATAGAGATTATTTCCACCCATATGTCTCCTGATAAGGTAAAGATAAAGCAATGAAAACAAAAGAAATTATAGAGAGCTTTAGCGAAGAAGAAACCTTTCAGTTTGGAATGCAGATTGGAAAAAAGGCTCAAAAAGGGGATGTGTTTGCCCTTCTGGGGGATTTGGGAGTGGGAAAGACTGTTTTTACAAAAGGAGTGGCAGCAGGGCTTGGGATTTTGGAGCCTGTAAACAGTCCTACATTTACCATTGTTCAGGAGTATGAAGGCGGAAGGCTTCCTTTTTACCATTTTGACGTATATCGCATCGGCGATGTGGAAGAAATGGAAGAAATAGGATACGAAGATTATTTTTACGGACAGGGAGTTTCCTTTGTGGAATGGGCAAATCTCATTGAAGAAATCATGCCGGATAATACCACATGGATTGCCATTGAAAAGAATCCGGAAAAAGGATTTGACTATCGGAAAATTGTGATTCAAGGGGAACGGGAGAACAGCGGAACATGAAAATATTAGCATTGGATAGTTCGGGTTTGGTAGCGGGCGTAGCAGTTGTTCAGGATGAAATTATGCTGGCCTCCTATACGATTCATCATAAAAAGACACATTCCCAGACATTGCTTCCCATGCTGGAAGAAGTCTGCAGGATGATTGAACTGGATATGGAAACAATAGATGCTATTGCAGTTGCGGCAGGTCCCGGTTCTTTTACAGGGCTGCGAATCGGTTCTGCAACAGCAAAGGGATTAGGGCTTGCCTTAAATAAGCCCATTGTGGAAATAGGAACAGTGGAAGCCATTGCCTACCAGCTGTTTGCTGTGGGAAAAGTAATTTGTCCCATGCTGGATGCCAGAAGAAATCAGGTCTATACCGGGCTTTATACATTTGAATCTATAAATGGAAAATCTATATTTAAAACATTATTGGAGCAACGTGCCGTTTCCGTGGAAGAGATTATAGACAATGTGAACCGGATAGGAAAAGAAGCAGTTTTTTTGGGGGATGGTGTTCCGGTATATGAAACTGTCATCAGAGAACAGGTAAAGGTTTCTTATGAATTAGCGCCGGCTTACTGCAATCGCCAGAATGCAGGGGCTTTGGCAACTCTGGCATGTGCTTATTGGAAAGAAGGCCGGTTCGTTGAGGCAGGAGAACATAAGCCGGAATATCTGCGCATGTCCCAGGCAGAACGGGAACGCTTGGAAAAGGAAGAAAAAAAGCAGTGATTACAATAGAGGAATTAAAAGAACAGGATGTAGGAGCTGTCAGTAAAATAGAAGAAAGAGCTTTTTCCATGCCATGGTCAGCTGCTGATTTTCTGCAAATGATAAATAATGAGAATGCCCTTTATCTGGTGGCAAAAAGTGATGGAATCCCTATAGCCTGCTGTGGTGTGCGTAATATCCTTGGAGAAGGGGAAATCACCAACGTAGTGGTGGATGAGCCCTATCGGGGAAATGGAATCGGCAGCCGTATGCTTTTTGAACTTTTGGAAAAAGGAAAACAGATGGGTATACAAGCCTTCACATTGGAAGTGCGCAAAAGCAATGAAGCTGCTGTTTGTCTGTATGAAAAGGCAGGCTTTGTTACCGAGGGCATTAGAAAGAACTTTTATGAAAAGCCGGTGGAAGACGGCTTGATTATGTGGAAGAGATAGGAATTTCCCCTAATAATTACCGCTTGGATTTTTTATCTATAATCCTTATACTACATGTAGGAGAGTAAACATTGCTATATAGCGCGATGAAAATTTTGTTTAAAATTTAAAAGACTACATTAGGAGGAGAAAAATGCGGCAGTATAATGAGGAAAATCAATTAGTGAAAGTGATTTGCAATCAGTGCAAAAAGGAATTAAAGGTGGAAGACGGCATTTTAAAAGAGGGACATTTTGAAGGAAAGCAGACCTTTGGCTACTTTTCGGACAAGGATGGAATGACCCATAAATTTGATTTGTGCGAAGACTGTTATAATCAGTTTGTTCAAAATTTTAAATTGCCGGTAGAAGAAATAGAGGAAAAGGAAATTTTTTAAATGCTAGATATTTGTTTACTTGGAACAGGAGGCATGATGCCTCTGCCATACAGGTGGCTGACTTCCCTTATGGCAAGATATAACGGAAGCAGCATTTTGATTGACTGCGGGGAGGGGACCCAGATTGCCATGAAGGAAAAGGGCTGGAGTCCCAAACCCATTGATGTGATTTGCTTTACCCATTACCATGCTGACCATATAAGCGGCCTGCCGGGATTGCTTCTGACTATGGGCAATGCGGAAAGAACAGAGCCGCTTATACTGATAGGACCCAAAGGTCTGGAAAGAGTGGTGTCGGCTCTGAGGGTGATTGCTCCGGAGCTTCCCTTTGAAATCCGTTATATGGAGATTGAGGAAAAAGAGCAGACCTTTCAGTTTGAGGATTATCGTATTGAGGCTTTTCGAGTGAACCATAATGTGGTATGCTATGGATATAGCATTATTATTGACAGGACGGGAAGATTTGATGTGGAAAAGGCAAAGGAACTGGGAATTGATATGCGTTACTGGAATCCTTTGCAAAAGGGAAATACCATAGAAGCGGATGGGAAAATATTTACGCCGGATATGGTGCTTGGTCCCAAAAGAAAAGGTTTAAAAGTAACTTATTGCACGGATACGCGCCCTGTCCAGTCCATAGAGGAGCATGCCAGAGGCTCAGACCTTTTTATATGTGAAGGCATGTATGGAGAACCGGACAAACAGCAGAAAGCAAAAGAATATAAGCATATGACCTTTTATGAGGCGGCTCGTCTTGCCAGGTCTGCCGGAGTGCCGGAGCTTTGGCTGACCCATTTCAGCCCGTCTCTTACAAGGCCGGAGGAATATATGCCCGGAGTAAGGAAAATTTTCCCAAATGCTTATGCTGCAAAAGACGGGAAAACAGTGGAACTTGACTTTGAAAAGGAATAATATATCATTAAGATAAAAAAGAAAAGGAGGATGCATATGAAAAGATTTTCAGGAAAAAAAGGATTTACCATTTTGCTTTTTCTGGCATGTCTGATTGTAGGATATTATGCGTATCTGTCCAATCGTACTACTTCTAAAGAAGACAGCGAGGCGGCTCTGCTTACGGAAGTGGATAAAGTCTTGTCCAGAAATCTGGAAACCAATTATCCTCCCACTCCGAGAGAACTGGTGAAATATTTCAGTGAGATAACGAAATGCTTTTATAATGAAGAATATTCAGAAGAAAAGCTGGTTGAACTGGCAGATAAAATCAGGCTGCTTTATGATGACGAGCTTGTGGCTAATCAGACCGAGGAAGATTACATAAAACAGCTGAAAGAAGATATAGAGGAATTTAAGGAAAATAAACGCACCATTTACAGTTATGAACCATCTTCCTCTATTGATGTGGATCCTTTTACGGAGGATGGTTATGAGTGGGCAAGACTGTATTGTATCTACAGCGTAAAAGAAGGAGCACAGATCAAAAAATCAAATACCCAGTTTTTATTAAGAAAGGATTCGGAAGGCCATTATAAAATTTATGGCTGGAAGCTGGCAGAATCGGAATGATGGAAAAGGATGTATATATTTTAGCAATTGAAAGCTCGTGTGATGAAACTGCCGCTGCGGTAGTAAGGAATGGAAGAGACGTATTGTCCAATGTGATTTTTTCCCAAATCGAACTGCATAAGTTGTATGGCGGAGTAGTGCCTGAAATTGCATCCAGAAAACATATTGAGAAAATCAATCAGGTTATTGAGGCGGCTCTTTCGGAAGCAGGTATGACACTGGACGAGATGACGGCAATAGCGGTTACTTATGGTCCGGGTCTGGTAGGGGCGCTTCTGGTAGGAGTTGCGGAAGCAAAAGCCATTGCTTTTGCGAAAAAAAAACCGCTTATCGGAGTCCATCATATTGAAGGGCATATCAGCGCCAACTATATAGAAAATAAACAACTGGAGCCTCCTTTTGCCTGTCTTGTGGTGTCAGGGGGACATACTCATCTGGTGATTGTAAAGGACTACGGGGAGTATGAAATCGTTGGACGGACCAGGGATGATGCAGCGGGAGAGGCGTTTGATAAAGTAGCAAGAGCCATTGGACTTGGTTATCCGGGAGGACCTAAAATTGATAAGTTGTCAAAGGAAGGAAACCCTGATGCCATTTCATTTCCAAGAGCAAAGGTGGAGAATGCAGAATACGATTTCAGCTTCAGCGGCTTAAAATCAGCAGTGCTCAATTATCTGAATTCCTGTGAAATGAAAGGGGAAGAAGTGAACAGGGCGGATGTGGCTGCTTCTTTCCAAAAGGCTGTCATTGATGTATTGGCAGAACATGCTCTTCATGCGGTAAAGGAATATGGTTTTACCAAGCTTGCCATTGCAGGCGGCGTTGCTTCTAATTCTTCCTTAAGGGAAAGGTTCCAAAAGGAATGCGCCCTGAGAAAAATAGAATTTTATTATCCGTCTCCTGTTTTATGTACCGATAATGCAGCCATGATAGGCGCAGCTGCTTATTACGAGTACAAAAAAGGAGTGCGAAGCGGTTTTGATTTAAATGCAGTGCCAGGTTTAAAGCTGGGTGAACGATAGCCGGCAGGGCTTTGATTAAATCATTACATATAAAAGAGGAAATGCAAAATGAAAACAACAGCAATCGTACTGGCGGCCGGACAGGGGAAACGTATGGAAAGCAAAGTGGCAAAGCAATACTTGCTTTTGAATGGCAAGCCGGTGCTTTATTATACGTTGAAAGCTTTTGAAGACAGCCTGATTGATTCTATCATCCTTGTGACGAAGGAAGGGGAAGAGGAATACTGCAGAAAAGAAATTGCAGAAGCCTATGGCTTTCAAAAAATTGCTGCAATTGTTCGGGGAGGCAGGGAAAGATATCACTCAGTATTTCAAGGATTGAAAGCCGTCTCCGAGTATGTTCCGGACAGCAGATATGTATTTATTCATGATGGCGCCAGACCCTTTGTGACAAATGAGATGATTATGCGTTCGTATGAAGAAGTGAAGCATTCCAATGCCTGTGCGGTAGGAATGCCGGTAAAGGACACTATAAAAATTGTAGATGAGGATGGATATGCAGACAGTACTCCTGAGCGCAGCCGGGTATGGGCAGTGCAGACGCCCCAGGTCTTTTCCTTTTCATTTATCAAGAAAGCTTATGAGCAGCTTATGGAACATGAGGATGATTTAAGGGAAAAGGGAATTGTCATTACGGATGATGCCATGGTAGCTGAAACCTTTACAAGTGAAAAGGTAAAGCTGGTGGAAGGCTCTTATCGAAACATTAAAATCACCACTCCGGAGGATCTGGAAATAGCGGAAGCTTTTTTGCGGTCTCAGGTATTATAAGGAAAACAGGAGCAAAAAATCAGGCATTTCTCCGACAGGAATGAAAAAGTTGAAAATTTGAAAAAATATGTTGACACAGAATAGTATATTTGCTAAAATAATCCTTGCGCTGACAAAAGGCAAGTAATTCATAGCGACATGGAGAGGTATCGAAGTGGTCATAACGAGGCGGTCTTGAAAACCGTTTGTCCGAGAGGGCGCGTGGGTTCGAATCCCACCCTCTCCGTTTGAAATTCATGCTTCTCATAATATTTAATATCATTTCAACGTTATTCTTAAATATAATTTGATATATAGATAAAAATGATATAAAATATAAAAATTGATATTAGGAATAAGTGGAAAATAAGAATAAAAAAGAAGAAACATTACATTGATTGAATTCATATATTTAGCCTGAATTTGGAGAAGTACCCAAGAGGCTGAAGGGGCTCCCCTGGAAAGGGAGTAGGTC
>CAJUEX010000030.1 GCA_910585715.1 uncultured Lachnospiraceae bacterium
AAAGTGCGTAAGTTTTTGTTACCGGTAACTTACACACTTTATATTACACTCCCATTTTTTATGTAAGATTTTGTTACATTTTCCTCATTATCCAGTTTAATCTGTAATATTCGTTTCAGGGCGGTATGAAGCTTATGGGCAGTCGTTTCGGAAAGCAAACTGTCATCTATCTTTGTTTTAAAACCCAAAATATCTATAAAGGCTATGATACGCTTTTGATAGTATTGGCTCATTTGGGTACAGACCTCCTTCTTAGACAAAATTTCTCTTAGATATAAAAATGGCGGGAAATTCTTCCCGCCTGTGGTGTTCCAAAGGGCTGCCGGTCACTTAGGTTGATACACAAAACGCCTCGTAGATTTGTTCCTCATCATACTCCGGAGCAAACCGGCATGCTACATCATAAATAGCCGTCACCTCTTCCTTTGACATTTCCGTTTCCTCAACAATCCGTTCAAAAGATTTCTGTTTTTTTAGTTTTTCGCAAAGCACATGAATCTGTTCCCGGAGCCGTCCTTCTGCCATTCCTTCTTTTCTTCCTTCTTTTCTTCCTTCTTTTCTTCCTTCTATTCTGCTGTCCTCACGTTCCAACTTCAACTGCCTGTCAAATGTATAATCCAGTGTCATTACCTTCATCACCTCCGAGCGGTGTGTCATTAAAAATTCCCGCAAAATGTCCTCTTTAATGCAGCGGTCTATCGCTTCTGCAATCGCATGTTCCAAGTCCTCATACCCGTATAATCTGTGGTTTTCCCTGACATAAGTCACAAACGTCATATAATCCTTTAGAAACGGACATTTGGAAAGCAGCTCCTGATTCTTCCCGTTATTGATATTATATACCGTACAGGTAAGTTCCAATTCCGGTATCTCCGCCGGCTTTGCAAACAAGTCCGACAGTCTCTGTTCATATCTCTCCGGCTGCTCCTCATCCCCGTTATAGAAGACCGCAAAATGCGGCGTGGGAATCGTCAACGGGTGCCTGCCGTAAATATTTTTCCCTTTTATGATTTGCTCCAAAATGTGGCTGAAATAAACAAGGCTTCTAATTGGCATGTTGGGACAGACCGTTGACTGATGCTCATAAATACTCAGACTCATGTCCAGCACGAAGGATGCGTCATTCCTGACTGTCAGGGATATCCCTTTTTCAAGTGTTTTCATTTCCACAAGTGCCGGGTCCCCATAGCATGAATGATTCACTGCATTATACAAATCCAGCGCATTCTGCGGATTCTCCATCAACATACTGAACACATCGCTTTTATACTCTCTGTTACCTGACATATTAACCCTCCCGTCCGCTGCGGAGGTGTCAGAAACCATTATCCCGCAGCTGCTTTTATTTGATTGAATGTTGAAATTTAAAAGCAGAAATCCGAGATAATAGAATAAACCATGTGCTAATTGAAAAGTGTGAAGTCCCCGATGACCACACCTAATATGAAAACTGCTTTGTATGTATATTAACATGGAGGGGAATATATTGCAAGCATTATTTTAGATTTTTTTTAATGATTTTTTGTTAAAACGTGGCATTTCTTTTTCCCATTCCTGTTCTTCATTACATAACTTAAGCCAAATAATAAATACCAGTACGAATTGAAATATGATGAATAATAATAGTTTTCCCTCATAGTGGGTGCCGTTAAAATTACGGCAAATAAAATGCCAAGAATTAACATTCCACAGAAAAAGAATACCCATTCCTTTTTCCAGAATGCCAGCACAACGGAAACCATCATCAGTATTAAAACCCCCGTCTTTACAAAACCTGAAATTTTCCATCCTGTCTTATAGATATAATCCAGCAATGCTGTAACGGCATTATTTAGAAAAGCATCTATCTTTTCATTCACAATAACAATATCATAATTCAAAGATATATCCTCTTCTCCCTTATCAAAATATGCCCATATCCATTTAAAATAATTATAAGCTTCTTCTGATGTATTTACCGTCCATTCCTCCTTAACCGATTCGGGCAGGTAGAAAAGGCAGTCCAGTCCAATGCTCGAATTGTAATTATTAAACTGTTTTTTTAGGTATATACTCCAATTGTGAAGCAATATCCTGTATGCTGCGCCTACATATTCTTTCCCTTTTTCCCCTATGCCGCTCTGCCTTGGTGTTCGCAGATTATCAAAATTATAATAAAACTGGCTAAACTCTCCATATTTTTCAAAATATTCCCGGGGTATCACAGAATAAATGCACTTCAAATCAGCCTCTGCCCCGGAATAGGACAAATCTGCATTTTCATCTGCAAAAACTGCCGAAAGAGGCTCCGGCGTATTTACGATTACATAATCATATCCCTGATATTTTTCTGCCCCGTATTTTCCGGGTAGCCAAAGTAGCAAATAACAGACAGCTACAAAAAACGCCGCCTTTATCCATGCTGCTTTCGTAATTTTTTTCTTGTGAAAAAAATAGGTAAAATACAATAATACCGGGAAAAACAGCAGATAAAAGATTCCTTCACTTCTCCATGTCCCAAGCAAAGCTGCCATGCAAGACAATCTTACAAATTTAGATACCGAAAAGCCGCTTTCGCTTATATAATCAACTATAAAACCGCCTATATAACCGGCACTCAGCAGTGCAAACATATAATTTCTTCCGGCATACGAAAGTATTCTAAACGTCTCCGGCATTAACAGGAGAACCCCACATGAAATTATAGCAATAGTCCCTTTATGGGCGGGACATTTAACCAATGCCATGTATGTAAAATAACAGACTTCACTAATTCCAAATAAAAAAGGAATAAGAGACATGGCAATAGGATGCGGGAATACTACCATACAGGCACAATGAACAACATTTGTAAAAAATCCATGCCAATACATGGGAAGCCATTCCCTTGCATATACATAATTCCATGTTGTATCAGTTGCGTTTACTATGGTGGAAGGGTAAACGGCAACAATTATCAGGATTCCAGTCACAGTCAGAACAGTAAAAGCAGCAAGCCAGCTTCTTTTTATGGTTTTCTTTTTCCAGATATCTGATAATTGAAATAACCATGCCCAAAATATATAAATCAATAAAAATGCCAATGCATAAGCATATACTCGGCATAAAAGACGTGACAGAACATCCTCCGGAAGGCTGGCGCCGGTTCTTAAAAACTTATAGGAAATATTTTCCTCTCCTGCATTTTCCCTGACAGGTTTAAAAAATCTGCGCTTAACACTCCTGAAATCAGAAAATGCACACAGGAAAACAGTAAAATTTTTTTCTTGATAAATGACTGTAAAATCATTATACTATCCTTCTTCTTTTAAACAATCAACTTTTGTTCACTATTTTATAACCGTTAAGCATGTAACTTTTTAAGCCGCTTAAATTTAGAAATTTCCTTTTTACACGATAAAATCACAAAAGAAACCAGACTTAACATCATTAATTCTATAATCAGATTTATTCCGATTGATAGTCCAAGTTTTTCACAAATAGTATATGCAAAATTTCTTATCATGTAATTAAATGCCATAAAATAAATACTGCTTTTTCCCCAAAAGCTCAATACATCCGTTATCACATTCTTTTTGTTCAAATACTCATATGTAAAACAGAAAACGGCACCTGAAATACATAACGCTCCTGAAATCATCATAAAGAAGTTACCGTATGAATTTGTTACAAAAGAGACTATGCTTATCGGATTATAGTATATGGAATAATATCCGATTCCAATCATTATAATAAAGCATGAAAGCCTTTTAACAATTTCCATATCCCGGATTTTATCCAGTATTTCTGTCTTCCTAAGCCAAAAGCCAGATTCTAAAAAAGCACCCCCATAAGTGCCACATCCAAATTCCATAAAAAGATGTCAATACCTTTTATATACAGAAAATAACTGATAATCGGACAAAGCGCCAATATGCAATTTCTAACAGTTCTGTCAGAAATTGCGTTAATTGCCAGCCATAACAACATTGCGCCAAAAATTGCCGTCATATACCATAGCGGAGAACAATTCGGCATCCATTCCACACCGCCTTTTAATGTTATGATTCCCCAAAGATATTTTCTATAATCCGATTTAAATGCCACTGCCCATTTATAACCTATCTTTATCAGATACATCTGAACCGCAAAATTAATAAAACAATATATAAAATATGGAACGATATATCTTCTGACTAAAGTGATTGTCTTTTTATATGTAATGACACTATCCCCATCTTTTATCAAATATCCCGATAATATGAAAAACAACGGCATATGAAATCCATAAATAAACCTTCCAATTGCCTCATTCTGATAAAGATGTCCCAACACAACCAAGAATGCCCCGATACCTCGCACACAATCAATCCATATTTGTCTGTTTGTCAAAATTTTCCCCCTTACTATCTCCTGTAAAGATATTTTTATAAATTCTGACGTCCCTTTTCTCTCATTCCCCGGTCAGCCACTCTATAAACTCTCTAACAGCACCATCGCCGCCTTTATGCCCTGCCACATAATCGGCAATAGCCAAAATCTTTGCTGACGCATCTGCCGGACAGCCAATCACCCCGCCAGCCTCCTTAACGGCACACATGCAGGCAAGGTCATTGATATCATCACCGATATAAGCAACTTTAGATAAATCTGACGTAACGGAACGCAATGTCCCGATTTTATCAGAAACTCCCTGATACACTTCCGTTATCCCAAGCTCCCTGCAGCGGTTCCGCACAATATCTGATTTCCGCCCCGTGATAATTACCGGCATGATACCCGACGGAATCAATATATCATGGATTCCGCACCCGTCTTTAATGTTAAATGCCTTACACAATTCACCCTCACTGCCCATATAAATCTTACCGTCAGTAAGCGTTCCGTCCACATCCATTACTAAATAACTAATATCTTTCATTCTTTTCTCCCTCCGATCAGGAAAACATCTCCCTGCTTCCAATACTTTCTGTGCGGGCAATTTCTGATAACGCCTAAATAAATTTACTTTGTGCAGACACTTTCTCCGGAAGGCTGGCACCGGTTCTTAAAAACTTATAGGCAATATTTTCTTCTCCTGCATTTCCCCTAATAGGATAAAAAAATCTGCGCTTAACACTCCTGAAATCAGGAAATGCAAACAGAAAAAAACAGAATTTTTTTCTTAATTAGTGACTGTAAAATTATCATATTATCCCCTTTTAAAACATAAAATTTTGTGCATTATTTTATTGCCATTAGGCATATAACTTTTTAAGCCACTTGAATTTATTAAAATATGGTAAGAATATTATCACGCTGTATACCAAGTATATATAACCCAATAGATAAAACGACAGAAAATACATAAACCAAGAATCAGGCTCCGTCAGTATTATAATCGGCAGCTTACATAAAACAGCTGTGCATATCCCCAGCCAATACCATTTTTTCCTGATAAACAATTTTATCCATGCATAAACCAGAACCAGTATTGGTATCATAGCATTATAAACAATCCAATGAAGCGCATAAATACCGCTTCCATCCATTTTTTTCATGCCGAGAAAGTTTATAAATTGCTTTCTTATACCTGAAAAAATCGGTTTATTGGCAATATATCCTTTATTTAATATAATTTCAGCAATCGAACTCCCATTATCTGGTTCATACAGTGCTGCTGCATTTTTAACAGTAAATTCAGCCCCTGTAATTCCTGAGCTCTTAACAAACATATCCCACCTTTCATTTAGAACCACTTTCGGATATTTAAATGATAATTTTACAATAGCCTGTAGAAATACATTATAATCCCCATCCGTATATCCTTCTCGAATAATATCTGTACTCCAATATAATCCATTTCCGTTTAGCGCCGGATTATTGTATATGACTTCCACTTTAGCAATATTATCAATATCTGCCAGCAAGTCAGCATCCTCTACACTATCAGCTGCCCTCACCAATGCTACACAAGGACCAAGCAACGAAATAACCTCGTAATTACTGTTTTCCAAGACCACATTTTGAACCCTACTTATGCCAAAAAAACCTATTATAAGCAAAATTATACATAAAATCTTTCTCTTTTTTGGAATTATGTTTTTCTTCACAAATAGAATTGCAAGACATGCAACAGGCATATAAAGGAATGATTCTGTTCTCCATACTGACACAATGATGCACAGAAAACAAAACAGACATAAATAACTTCCACTCCATTCTGTTTTATCTTTGAATGCACCTATGAGAATTACAAGTACAGTAAACTCAAGATACACATATAGCCCCATTCTGTACCCAGAAAACTGATACAGCAAAACGGGCGAAAGTAAAAAAGGGAATATTTTAATGAATATATCTGCAAATTTATATTTAAGTCTTTTTATTTTAAATATCATTTCTAATCTTGTCACACCAAATGCAACACAAAGAGAAATTATAACATTTTGCAGCAAAACAATGCCTCCTGGAAAAGGCAGTATCTGAAGCAAAACATCAAGATACGCTCCTGTTATTATATTCTGCCAGGGGTACCAGCTATTGTAAGACGAAATTCCATTAAGAACCCATAAGTCATCCCAAGACCATGTTCCAGGCCACAAAATTAACAGCAATATCATCATTAATATTAAATATACTGTAAAAATCTCTAATCCGCGGCAATATTCTTTATTTCCCTCTTTAATTTTTTTATAAGAGTTAAAACCAAAGCTCCATGCGGCAAGTAAAATGACGAAATATAAAATTTTTGTCACATAAAAATATCCGGTTCTATGATTGTATGTAAAAAATAATCTGTCAATTTCAAATACAGTTGTTAAAAGCCATTGAATTCCAGCTATCAAAACCGGCTCTTTCCATTTACTTTCAAACATTTTTTACATACCCCCTTTGCTATCTCCTGTAAAGATATTTTTATAAATTCTGACATCCATTTCCCTCATTCCCCGGTCAGCCACTCTATAAAATCCCTTACAGCACCATCGCCGCCTTTATGTCCTGCCACATAATCGGCAACTGCCAAAACCTTTGCTGACGCATCTGCAGGACAGCCAATCACCCCGCCAGCCTCCTTAACGGCACACATGCACGCAAGGTCATTGATATCATCACCGATATAAGCAACTTTAGATAAATCTGACGTAACGGAACGCAAGGTCCCGGTTTTATCAGAAACTCCCTGATACACTTCCGTTATCCCAAGCTCCCTGCAACGGTTCAGCACAATATCTGATTTCCGCCCCGTGATAATTACCGGCATGATGCCCGACGGAATCAATATGTCATGGATTCCGCACCCATCTTTAATGTTAAATGCCTTACACAATTCACCATTGCTGCCCATATAAATTTTTCCATCGGTAAGGGTGCCGTCTACATCCATTACTAAATAATTAATACCCCTCACTTATATGTCCTCTTCTTTCCATTATCTTTTCTATTCTGTTTTTCTTCTCTGTCCATCTAATCTGCAATTACATTTTCTATAAAATTCTGCGTTTCCCTTGCCGCTTCCCCGAAAATTAATCAGACCAGCTTGTTTAACAAAGGAACCTTTTTTACAACCACAATGCACAGCCATGATATTCCAAAAACCGCTGCACATCCCACACAGCACGAAAACAATCCATTTATTCCTATTTTGCACAACCGGTCCACAAATTTCCCAAACCATGCCATACGCAGGAAAAACACATGTATCAAGTAAATGCCAAATGAAGAAGCTCCTGCAGAAAGTATGACTTTTTGTAATTTTCCTGCAATGCTGTGATGCGCCATCCAATACTTTATGACAATAAATATAACAACCGCATGAAGTGCAAGAAATGACACATGAAATGGATACATTTCTGTATATTTCCCCATAACCTTCATCTTTTGATAATCCATAACGGCGGAAATACCCATACATACTATGTCCGTTCCAATCAGCAATCCCATCTTGCCCTTCACCTTTTCAATCTGCATTTTGTTATTCACATAATATCCTATCAGAGGATAAAAAACGCATCTGGAAAACAACCAGCCTATATCAAACTCTCCAGTGATATGTACCGCTCCTTTAAATGCAAGAAATTCCATGCTGGGAATAATACCGTTATAAACTATACATAGCCCAAATAAAAATATATAATATTTTTCCTCCAGACTACGGACTGCCGCCCTTAAGACAGGCAAAACCAACAAATATCCAACATAGGCATAAAGATACCGTAAATGTGTACTTACGGAAGATGTATAAAGTAATTTTAAAAATTCCGGCAGACTTGCCTGTTCTCCCGAGGTTATTACATCAAACAAATAGTACATAAACGAAATGCCAATCATTATAATCAGAAATCTCCCAATCCTTCTGACCGTTTTTGCAAATGCTTCCTCTTTTCCCAGCATCAACGCTCCTGATATCATAAAAAACAGAGGCACGGAAAATTTGCAAAAAATGGAAGCAAACAAATAAAACCAGAACTGAATGCTTCCAGGCTCCCGTTGGGAAAACAGCAAGTACCCCCTGTTACCTGTATGGTTAAATATAACAAAAAATATTGCCAATACACGCATGATTTCAAAAGCCATGTCTTTTTGCACTGTTCTGTCCTCTGTTGCTTCCATTGTACCCATAACAGCGTTCCTACATCCTTCTTATTGCCTTTTATTCTAAAATCTCTTCAAATCTTCCAGGCGTAATCATCTTTATTTCACATTTTCCTTCCAGCGTCTTTACTATTTCAGAGAACATTTTTGAAATCTCTTCATTCAAAGCATCAAACTCTGCAACATGACGGTCATTCTGAAAGGTCTCATCGGCATAATTGCTTGCTTTTCCGGCATCAAAGCCGTCAAAGCCTGCAATGGAAATTTTGGATACCTCCAGACGCTTTAATAAATTCAACAGCATAATGGTTGTATTTTCAAAATACTTATATCCTCTGTTAATCAGGCTGTGATAATTCACAACAATGTCATCTCCATCCGACTCAATATTGGAGCTGATGATTACCTTTCTCCCGCTGCGCTTTTTCTGCAGCATTGCATATCTTTTCTGGTTTCCAAAAAAGGCATAGGCTTCCGGATTATCAGCAATGAAATTCACACTGATTACCAGGCTTTTCTGTTCCTTTGCATAATCGTCTATCTGCTCCCTGTACGTATTCAGGGAATTGCCCGGAACGAGAACCAATACCTCTCTGTCTCCTATTGCAGCTTTCAATTCCTGTATGGTCTGATAGTCATCAATTTTATCCGCAACATATTCAATATATAATTTCTGGATATTATCATAATCGTAACGCTGCCTTTTATCCGGGGCAATCATGGAAAGTATTTTCCCGATATCCTTTGTGTCCAGCCTGTATTTTTCCGTCAGGTAAATCACATTGTTGGGATGAGACTTATAAATGCCTGCCATCATGGCGGCAGTAGAATATCCCCATTTATGCTTTAAAGAATATTTGTAAATATAATCATCCAGCATGTCAAGAACATCATCCACCTCATAATCGTATTGAAGCTTTCTCACCAGATAGTCCACAATCAGCTCCGTGTTCAGATTTCCTGCAACCTTGCCCATTCCTCCTAAAGTCCCGTCTATGATGATTTTCCGGGAACCCCTGCTCAGCTTTATGACCTCCTGGGCAAAGGCAAAGGAAAGCTGATAATTATTGTGTGAATGGAAGTTAATACAAATATCCTTATCCATATTGTGGTCAATCAGTCCGTAAATACGATCCACATCATCCATATACATAGCACCATAGGTATCCACAATGCCAAAGCTGTATGGATGGACTTCATTTACCATATCCACCAGCTCCAGAATCTCCCGGTCTGAATAATTCAGGGAATTCACTCCCTGCACAAAAAGCTTGTAGCCCTTATCCTTAATCTCCTGCATACATTCCAAAAGCTCTGCCCGGTTCTCCATGTAACTTTTTTTGGTAAATCCAAAACGTATTCCATCAATGGACTCTCCATTAAACGGCTTCAATGTCTGAAAATCAAACATGCCATAATCAATAAAGGCAACATACATTGTATTTTTTTTGGACTTGTCCAAAAACGGAATCATCTGATCCACATCCGTAAAAAAGGTGCTGTTTCCCTTATACTTCACGTCTTTGGAATCCCGCAGGAAGCCCACTTCCACAATATCAATCTTGGCGTTTGCAAGCTTATCGGCAATTTCCTTTATTTCCTGGTCGGGAAATGCACAGTCAATAATTCTCCCGCCGTCTCTAAGAGTACAATCAAGAATACTAACATTTTTCATCTGACATGACCTCACTTTTGTCTCTAAATTATTTTATAGGTGCTGTTCAAAACAAGATACATAATTAAACTCATCGATATGCCTTTTCCTTAGTAGTAAAGTTATGATTATAAAGTCTGCCCCTATTTTTCCTGTTTATTCCCTGTCTTAAAAAGGTTCTATACCTGCTTGCCATATTATATCCCTTCCTGATTCGTTCCGCATTTACCAACTTCCTCTATTGGTTTTGCAAATAAGCAGCTACCACCTTTGCAAATTCAAAATCCTCTGCCGTATCAATATCGACTGCCTCAAACTGGTCGATTTCATAAATATATGGTTTCTCGCCGATTCTCTGTCCGAGCTTTGTAAAAACTTCCTTTCGGAAAATGAAAAATGCCCCTGTCTCCATATAAATAGGTTCCAAATCCTGTGTCCGGACAATATTCTTCATATCATAGTTGAACGGCTTCCCGTTCATCCACATATAATCCTGCAGGACAACTGCTGAAAATGCGGAATCATACTCACCGGAAACCACCTTATCCAACGCCTTTTTTATGGATTCTGATTTGGTAAAGGGCTGCGTAACGTGGGTCAGCACATAAATATCCGCATCCACATCCTTCACAAAACGCTCAATAATCTCCAGGCCTTTTACCTGAAAGCCGTCCAAATAGGAATCCCTCTTCAAAAAAGACAGTCCCTTCTCTTCATAGGGGGCGATATATGGCTTGATTGCCTCGTCACTGCAATAGACATATTTCTCGTCAACCGTATCTACATTGCTGATTGTCTCAAAAATATAATCACAGGTAGGACGCCCGTTTAAAAGCATGGTGTTCTTTCCAGGCAGTCTCTGATTATTCAATTTTATTGGAATAAATGATACTACTTTCATCTTAAACCTCCTGATTTTTTTTAAAAAGATTGTTTTTAATATAGTCTGTCGGTATGGAAAATACCTTTTGTGACAAAATAATTGCGAACAAAACATTCAGTATTATATATAAAAAAATACGGTAAGTTGAAGAACACAGCCACTCTGCCCAGCCATTCTTATCAAATATATCCCTTATGAATATATGGTATATATAAACCTGCAGTGTTCGCTGTCCCCATTTTGCAAATATTCCCCTCCCGATTTCCTTCTGTGGTATGATTGCCATAAAGCCGATTGCTATTACAACCACTCCCGCATAATATGCGAATCTTGTCAGAATATTAGCTTTAAACGGCATCTCGGTAAGTAATGTTGTTGGCACCACAAGTGAGGCAAGATCCCAAATCTTGTTACGGCACACTACACATATCACAGCATATAGAAACATTAAAATCATACACGTAAATTTTAAGGCTGTCAATCTTGCGGACTTCTTCCCTTTTATAAAGGTTAGTACTTTCTCTTTATCCGCAATCACCCCCATATAAAAAAACGGAAAGAAAACAATTACCCGTGAAAAAAAGTACGAACCTGTCACCATTGCGTCATAGCCTGCAAGGGAACCAATAATGACGGCGCCTGCCAGCACGAATTTAGGATTTACCTTTCTGACCAAATACGAAAAACCCTCCCATAACGCCAAAGCAAATATATACCAGGCTATAGTCGTCTCCTTAAACAAACTAAATCCTCCCCATACATGCTGGGTTAAACTGCCAATCAGCCATTCTAAAGCCTTAAAATATAACCCGTAGGTTATCAACAATATAAATCTCTTCGATATATGATTATCGCTGTGAAATAATCCGGAAACAAAAGCAAACAACGGCATGAAAAATGTGTTTATAAACACAAGCAGCGCACCAAGATTTAGATTCTGTTCAACATGATATCCGAACGCATGTACTATTACCACCAGACAAATCAACGCAAATTTTAACTGATCAAAGTATGCACTACGACTGCCTTCCATCCCTGCTGCTCCTTCTTCCCAATAGTATTTTCAATTTCCCATAATCCGCTAAAAATCCCAGATACTTATCTATTATCAATGCAAACGCTATGGAAATCGCCAAACTTACGGGAAAACTGATTATCCATAAATTTCTGTTGAAGTGGTTCAGTATTCTTGCAATTATCTGCTGGATATAAATATGGTCAATCATAATCAACATACTTAACTGCCCCAGCTTCTCCATCCAGCGCATTTTTCCGTGGTAGATATTTTTTAGGACAACCATAAGCCCCAGCGAAATAAACAGGGCACTCACAAAATACAAAGGGATGATTCCATAATTCATCTGAAGCATATCGGTACGCAGCATTTCATAGCCCCGAAACTTCATGTATGCCAGATTGAAAGTCCCCAGTAAAAAACCCGCCGCCAAAAGAAAGATTCCCTGATATGTCCGGTTCACTTTATCGTGCCATTTCTGACGCCAAAAATATCCTGCAAGATAAAACAGCGCTCCAATCAACGCCACATCCAAACACCACGGAAGCCGCACCGCCGGAAGCCTTGTCGGATATTTATTTTTAATAACCGCCATTCCCGCTGCTGCAAGCATTGATATACTGCAAAATATAAACAGCTTCACCCGGCTTTTTCCTGAAGCATGGTAAATACCATAGGCAATCATGCCTGAACAGAATAGTCCCGCCAAAAACCACAGTGTTCCAATATATTCACTATTATTTTCCCAAATCAGGTTTCCATACGCCAGTGCCGCAATTCTTTTCATCAGTTTTGCCGAACTCCGGCTGCCTGATAAAATGTCAAACAACGTATTATATATAATGATAAGAACGCCAAAGGTTATGTATGGGTACATTAACCTTTTCATTTTTTTCCTGAAATAGTCCCCAAACGACACACCCTCCAGTTTGTCCAGGAAACCACTAATCACAAAAAACAGCGGCATATGGAAAAAATAGATTGCCTGCGTGACATAATCGTGAAAGCTGTTATGCCCGAGCACGACCAAAACAATCCCAATGCCCTTTAGTAAATCAAGATAATGCATTCTCTCCTTCTTTGGCATTTTTGTTTGATTATTCATCTTATTACCAGCCTCCCTGTTTCCTTTCATTTCCCGCACAATTCTCCATACAAAATATCGGCAGCTTAAGAGCCATAAACCTGATATCTTAAAATTCTTTGTAAAATCTGCTTAACAAGCTTATAATTCATCAGCACAATGATTATGACAATCATAATTTCCACAATCCAAAGCGAGGTGTAAATTTCTAACAAGGCCTGTAGACAGACAAGTCCCCACATTATCCAAAATACCACCGGATTTTTTATTTGCAAACCTTCCCCGATTGCCCGTTTTCTGACATAGTAGATAATGAATGCTGAAATGGCGGTGGCAATCGCCGCCCCCTGCGCCCCCATCAGATACACTAAAACGATATTCAAAAAAACATTTGTCCCCGCGCCATAAATTGCGGATTTCGCCATGGATTTTGAGTCCTTTATAGCGGACAGCATCGGACCTACCAGCCCTGACGCCGTGTTAAAAACCGTACTCACTACCAAGAACGGAGCATATTGCCATGCGGCATAAAACTCCTTTGCATATAACAGCCTTGCCAATGGTTTGGAAAGCACAATGATAAAAGTACATCCTGCGCACATCATGAAATTGATAACCGCAAACGAATCCGCATAAAACTCTTTGGAATCCCTTTTTCCGTATTCCTTGATTGCGGAAATCTGCCATGCCTGACCAAACATTCCAAAAACAGTATTAATAATACTGGGGATTTTATAAGAGACGGACAGAACGCCGTTTACACTGACGCCGCATATAGCCGTTACCACATACCGGTCCGATGCGCTGTTAATCCACCACCCCACCGTAGAGAAAATAAGCGGCAGGCAATAGGACATCATCTCCTTATTTAGTGCCCTGTCATATTTAACGTCCTGAAAGAAAGAATAGAAGCGCAACACGAAAAAATAATAAATTGCCGGGACTAACTGTGCCAAAATGTTCGCCCAAAGAAATCCTGTCAATCCCATCTTAAAAACCAAAAGACCAAGGATATTCCCGCCAAGCATCATAACCGTGCTTATAATACCGGCAACCGCCATGTGCTTTACTTTTTCCATTCCCTTCGCCAACTGGATGAAATACTGGTTTAAGGTATAAGAAAAATAATATAAAAATACCAGATACTCTATCCCATGGATATTCTGAAACAGTTTTATATAATGACACGGAACCAAACCCATTGCAACCACCGCCATGCTCATTATGATATAGCGGATTCCAATAAGCGCCACCTGCCCTCTGTCATATGCCTTGTCCATCGCAAAGCGCATGACTCCGTCCACAATGTTGAGTGTCAGCACGGGATAGAGCAGCGATACGGTTGAGACAATCAAATCATAGATTCCCATTTCTGCCGTCGACAGAACACTTGTATATAATGGCACCAGTAAAAAAACAAGTATCTTGGACGCAAAATTACTAATGGTAAGTATTCCTGTATTTTTTAATAAATATTTGTACTTCTGATTCATACTGTCGTCACTTTATGATTCCTTTTCTTATTTTTGCGGCAAATCGTCCGCGGTATGCGCAACCGAGATGTGCATTAATTTTCCGTTTTTTTGGAATTGGTCAATCACATCCTGCACATGCATGGCAAATTTTTTCATGTCCTCATACTTTGCATACTCTGTCATCGGATAAATCATCAGAACCGGCGACGGATGCTCTACCACGGAATTAATAGACAATACACTGCCCGACATTGCACTGACAAAGGTGCATCCTTTCATGTCATAATTGAGCTGAAGGGCTTCAAACGGCGCGGAGGAATTTGTATCTACCGCGATTCCGTTTTCCTCAAACACATGCACCGTGCTGCGCGGATGCTTTTTGACCAATATGTTTTCCTTTCCTACCCTGTCGGCGAAATTTAACAAAAAGTCCAGCTCCCCGATTCCCCTTCCTTCCGTATCATAGACAGATTCAAAATAGATATATTTGTATTTGGAATAGTCCACGCCGCCCTGTATCCGGAATATCCCAGCCACCAGATTTTTCAATCTTTCATTTTCAGTCGATATCTGCGGTATTGCCACGGGCTTTAGAAAGCCCTGATACAGTTCCGGATAAACACAGTAGAACTTCTCGTAGCGATCGAAAATTGCCGGTTTTCCAGCCATTTTCCTCAGTTTTCTAATCAATTTGAATTTTGTAGAATCATAATAAAAATTATCATACGACAACATTCCCTCCTCGTATGAGGAATACTGAATTTTATCGTTATATCCGGATAAAATGGAAAAAATGCCGTAGATATCCACCTCTAAATTGTAACAAATTAACTCATCAAAGCTTAAAGAATGCAAATCCTTTAAGTAAAAAGCATAATCATTTTTCTTAAAAAAACTTAATTGTACTATTTCTTTGCACTTCTGCCAAAACCCTCGCCCCTGAATTACTCCCTTGGAACGAACAAATACACACTCGTCAAAAAATTTTTCCTTTTCCATTCTTTCAAATACATTCTCTGCATTACCAGAATGGTCTGATAAAGCAAGACATACATAATCCTCGCTAAATATTGTCAGCTTCATCTGTATTGCCAAAATCAATTGATAATATGTGTTTGCAAAAATTAAAATCCTGCGCATCCTGATTGCCTTTCTATTTACCATAATTCAACTGCTTCTTCTGTTTTTTTTGCCTGTTCACCGCAAACACATTGGAAAAACAAACAATATACTCTGCCTCAATCAGAACAATCAGCCTGCTCCACATAAAGGCGGTAAATGCCATAAATGCAACAATAATCAACAGTTTCAGATTTTCATTTTCTATACAATATTTAATAAGATAGGAATACATGAACAATACTACAGCCAGCCCCACAATTCCCCATGCTATCAGCAGGTTCATATAATTGTTGTCTATTCCGAAATAAGCATCTGCATCGGCTACCATTTCAAAATCCGGACTTGCCCATATGCCTATTCCATATCGTTCCAGTCCTATTGCCGGATATATCAGGCGGTTATTTAATATGCCATTTAATCTTGCAAAAAAGCTGTTGCCCTTTGCATAAAAGTATACTGCCAGCATACTGACTACGGTTAATGCTTCCGGAAGCCAGATAGCCCATCTGAGCCTCTGCCATCTTTTAATTTTTATAAAACGGGATAAATACAGTGCAAATGTGCCCACTGCAGTAAACAAGATTGATGACTTTGTATCTGTCAGCATACCAATTGCCGCGCCTATTACATTGAGCAGCAATACCTCACCAAGCCATATTTTTTTCTGCTTATTGTAAAGATAAATAAGGCATAATCCCAAATACTGAAACGGTAAGATGGACCATACGCTATAGCCCAGACTATATCTTCTCCTTGTCTCTTCTACCACAAACAGTTCATTTTCTATAATGCCGACGCTGCATAGCAGCGCTACAGCTATTGTCATTGACAAAACAAGAGCAAAAATAAAACGTATCATTTTATCCTTCTCTACATTTCTGCAGCTCCATATAATAAAAAACAGGTACAAAAGCTCATGGTTTCCTGTTGGAAGAGAATCTATCAAAAGCAATCCTCCGATCACTGCGGACATTATCCATTGTCTGACCTCCATGCTTGAGTCCAGTAAAATATTTGCTACCGCAATCAATGCTCCAAGCGTCATAACTTTATTCAGCCAAAATTGCTCAAAGGGCAGATTTACCCTTTTAAAAAAAAGTCCCCCGCAATACAGCAATATTGCTATATACACTCCTATTTCCCGTTGCTTCACCGTAAACAGATGCTTGCCCATTTGTTATTCCCTCTCTATTTCCCGTAACAGTCCCTGCTAATAAAACGGCAGAAAACTTCCATCAAACTCATATCTTAAATCATGGGAACGTTCCCCGATTTTTTTTGCAGGCACTCCTCCATAAACTCCATATGCCTCCAGACTTTTAGAAGCCAGTGCCCCTGATGCAAGTACCGCGCCTTCTCCTACCTGTACTTTCGGAAGTACCGTGGTTCTTGAACTGAGCCATGCCCGGTCTCCCACCAAAACGCTTCCGCCGCTGTTTCCGCTTTCAAAATACGGATCATTTATATCATGCTGCTCGGTATATATATATACATCCGTGCTGAGATTTACGTTTTCTCCCAAAACCAGTCCGTTTCTTCCATCCAAAGAACATCCGTCGCCAATAATGGTTCCCTTTCCAATGGAAATGTTCCATGGCGCCCTGAAACGGCATCCGCCATATATGACCACATTCTTACCGATGGACATCTGATAAATATGCCTTAACATAAAAAGGCGGTATTTTTGACAAGGTACCTTTCCCACCCGGACAATGCTATACATAATCCATCCATTTAAAAGCTGCTTAATCTTCCAGACAATGCCTTTGCGCTTCTGTCCGTTTCCGGCTTCTCCGTTTTTGCTTTCCGGCTTCACAATGCCTCTTTTCTTTTTTGCCCTGCAATATAAGAAGCATACAGATAAATTTAAAATACAAAAAATAATATATAAAATAAATATGATAATTAAAATCGTTAAAAATATTTCCACAATGACTCCTTATCCGGACAGCTTTCACATCTTTTCAGCCATAAGCTCATATAAATGCGCACATATCCTGTCCCATGACAAAGTTTTTTCCGCATATTGAATGATATTGCGGACTTCCTCACCGGAATAAGCTCTTTTGCTTTCCTGGACAAATGCTTCTTTCAGTGAACTCACATCATTTGTCTTTACCACAACACCATATTCTTTATTATTCGTAAGTTCCTTTACAGGCGGCACTGCATCAGATAAAATCATCCTACAGCCACAGTGCAATGCCTCCGGTCCCACCAGCGGAAATCCCTCATACCGCGACGGCAGTACGAATACCCTTGCTGATGAGTACATTTCATACAATTTTTTCTTGTCTGAAATAGGACCTGTAAATATGACCCGCTCCTTAAGCCGTGGATACTTTTCATAAAAAGCTTCTTTTTGCTGCATAAATGCCGGTTCAATACTGCCCACCAGCTTCAGCTTCCAATCATGCTCTGCTGCAGATTCCGCAAATGCCTCCAACAGCAGGTCTGTAGCCTTTTCATAAGTTCCAAGCCTGCCTACTGTAATAAAGCAGTTTTCCCTTTCCAAAGTGCCTGCGGCTTCTGTATCGGTATTATCCACGTATCCATTACAGATTACTGCCATATCCACATCGGTAAATTCCCTGCACAACTTTCTTATCTGCTCCGATTCCACCGAAACGATGTCCGCAGCCTTTGCTGCCTTTTCAAAAATTTCAAGCTCCTTTTTATTTTCTGATAAGAGCCGGCAGCCATCATAATTCAAATCTAATTTTAAATATACCTTTCCCTTTGGATTTAAGAACTTATATAACTTTGACCAGTAGTACGCATGCCTGCCGCCATGATAAAAATTAAACCAGTCCACTTGCCTGCCATATTTGAAAATATATATTAAACCGGTAACTGTCTCATTATTCAACAGCATGGAAATCTGCTTAAATTGTTTTTCTGAAAAACCACCTTTTTCTGCTTCTTTCAATGAAGCACGGCAGCAGACCAGTTTTGCACATACATCCTCCCGTTTGTCCAATGTATATGGAATCTGCCCTGAATCCTTGTAAAGTTCTACTTCCCTTCCCTTTGGATAAAGCGTACAGAAATTAATCATGTCAGTCACTTTCCAACCTTTCAACAATCTTTCCCTCAATTTTAAACAAATATTCATATACTACATACTGTACCAGGTATGAGAATAAAATAATTACCATCAATGATATGAGCATTGACGCTAATACTGCTTTTGTATAACTAATATGACGGATAAAAACCAACATAAGATAACAGCTAAGGGAAATTACAACCGGCCAGTGAACGGCAAAAATGGCAAATGAAATTCCTCCCAGTTTCTGAAATAATTTACTCTCAATAACTTTTCTGATAAAACAGCTGTTTTCAATTCCAATCACCAGACATCCCCATCCCAATGCCCAATACAGGTAATGGGTTATTTTAAAATAACAGACCCAATGATAAAATCCCTCTGCAGGACTTCCCTTGGGGACCGCTATCAAAATAAGCGCAATTATCCCGAATATTAGCGCTTTATACTTATACTTTTTAAATTTCCATGTATGAAACGGGCTGTAATAATAATCACATAGCCACATTCCCAACAGCATAATCCCAAAATAGAAATGTTCATATTGTACTTTACAACCTAAATAGTAGCTATACACAAATAATATAGCATATAAAATTTCTCTATATTTCCATTTTGAAAGATATTTTGTCAGACACAACAATAAAAATCCATTTAGCCATATATATTTAATGGTTCCTAATGGCGCATTATATCTGGCTGACTTTATAAATGCATTTATCATAGCATCTGCTATAGGTCCATCGCCAGACAACAGCCTTCCGGCTTCAAAATTGTTGAACCATTCAGAATAATTGGACGAGTAAGTCAAGTCCGTAATCCGATATGGATACACCCCATTAAGCTTCATAACACCCCAGCCAAGCAAGCATCCGATTAGGACCATGGGCATCAGGCGAATATACCCCCCCCCCTATTCGTCAAAATTTTTACCTTCCCCTTACTGTAATAACCCAGAGGAATGACAAAACCACTTAAAAGTAAAAAACACATCAATGCCGACGGACCATTTATCAGCACATTTAAAGGTGTTTCAAAAAAAAGCTTTTCATGGCTGGAGTGCATCTC
The DNA here is from genome assembly GCA_910585715.1 of uncultured Lachnospiraceae bacterium. Taxonomy (GTDB): domain Bacteria; phylum Bacillota; class Clostridia; order Lachnospirales; family Lachnospiraceae; genus RGIG3040. The sequence continues at coordinate 19,883 of CAJUEX010000030.1, forward strand.
ATACGTCATTCCAAAATATACTGCCGGAAAGAAAACCGAAACCATATGACCCACGCATACTATAAGACAGCATATTCCTTTTAATGAATCTATATATTTAATCCTCAAAAATCGCTTCATCCCCTTAATGGCGTTTTAGAAGCCGGCACACCGCACACCGTAGCAAAGTCATCCACATCTTTTGTCACCACTGCATTTGCCCCGATTACACAATGCCGCCCCAATGTAACGCCAGGAAGAATGATACAGTCCTTTCCTACAAATGCACCCTTGCATATTTTCACAGGCTTCGTAGTAATTCCCTGCTCTATGACAGCTCTGTCAGGGTCAGTAGTAATATGTGATAAGTCTGTAATAAATACTCCTGAACTGATTAGTACATCATCTTCAATAATAATTGAATCTGCGCATGCAATATGCAGCTCCTGACCTACATTCACATTATTTCCAAATTTTAAAACCGGCGGAGATACTTGTCCATCCCAGCCATCAATCACTTCCACCCTTGCATGTGGCCAGATGCCCGTTCTTTCCCCAACCTCAATATATCGGGTTCCGGACAGAAAAATGGGATTCCAAAAATAGGATTTCTTTCCAATAGCCTTGAATTTCCTCTTGTGCAGCCAGAAATAAGTATTCCGGCAAAGAGACAGCCTGCGCTCATACTTATTCATCCTGAAAAACTTAGCTAACTTATTCATAGATTATCACATCTCCCCATTTTCCCGTTTCTATAATCCTTCCATGCTTTCATGATATACCTGTCATTTTTCTTATAAAAAGGAGAGATGAAATATTTTATCAGAAACTTGCTATAAGTAAAAATCCTTGCCGGAAATTTCAACTCGCTTTTATGTTTATTCATATAGTAAAGCTTATTCCTTGTCATGTAATAAACCTGAACTTTAGAATCAGAGCCTCCTCCTGCGCTGCTTACCTTATGCCACAGGACTGCCTTGGGCACATATAAAATTGTAATTCCCGCTTTATTTACCCTTGCGCAGAAATCGGTATCATCAAAATACATAAATACGGTTTCATCAATAAATCCTACCCGCTCAAACACCGTCTTGTGTATGAGCATACAGCATGTGGGAGAATAGGTTATGGTTTTTTGCATATCGTACTGTCCGCAGTCTGTCTCAAAATTCCCCCAGTGCTCTGACTCGCCTTTTTTCCAGACCATGGCGCCGCCTGCAAACCAAAGCATGTCCTTTGGATCATAGTAGTAAATTTTAGGAACCGCAATCGTATCAGGATTTGCCGCTTCCATTAAATAACGGATGGTATCTTTATGCAGCTCGATATCGTTATTTAATAAAAGTACATAATCTGTTTTCAACTCTTCTATGGCATAATGGATTCCTATATTGTTTCCTTTTGCCACACCGACATTTTCTTCCTGCAATAAATAATGTACATCAGGATAAAGTTCTTTTGCCAATGCTATGGAATTATCCTTAGAGCCGCTGTCTACAATAATCACTTCAAAGTTGTTATAAGAAGATTCATATATAGTCTTCAATGCATCATTCTGATATTTTTCGCCATTATAATTTACAATGACAATACCAATCTTATCTTTCATAAATAAAAACTCCTCTAGTCAAATAACTCCAGAACCTTCTTTGCTATCTTATCCCAGTCAAAATACTTTCTAAACTGCCCGTTGCTAAGTCCTGCCGCATAGTATTTCTCCTGTTCACTATAAGCAAGGATTGCTTCTATCATTTCCTGCTCACCAGCACACATCCTTACGCCCTCTGCATTTTTAAACAGCTCCCCTGCCTCTGCGTCCCCGCTGGCAGTGACAACTGCTACATTCCTGCCTAAAAAAGCCAGAAAACTGCCTCTTCGCAGGGTAAGACCATCCTCATACGGCAATACTGCAATATCAATCAAATCCAGCTTCTGTTCGATTTCTTCTTCGGGCAGAAAACCCGTAATAATAATCTTGGAATCCAGCTTCTTTTCCTTTATCAGCTTTTGTATCTCTGCCTGATAACCGTCAAAGGCGCTTGTAAGATTCCGGGGAAAGCCTCCCAAAAGATAATATTGAAACCGTTCCGGATATTTCTGTTCCAGCCTGCTCCATATTTCCAACAGGTTCTCAATTCCTTTCCCGGGATAAATCCCGCCAAAAAATCCAAGATTTATTTTGCCCCCTGAAGGCTTCTTCTTACTGTCTGTCCAATTGATATTAGAGCCGATTCCCGACTTGGACACTTTATTTCCGAATTTCTTTTTTAAATGCTCATACTCTACAAAGGAAGGAGTGTCCAAATGATGGCAGAACCGCACTAACGGCCATGTAAATATCTTCCTTGCCGGCCTGCACATGGTATATTCATGAAGCCTTAAGTGGCACTCTGTTTTCTTCCGGCTGAATAAATTCCGCACTCTGATGAAAAAAGGCAAAAAGCTGATTGAAACATCTTTTTTGTATCCGTTTCCGGCATATTCAATAAGGATTTTACTGATTCCATTTTTTTTCATCTGCTTAAAAATCCGGCTCACAGTGCCCAATTTCCAATTTGGTACTAATAAAACATCTTTGTATTTGTTTTCTTCTATATACTTACGAATGCCCGGAATGTCCGAAGTAATAAGCAATAAATCCTGCTCCTTAATCATGGAACTATATAATTTACCCGCAGCGTCTCCAATTCCATCACCTAATCTGGGAAAGCTTCCTGTAATATATAAAATTTTCTCCATCTTTTCTTTCCTTACTTTATCTGATTACTGTTTATTTCTTATTTCTCATGATTTCTGCAATTTTATCACTTGCTCCCCAAACTGCCTTAGAATCATACGGTCTGTCCGGAAATTCCCCATAATTCAGCCTGATTTTATATCCATTATCTGAAATAAAACGTTCAACCCTGTCACAAAGGCGCTCAGGCCTTCCGGAGCAGATATTTACAATTCCGATAACCTCATCCTGTTCAACTGTTGCCGCCACCTGCTCGCAGAACAAATCGTATTCCAGAAAATCAAACTGGTTTTGTCCCATAGTAAATGGAAAGGTTTCTTTTCCTTCCTTCTCAGCCGCTGTAATCTTGGAAAAAATAGAACAGCCATGCTCTGTATTCCCAACAATATAATAGCCCCGCAGCCATTGAAATATCACGTTATTCTGTGCCGCCAAGAGCTGGGTTTCACTTCTCAATGCGTTTTTTGCAATTCCATAATTGCTTTGGGGCCAGCATGGCGTATGTTCCGTTATGCAGCCCTCGAAAAATCCGATTTCATGCATGCTTCCCATTACTGCAATTTTTTGGATTCCACCCTTCATCATCTTTTGGATAAATGCTACATGCCTGGGCAAATCACCTATATGACTCTCCGAATTATGGACGAATCCATCCCTCCATGCCATATGGAGCAATACATCCGGCTTACCAAAAAAGGCAGCAGGGTCATCTACTTCAAACAAATCTGCCTGAATGAACTCTGCTTTCTCATTTACGTTTTCTCCTGAAAAATCAGTTGCAACCACCTGCACGTTATCCCTCACAAGGCAATTTATCACTCCGCTGCCTAAATATCCATTTGCTCCTGTAACCAATACCTTCATTTTATGCCTCCGCCATCATTTTTTTGAAACTGCCGTCCCAGACAATCCATTCACTATGCTTTCAAATTCTTCATTAAATCTTTTGTTATTGCTTTGCTGCTTAACCGGCATTTTGTCTATTATCTTTTCATAATTTACAATCATATCTTCCAGTTCTGCAATTTTCTCCACAAGAAGAATATTCTGCTGACGTTCTTTTACCGCCCTGCAAAAATCCGCCTGATGGTCGTTTACATGCTCTCCAAACTGTTTTTGTCTTGGAACCACAATCGGAATTTTTCCCATTTGCAGGGGCGCTACAAAGCTGGAGGGCCCCCCATGGGTAATAACGATTCTGGCAGCAGCTATATTTTTCTGCATATCCTGATAGGAAAGCAGCCTGCTCCATTTACAATTTACAGGCTGGTATGTGCTGAATCCGGTCTGCATCACAACTTCATCTTCAATAATACCTTTTGCCTTTAGCTTATCCACATATTCCAGCAAACGGTTAAATTGCTGTTCATGAGTCCCTACGGTTACAAAAATCATTTCACTCATTGCTCCTGATTAAAATATACTTCCCAGATTCACTGCCTTCGGATAGACAGCTTTCATTTCTTCCCACTGGACAATAAACCTGTCTGCTACGGGATAGACCATTTTCCCTGTGATGGTAGGCTTGTCAATACGGTCAAACACTTCGATATAAATGGTCTTTGCCCCGAAAAGCTTTCCAAGATAAAAGAAAGGCACTGCTGCTGCTGCACCGGATGAAACAATCAAATCAGGTTTTTCCTTTCTCAGTATCTTCCAGGCACGTCCCGTATTAATAATAAGCGCCTTCAGGCTTCTGTTGGTCGGATAATAACAAGGATACATCCTCTCATCCTTCAACAGGCTTCTGGCGTCCTCTTTATCAAAAGTGACCCAGAAACGCTCTTTATTTTTCCAAAAAGGCTTAAGCATATATAAATGGGTTAAATGCCCTCCTGAGGAACCTACTAAACAAACTTTCATTTCACGTTCTCCTTAAACCTCTTCCGGCTGCTTCAAGCTGTGGATTCTAATATCATCTATCCCCAAACTGCTTGATTTTATGCTACTACCACAGCGCCAAGCACCTTCGTTCCCTGATGTGCACAGACCTCAATCTCCTGTGCCACTTCACCATAAAGAGATACGCCTGCACGTTCCACTAACACTACATAACCAATCTCAGCTGACTGCTCTAAAGCTTCCGCATCATACAAAATCGGCTTTCCTGCTATAAGCTCTACATCCGTCTTTTTCAATTCCTTCTTCAATTGTTCTATTAATTGTTTCTCTTCATTTCCGAAAGCTGCTCCGGTTATATATACCCTGGAAGCATTTAATTTGCCTGCGCCTATCTTAATGCCTGCCGCCACCATGGGAACTGCCTCTTCTTCCGTAAAATACCGCCTGTTCAGATGGCGCATCCTTTCAATAAAGCTGTCTATAAAACCAAACCATTTCTTTTTCGTCTCATTTTTTATGACCACATTTCCTAACAGCTTCACATCATAAATTCTTTCAAAATCATCCTCCAGACGAAGTGTCCTGTTTAATAAATAGAAAAGCGCCCATATGCCAAATACCAGTACGCCGCCTCCTATAAATCCAACTACAACAAGCTTTTTGCTGATAGTAATCTGCGGTGTTTCTTCTGTCTCTTCCTGTTCTTCCTTTTCAAGCATCTGCTCTTTTTCATAAGCATCCACATAAGAAAGCTCTTCATCCGTCATCTTATTTTCCATGTTATCAATATTTGCCTTGTAAGTGGACAGCTTGCTTATATTTTCCTGCTGATATTTCCATAAATCAGAGTCTGCGATATAATCACAATTATCTTCAAGCAAAGTAATATCATGGGCTTCCATCTTCTCTGCTATGGAAGCTCTGCCAGCCTCCATAGTTTCCTTCACAAGCTCTGTCAGGGCTTTGCAGCTCTCCTCAGAATCACTATAGACAAAAACAGTCAAAACGCCTGTATTATTCATATTGGGAATAATATCCCCATACTTACTGTTACAATCTATTAATTCCTGTACATATGAGATTTCCTTTTCATCGCTGCCTGTCAGCTCCTGCAATCTGGCCGTAAACGCTTCTGTCCTGAACTCTGACTTGTAAGCTTCAATCAATGCGTTGATATTATTGGTCTTATTTATCAAAGGATATTCTACTGTATAATGGTTGTCCACATAGTAAGTAACTACTCCCCGATAAAAACCGCCTGCGTCCAGCTGCATCAGAGAAGCCTTATCATTATATAAAATTTGTTCCCCGTACATTTGCTTGTATTCCAAGTAGGCATTCACATTCTCCATGGAATCTTCATCCAATTCCAAATCCTCTAATGCAATTTCTTCCTTTGGCTGCCTTGCGGCCTTTGCACTCTTTAAATAACTGACCCCTCCTGCCAGAACCGCAAATATCACAGCCCATAAGACCATTTGCCTCCATTTCCGGCATACTGCCCAAAACATATCTATTAGATTAATTTCTCTTTCTGCAATGTTTTTTTCCATCTATTCAGCTTTCCTTCCATATTTTGTAAATTATCTTCTTATTATACAATGGGTAAATTATTTTTACAAGCCCGCTGTTTCAATGCCCTGAAAGGTGAAATAATAATAAAAAGGACTGACAAAGTCCTTTTTATTATTTAAATATCACCACTATGTTTCTTTATTATTCCTGCAACGGGCCCCAAAGGCTTTGTAAATCTTTGCATTCCGCTGACCATTTCGTCAGCACCGTGCCTGCATCCCTTTTCCTCAAAGGTGGGGGTAAATGATACTTTATCACACAGTCCGGACTTACATGCCCGATAAACCAATATCCTTTCCGGACGTGCCCCTTTCGGCATCTCGAATAGTTTAAAATATTCCAGGAAAATCCTTTCTAATCTATCCCGATTCTCTATTTTATTCTCTTCCAATAGTATTTACCCATGTTTCATAAAATAACCTTATAGTTTGCAACTTATCGCTTACATATATATTAAAAACAAATCATCTGCTTTGTCAACCCTTAATCGATGGCTCTCCACCTGTGATAAACAGTTTCCTTTCAATTCTTTCTCGCATACCATTCCCCAATCCCCATAAGCAGAAAGATAAACGGAGTACAGAGCACTGTCTGATAGCAAAACACATTATGTCCCACATAAGAAAGAACACATGCTATCACCCCGATAACAATAGGATTCTTAGCAGCTTTTCCTGCAAATCTGGCTGTTGCAGAAACAAAAATCCCCAAATATGCAATGCCGCCTATGATTCCATAGTTTATTACCGCAGTAAACCATTCATTATGGGCATTGGTCAATACATTGTTTCCCCATACGGCATTTAAATCAGCTGCTGCAAACTCATAGCCATAATAGGAATAGCATTCCGGTCCTACCCCAAACAGCTTTTTCCAAATGTCCATCTCCTGAAACATACTGCCGGTAAATCTCCAGGTAAACCCTCTCCCATTCCCCCACCTGTCTGTCCAGGTCAGGTAAGGAATCTTATCTGCAAATGCGGATATGGTTTCAGGCAGCATTCCTTTTGCACTAAGCACAAGACATACTATAGCCAGAACAGCCAATATACCTCCCATGCTGTAAAGTAAATTTCTAATTCCTCTCATAATTCTGGCATTATAAATCTCTTTCTTTCCCAAAAACAGCAATCCAATCCAAAGAATTGCACAGACAGCCAGCAATCCCCATGTAACATTACTATTAATCAAAAACTGACTCAACGTATCAAGATTACCTATCATATTCTGAGGACGGACTACGGTCCCCACATATATCACCTTGGCAGAAGCAAAAAACAGGACTGCCAGTTGGAAAAATCTCTGCAAATGCCAGATATCCCCCACAGAAAACCAGAAAAACACCCCCATAAAACATAATAATGCTATGTAAGCGCTGTCACTGTTTTGTGTTACCAGTGTGGAAAATCCCAAAAAGGAAAAAATACCGCTTACAATACGAACCCACAATTTCCTGCTATCCCAGAAAAAATACAGTCCGACGGGAAGCACCGTACAGACAAAAGCTGAATACCAGCTTGCCTGCCCCATGGTGGATAAAAACTGCAGCTTGTAAAACTCCTCCAGCCCCTCATATACGCCTAAAGGGTCAATTAAAAAACGGTTCAATATTCCCAGCAGGTATGCATAGCCCGCCGTTGCACAAAGGCAAAACAAAATGGCTTTGGCATTCTGTGCATATCTGGACAGCAGAAAATAAATGCATACAAAGCTGATTTGAGAATACAGGCCCATGAACCAGCCGGAATATCCTGCCCATATTTTATCGTGATAATCGCTGAGCGCAGAGGAAAGCAGAACAAAGAGCATGTAAGCAATCACCATATAATCCAATACAGAAAGATTTTTCAACAATCTCTGCACATTCCACTTCCTAAAATTGCATATGAAATAAAAGACTACCATACCCATCAAAACAGGCAGCGCCAGCTTTGTGACATTGGCATATAAAGTATATTTCACATCTCCTATTTTATAAAATCCTTCCTTTAAATAAACCGGCAGGAAGATTACCAGTACAAGTGAAAAAAGAGTCACCATATATTCCAGCAAAAGGGTAATGGTATCCTTTTCATCTGCTACTTTATTTTTTGTTTCCTTTACTAACTTTGTCATGATTGCATCCTTCTATTATATATTTGCATGTTGTATACATTTTTAAACTGCCTTACTGCACCCTGCTGTCTGGCGTTTGGAACATCTTATACATGCATTCCAAAATCTGATTGAAAAATAATCCAACAAAAACTCTGGAAAAGCGCTGAGAATAAATATCTTTTCCTTCAATATGTATTCCCTTTGCCTTAGGTATAATTCACCGGGACTGACTTTTGTCTTATAATCATCATATCTGAAAATATCATCTTTGTTATAAAAGCATGATATTCTCATTGCAAACACATTAAGGGCTTCCCTCCAAATTTCAAACGTATATTTTCTAAAATCCGGATATTCGGCATGTTTTGATGATATATGCTTATAATTTACAAATGCGTCAACGTCACAGCAGCAGTTTCTATCATTCCCGCAAATACCATGTTCAAAATCTCTTAACGCCTCTACCATCGGATAACTGATATAAAGCTTTCCGTTTTCTGTCTCGTTTTCAAAATTAGCAAGCATTTTTACCAAAACGGCATCCCCATTAACAGCATCCGGTAAATTATCCTGATGCGCATCATAATCAAAGAAAAGAAATATTTCCGAAAAGTCATCTCTGGTTAAGCCTGCTAACAATTTTTCTAACTCTTTACTGTCTTCCCTCAAAACCTCTATAATACCCGTTTCAAAATCATCCTTTTCCATTTTTTTCCAAAGCATATAAATATTTAATCCGGCAGGAAGCGTAATGATTTTAAAATTACTATTTCTAAAATATACTTGTTGCAGATTTTCTATAATCTGCGGTTCTCTGGCCTGTCCTTCAACTATAAATGCCTTATAGTTTTTATTTTTCATCAAATGCACCCGCCTTATACATTTTCTGCAAATTATGAGCCTTCCTCAGCTCTTTCTCTGTGGAGTCCGCAATAGAATAAATTTTATTATCTTTAATGATGAAATAGCAATCAGGCCTTAAAATATCATTACTCATAAGATCCGTGTTATGTGTTGTAGTAAAAATCTGGACATTTTCTATTGTACTCAGTCTGGATACTATGTTGTTAGATAATTCAAAGTGATAAAATGCATCAAATTCATCAATATATACCAAAGAAGCCTGCTCCATCTTTATATACCAGTAATAGAACAATGCCAGTGACCTGGTTCCGGTAGATGCAATCTTAAAAAAGTCTGCTTCTTGATATTCAAAATGACAATATATGGATTTCTTTCCATCCACTTCTACAGCATATAAATCATATACTATTTCATTTTCTTCAAGGAATTGCTGGAAATCGGAAAGATGTCCGCTATTGATTATCCCTTCCGCAATGCTTTCTCCCCCGGTACGGAATCCTTCATATCCTCTTTGGTCTAATGAATAAAAAAGAAGCATTCTATTAATATAGTCTATAAAACTTTTGAATACAGCATTTTCTTTTGTATCCGGCAATATTGTATTACTGCTTACATATTTTACTCTTGAAATAGGACTGCTATTTTCGATTGTATGATTCAACGTCTCTGTCCCGGGAAGGCGTGTGAATCCTTCATTTCTGACAAAATCAAAGCAAATCACTTCCTTGCCGGCAATAGAAAGACTTTCATATATTAACTCCGATACTGCTGATTTTCTGTACTTATAGCAAAGTTCTTCACCTTGAAATTCAAATATATATTCAAACTCAGCAAAGGACTTACCACTATTCATATTCAAATAATAATCATACTTGTTAAGGAGCTTTTGTTTATCCGTCAAATGGCAGATTAAATCAAAAATTGCCAGTCCCAGATTGGATTTTCCGCTGCCATTAATCCCATAAAGAATACCTTTTGTAACTCTTTGTCCGGAAACAACTTTTTGATTAAACTCATAGTCGAATGTATTCCCCAGTTCAAAGGTGATTTTATCCTTGAATCCTTTGAAGTTTTCAACACTGAATCTTTTTAACATCCTTTTACCTCTTGATTTTTTATATTATTATACACATATCATACAGCATTATCAATTATGACTTCTTTTATATCTACTACAGCACCCCAAACAAGTCTTCCCAGTTATCCTGCCGGATAATCCGCTCGCTGGCACAATCGGCATTTTGCAGCATAGCCTCCACCCTGCTTCCCAGAGTCACGTCAATAAATCTCTCTACATCAATTCCCCTTAGTTCAAAAAAGAGCAATGGATTTTCGTCAAATCTGGCGCCGATTCCGTAAAGAACGGCTGCCACATGCTTGCACATCAATGCCCAGTCCGGGCAGCTGCAGCTAAAGCTTATTTCCTTCGGTGTGGGAAACAATCCCTCTTCCCCCTGAAAGAGCTCCTTTAATTCTTCCGGGAAATCTCCCTGCAGAAGTAATTCCAGATTTTCTATCTTCTTCGCACATTTCCTGATGGCAAACTGGCAGCGCTCTTCGGAAAGGGGACTGATGCGTACCTCCACCTTATACGGAGCCTTTCGCCTTCCCTGTACCCTTGCCGTCACTTTTCCCTTCTGAATCTTTAAATCCACCACTGCTCCTGTCCTGACATATCTCTTGCCCCGCTCCAGCCGGCTTTCAAAGTCAGCATATCTCTCCAGGTTATTGCACCATGCCTGTCCCCACCAGCTGTTCACAATTTTTCTTCCCTTTATGACAACAGGCTCCAATGTCTTTCCCTTTGCCTTCTCCCGCCTTGCCGTAGCTTTGGCATTTCCCTGAAGCTTTCCCGTATCAGGCTGGCTGTAATTGGTAAAATCATTCCAATATCTTCCCATTTCTTCCCGTTCCTTCCTGATTGCCCGAAACTCTTTCATCATCAATCCAATTTTAAAATCGACACCAGTTCCTCGTTGCTCATTTCCGTAATCCAGTTCTCTCCGCCGGAACCAATCACATTTTCCGCCAGTTCCTTTTTGGAGTTAATCATTTCATCTATCTTTTCTTCTATTGTTCCCCTGCATACCAGCTTATGAACCATAACGTTATTTTTCTGCCCTATACGGTAAGCCCTGTCCGTGGCCTGATTCTCAACTGCCGGATTCCACCATCGGTCAAAATGGATTACATGGCTTGCCTGAGTAAGATTCAGCCCGGTTCCGCCCGCCTTTACGGAAAGGACAATATAAGGAACATATTTTTCTCCCTGAAATGTTTCCACAATCCGGCTTCTTTTTGCAGCAGGCGTTCCGCCATGGAGCACAAATCCTCTGGTATGGAAAATTTCCGCCAGATAATCATCCAGAAAACCGGTTATTTCCTTAAACTGGGTAAACACCAGCACCCGCTCTCTTTTTTCATAAATCGTTTCACAAATCTCACGCAGCATTTCAAATTTTCCACTGTCCTTTGCCAGATAGCTCTGCTGCCCCATGTACTGGTCCGGATGGTTGCATATCTGCTTTAATTTGGTCAGAGACGCCAGTACCAGCCCTCTCCTTTCCATACCGGAAACCTCTTCCAGCTTCTTAGAAAGCTCCGTGACATATCTCCGATAAAGAACTGCCTGCTTTTTGGAAATATTTACATAATCCACCTGTTCCAGTTTCTCCGGAAGGTCTGAAATTATGCTTTTATCTGTTTTAACACGGCGCAGCATAAATGGCGCTATCATGGATTTCAGCTTTGCATATCCTTCCGGGTGCTGCGCAAGCCCTTTACAGTAATCATGAAATTCTGCCGAGCTGCCAAGCAGTCCTTTGTTCAGAAAATCAAATAAAGACCATAAATTTGTCAGATCATTTTCAATGGGAGTACCTGTCATGGCAATTTTAGTAAGGCTTTTTAATTTTTTTATCTGCCTTGTCTGCCTGGTAACCGGGTTCTTGATAGCCTGCGCCTCATCCAGTATCAATGCATCCCATATGATGTTCTCAAGTGCCGGGATTCTGGCTGTCATGCCATAGGTGGTAATCGTTAAGAATGCCCTGCTGTCTTTCATCTCATCACTATGCGCCTGTGCACTTTTTCCGTGCAGAATATGTACCGTCATTTCAGGTGCAAATTTCCCGCTTTCTTTTTGCCAGTTTCCCACTAATGAAGCTGGAACAATCAACAGCGCTTTTGCATCCTTCTTCGTCTTTCGCAGCTTTTCCAAAAATGCCAGCACCTGTATGGTTTTGCCAAGTCCCATATCGTCTGCAAGACATGCCCCAAATCCAAGCCGGCTCATATAATTAAGCCATGTATATCCGGTCTTCTGGTAAGGTCTTAAAGCAGCCAGAAAGCTTTTGGGAACCGCCGCAGTCCTGATGCTATCGGGAGCCTTCAAATCATGCAAAAGACCATTCAGCCATTTGCCATTGGTCAAAATCGGGCCCACATCTGCATTCTGCTTTTCATTCTCACTTTTCAGCTCCATCCGCAGGGCTTCCATCAGAGTCAGTTCACCCTGATACTCTTCCATATCAGCCAAAAGCTTTTTCAGCCTGTCATGATCCACTTCAACCCATTTTCCCTTAAGAAATGCCAGCCCTTCCGTCTGTTTAAGCAGGTTTTCCACTTCCTCTTTTGATAACGGCACCCCTCCCACCGAAAGTGCGGGACACATGGTCAGAATCGTATCCATCCCTACAAAAGCGGGCTTTTCCTCTCCCAAAGCCACGGACATGGATATGCCATATGCTTTCTTTTTCCACCAGTTTGGAATACGGCAGATAATTCCCGTTTCTTCAATTGCCGGCACATCCTTTAAGATTTGAAATGCCTCCTCCGCAGTCAGACGCAGAGGATGAAACATTTCTCCCCGTTCCACAAATTCCCCAATCAGCGCTGAGACCTCCGCTGCTTTATTCAAACAGGACAAAAGCGCTAACAGCTTATGCCTGTCCTTCTGATACTCTTCCAAAGCATACTGCAGCGGAACATGGCGAACCTTTCCATCTTCATCCTTCGTGGCATAGGTGGCAAGAAAAGCAAACGGAAATGCCGTATCGCCGCTTTCCACCAGATGAAAAAAAATGCGCTCCGGTACCCGCAGCCGCTGGCTTTTTTCTGTCAGATACAATGCTACTGTACCTTCATATCCGCCAATTTCACGGGCAAAAATCATGTTCAGCCTCTTAAAAAGCTTCTGTATCCATTGCTCCGTCACATATTCAGAGCCAAGCGTAAATGGCACGGAATTCAATAAAACCCTCATAGCTTCCTCATCCGGTTCCACGCAGGCAGCTTCCCTTGTGAGCTCAATATCCGGCTGGCTGGTCAGCAAATGAAAAAACTGTTCTGACAGCTGGTACAAAAAGCTTCCCGCTGCATCAAATACTTTCGGCTTTTCCACAAATCCAAGCCGGTATAAGGCATAAAAGCGCTCTTTTTCAAATTGCTCCTTCCAGTACAGCGCCTTCTCATCCTCCGCCTCTTTTCTGTCATCAATGGAAAAGCCGTCTGATGTAAACAGAAACCTTAGAATTTCTTCTTTTCCCTTTGTATTTTCTCCCATGCCGCTTCTCCTCTTTGCCCTGCCCGAAGTGTTCTATTTAGCTCCTACGCCAAATAAAACAACGAACACTGTCTGGAACAGGATTTTGATATCAAGGCTTAAGGACCAGTTATCAATGTATTCCAGGTCCATCTTTACAACCTCATCAAAATCAATAGTCTTCCCTCTGCCCTTTACCTGCCACATTCCTGTAATGCCCGGCGTAATGCTGAGCCTTCTGCGGTAATGCATATTGTACTGTTCAAATTCATCTTCTGTGGGGGGGCGTGTGCCTACCAAGCTCATATCGCCTTTCAGCACATTAAAAAACTGTGGTAGCTCGTCAATGCTTGTTTTCCTTAAAAATTTCCCAACCGGGGTTATCCTCGGGTCATTATCCATTTTAAACATAAGCCCCTGCATTTCATTTCGAGCTTCCAGCTCTTTTTTCCGTTCCTCTGCATCGATATACATGGAACGAAATTTGTATATCTTGAATCTTCTGCCATTTTTCCCTATTCTGGTCTGGGCAAAGAATACGGGACCTTTGGAATTTAATTTAATTGCAAGGGCTACAAAGGGCATAAGCAGCGCAACCACTAAAATCCCTATCATGCCTCCCAGAATATCCATAGCCCGCTTTACAAACAGCCGCCTGTAATCCATATATTGCAGCGCAAAGGTAATAACCGCATAGCCGGCAAAGTTTCCCACGCTTTTCCCTTTCATATCAAGATCCAGCGCATCCACGCTATAGTGGCAGACTATGCCCATGCTTTCAAAATCAATAATTATCTGCTTGGCTTCCTGAGTGACCATATTGGGCAGGAAAAGAAACACCTCGTCCAAAGTAGTCTGCACGGATATTTCATAAAGGTTTTCCTTATCTGCCACTACAGGAATTCCCATGATTTCCTCACCCACCATATTCCTGTCCACAATTGCGAGCGAAGTAATTTCATAGTTCCATGCTTTTTCCTTTTTGATTCGCTTTAATACCTTTTCTGCATATTCAGAATCGGTAACTACCATAATCTTATCGCTGGCATTACTTCTTTTATAATAACTTACCATGTATCTCTTAAAAGCAATATGAAACAGGTAAGTGAATATCAAATTAAAAACGCCGAAATAGCCAAAAGTCAGTCGGGATAGATTTTCGGCATCTTTTGTCAGGAACAGCAAACAGCCTATGGCAATCGACATTGTAATGTCATATTTTAAAACTGCTACAAATTCCGTGTAATATCCTCTTCCGAAAAAGTGCCGGTTCCAGTCAATCAATACACTGTACAAAAGGCAGAAAAGCATCATATACATACACACATTATAGTGCAGGGATAATCTGTCCGCATTGCGGATAGTGCCAAATCGAATGAACATGGCAAGCAGATAAGAAATCACAATGCTTGCAAAATCAATTACAAGCACACAATAGGTCTCTATCAATTTGCTTTTTCTATGGATTTGCTGCATTTCATTTCCTCCCAAACCCTTACTTCTATATCATACAACAGATTTTATAAATATGCACTGCATAGTATAGCATTAACCCCCGGATTGTACAATTCCCTTCTCTTCCCTCATAAAAAACAAAAGAAACAGACAAAGCATCAGCATAGGCAGATTAAAATCCTTCATGGAGTAATCAATGCACAGCATTCCAAGAAGCCCAATCCATGTAGCTGCCGAAAAGGCACCATACTTCCAAAAGCCTTTTGCCAGCATAACAAGAAACAGCACAATGAGCAATATTCCTACCGGTATGGAATGCCAAAGCATCTCTACAAGAAATACATTATGACAGTTTTTTGCCTCATTCCAAATCGCCAGCTTATTAAACTCCATGCCGATTCCGGCGGGATTGGCCAGAATTGCGGCTATGCTGGCCTTCCAGATTGGAAATCTTGAGCCCATGCTGGCCAGGTCCCTTTTAGCTGCCACATATTGATATCCATATGCCCCCATGACTCCAAACAACAATAAGCTGATTCCTCCAAGGGCAATTTTATAAATCACGTGCAGCCTCTTCCACGGGAGCTTCCATAAGGCATATCCCGCAAACACCACCGCCACACATGCAAGGGTGGCAACAGAATTGGTCAGATATGCCGTAAACAGCACCGTAAAAACAGCGCCGAAAAACAAAAGCTTTTTTTTGAACATATCTTTAAATTTCAGGCATAAAGCGCTGTATAGCACTAAAAATACGCCATATTCACTTTTATGGGGATAAGTAAATGTCAGTCGCTTGTCCGGGTAAGTAGTAGCCTCCCCATGATGTATGATTCTGGGTATAAGCGATGCCTTATCAAACAGCACCCTGTCTATTCCGGCATAATACAAAACGATACTGATAATACAGGATATGACAATTGTAGCAAGCAGGAAAGAAAGTACTTTATTTCTCTCAAAAAATCCTGCCGGAAGCATGTACCACAAAAGCGGAATCAGTAAAAATGCCGCTGTCTTATGAAACAGCTCCCAATAATAATGATGGTAAAAGAAATCAAAAAAAAGAGCCGTTCCCAGATAAAGCGCCAGTACTCCCATATAAATCCACATAAATTTAGACTTTTCCTTTTCCGCTTTTCCTGCAGACCCCAGAAAAAAAATCAGCCCCCAGGTCACAAATGCAGGAAGTGCAAAGGTTGTAAAATAAATGCCTTTTTTTATATATTGGTCTCTAATGGGGAAGAAAATAGTCGTTACAATTATGAGCTTTATGAAAACAGAAACTATTTTTTCCTGATTCTTGGTCAATCCCACAATTATTCCTCCATATCCGCCAAATCACTTTCATATAAATAATCCGAATAAATACCATTTACTCCATACCCAAGCATTTTTACCGCCTCTTCCTGTTCATTTACTGTATGGACATATACCTTAATATCATTTTCTGTCAGTTCTTCAATGTCAGACTTGTCCTTAATCCATTTTGCAGGCATGGTTACTACCGAAATTCCGGCCTTCTTGCAAAATTCAGCTATCTTTCCATATTGGTCCTTATATTCTTTTGGCAATTTGTATAATGTAAATATATAGCTTTCAAACGGATAAATCTTTTCCATTTTGGCATAATCTTCTTCACAATAGATTTGGACAATTACCCGTTCTAATATAGACGGGTCTGTTTTTCCGGCTATTTTCACAAACTCCTTGATAGCATCTTCAAAGGTGGTGGATTTCAATTTATGCTTTACATCTGTCACAAGGTATAAATCCTTGTGCGAAGACATATATCGGACTAATTCCTCTGCCATCACAGGCGTATAGGCTGAATAAATAGGTGTATTCTTAAATTCCTCCAGTGTGGGGGCACTTCCGTCGGAATTTTCCTGTCCCAAATCATCCTTCCAGTAATGACGCAATACCAGAACATCATCCGATGTAAAAAGAAAATCTGCTTCCAATACTCTTTGTCCCTTTTCATAGGAATATTCCAACGCTTCAAAAGAATTTGTATAATCCTTTCCATCAATGCCACCGAGAGCATGAGAAATCACTTTATAATTCTCAAACCAGGTTTCCTGCCTGTTTCTTCCAGTTGGCTCTGAAATATTTTTATCCTTTACTATTAAAACACCCCAGCCAAGAAAAACCAGAAGCAAGACAGCCAGCAAAAAATACCTTTTCTTCATTGTATCACCTTTATTCCCATTGCCTCATTTGTGCAGTCAAATTCTTCAATCTATTATGCCCAAAGCATAATCAGTATATCATTATATGGGCAAATGCGCAATTTTTTTCTCTTTTCCGCTTTTTGTGGTAAAAATTTCAACCTTTTTTTGAACATTTTTTCAGTTTCGGCATATTTACTAATTGGGTAGTGGGTATTTTGTAGAATTTAACTATACAGAATGAAATACAGCAGATATGCTACCCTTACTATACCAGAGTGCGCCCGCCTTGTAAACTCCCTTTTGCTGGAATGGGCGCAGTTTTAAGGCTGCCACTGCTGCCAGCCTCTCAAAGTCGCTGTATCTGATATTAAGCCAGCTTTTCCAGCTCTTCTGTGAAAAGCTCCCCAGCAGAACGGTAGCCATGTATCCTGCGTGGGTATCCGTTTATCCAGCCCTCTATTTTCTCTATTTCCTCGTCGGTCTTGTCGTCAAAGTTTGTCCCCTTTGGCACTTTGCGCCGTACCATTTTATTAGTTACCTCATTCGTGCCACGCTCCCAGCTGCTATACGGGTGGCAGTAATATAAATGTGTCCTCTTTTCCCCCTCTTCCAGTATAGAACGCTCTAAGCCGTTCACGTCGGCAAACTCGCTGCCATTGTCTACCGTGATTGTCTTAAATATCTGTCTAAACATATCCGCACCGTATCTGCGCTCTAATCTATCCAGCGCCGCTACTACCGCCTCGTCTGTATGGTCTGGCAGCTTAAATATAATCTCGTCCCGTGTCTTTCTTTCCGTCAGTACCAGCAGCACGTTTTTAGACACTCCCCGCTTGCCTATCACGCTATCCATTTCCCAGTGTCCGAACTCTTCCCGCTGGTCTATCTCTTCTGGGCGCTTTTCTATGCTGTCGCCTGCTGCCGCCCGTGCCTGCTGCTTGCGTACTTTCTTATAGCCCCGCTTTTTATTCTTCTTTACTGGCAAATCCTTATTAGTCAGTTTAAGGAAAACGCCCTTATCTATGTAGCTGTAAAGGGTAGCCACGCAGACGGTAGTATTAAATTCCCCCTCTCTACCCTGCGCCTTAAGCTCTCCCAGCACTGCTGCTGGGCTGTAATCCTCGTTTACTATCTTGTCCTCTATGTAATTTGCATATGCAATATCGTTGCCTATTTTAAGCTGTGTGCCTCTTACCTTTAAATTTTCCTCTGCCTTTTCCTGTGCTATGTCTGGGCTGTATCTTATTTCCGTCGTCCAGTCACTATTACGGTGTTCGTATTCTCCCCTTTTCAGCTCATTATATATAGTGCTGCGGTGTACTCCCAGATGCTTTGCTATTTTCGCCTTGCTTAAGCCCTCTTTAAGCAGCGCCTCTATTTTTATCCTATCTGCCCTTGTCAGCTGGTGGCTGCCTTTTTTATTTGCCATTGTTTCTACCTCTCTTTAGTCCTATATACAACGAAAAGCCGCAAACTCTTTTACAAGTCTACGGCATACCCCTAATCTGTACTGCTGCTCATTCTTTTTTAATCTCGTCCATATATCCAGCCGTTATAATACCTGCTGGCAGGGCTACTATAGCAATCCCTACAAATGATGAAAGCATAGTCACGACACGCCCAATAGTGGAAACTGGGTATATATCCCCATATCCCATAGTCGTAAGGCTAACCGTAGCCCAATATATAGCAGAAAAGAAATTATCAAATGTATCCGGCTCAACATTAAATATAATCAACGCACATATAACAATGTACGCAGCAGCCAGTACACATACCGCCAAAAGTGGTTCTTTTTGTTTCTTAATCACATTGGAAATTACAATTATGCTTCTTGAATATCTAAAAATCTTAAATACCCTAAATGTGCGTATCAATCTGAATAGTTTTAAAATCTTAAATCCAGACGTTATAATAGTGAACGTAGGAAGAATAGCCAAAAGGTCAATGATAGCCATAGGTGTAAATGGATAAATAGCAAATAGTTTTACTCCCCTCCATGAACTTGTATTTGTTTTTCTGTTTTCCCGTACTACTCTCAGTTTATAATCTGCCGTTATGAAACGCAACAGATAATCTATAACAAAAATTCCAGCGGTTACATAGTCTATTGCTAAAAATAAAGCATTTATTTCCTTGAACGCCAAAGGAATAAGGCTAATTACAATAGCGCACATCATAACCACATCATAAAATCTGCTTAATTTGTCGTTTCCGTCCGACAGTTCTATTACCTCAAATATTCGTTTTCTCATTTTAGCCAGCCTCGCCATTTCGTGTATTTTTTATTTCTAAAATCTCGTCAGCAGATGCGCCAAGCTCTTTACATATCTTTGCAAGAGTTAATGCGCTCGGCGTAAGCTCGTTGTTCTCCCAGCGGCTTATATCTTTCTGGTAAACTTGCAGGCGTTCTGCAAGTTCTTTCTGCGTCACGCCTGCGCTCTTTCTTACTTTTTTGATATTTGCGCCTAAATTCATGCTTTACCTCTCTTTTCTTTCGCTCTCATTACCAGAGCTACCAGCAGCTTTACCAGCCCTGCGGCTACCAAAAAAATACCTAATTTCAAAAGCATACCCTTTACTCGGCTTTGGGTTTGTGTTATATTCTTAGTAGGCGGCGGGCTTTCGCCCGCCTTTGGCTCTAACCTAATAGCTTGTCTATTATGATTAGTGCCGCCCCTACGATTAAGTCTATCAGTGCATTTGCCGCCAGCTCTTGCCATTTGATAGGCTTTTTCTTTTGTTTCTTTTTACCCAATCTGCCGTTTCTCCTTTCTGCGCCTTGCGCTTTATAGTTTCTTACTGTTCTCCTTTCTATGTCTTAAATTATATACCTTTTTCGGTATATTGTCAATGCGTTTTTCGTAAAATTTACCAAAAAAATAAGAGGGTAAGCAGCCCGTAAGCCGCCTGCCCTCATTCTTCTTACGCTAAGCGTGTGGCATAGTCAAGACTTATCCAGCCTGCGCCGCTTTTCAGCCTGCCCCAGCCTGCCGTACTTCCTTTGCCCGCTTTCACTTCCACAATGGTAAATACGCCCTTGCCCGTATTCTCTCCCGTCTTTGCATAGTCCGTCCCTGCGTCCGTTCTTATATTAAGGTCTAATATATCCACTTTAACCTTAAACGGCACGTCTGCCGCCTCCTGCGGCTTTTCCTGCGGTGCTACTACCTGCTGCCCGCCTGCATATCTGTATACCGCCCTGCCGTTCCAGTCGTACACGGTGTAGCCGTCCGTGCAGGCTTTCTTTGCGTTATCCAGAGAAGAACAAGCCCCTATCTGGCTCTTTGCATCTTCCCAGCTCTTGCGCACACGGTATAATCTATCTATCTGGCTGCTACCAGCAGATGCAGCGCCGCTTATCAGCTGCTTAAACTCGTCCCATGTATGCGCCGTGGTGTTGTATACATACGGGTTTGGGCAAATCTTCCCCGTAACGTCATAATGCCTTATGACGTGCGACGCAGGCACATTGTACTTATCCATTAAGTACCGTGTCAGCTCTGCCGCAGCCTCTACCGTTGCGTCCTCAAAGTACCAATCTTTATCAGTGGCGCCCATGCTCGCCGTGTCTTTCTTCTTTACGCACATTTCAATACCGATACTGTTTGCATTTCGGCACTCTGCGTGCTTATAGCTCTTAGCGCCGCAGTGCCACGCTATATTTTTATCCTCTACGCTCTGCCAGATTGCCCCGTCATACCCTACAAAGTAATGCGCAGAGGCGTTGCGGTTGCCGCCTGCAAAATAATTGCAGTTTGCCTTTGCGTCCCCCAGTGCGCCCGTATAATGAATGACAATATACTTAATTCTGGAAACATCACCCGCATTGTGATTGAATTTTGAAATCAGTTTATTTATTATCCTTTTAAAAAATCCCATGCTATACCTCTTTTCTATATAACAAGCGCCTACGGTTTCCCGCAAGCGCCCTACTGCATACTGTTTATGCCTTTTTATTTTTCCTGCTGTCTGGTCCCTCTACGCTGCCCGTTTTGCTGTTTCCGTCCAGCTCGTCCGTGTCTGGCAGCTCGTCCGTGTACTTCCCCAG
>CAJUEX010000031.1:0-35933 GCA_910585715.1 uncultured Lachnospiraceae bacterium
TCGCTAAGCGCTGGCGTTTTTATAAGGACTCCTTAAGAAATCATGTTCTGTCAAGGCTCCATCCCGATTCCTGCGGGGAAAGCCGCTGCCTAAACTGTTACGATTTTCAGATACAGAGCCACCAAAAGCCCTTCTCCTGTATTGGCGGCTTCCACGCTGCCACCCATCTGTTCCATAATGTATTTCACAATATATAGGCCAAGTCCGGCTCCTTCTTCCGTGCCTATATTTTTTCCACGGTAAAATTTATCAAATATAAAAGGCATATCCTCGTCCGGAATTCCTTCGCCATAATCCAGAAAACTGATAACGGCTTCCCTGTTTTTTTCTCCCGAAGCCCGCTCCCTTACGGATACTTCTATGGTTCCTGCCTTGCTGCCCTTTCCCGTCTTTCCATATTTTCTGCTGTTTCCGATAATGTTTCCAAAAACCTGTATCAGTCTTTTCCGGTCCCCTTCCACAAAAACAGCAGGGATTTCCCCCATAATATGAATATCTCCTTTGTCCCCGTTCATTTCCTTTACAAATTCCGCAAGCGCCTGCCTTACATCTATTGTTTCCACATCCAGCCTTAATTTTTCCAAATCCGCAAGGGAATGCAGGAACATATCGTTAGTAAGCTTTGTGACTTCATCGCATTTTTTCATAATGACGGAAATGTATCGCTGCCTTCTTTCCGTTCCGGAATCCATATTGGCTTCCAGCCCTTCCGCATAGGCGCGGATGGAAGCAATGGGTGTTTTGATATCATGGGATAAGGTGGCAATTACCGTCTTATTATTTTCTACGGCTTCCTTTTCACAGGCTCTTGCCCTTACGATTTCCTTCCTCATATGGTCAAAAGCCCATGTAAATTCTCCAAAATAGTTGGTTCTTTCATAGGGCAGGGAAATATCCAAATTTCCCTTTGCGATTTCCCCGGCAAACCCTTCCAGCAGTTCAAAAGGTCTTACTACTTTGAAATACACATAAAGAAAAAGAAGCAAAAGAAAAAGACAGCAGAGAACTGTCATTCCCAAAAATATTCTTTTTGTTTGTATATAATACCCTTCGTCCGAAAGTCCCTCTGCTGTTTGCATAAGGGAATCCGCTGCATTTAAAAATTTCTCTTTTGCCTTTTCATCCTCAAACTCCGCTGCCAGTCCCAGCTGCTTCACCTCGTTTATCTGCACCTTTACATAATTCTTATCCGGCGCCTGATTGATAATGCTGTTATAAAGAAATGCTGCGCTGCCTAAATAAAAAATCAAAAACAGCATTATAATCCATATGACTTTTTTCTTCATCTTTTCCCGCCTTTATTCGTCATGAAAACTATAGCCCACACCCCATACTGTTTTTATCATAACAGGTTTTGAAGGCTCTCTTTCCAGCTTTTCCCGAAGCCACCGGATATGCACTGACACAGTAGAAAGCTCCGCCTCGCTGTAAACGCCCCAAACCGCCCTTAAAAGCTCCTCCTTGGATAATGGCTTGTTTTTATTTTTCGCCATATACACAAGCAGGTCAAACTCCTTTAAGGACAGGGAAACAACCTTTCCCTGTTTTGTAACAATGCGTTTTTCCACATCAATCAGAATGTCCCCTGCCGAAATAGGCTGTTCTGTCTGTGAAAAGCCATAAGCCCGCCGCATCAGGGCGTTAACCCTGGCTAACAGTTCTTTAAGGGAATAGGGCTTTGGAAGGTAATCATCTCCCCCGGCATCAAAGCCGGTAATCCGGTCATCCTCACTTGTTCTGGCACTGGCAAACAGAATGGGAACCGTAGAGACCTCCCTTAGCTGCTTACATACCGAAAAGCCTGTTTCATAAGGCAGGTTAATATCCAATAATATCAAGTCAAAGCTCCGCGATTTTAAAAGCTCATAAGCTGCTTCCCCGTCACGGACACAGGCTGTTTCATACCCATAGTCCCCCAGCATGTCGCCGGCTATCATTGCCAAATCTTCATCATCATCCACTATGAGTATTTTTCTCCTCATCTTCCTGCACCTTGTATGATTTCCACTAAAATGCCGTTAGGGTCTGACAGAAAGAAATAGCTCCTGCCAAGCCTTCCTGTTTTTATGTCCGGCATGGCTGGAATCAATCCTTTATCCAGCAAATACCCGGCAGCTTCCTCCAAATCCTCTACATATAATCCAAAATGCTTGGAACCTGCAACGGGAAGGTCGCTGTCCAACGCAAGCGCTGATTTGGGAATGTCCTTAAATTCCTTATAGGCAAACAGCTCTAAGATGAACTCCCCGTTTTTCATATGGACAATGGACATGGAACCGTCCTCTGCCTCATAGCTTTTTATGATTTGAAACTCCAATGCCTGATAAAATGCTATGCTGGCTTTTAAATTTTTTACACTTATGGCATAATGGTCTGCTGTAAACATATGTTTTTCCTCCGCTTATAGATTTTGAAGCAGTTCATTTCCCCCTGGGAACAGGACATTGGTATGGGACGGCAGGAATATCGGCAGGGCATATAGCAGTCTTCTGTGCACGCTTTCGCTCTGCAAAAACGCAGCGGTACTAACGCACCAAAGAACGGTGCGTAAGGACCGGCGATTTTGCCAAGGCACGGAAGACTGCTATATGCCCTGCCGGTACCCCTGCCGTCCCATACCAATGTCCTGCTCCTAGGGGGAAATAACTGTGATAAAGTTTGTTTTTTTATGTTTAGGTTAGACTGATTTATTTACCGGTTCTATCCGGCTCCCCTGCACTTAAATCGGTATAGGCATCCAGTAAGTCCACCACTTCGGATGCACTCTTTCCATAGATTCTGCAGCATTCATGGGACACTGTTTTTTCTTCCTTTTTTTCCGGGTCCATGTTGACGCTCATCCGCACCGTCCCCTGAGCGGTTTCCCGGTCTAAATGGTTCATGATGTCTTTTATCATTTCTTCGTCAAAGCTTTCTTCTCTGCCCATATTTCAACGCTCCTGTCTTCTAATAATTCTTTCCCTCATCTGATGAAATATAACGGTATACGGCTTTCAAGTTAGTAGACCGTAAGATATCGTCATTATTGACCTCCGGCATATCTATGCACCAGAGTTCTTCAAGAGTCTGACATTCCACAATACTTTCTAATACTTCCGGTTCACAGCAGTCCAGACAAAGTTCTTTTAAGGATGTAAATTCTGTGATACAGGAAATGTTTTCTTCACCGTTAAGCTTAAGTGCAGTGATATTTTCCGCTGAGACTCCTGCTTTCAGCGCTTGCTCCAACTGACCGTTGCCGGCATTTACATAGCTTAAGTTTGTAAATGCGGCTAAGTCTATCCAATAATATTCATTCAGACACAATCCGCCGACACCACTAAAGTACTGCACATCACAATTGATTAAACTGCCATACGAATCCTCGTCAATATAGGTCTTAGTCTTTATGGTTTCTGAAAATTCCTCATTATAAGGAAACGTCTCCGGTGTCCTTCCATCTGAGCCATAGTTCCTGTAATCTTCAAAGCTGTAGGAAATTGTATAGCAATGGTCTCCGGCATCGGCATATTTAACTTCCAGATAACGTACAGTCTGGATTTCCTGCTCCGTTACATGCTCAAAGGGCTTTTGGAACATATCCTCCAATGCCTGCTTCATGGCATTGGATTGAATCTGCAGCTGTCCTTCCCCAGCTTCCATCTGGTTATTTGAATTGGCAGTTTCTTCCTCCATGATATCCGGCATGAAAGTAATCTGCTCACTATCCCCCTGCTGCCTTAGTGCAATAAAAATACCGATTACTGCTACGATAAGGCTAATGACACTTTTTACAGCAATCTCTATAATCTGCTGCCGCCTTTCAGACTGGGTTCTGGAAGTATTTCCATCTGCATCCGGCTTACCTGCATATTTTATTGTCTTTGCGTCTAACAATTCTATATTGGTGCAGAAAGAGCAACGATAATCTGTCGATGTACGCCTCATGGGGGAACCGCAGACACTGCATTTTCTCTCCATGTTTTTTCCCTCTTCTCTTTACTCTGTACGTTTTTGTTATTTTAAAATGACTGTAATATGGCAGTCTGCCGAAAAGGCAGAATATAGTACTTTGCTATATTTTAGCATGGAGTGATGTTTTGGTTCAAGTGGCAATTGATACGCCTCGGGACATTTTGTCTCGAAGTGGGAGCAGGCCGCAACAGCAGTCACAGCCCGCTCTTTTGCCGGATAAGAAAGGCCGCCAGCGCATCCGCACTCACCGCGCCGATGTTCACGCTTTTCATTTTTCAAAAGAAAACGGCGGTTTGAAATTCACCATTTCAAAACCGCCGTCAAGCCACTGTGTTCTGTTTAGGCGCATATTTAGCCAGCCTCCAAAACAACGTTTTTTATATCCCGTTGGGCAGTTTATGTTCATTCCAAGTTTTTACTCAATAAGTGTGACAACATATTTTGAAATTGAGCATTTTCCTCATTGCTGCTAAAGAAAAAAGTTTTGTCGACCCCTTCAACATCTATAACCGCTTGTTTCAAGCAACTTTTTCCTTCTTCAGTATTAGAGATGGAATTGGCCCTTGTATCTGTCTTATGCGGCAAACGATAAATCAAACCTTTTTTCTCAAGCAGTCTGACCGTAGAAGATACAGTCATAACATCAATCATAGAAAAGTCGGAGATTCTTTTTTGTGTAATACATACATCTTGTTCAGAAACTTAATTTTCCAAATACCCTTGCTTCTCTTTCTTACTTATGTTAAACTCGTTTTAAGTTCAACAGAGTAAATTAATTATCATTACTTCACTTAATCTATTTCAAGACCATATCGGTTATGTTTTCAGTTTTTTATTATTGCTTTTTATCATTTTAAAGGGAGGATTGCCTATGATGGTGTTTTTATAAAAGATTTATTACCTTATCATGCTATTATTGACACTATGATTTCTAAAATCACTTCAATATCAGAACAGAGAACCGGATAACTCAAAACAGTTAGTATCTTTTTTCAATAACGTGCATTTTTGTCTTGCAAATTCCACACGCATTTCATATACTATAATTATAAAGACTTACCTGTTATCTCTTTTTCTGCTCTGGCAAATCAATACATTTCAGACAGAAAAAGGAGAACTGCAGCAGATGAACAGTCAGACCTATGCCCAAAAGACAAAGCTTTTAAATCCTATAGATGATGATTTTTTAAAGAAGATGGCGGAAGATATCCTGTTTTGCCAGGAAGTCATCCGGACCATTTTGGAAGATGATACTTTGATAGTACTTGAGAGCCATACGCAGCATACCATCAAAAACCTGCAGGGACGCTCTGTCATTTTGGATATCCTGTGCAAATCCGGCACGGGTAGGATTATCAATGTTGAGGTACAAAAAGGGAACGGTATTGACCATCAGAAAAGAGTCCGCTACCACGCTTCCTGCATTACAGCTAATATCACTGACACAGGTTCTAAATTTCAAGACATACCGGATTTATGTATTATTTACATATCGAAATTAGATTTTTTCAGGGAAGGGAAGACTGTTTATCATATAGACCGGATTATCCGGGAGACTGGCACTATTGTAGAAAACGGCTTACAGGAAATCTATGTAAATGCTGCTAACAAAGATGGTTCAAATACCTCAAAGCTTATGACTGTCTTTGCGGAAAGTAATGCTTATGATGATGAATTGTTTCCAGTCACATCAAAGAGGAAACGCTATTTTAAGGAAGATGAGAAGGGAGTGGCAGAAATGTGCGCTATTATGGATGAAATCAGAGAAGAGGGTAAGTTAGAAGGTAGATTAGAAGGAAAGGAAGAAATGAGATTGGAAATGGCTGAAAATTTATTAAATATGGGATTCAGCATTTCTAAAATTATTCAAGCCACCGGGCTTCCGCCAAAAACTGTACAGGCAATCGCTGACAAGCTACACCAATTCACAGAATAGACCAATCATCAATGCTTCACTTAATCCATTTCAGGACCGTATCGGTCATGTTTTCAGCTTTTTAGCATTTCAAACGGAGAATTGCCTATGATTGCATTTTTATAAAAGATTTATTACCCTTTACACTATTTTGGGTACTATTTTTCTAAATCACTTCAATATCAAAGCAGAGAAGCAGATAACTCAAAACAGTTAGCATCTTTTTTCAATAGCGTGCATTTTTGTCTTGCAAATTCCACACGCATTTCATATACTATGATTAGAAAGACCTATCTGTTATCTCTTTTTCTGCTCTGGCAAATCACTACATTTCATTTCAGACAGAAAAAGGAGAACTGCAGCAGATGAACAGTCAGACCTATGCCCAAAAGACAAAGCTTTTAAATCCTATAGATGATGATTTTTTAAAGAAGATGGCGGAAGATATCCTGTTTTGCCAGGAAGTCATCCGGACCATTTTGGAAGATGATACTTTGATAGTACTTGAAAGCCATACGCAACATACCATCAAAAACCTGCAGGGACGCTCTGTTATTTTGGATATCCTGTGCAAATCCGGCACTGGCAGGATTATCAATGTAGAGGTACAAAAGGGAAATGATGTTGACCATCAGAAAAGAGTCCGCTACCACGCTTCCTGTATTACGGCAAATATCACTGACACAGGTTCTAAATTTCAAGACATACCGGATATATGTATTATTTACATATCGAAGTCAGATTTTTTTAAGGAAGACAAAACCGTTTATCATATAGACCGGATTATTCGGGAGACGGGCACTATTGTAGAAAACGGTCTGCAGGAAATCTATGTAAATGCTGCTAACAAAGATGGTTCAAATACCTCAAAGCTTATGACTGTCTTTGCGGAAAGTAATGCTTATGATGATGAATTGTTTCCAGTCACATCAAAGAGGAAACGCTATTTTAAGGAAGATGAGAAGGGAGTGGCAGAAATGTGCGCTATTATGGATGAAATCAGGGAAGAGGGTAGATTAGAAGGGAAGTTAGAAGGGAGGTTAGAAGGGTTGTTAGAAGGGAAGGAAGAAATGAGATTGGAAATGGCTGAAAATTTATTAACTATGGGGCTCAGCATTTCTAAAGTTATCCAAGCCACTAAACTTCTACCAGAAACCGTGCAGGCAATGGCTGATAAACTGCCTCAACCCGAAAAAAGCAACTTTCTTTCCATTTGACACTCTCCTCTTTTCATGATATGCTTTAAAATAATTATAACACAATACAAAATCTTCAGGGCAGGGTTAGATTCCCTACCGGTGGTAAAGCCCACGAGCCGCAAGGCATGATTTGGTGACTCTTAGCAGACACGATTTGTTTTCTAAGCCAGAATTCCAAAGCCGACAGTATAGTCTGGATGAAAGAAGATGTAAAAGGAATAATTTTTATTCCTGTTTATTTATTGACTACGAAGTGTCCTGAGTTGATTTGAGGGCACTTTTTTATTACTTTTATAAAAGCAGAAGATTTCTTCCTTTTCCTTCTTTGTGCCCCGCCGCAATGCTTTCTCTTTCTTGCATAATAAACCGCGGCAACAGAGTGTTCCAGAAACTATCTATTTATATCTCCCCTCAGAAAGGAGCAGCTAAAATGAACCATGAAGAATATATGCGCCTAGCCATAAAAGAAGCCCTAAAAGGCATGGGCTACACCAATCCCAACCCGATGGTAGGCGCTGTTATCGTAAAAGACGGCAGAATCATCGGAAAAGGCTATCACGAAAAATACGGGCAGCTTCACGCAGAACGCAATGCCATTGCTTCCTGCACGGAAAGCCCGGCGGGAGCAGCTATCTATGTCACCTTAGAGCCCTGCTGCCATTACGGCAAAACGCCCCCCTGCACAGAGGCTATTATAGGAAATAAGATTTCCACCGTCATCATCGGTTCCTCCGACCCTAATCCTCTTGTTGCCGGAAAAGGGATTGAACAATTGGAAGCTCACGGCATTCAGGTCATCACCAACGTGCTAAAAGAGGAATGTGACGCTGTCAATGAAGTCTTTTTTCACTATATCCGCACAAAGACCCCTTATGTAGTCATGAAATATGCTATGACTGCAGACGGCAAGATTGCCGCCTATACAGGAGAAAGCAAGTGGATTACCGGGGAAAAGGCAAGGGAACACGTGCACTGGTCCCGCCACCGCTATGCCGGAATCATGGTGGGAGTGGGAACTGTCATTGCAGACGACCCCATGTTAGACTGCCGGATTCCAAAGGGCAGAAATCCCCTGCGGATTATCTGCGACACTGCATTAAGGACGCCCCTTACTTCCAGAATCGCAGCCACTGCCGGAGAAATACCAACCTGCATTGCTACATCCTGTCAGGAAAAAGAAAAGCTTGCAGCCTATGAAGAAAAGGGCTTTGAAATTTTACAGCTTCCCAAAAAAGATGGACATGTGGATTTGGCTGCCCTCATGAAGCTGCTTGGCGAAAAAGGCATAGACAGCATTTTATTAGAAGGGGGCTCTTCCTTAAACTACAGCGCCCTGCAGGCAGGTATTGTCAATAAGGTCCAGAGCTATATTGCCCCTAAGCTGTTTGGCGGCGATACTGCCAAAACACCTATAGGCGGCCGGGGGGTGGCATTTCCAAAGGATGCTTTTTTTCTGGAAAAAGGGCATATTACCTTATTGGAACCAGATATCCTGATAGAATGGGAGGTAAAAAAAGATGTTCACCGGAATTGTTGAAGAAGTTGGAAGAATTTTACAGATTGACAGAGGAAGCAGGTCTTCTATACTGCATATTGGCGGGAAGCTTATATTTGATGATTTGAAAATCGGCGACAGCGTTGCGGTAAATGGCGTATGCCTGACTGTCACTGCATTATCTTCCGGCTCTTTTACCGCTGATGTAATGAGCGAGACCTTATCCCGAAGCTCCTTAGGCGCCCTTTCCAGAAACAGCCCTGTGAATCTGGAGCGTGCCATGGCTGCAGACGGAAGGTTTGGGGGACATATCGTATCGGGGCATATTGACGGCACCGGAACCATTGAAAGCATAAGAAAGGATGACAATGCGGTCTGGTACACTATAAAGGCTTCCCAAAAGCTTATGCACTACATTGTAGAAAAAGGCTCCATTGCCATTGACGGTATCAGCCTGACGGTTGCCAGAGTCACAAAGGACACTTTTTCTGTTTCCATTATTCCCCATACCATAAACGCTACTATTTTAGGCACAAAAGGCATTGGGGATGTGGTGAATCTGGAAAATGATGTGGTGGGAAAATATATTGAACGCTTTTTGACAGATTTACCCGTAGAAACAGAAACTGCAGAAACGAAAGGCATCCCGCAAAAATCTGCCGGACAAAATCAGGGTATCACAAAAGAATTTTTGGCTAAATACGGCTATTAAACGATTTTTCAGCAGTTTATGCCGCCTTGAAAGGGCAAGTGAATTTGAACGGAAACAGAAGCTTAAGCTGCTGCTATTTTACCTATATAATAAAATCATAAATACTGCTGGTTAATTGAAAAGCATCCGGCAGCCACAATTTTGTAATTCACTATAAATAAACACCGGAAAGGAGTTCTACTATGTTTACATTCAATACTGTTGAAGAAGCACTGGAAGATTTACGGCAGGGGAAAATCATTCTGATGACAGATGATGAAGACCGGGAAAACGAAGGAGATTTTATCTGTGCCGCTGAGTTTGCCACCACGGAAAATGTCAACTTTATGGCCACCCACGGAAAAGGGCTTATTTGTATGCCCATGTCAGAGGAATACATTAAAAAGCTGCAAATTCCTCAAATGGTAGCTGATAATACAGATAACCATGAAACCGCCTTTACAGTTTCCATAGACCACAAGGATACTACTACCGGCATTTCCGCTGCTGAACGCTCCATTACCGCCATGAAATGCGTGGAGGAAGGCAGCAGACCGGGGGACTTCCGAAGACCGGGGCATATGTTTCCCCTTCTTGCAAAGAAAAACGGCGTGCTGGAACGAAACGGGCATACGGAGGGAACGGTAGACCTGCTTCGGTTAGCCGGACTGAAGGAATGCGGCCTATGCTGTGAAATCATGAAGGAAGACGGCACCATGATGCGCACCTCTGACTTGATTGGACTTGCAGAAAGATTCAATCTAAAATTCATTACCATTAAAGCCCTGCAACAATACCGGAAAGTACATGACAAACTGATAACCCGTATTACCGATACAAAAATGCCCACCAAATACGGAGAATTCAGAGCCTATGGCTTTGTCAACAACTTAAACGGCGAGCATCATGTAGCTTTGGTAAAGGGTGATATCGGAGACGGTAAAAACCTTTTATGCCGGGTGCACTCCGAATGCCTAACCGGAGATGCTTTCGGCTCTGCCCGCTGTGACTGCGGCCAACAGTTTGCCGCTGCCATGACCCAGATTGAAAAA
Organism: uncultured Lachnospiraceae bacterium; assembly: GCA_910585715.1. Classification (GTDB taxonomy): domain Bacteria; phylum Bacillota; class Clostridia; order Lachnospirales; family Lachnospiraceae; genus RGIG3040. Next base: position 10,307 of record CAJUEX010000031.1, read on the forward strand.
GAAGGCAGAGGTATCCTGCTTTATTTACGGCAGGAAGGCAGAGGTATCGGCCTTATAAACAAGCTAAGAGCATACCACCTGCAGGACCAGGGCATGGATACGGTGGAAGCCAATCTGGCTCTGGGCTTTAAGGAGGATTTACGGGAATATTATATTGGTGCGCAGATATTAAGGGATTTAGGCGCAAAATCTCTTCGACTTTTAACCAACAATCCTTTAAAGGTAGAGGGGCTGGAGGATTTTGGAATTGAAATTCTGGAGCGGGTTCCTATTCAGATGAATGCCACTCCTTATGATGAATTTTACTTAAAGACAAAACAGCGAAAGATGGGACACATTCTGGATTATTAAAAAATCAGCAACAAATATTGTCCATATCCCACAATAAAATTACAGCCACGGTACATTGGGCAATTCCGGCAATTCAGACATTTATTTAAAAAATCTAAAAAGAAAGAAGGAAAAACGCATGAGAGTTTACGAAGGAAATGTAGTATCAAAGGATATTAAGGTGGGCATTGTAGCTGCCAGATTCAATGAATTTATTGTTTCCAGACTGTTAGGGGGCGCCCTGGACGGACTGAAAAGACATGAGGTAAAAGATGATGATATTGACGTGGCATGGGTGCCGGGAGCATTTGAAATCCCGCTGATTGCTTCAAAAATGGCAAAAAGCGGAAAATATGATTTGGTCATCTGTCTTGGTGCAGTTATCCGCGGTTCAACCTCTCACTACGACTACGTTTGCAGTGAAGTTTCCAAGGGAATTGCAACGGTTTCCCTACAGTCGGACATTCCGGTTATGTTTGGGGTACTGACGACGGACAATATTGAACAGGCAATTGAGCGTGCCGGCACAAAGGCAGGCAACAAGGGCTATGATTGTGCGCTCAGCGGCATTGAAATGGTGAACTTGATTCGGGATATAGAATCATAAGACAAATTTGCATACATTATCAAGCGCTCACCTATATTTTTTTCTATATAGAGAAAAAAACCGGGCAGCCTTCCCCTCCCTGAAAAGGCTGCCCGGTTTTAAATATTATGTGATTACTTCTCCCCGGTTATAATATCAAATTATTTACTGTAACTGATTTTCAACTCTTTCTTTTATATCGGTACTGCTGTCTTTGAGCATCCATTCATCATTTTCCTTTTGCCTCTCTAAATGCTCCTCGTAACTATCAATCTTCTCATATCGGAAGAAAGAATTGTCTTTACATATATAGCTTAATGCATAAGCACTACCATCTTCCTTCACGAAACAGAAACGTACCATATTCGTATAAACAGTATCGCTGCCTGTAACACAATAAGTATAGTTAATCTCCTTAAATTCATCTGAAACATCCAGATTATTCCTTAAATAATCCTCAGCAATTTGGGAAAGCTCCGGTATTTTTGCTTCTGCATCCGATACCTTCATCTCATTATCGAATCTCTCACTGGCTCCGCCCGAATAGACAACATCTAAAAGGCTTCCATCCTCTGCACTGATTGTAAAATAATAATTTTCATGAATAACGCCATAATAAACCATATAAGCAGGATGTTCCCCGGCATTTCCTTCTTCATCCGTTATCAGATAATGGTTTGATTCCAATTCGTCCGGTGTCTTGCCAAACAGTTTCAGCAGCCATTCCTGTGCGTTTATAACAGCTTCTTCTTCCGTAATGCTGCCCTTTGCTTCTAATTCCTCTTTTGCAGCCTGTTCTGTAGCTTCTTTTTCCTGTATTTCATCTGCATACATTTCTTCATATCTTTGCTGCATTGCATAACTGCGTTTTTCCTGAAAATCAATCATCTGCAGCATCTCTTCATCTGTAAGCTCCCTGTCCGGAATATTGTAATAAGAAGTCTTTGCCGCAAAGCAAAGTGTATTCTTATCTACAATATCGCTTTCCTCTTTCACTTTAATAATCTCTTTTTCCGGAAATCTTCCGTTCAGATATTCAGAACGCAAAGCAACCTCACGTTCCATTTCCTCCGAAGTCAAATCTCTTGAATACGTATCTGCTTCAGCCTGTGAAGAATCTATTTCTTCTAAAATCTCATCCATCTCCAGTTGGGGCACTGCTTCCATTCTGGCTTTTACCATATTATTTCTAACTGCATTTGCGGAAAATCCCACTGCTCCCGCAACCACCAGCGCAACTGCTGCCACAGCCGCCTTCTTCTGCCAGCCTGCTGCTTTATTTGCCTTATTCTCTACCTTTTGTCCCTCATTTTCATTCATCAGATTTTTCAATATCTCTTCCTCCATTTCACTTTTAATGTGTACACGATTCATAACTTCTTTCAATCTTCGTTCGTCCATAATCCGTTTCCTTTCCAGAACATAGGAACCGCAGCTCCTGCCTCCCCCTCTGCAACCTTTTCTTTACTGCATCCTGTGAAATATTCAAAATAGAGGCGACCTCCTTGATTCGATATCCCTCTATATAATGAAGATATATGACCACTTTCAGCTTGTACGGCAATTCCAAAAGCTCTTCCAATATTTCTCCATCCTGAGGGCTCTCATAATAATCTTCCAGCTGTTCAAGCGATACCTTGGGATGTCTTAAGTCAAAACGGCGCATATCCTTGGAAACGTTCACCGCTACCCTGATCAGCCATGCCTTCTCATGCTCTTCGCTTTGAAACTCCGGCATGGTCTTTAAATAGCGCAGGAAAGTTTCCTGAATAGCATCCTGCACATCCTGTTCATTTCCCAGAATAACCAGACAAATCTTAAACAGCATATTACTATATCTGATTACCAGTTCTTCCGTCTTAATAATAACACCTCCTTTACTACTAACACGAGCAAGGGTGAATAAAGGTGACAATCTGAAATGAAAAAAGGCATCATCCGCAAAAACGAATGTGCCTTTTTATTATCTCTTTACACCGCCAGCTGTCATACGCAGACTCAGGCGCCCCTTCCAAAAAACTGCTTTGAAAATGCCGCGGCATTCATGGGCCTGCCATAATAATAGCCTTGAATATAGTCCGGTTCCAGCCGCTTTACGCTTTCTAACTCCTCCTTAGTCTCCACGCCTTCATAGCAGACCATCAGATTCATGCTGTGCGCCAGCTCTGTTACATGCTTTACTAATATGTAGTCATGTTCATTTTGCATAATATTCTGAATAAATATCCGGTCTATTTTAATTAAATCGAACATTTTTTCCTTTATGTACCGTAAATTGGAATATCCGGTGCCAAAATCATCAATAGCAAGGGCAATGGAACGGTCTTTAAAACCTTTTAATACATTCTGGGTTGTCTGGCTTGTTTCGATTTCCCCGCTTTCCGTTACTTCAAAGACAACATTATTCACATCAATTCCAATCCGCTTAATGCACTCTTCCGCATCTGCAAGCATATTGCTCTTTTGAAGCTGCACAAAGGATAAATTGATATTCATGCGGAAATCCGAAATCTCATCCTGCCATTTCTGACACTGCCTTAATGCCGTTTCCATAATCCATCTTCCCAAAGGAATAATCAGGGAGCTTTCTTCTAACAGAGGGATAAATTCAACAGGGGACATATACCCGTATTTTTCACTGTTCCATCGAATCAGCGCCTCTGCACCGTGAATGGTATCCATCCCCACATCCATTATGGGCTGATAATAAAGCTCGAATCCCTTAAAATCGTTTTCAATGGATCTTCTTAAACACTCCTGAATATCCAGCCTGCGTATGTAGCTTTCGTACTCTTTCTGATCGTATAAGACAAATGTATTTTTCCCTTTCAACTTGGCGCTGTGAAGGGCAAAGTTCATCTGTTCAACCAGCTTGCCGTATTCCCTTTCCTTGGAATCAAAATAAACGGCTCCTGCTGAAATGGTGTGGAACATCTTATAGCCGTTTTCTTCTATGGATTCATCAATAGAAGAACGAATGCGCTTGTATAATTCCTTTGCCTTTCCCGGCCGGACATTACCATAGTCGAAAATGACCACACAGTCCCCTTCCATGCGGTAAACGGATTCTCCATTCACAACATTTTTTCTTATGATATCCGCCATATTGGCAAGAATCATGTCTCCGAAATCATGACCGTACTTTTCATTGATTTCTTTAAAGTTGTCAATTCCAATTAGCATCATATAACCGCAGATATCCTGCTTCTCAACAATTTTCTGGTAATACTGCTTTAAAATATTCTCATTGTAAAGACTGGTTATCTTATCGATTTTATTCTTTTTTCCGATTTCCGAAATGCGGCCTACCAGATAGAGCGGTTCCCCGTCTTCATCCAATACCACTTCTCCCCTGCAGCTAATCCAGACCGGCACTCCATTGGGATCCAGCCATCTGTACTCCATATTATGAGTCCGCTGTCCCTTTTCTTTAATTGCAGTCAAGTCCTCTTCCAGCTTTGGAAAATCCTCGGGATACACTACCTGTCTGAACACCTGTCCGGTATTGTAAAATCCCGATTCTGAAAGTCTGAAATCCTTTACCGCCCGTTCCGAAATGGCATAATAATCCCGTTTCAAATCCCAGATATAAATATAATCATCCGTACACTTTCCTAATACCGAAAGGGTATATTTCATCTGCTCAAAATTTAAAAAAACCCTGTCATCCATATACATCCCACCTAGTTTTCCGCCACGCCATACTGTTAATACTATTCTAACAAACTTAACAGAAAATAACAAGGTTGTTTTCATACCAGTCCGCACTTTTTATAAGCCATTTCAAACAAAAAAACCACGATTGCTCCATTTGCCAGAAGCACACATGCGGTTTCCATATCCAGGCCTGTTCCTCCCATCTGGTTCAGCAGGCGATTGATTTGTCCTGACCAGAGAAACCTTGAAATATCTTTTACCCTCGCATTAAACATGGCAATCATGGGAATAAAGGAAAATACCGTCATGACCAAAACTGACACAGAGACTGCAGACATTTCATTTTTACTCCATGCGCCAATGGCAGCTCCAATCAGCAGGGAAATCAATATTCCCACCAGCATGATAAGAAGAAATTCCCACAGCTCCCTGCCCTTATATTCTCCCGTTACAGCAAATACTCCTGCTCCCAGCATACATATGAGCACAATATAGCTTCCTACCCCTATCAGGTATTCCGCTGGCTTCACATTAGACATCAATAAAACCCGCAGTGTATTTTTCTCCTTCTCCTCTGACAGAATTGCCGCCATATTTGTCAAGGGCGCCATTCCGATATACATAGTTGCAAACAGAGGAACAAAAAAATGTTCCGGCATATCCTTCATTTGCATAGAACGGTCCATAATAACTACCAGTAAAGGAAACATAAGAAACTGTATCAATACTGTTTTGTTTTTCATGGTATCCTTTATCTGTTTTCTGAAAATAGCGATTATTTTTCTTCCATTCATATCACTCAAAGCTCCTTCCTGTTAATTCCATAAATACCGTTTCTAAATCTGGCTCCGTAGAGTGAATTGCTTCTACAAGTCCATCCTTCAGGCAGTCATATATCTTTTCTGCACCGTCATGATTATTTTCAAGCAAAACCTGTCTGCCGTCTTTTAAGGAAAGGCGTATCTTATTCTGATGATTATACCTTCTGCAGATTTCTTTTGGATTTCCATATTCCACTATGCTCCCTTCACAAAGCAGCGCAACATGGTCGCACAGCTTTGCTGCCTCCTCCATATTATGGGTAGTCAAAAAAACGGTAGTTCCCTTTTCCCGCTGTTTTTTTATGAGCTTGTGAATTTCCATTGCGTTAGCCGGGTCTAACCCGCTTGTGGGCTCATCCAGAAAAAGAACGGTCGGCTCATTCATCATTGCCCTTGCCAAAACCAGCCTCTGCTTCATTCCTTTTGACAGCTTCTGCACCGGCCTGTTCTTTGCTTCCCACAAGCCGACCCTTTTTAATGCCTCCTCTGGCTTTTCTGCAGTCAAACCATAGATTCTGGCAAACAGCAGCAGATTGTCATAGCAGCTTAGCCTTTCATATACTCCGGTATTATCTAGCATCATGCCAATCCTGCTGTATTCTCTGTCAGTAAGCCTTCTTGTATCCGTTCCCAAAAGCTCCGCTTCCCCTTCCGTCTGTACAAGCTGCCCTGTGAGAATCTTAATCAATGTTGTCTTTCCTGCGCCGGAAGGACCCAGCATTCCAAATATTTCTCCTTCTCCTATCTGTATTCCGATTCCCTTTAATACTCTGTTGCCGTCAAACTCCCTGACTATATTCTTTACAGAAATCCTGCTATTCATTTTTTTCCTCCTCCCATTGCTTTCTAAGCCTTTTCAGTCCTTCTTCCATTTTCCTGTTTTCCATTTTTTCCCGTAAAAGCATAATCATTACACTGATTACTGACGAAATGCCAAAACAGATAAAAAATCCTGCCCATGCATTCCACAAATTTACAGGAAACCATTGAAAAGCAAATATAAAACATGCACAACTGATTATTATTGTAAGAAACATGCCTGCTGTCCTGACGGCAATGGAACCCCTTTTTATAAGAACATCACTAAAGATTATATAACGTGCCAGAGTAATCAACACAGCCAACGTGAAAAACTGCGCCATAAGCTCTACCGGAACCCCTTTTTTCCCCAATGCAAACATTTTGGAAACCTCTTTTGCCTCTTCTCCAAAGATAACTGTAAAAAGCAGCATACACATCATACAAAATCCAAAGATGATAAACACCATCCCTGCAAAATCAAAAATATTCTTCTTCTCCTCCATTTTACTAAACCCCCAGTCTTTTTTTTACATATTCCGCATATTGTCTGGAAACAATCAGCTGTTCCTGATTGATGAGCGTTACCCGGATACGCCTGTCAAAATCCGCCTTTAAAGATACGATTTTTCTGAAATTTATAATACAGGATTTGTTTGCCCGAAAGAAATCGGCACTGCTTAACTGCTCTTCCAGCTCATAAAGCTTCAGATTCGTTTCGTATACGGAATCCATTGTATAAATAAAGGTCTTCTTGTCTACAGTATCAATATAGAGCACCTTATCTGCATCAATCAGATAGGTTTCCCCCTCTTTTGTCCCTGTCAGCTTTTTGTCCATCATACGAATCACGCATATGATTTTTTCAATTTCCGGCGTCAGGCAATTGCAGGAAATCGTTATCTCTGTTTCCTGAATCTGTTCTCCGGAATGAATGGTTATCTTCAACTTACCCTCTCCTCTCTTTACGTAGCGGTTCAGCCTGCCCTGCTGTCCTCACTATAACAGGGCATTACCCTTCTAACAAGTATTCTCTGCCTTTGTTGCCGTTTATTACTGCCAAACTGCCAAATCTTCTATCTTTTATTTTTTCTCCCTGTATGCTAAAATAAATTCAGACAATTGCCTAACACCTTGCAAAGCATTTCGGAATTGTCCGTAAAATCAAAAACCCCGCCGCAGGCAGGAATAAATTTATACATAAGCATCTAATAAAACAAGGAGCATACGTAATGAACCTAAAACATTTATTACTCTCATTTAAAAAAAGCTTTCTTCACTTTATACAACTGCTGAAAAATGGAGAACTTAAGAAAATTTTTCAGATTAGCAGATATTATTTCATGGATAAGGTCATACGAAGGCTTTTTATTGCCGCCACCATAGCGGATGGAAAGCTTCGTCCTCCCAGGCATTTACATACCTGTCCTTCCTGCGGAAAGAGCTTTCCTTATTTTTATCCCATTGTCTCCGGAAATCATTTTATTTTCCATTCTCAATGCCCTTATTGCAAAAGCTATGAACGCCACAGGGCACAATGGCTTTATTACAGCAGGGAAACCGATATGTTTCACCCAAAGCAGCCTATCGCTATTTTACATTGTGCACCGGAGCAATTATTCTATGAGCAGTTAAAAGACATAAAGTCCATAGATTATTTTCCCATTGACAAATGGACAGGATACACTATCTGCGGTGAACCTATGCGGGACTATGCGGACATAACCAGACTTCCATATGAGGATAATAAATTTGATTACATTTTATGCAATCATGTTTTAGAGCATATTCCCGATGAGCAGCTTGCCCTTTCTGAACTGAAACGGGTATTGAAACCGGAAGGAACGGCTTTTCTCAATGTACCCATTGACGAAACCCTTACAGAGACTCTGGAAAATCCCGCTTATAATACAGATGCCCTTCGTTTAAAGTATTACGGCCAGTGTGACCATGTGCGGAAATATGGTCTTGATTATGAAAAGCATTTGGAAAATGCCGGGTTCTGTGTAACCTGCATAACAGCCAAAAATTATTTTTCACCAAAAGCAGTATATAAATATGGGCTGACCCCTGACGAACGGATTTATTCCTGCAGGAAAAGCTGATAAAAAAGAAGTCTGCCATGTTAAAATAATATGGCAGACTTCTTTTACTTGTTGTCCTCAATCATCGTCATCTTTATCAGGATAGTTATAATCCTCATCATCGTCCGTATCAGCAACCACCTTAACCGTAAACGTTACCTTCTGCTTCGTTCTGATGTTTTGGCAAGTCACCTGGGTTGTGCCCACACGCCTTGCTTTTAATTCTATTTCATTATCATAAATATCATCATCTTCAAATTTTACGATATTTTTATTTTTAATATACCATTTCAAATGACTGTCTTTGACACCACGTGATTTTTTTACTTCCAGTTCAAAGCTGTCCCCCACTTCTACCACCCGGGTCTTTTTTCCTTTATGTTTTATACTGCCGGACGGCTTTTTAGAAGCCTTAACAGTTATGGTGGCGTAGGTTTTCTTACTGGTTCCCCTGATTCGGCAGCAGATTCTGGCTTTTCCGGCCCTTATTGCCCGAAACTCCATATCCTCCCCATCATAATCATTGTCTTCATCATCAAATCGCACCACATTCTTTCCGCTGACAACAGACCAGACCAGTTCATCCTCATCTGCATCAAGAGGGGTAGTCCTTACACTTAAGCGAAAAGTTTCTCCAACTGCTACCGTCATCTTGCTGACTTTCATCTTAACCTTGCGGGGCGCTGCGTCTGCCCTTGCCTGAATGGCAAACATTCCGGAAAGAAGAAGTACCATACAGAAGAAAGCAGTTATTTTTACTGTTGCATTTTTTACATTTTTCATAAATTCTCTCCTTTTCTACCTGACATCCATTTTAAAAGCAACTCTTCCTGCAAAAAGCTTTCTATGATTATCATATAAAAAAAAAGAAAAATTGTCCAGTAATATTTTTACCTGATTACCCTTTTATTCTTATAAGAGGCAAACAATAACAAAATGCCGGATACCGCTCCAAGGAATAAAAAGGACTGTATAAGAGGCCCAAAATTATAGCTTCCCCCCTGCCAGAAGTCGATAAAATCATTAGCGATATAAGTCATGGGAAGCGTGTATGCCACTGCCTGCAAAGCCTTTGGAAGCTGGTCCGTGCTCACTCCCATCATGCCACATACAATCATAGTCAAAAAATACAATGCCATGGAAACAAAAAATGTAGGACCGAACTTTTTCAAAATATTGGTTATGGCATGTGACAGTATAAAAAAGATAACCGCCAGCAGATACAGGCAGGCTGTCAGACAAAGCAGGGATGAAAATGCCGGTTTTTGCACATCAATTAAATTTGTCACTGCAATTGCGAAAATTCCCAATGCGCCCGTAAGAAAAATAAGCTGGGCAATGACCTTTGCCAGTATAACGCTTTTTTCACTGTATCCAAACAGGCGCATTCTCAAAGGAACTCCTTTTTCCACCTCCTGGGAATAATTTGACGGATATCCGATTAAAATAATTGCCATAGGACAGACCATGCTCATACTGATTATAATAGATGTAACTACTTCACCCCGAATTGCTTCCGGCACCTGACTTCCTACTGATTTAGAAAGTATAAGAGACATCAGTATGGGAAATACGATTCCAAAAAAGTGGGTAAAGAAGTTTCCGCTTATATTCCGGATTTCATATAATATCAGATTTAAATTACATTTCTTTTCTTTCATGACTGCTGTCCTCCTTTTTTACTTTTATAAAACTGTTCCTTTGCATTTATGGACATGATTTCAATATCGCTGCTGCTTCTTTTAAAATTCACATTATGTTCCACCAGTAAAGCGATTAATTTCTTTTCCTCCTCCTGATTGCGGCAGGACAGAGCAAGCAAATGCGCCGGCGCCTTTATTCTGGAAAATCCCTTTGTCAGCATTTCATTCTCTTTTTTATTATCCAGAATAAATATAGCATTGCCGCAAAATTCCCGAAACAACTCTTCCTTTTTCCCGAATGCCACTACTTTTCCCTGTTCTAAAATTAAAAGCTTGTCTGCAAGCTGCTCCAGCTCTTCATAATAGTGGGACACGATAAAAAGTGTGTTGTCCTTATTCTCATACCATTCCCCCAGCTTTTCCATAAGCCTCTGTCGCGTTTCAAAATCCAGCCCGGAGGTAACCTCATCATAAAAAGTAAGAGCCGCGTTTTGGAGCATCACCATAATAATCGTAAACCTTTGCTTCTGTCCTCCCGATAATGCCGTATATTTTTTAGACAGACACTGCTCAAAATCAAAAAATGCAATCAACTCCTGCAGCTTTTGATTTTTTTTGATTTTCGTATCTACCATGGCTTCCATAATGTACTTTACCGGCATTGTAGACACATACTCGTTAAACTGCATATGTGCCGCCATTTCTTCCGGCTTTAAACTGGTACGGATACTTCCCGTATAGTCAGTCAGGCCTAAAATCGATTTTACAAGGGTACTTTTTCCGGCGCCGTTTGAACCGATTACCCCGATTCTCTCCCCTTCTGAAAAAACAAGGGGACTGTCAATCCGGAGGGCTGTCTGCTTTCCGTACTGCACCTTCAAATTATCAATAGTCAATAACATATTCTGCTGCTTCCTTTCTTAGCAAATTCTTTTTTCCATGAAATTATCATAACAGCTTCATATGAATTTCAAATGAATATCCCGTGTGGATATGATAAAGATAACGGTTCGGCTTCAACTTTCCGCCGCCGGAAACATAAGCTCTGCCAGAACTCCTTTTTCCTGATTGGAAATACGAAACCTTCCGCCTAAAAGCCTGTTATAGTAAGATACCAGGTACAGGCCCAGCCCCTTGCCCTTCTGTTTTGTATTGCTGCTTACAAAAGGCTCGCAAATATCAGGAAGAAGCTCTTCTTCGATATGCGCTCCATAATTTTCCACGCGAAAGGTATTGTCCGAAAGGCTTATACAGATTTTTTCCCCTTCCGGAGTATACTGCACCCCGTTGGAAATCAGATTATCAATTATCTTTTTAAATATTTCCCTGTCCGTATACAGTCTGCCATCACCCTGTATTTCTATGGAAAGCTTTTTCTCCGCTGCCTGTACCCAGTAAGCGCCTGCCGCCTCCTCTGTAATCTCTTTAAGGGAAACAGGTTCTATACTTAAATTATCCGCACAATGGTTTAAGTACAAAATATCCTCAACGATTTTTTGCATGGACCAGAGCTGTTCCTTGACCTTGGGCAGATGTTCCTGAGTATCCTTAAATTTCCCCACCTGATTCATCATACCTTCCACTAAAAGCAGCGCAGCCGCAACAGGGGTCTTTAACTGATGGGAAGATGCTCTTAAAAAAACCTCCTGCCTTTTATTTTCCTCTTCTAACATGCGGTTCTTTTCTTCCAGTTCCAAAAGATTCTGCCGGAGCTTTTCATACAATTCATTTAATGTGCTTCCCAATGCTCCTATTTCATCATTGCTCTTTGGCACAAAGGGGGCTATTTGAAAGCCCTCTGCCGCTTTTGCCTGCTCTGCATAGCCTGCAAGGCGGATAATCGGATTGACGATTCTTCTGGAAAATGCTCTGGAAGCCAAAAGCACCAGAAAAAACACAAGAGCCACAATCATAGGAAGGCTTCCCAAAAGTACCGGCAATAAATCATTCATCTGGGGAGACATGACCGGAAGGACAGAAATCACAAGGGAATCCTCTGTTTTTCCCATTGCCACATAGTTTATAAAAACATTGTTCCCGTCTGAAATGCCATTTTCATAAACAATCATGGAATCGGAAAGTATATGGAGCTTTCCGTATTCTCCTTTGTAAACATTCTCATACAGATTCTCAGCAGCTTGTGTATTCAGCTTTATTTCCAGAGGAAAATCCTCTGCCCCAGAGCCTTCTGCCAGTAATTTCTCTTTTATCACATTCCATGCGTTCATCAGCTCATTTTCAGACAATCCTCCTTCCATTTCCTTCCACCCTTTGGGACTATCTGTATATTTTCGAAAATCCTCCAGAACTTCCTTTAATTCTTCATCCTTTATTTGTATCGATACCTGAAAGAACTTGCCTGCTGCATAAATCTCATCTCCCCGGTCCGGTATTTCCACGGAAAAGGTTCCGGATGGATTTTTTACCGTAAGCTCCTTATAGCTCTTTGTCTTCATATACCCTTCCTGAATGGCTGCAATGGAGTTTAAGTTATCCTTTTTTACATGATCCACGTAAAGGGAAGGCAGCATAAATGCAAAATATCCTGCCACAAGGGAAACCATAATAACGGAAAGCGCTATGCTGTATAGAAACGTTTTTTTTGACAATCCCATGGATTATACCTCCCCGTTGAACTGATAACCGATTCCGATAATGGTTTTAATATAGTTTTGGGGAAGCTTTTTTCTTAAGTTTTTTACATGGGCATCGATTATCCGGTCATTTCCGATATAATCCTCATTAAAAATCCTCAGTATAAGCTGTTCTCTTGTAAATGCCCGGTTAGGTTCTTTTTTCAGAGTCTGCAGCAACAGAAACTCGCTCAAAGTAAGGGGAAGCAATTCCCCGTCATAAAATGCCTGATAAGAATCCTCCTGTATATACAGCCCCTTTTCCTTTTCTTTCTTCCCCTCCGCTCTCTTTACCCGCCTTAAAATCGTCTCCATCCGTTTCAAGAGAATTATAGGGGAAACCGGCTTAATCACATAATCATCTGCATAAAGATTAAACGCCTGCACCTGCGTCTTTTCATCCCCCAATGCAGTCAGCATAATGGTAGCCGTTTCCGGTCTGTTCTCCCTGATAAAAGAAAGAACCTCCAGCCCGCTTATTTTGGGAACCATAATATCCAAAACCGCCATATCAAACTTCCTTTCCGAAAGAAGCTTAAGAGCCTGTTCCCCATCGCTTACTGCAGTTACCTGATACCCCTGCATCTTCATATATTCCGCCAGAACCTCCTGTATGGTAGGCTCATCCTCCAAAAATAAAATCTCCATATTTTATTTTCTCCTGTCTCTGTGTCCTTTTATTCATTTACAGTATAGCACAGGCATATGAATTTGAAATGAAGATTCCGGATTTTCAGCTTACACTAAATAACAATTCAGCCCACAGCTTTCTCACTCAGAAATCAAAACCGGCAGCTGGCAGAAAGTGATTTCTAAAGGAGCCCTTATAAAAACGCCAGCGCTTAGCGAGGTTTTTTCGAGCTTAGCACTGCTGCGTTTTTATCAGAGCGGGAGCGTGGTGACGTAGAAACACTTTCTGTCTGCTGCCGGTTTTGATTTCTGTGTGAGAAAGCTGTGGGCTGAACTGTTACCGCACTAATTCTTTTTCATAACACCACCAGTTCTCTCCATACAGGTTAGATTCTCCTTTTCTCTCAAAATTCAGTTTTGCATAGGAACGAAGCGCCCTCACATTTGTTTTGCTCACAAGAAAATGCACGCTTTTATAATTTCTTTTTTTCAATTCCTCCATAACACTTTGCAGCATAAATCTTGCAAGCCCCTGATTCTGATAATCGTCTTTTATTGCCAGCCTTGCAAGCTCCGCCGCCGGCTTCAGGCTGTCAGACCAGCATGCCAGCCCGTCCACTTCACTATCATCATCTATGGATATTGCGCCGATGATTTCATCCTTTTCATTTCTTATAACAAAAATCGCCTGCCTCTTAAAATCATTTTCCAGAATTTCTTCATTTGGATAATCCATTGACCATGTGCAGCCTTTAGTTCCAATCATGGAACGATACAGGGACAGTATTGCCTGTTTATCCTTTAAGTCCGGATGCAAGAATGTTATTTTTTTCATAAGTATGTGTTTCTCCATAAAACTCCTCCGGCCTGCTTTGGCTTTCCTTCATGATTTTTTTATTTTCATACATAAGCCTGTCCGCCTGCTGGTAAATGTCCAGCAGTTTTTTCCCGGAATTTTCTTTTTTGTACAGGGCATAACCGTATGCAATGCTGATACGAAAAGCTTTATCCGGCTTCCGGTTATGCTCTGCCATCTTCCTTTTAAAGCTCATAAGTCCCTGCTCACAGCGTTGTTTCACACTGTTTCCGCTTATAAGCACGGCAAATTCATCTCCGCCGATACGGAAACAGTCCCCTCTTTGTCCTTCAAATGCGGACCTGATAATATCGGCGCTTTGCACAAGCATTCCGTCACCCAGATGATGTCCTAAATTGTCATTGACAAATTTCAGGTCATTTACATCAAACATGACAACTGCCACCGCTGAAAGCCCATCCTTAATTTTCTCAAGCTCCTCCAGCTTTTCCTGAAATGCCGTCCTGTTTCCGATTCCGGTAAGCCCGTCACGGTATGCAAGCTGGCTTACAAATTCTGCCCGTACTCCCAGCTTTACGGCATGGATAGTTCTCTCCAGACTGGAGCTTCCATAGCATATAATAAAAATCAAAAGACCGATACGGACAAACATTGCCGAATCATGGCTGTTCCCCTTATAAAACCGGATAATATCTATTACAGTGGCTACTGAAATGCCGCAAAGCCCGATTCCCCGCAATACCTTGTAAATACTTTTCGTCTGGCTTTTTCCTTTTACAAAGGAATTGCTGATAATCATATAAAGCATAATGATTGCCGACAATGCCAGCATAATGTGGGACAGCGGCAGCGTCTCATGTAAATCGGCAATATTCAGTACATGCAATGTGATACATACTATAAATTCCAAAAACGACAATGCTGTAAATGCCGTGACTATAAATTTCTTTTTAAATCCATAGGCAGAATTCAGGTACAAAATCATGGGAATGGGAATCAATATAAGGGAATAGCATGAAATTACCTGCAGCATACGGCTGTCACCCACAAAAAACTGAAGCAGATTCGTCTCTGCAGTACACCATACCGCAATGCTGACTGCAAACATTCCTAAATACATCAGTTCATGATTTTTCTGATTGGACATATTAATAGGAATATCCGCAACAATCAAAAGAATCCCTACAAACAAAAGCAGGATACAGCTGATAAATGCTATAACCTTATTTCCCACGATATCAAAAATAATTCCTGCCGGCAGTCCAATATACAAATTGTCCATCCCCGCCCTGGCATCGCCATATGCCAGCGTAATCCGAACCTCTATTGGCTTTCCGGCCTCCCGGACGGAAACAGGAATGCAGTTCCACCGGGTTCCAAACGATTTTGTATAAAACACATTGTCAGGCTCGTATGGCTGGTAGACTAATTTCCCGTCTATGTATACCTTATAAAATATATTTTTGCTTCGATAATAAAGGGCTGCCCCCTCTTCCAGCTTTTTCGGCAATGTATTATAAATGCTGAATTCTGTACCAGGTTCCGCCCCTGCAAGCTTATTCAAATGGGCCATATCCACCTGTCCTTCCTCTTTTGTGCTCCAACCTTTTGAAAAGTCAGAAGCTTCTGAAAAAGACTCTTCCCGAAAGGTTGGCCCTTTATACTGCATGCACATCCATACTATCATACATATGAACACTGCCAGCATAAAGCCATACATGACATGATATTTCCTATTTGATTTTTCCATTTTCTTTTATTTGTTTCCTTTCCAAAAGAATTTGTTACATATCGCAAAACTGCTGATTTTCTCTTTCACAACTATTTATTCTTTATTATTGATTATGGGCTATTTAAGAGGAAAATGCAACATTGTATGACAAATTATACCATTTTTTCTCCTCTTTATCCTTTAAAAAGTGCAACTTATAGAAAGTCACTTGTTTTTACACACTAAAAATTATATAAAGGTATCAGGAAAGCATTTGGAAAACAGAAAGTGAAAGGCAGAATATGAAGATAACATTACAGCAGGTAAATAAGGAATACGAGGAAATTATTATTAAATATGCACAGATGACAGAACGCATTGACAGTATTATAAAATATATTGAAGGGCAAAGCGGGCAGTTGCTTGGCAGCAGGGACGGACAGAAATCTGTAATCAGCATTCCGGCAATCCTTTATTTGGAAAGTGTGGAAGGCGTCACCTATCTGTATACGGAAAAAGAAGTATATCGGCTGAATCTTACTCTGGCGCTTTTTGAAAGTCTCTATGCCCGGGAAGGATTTTTCCGTTGCAGTAAGTCTATGATAATCAATATTTACCGGATAAAGAATTTAAAAAGCATATCCGGGAACCGAATCGACGTTACTATGGACAATGAGGAGCATGTGGTGATTTCCAGACATTATGCCAAGGAATTAAGAAGTGTATTAAGGGGGGATGCAAAATGAAATGGTTCAAAAAATATCTGTTTTTTGAAGTAAGAATTGATTTTAAAACCTGTATATATTTTTTTATGATTTTGTTTTATTATTCTGTTTTCACAATTCTTCAGGGCAGACTGTCTGCAAGCATCATTATAATGGCGGAAATGATTGCCGCAGCCTATATGATTGGATATATACAGGTATATCTGCTGAAGAACTTTGATGAGGCTGATAGGCTTGGGCGTCAGGAAATCGTATCGGTTTTTCTCTGCTCCCTATTGTATACTTTTATAAGCTATTTTTTTAACTGGTATGACAGGAACATTCCTGCAACCGTGATTTTTCTTTTATATATGCTGCTTTGTTATTTATCCATATTTCTTGCCTATAAAGTAAAACGGGATATGGAAACGGCTGAATTGAACCGGGAACTGGAGTATTTTAAGAAAATGAAAAAACAAAACGGAAAGGATGAGACATAAAGATGGAAAACAGGGAACCCGCAATAGAAATTGAGAATCTCACAAAAAAATACGGAAAACACAGAGGTGTCATAAATCTGTCTTTAAAAGTGGAACAGGGAGATATTTTCGGATTTTTAGGTCCTAACGGGGCAGGCAAGTCCACCACCATCCGAAGCCTGTTAGGATTGATTGCCTTTCAGGAAGGCAGGGCTTCCATTTTAGGCATGGATGTGAAAAGCAGGCAAAAGGACATACTAAAGCAAGTGGGCTATATGCCTTCGGAGGCTATATTCTATCCCTCCATGAAAGCAGGGGACATCATACGTTTTGCTGCAGATATGCGGAGGCTTGATTGCAAAAAGGAGGCTTCCATGCTGTGTGAGCGGCTTGGAGTGGACCTGCATAAAAGAATTGATGAGCTTTCCCTTGGGAACCGGAAAAAAATCAGTATTGTATGCGCCATGCAGCATAAGCCGAAGCTTTTTATTTTTGACGAGCCTACCAGCGGCTTAGACCCGCTGATGCAGGCAGAATTTTTCAAGCTTATTTTAGAATATAACAAACAGGGGGCTGCCTGCTTCCTTTCCTCCCATGTGCTGTCAGAAATCAAAACCTATTGCAGACATGCGGCAATTATCAGAGAAGGACAGCTTATCTGCACCGACACGGTGGAAAATCTTACAAAGACCAATGCAAAACGAATCCACATAATCAAAGACGGAAAGGAAGAAAATTTTGTATATAAAGGGGATTTGGACAAATTATTTGCAGGCTTTTCGGGACATCACATTGAAGATATCACAATTGAAGAGCCGCAACTTGATGAAATATTTATGCACTATTATGAGGAGGGGCAGAAATGACATTATATAAACATGAAATGAAACAAAACAGTAAGGGTTTTCTTATCTGGACCCTTTGTGTAGGCCTCACATGCCTTGGCTGTATTCTTTTGTATACCAGCTTAGAGAACTCTGTAAAGGACATAGCCGATTCCTTTTCCAACATGGGCTCCGTGTCTACGGCACTTGGTATGGATAAAATGAGCCTTGCCACCTTAAGGGGATATTATGCCACGGAAATCGCCATGATGCATAACCTGTTGGGAGCCATGTTTGCCGCCATTCTCGGAACCGGACTTTTATCTAAGGAGGAAGCCGGGCATACTTCGGAATTTTTACATACCCTTCCCATCAGAAGGGAATGGGTGGTTTTCCAGAAATACCTGGCATTTTTAAGCAATATCCTGCTATTCAATCTGGTTTGTGCCGGAATGTACCTTCTTGGATTTTTGTACATGGGAGAGGAAATAAACGGAAAAGAAATGGCACTGTTCCATTTTGCCACAAGCCTTATGCAGATTGAAATCGGAACTGTCTGCTTTCTGGTTTCCGCCTTTGTAAAGAGAAATCTGACAGGGGCAGGGCTTGGAATATCCATTATGCTTTTTGCCGCCGATATGATGTGCCGCATCTTACCGGCAATTGAAAACTTAAAATATGTAACGCCCTTTTATTATTCCAATGCTGCCGATATTTTTACAGAGGGAAAGTTAAATGAAGCCATGTTGGCAATTGGTGCGGGGATTACAATTGTTTCTTTTCTGGCTGCCTTATTCAGATATAGCAGTAAAGATTTGGCACCTTAAAAACGATATCCGAAAAAGGCTGCTCAAAACGGAGCAGCCTTTTCCATACACTGTTTATTTAACAGCAGACATATACGTGCAATACAAGCTAGATATTTTCTCCTGAATCTGAAAATACGTATTCCTGACCCGCTCGTCCTTTGACAGCAGCAGGTAGCTTTCCGCTTTCAGAAGCTGAATCAGCTGATATTCCTTGTCATAGTAATAGACGTCGTTTTCTTCTCCCTTTGTAAGCTTCTTTAAATATATCTCCAAAACCTCCAAATACTTTCCGTCCGCTTCTCTTGCCCTGCACTTCTCCTGCCGGGCATTTAACATTCTTTCCATGTCATATGCAAACAGCCGTCCATGCTGCTGTATGTCACATTGCCTGTAATATGCTCCGGACGACAGCTTCCATACCTTCTCCGGCTCCTTCTCATTTCCCCGGTCATCAATTTCCGGCACTTTCATAAATGCTGGTGCCTTTCCGGAACAAAGCATATGCCACAAACCAGAATACAGCCGCAATTATACATTCCATTGCAATCACCCAGCCATTTCCGCCGGCACCAAGGGTTCCTTCCACTCCAAGAAAATAGCTTGCCGGAAGGTATGCCACAAAAGCAAAGGGAATAATCCATGTAATAATGAATCGAATGCCTTTTGCATATATTTCTGTAGGATACTTGGCAAAATTCGCCATTTCATATGCCACCTGCAAAAACGGACTGCTTGATTTGAGCCAGAAAGCCAAAGAGGCAAAAAGCAGCTTAACTGCTGTATAAATCACTGCTCCCGCTATTATAGAAACAAAAAACAGCACGATATGGATTCCGTCCACCACTACAATTCCCTTCATCAGACACCATATAATCAGAATGCTTCCTACTAAAAGCTCACCAAGCGCATCTGGCTGCAGTTTTTCACTGATTACCTGAAAGAAAAGATTCATGGGACGAAGTAAATATCTGTCAAAGTTCCCGGTAACCACAAGCCGCCATGCCAACAGCCATATATTATCCGTAAGCAAATGATCGATTCCTCTCGGAATCTGGGCAAATCCATAAATGAAAATCAACTGGTCCAGCGTCCAGCCCTGTAAAGACGGAATCTGTTCAAACACCAGATATAAAAAGGCAATCCCCATAAACTGCGATAAAAAGAACCCGAACAGCCCCATGAGGAAGTCCACCTTTGACTGGAGGACTACTTTAAAAAACTGTGCAATTAAAACCTTGTACAGCCTCCAATATCTTTTTACTGTATGCATCATAATTACTCCCTTCATAACATGGTGACACATTGCTGTTTCGTGCCAATACACTAACCGCCAAGCACTTCAAATTGTTTCTTACCAGCACTCTAACCGCCAAGCACTACAAATTATTTCTTGTCAGCACTCTAACCACCAAGCACTACAAGCCGCTTCGTAACCTGCTTCCAGATAATACTGCCCAAAACATATAAAATCACTACCCATGCCGCCTGCCTTACCAGCACAAAACACAGCTCACTGCCATTGTACTTTCCAAGGTAAATCATAACCGGCGTATATACCATGGATGAAAACGGCAGAAAATCAAACACCTTCTGCACGGCTCCCGGAAAAAAGCTAAGAGGTATCAGCTGCCCGGTGAGAAAACTGATAAGCGCTTCCTTTGCCATAAGCATTCCGAAAATATAGGTTGTAAAAAATGCAACCATTCCAAAGCAGAAATCAAACAAAACACAGATTAAAAAGCTCATGATACAGCTTAACAGATACAATAAAATATTCCCAATGCCCGTCACCTGCATTCCAAGCATCTTTACCTTGTAAATTTCCAACCCAATCCAAATGAATATCCCGGGCACAAGAAAGTGGTAAACTGCCTGCCCCATTGCCCTTGAAATCAGGCTAATCCGATAATCAATAGGCTTTATCAGATTCATTGCTATCATTCCCTCTACCACATCCATGCTGACCCAGTCTGAAATGGTAATCATAACCATGGACGTGGTTACATATGTCATAAATACATATACAATCATTTCATTTCTCGTAAGATTTCCCAGTATTCCGTCTCCTGAACTTCCATATATGGCCATCCAAAGAAAATATTGAATGAAAGAACTGAAAAGGCTGATAAATATGAACAAATAAAATGCCCCTTTATATGCCATCTGCCGTTTCAGTTCATTGGATGCAAAGGGAAAATAAATCCGTAATTTCTTTTTCATATGCCCTCCCCATCTCTACACTGCCTTGCCTTCAATCCCATGATTGTAGATTTCCTTTACGATTTCGGCAAGCTCTGTTTCCTGTATCTGAATATCCTTTACCTCCGTCACTTCCATAACCGCATTCATCACCTGGGGAACCTGCAGCTTGTGTTTGTCAAAGGTAACTGACAGGATTTTGTTTTCTTCATCAAACTCCATACAGCATTCCTCTGAAGAAGCCCCCAGCTTTTCTGCCAGATTAAGCCCTTTGAGCTTTTCCTGCTTCTTTACTTCCATGGACACCTTCCGCCTTGTACCATAAGTGTCTTTTAATTCCTCCAAAGAGCCATCATAAATTTTCTTTCCCTCATCAATAATAATGATTCGGCTGCACAGCTCCTCAATATCCCCAATATCATGAGTCGTCAGAATAACTGTGGTCTGATATTTTTCATTGATGATTTTTATAGCTTTCCGGATATTGTCCTTTACTACCAGGTCCAGCCCTATGGTAGGCTCATCCAGATACAATACCTTTGGATTATGTAACAGCGCCGCTCCTAAATCCGCTCTCATCCTCTGTCCTAAAGACAAGGTCCGCACCGGACTGGAGAAAAATTCCGGCAGTCCCAGCACCTCATTTAAAAACTTCATGCGCTCCTTATAATCTTCATCCGACACATTATAGACTTCCTTTAAAATGGTAAAGGACTCGCTAAGAGGCAAATCCCACCAAAGCTGGGTCCTCTGTCCGAAAACAACGCCGATGTTCTGGGCATTATCCTTCCGGTTCTTACTTGGGTCAATGCCGTTTATAATGCATTCTCCATGTGTAGGCTTCAAAATCCCCGTCATCATTTTAATGGTGGTGGACTTCCCGGCGCCATTGCTTCCAATGTAGCCTACTATTTCCCCATCCTCAATGGAAAAGGATATGTCCTCTACCGCCTTTTTCACCACCTTTTCATTGGAAAAAAGTCCTTTTATGGCTCCCTTCAAGCCTGGGTATTTCTTTGGAGACACAAACTCCTTGCTAACGTGCTTTACTTCTATCATAACTTCCTCCCTGTTACGGTGCCTTTGACCTGCAGACGTTTTATTATACCATTTTCTTTCGAAAATGGAAATATTAAAAGGTTTCTACTGTACATTCTACTGTACATTCTGCGCATTTACAGCAACAATCTCCAAAGCAATCTCCTTCGCCCTTGCACTGGACACGTTTTTTCCATCTGTTTCTCCCAGATATACGCAAAAATAAACATTTCCATTGGCAGTATCCGCAAACCCCGTAAACCATGCATCCACTACAACTCCGTTTGCTTTCCCCATTCCGGTTTTTCCATACACCGGCATATTTGTTTCCTGCTGCTCCAATACCCTCATGGCTTCTTTCAATTGATTTAGTGTCTCTTCCTTATATCCGGAATTGCTGCCAAAAATCCGTTCCATTACCTCAACTTGCTCTTTCGGGGAAATCTTTAAGGAGGATTCAATCCAAAATCCCGTTAAAGCCCGGTTATTATTGTTTGTATTTAACCTTCCTTCCCAATCGGATATATCACAATTACCATACTGAAGCCTGTCCAGTTCTGCCTGCATCCTCTCTTTCCCTATTTCATCAACCACTTCTCTGAAATACCAGACACAGGAAGCCCGAAAGGCTTCCGGAAAATCAATATCTCTATTCCATTCCTCATTCCAGAACGTCTCACCGTTCCATATGTGCACAGAATTATCAGGTACGATAACTCCATGCTCCAATGCTGATAAGGAAGATACAATTTTAAATGTGGAACAGGGAGAGCGGCGGGTATCTGCCAGCATCTGGTTATAAATCATATATTCATTTTCAGCAGGATTATATAAAACAGCAGCGCCGTTTATCCCTCCAAAATATTCTGACCAGTCCTTTTGCGATATGACCGGAGGCAAAATAATTTTACTGATTTCTTCCATACATAATTCTGTTTTTTCAAGCAACTCTTCTTCCATCCTCAGATTGCTCCCAATATTACCTGCATAAAATGCCTCTGCTGCCAAACCGTTATTTTCATTAGAGCAGCCTTGTAAAGTTAAAATAAAAAATGTTGCTGCAAGAAAACCTATTTTACATTTCATATTTTCCAAACTATCTCCTGTCCTGCTTTTTTATCATATCAGTTCAGAAAACAATTTTCCTCACTGACTCCGAAGCGAACTTCAGACAAAACATATATTCCGCTCATCAAAAGCTGATTTTCTCCGGAAATGCCGTCTTTCTCATAATCCCCCACATTTTATCAATATAGGAAAGGGTATAATACTGTTCGTAATAATGGTAATAATAAGCGCCTTTCGGGGTCATTTGATAAATTCCATTTTTTTCAGTCAAAAATCCCGCTTTCTTTGCCAGAAAAAGTTCCAGCCCATACTTTTTCTTCAGGGAAACTCCGAAAAATTTCCGAAAAGTTACCGCAGACACTCTGGTAGTGTATGCAGTCCAGAAAAGATAATATACCATGCGCTGTCTTTTTGAAAAGCGCAGTGTCAGCGACGTAGGAAGCCTGCCGTCTTCGAGCCGCTTATAATATTGTTCCGGGGAAAAGGTATTGATTTTGAACTGGTCTTTTAACAGAGTGGTTGCAGAACATCCAAAACCAAGAAAATTATCTCTTGTCATGGAGGAATACTTTGCTTTTTTATCTTTTGAAAAGGTCCAGATGGAATCTCTGTGATACCCTTTTTTATCACAATATGCCGTAATCCGGTCAAGAAGCCTGCGCTTTTGATTTTTGTCCATGGCCGGAATTCTGCTGTCTGTAAATGTAAAATCGATAAACGGATAAATGGCAATGTGGTTGGCGCCATTTGCAAAGGCGGTTTCTATATCCCGCCGCAAATCCCGGAACTGCTGCCCGGGCAGGGCAAAAATGAAATCCATGGAAACAGTCTGGAAGCTTACCTGCTGTAACGCTTTAAACATCCCGGCATAATCCGTCTTCCCTCTTCCAAGAACCCTTAAGAATTTATCCTGAAAGGATTGTATGCCTATACTGATTTTGGTAATTCCAAGCTCCTTCAGCTTTAAAAGCACTTCCGGCACAACATCCGCAGGATGAAGCTCCAGCCCGATGCCATCTGTGATAATAAAATGGCAGTTTATTGCCTGAATGATTTCACCAAGCCTTTCTATGGCAAGGGCAGGAGTCCCCCCTCCGAAATACAGACTGGATACATACTTTTTTCCTTTATTCATCCTTCCAACCATATGAATTTCTTTTATAAGGCTGTCCACATAACGGTCTAAGGCTTCCTTTTCATAAAGCGCCTTGCAATATGGACAAAAAGAACAGATGCTTCTGCAAAAAGGGATGTGAATATAGAGCCCTAAATTTTCCACATTCTGAAAAAACAATTGCTTATCGTACTCGTTTGTAAATAAAAAGGGCTTCCATGTACGGGTCAGCCACATTCTTGTGGCGGTGGTTAAAATACTCATGCAGATTTCCTCTTTCCATGTACTTTTCTATATTCTGGTACAGCAACAAATAATGAATAACCGACACTCTGGCTTGTCTGATTTTTCGCTATACCAGTGTGCTGACCTATTGATATTTAGCATAATGCCGCAGGATATTTTTTCATTGGCAAGGCGGAGGAAGGCGGCAATGTGAACCCATTGTCAACTGACGACAACGCAGACCAATGAAAAAATAGACAAGGGATTATGCTAATTATCAATAGGTCAGTACACTAGATATATTTTAAATAAGTTATCAGCATTTCAAATATGATTTTCAAATTTCCCTGAAAGAGAAGGGTATATTCCGCAACAAAAAAGTAACCGCATTTCTCACATAAGCCCGGTATGTCAATACACCTTCCGCAGATGCTCAGCTTTCCCTCCTCCATGACCACGCACTGATAACAGGGTGTCGGAAAGCTATTGTTTATTATATAGGGAAAAGCGCTTCGCAAATTAAATACCGGACAGCCCTCATCCATCATTGCGGATATGATACGGCAGCACTTCTGTTTATCCTTTTTTGACAGTGCCAGTTCTGTTGTTTCCGGATACGGTGTATGGAAATTAAAGGATACTGCGCGGATATTCTTTTTGTTTCTGGCAGTACGGCACACATGGC
This sequence comes from uncultured Lachnospiraceae bacterium, assembly GCA_910585715.1. Taxonomy (GTDB): domain Bacteria; phylum Bacillota; class Clostridia; order Lachnospirales; family Lachnospiraceae; genus RGIG3040. The sequence goes on from CAJUEX010000031.1 coordinate 35,162, forward strand.
TGACTGCTCCCTTGTTGATTTGATTCACTGCCATGTACAGACAGATATTATCGGATGTGGCATTTTCAATATTTTTCATAATGGTCCTGTATGTATCGCCCCGGATTGCATTATGACGGCTTTCATCTCCATCCAGACTTAACAGTATCAGGTCGGCCTGGGGCAAATCAATGGGAAATGTACCGTTTGTCACCACATTTACGATGAGAAAGCCCATTTTTTTTGCTTCCGCCACAAGATGGCGCAGCGTTTTTTTCCCCTCTTTCCAGAGAAAGGTTTCCCCGCCGCAGAAAAACAGGATTCGGACGCCCATTTTATAAAGCTGGTCCATTTCTCTTTTTATCTGTGCATAAGGGTACACTCTGGCTTTTAAATTATTTACGGAACAGTGTTTACAGGACAGATTGCATTTATCTGTCAGTATAATGGTTCCCAGTATGGGCTTTTTCTGCTTAAATAAAATGGTCCGTATTCCAAATGCCGCAAAATATAAAAAGGAGGCTGCTTTCATAATTTCCCCCTCTCATTTCCACACAGGGATTTCAACGCATCCAAAACAGCTTCCATGCCTTCACTTCCCGGCAAATGCCCTGAATTGCCCACAATCCGGCATTTTAAAAAATCATTCTCTGACTGTTCTGACAACTCCCTGGCTGCTTTCGTAGACGCCACTATATCCGTATCGCCCTGTATCATAACATAAGGAATTTTAACACTTGTTAATACTTCTGATAAATCCATTGCCAGAATTTCTTTCCATAATGCTGTATTT
>CAJUEX010000031.1:35943-41140 GCA_910585715.1 uncultured Lachnospiraceae bacterium
ACCACAGCCTTAAAATCCCGGAAAGTATAATCAGGACTTGTAAACAGACTATATATCATGCTGCCCATAGGCGCTTTTTTCCCCTTCTTATTTACATATCCATATGTATACTTTCTGATGCTGCCGGAAAGCAGTTCCATGTCTTTTGAAGAAAAATTCTTCCTGTCAATTCCTTTTATTCGCTCCATTTTTTCAGAAGGCAGCTTTGATGTTTCCAAGACATGAAATACCTCTTCACTGAAAAATACTTCCTTTATAATCTGTCCCCACACTACAACACCATCTACCGGCGTGCCTGCCTTTTCCAGAACCTTTGCGCTCAATATAGAGCCCCAGGACATGGAAAAAAGACAAAGGAGATTTTGGGGAAACAGTTTTTTTACTTCCTTTATTAAATCCAATGTCATATTTACAAAGGAATCCACCGTAAAGCGCTCATCAATCTTATAATCATTGATTCCACAGCCTAACTGGTCCCAATACACCATAAGGAAATTATCCGTAAATTCAGGAAACATTCCTCTGCAGCCTGCCGAAAAAGGAATGGGCGTGCCGGGACCTCCATGCAATGTGATAACAACCGGAAGCTCCTTGCTTTTTCCTTCTATTAAGACCTTTTGCTCGTAACCGCCAAGAAGAAATGTATACATTTCTGAAACATCATTTCCGGCAATGACTGCTTTTCTTTTTTTAGACATATTTTTCTCCCTACCCTCTTGTCTTTATTGTATCCTTATCTGCCAATTCATCACAGTTTGTCAGAAATAAAAAGTATTCCATTATCTATTTGCCACAAGCAATATTCCAAGCATAAAAACAGCCAGTACTTCAACTGTTAACCCGATACTGTTTATTATAGTAATGCATTTTTCCCTAAAAAATCTTCTAAACAATGCAAAAACCGCTATTCCTATGATTCCTCCTAATGTGTTGCCGATAATATCTGTTATATCACTTGCACCGATGGCAAATACATATTGTATAATTTCAAACAGAAGGCTAAGCAAAAAACAGGGCACTGCCTTCTTTACAAATGCCCAGTCCTGTTTAAAAATACAGATGTATACTCCCAGAGGAATAAAAACCAGTACATTCCATAAGATTTCTCCAAAAGATATCCTCCCGTTTATAACCGCAGAGTCCCCAAAGGGAATCAGATTTATGTTCCTAATATGGGCTAAATCATGAAAGCTTGTGGAAAATTTAAATAGAATCAGCCAGACCAATAAAAGAAGGTAAATTGCAAATACCACATAAGATATTCTTTTCTGAGCCTTTGAACAAAACATGTTTTCTCCTATCAATTATCCATTATTTTTATTTTGCACCATTATAGCATAATTACATGTTTGGCACAATAAAACTATATGGCACAAAAACTCCATGCTAACTTTTCATAAACACTGAATAACAATTCTCTTTTTATAGATAATGATATTTCCTGCGTTTTACAATTAACAGCAAAATCGTCACGATGACTGCCAGGACTTCCGCTGCTACAATAGAAAGCCAGACCCCGTCTATCCCCCAGAAAACCGGCAAAATCAATACAGCGCTCACTTGAAATACAAGTGTGCGCAAAAAGGAAATAAGCGCCGAAGTTATACCGTCATTAAGGGCTGTAAAAAAAGAGGAGCCCAAAATTGCAATACCTGAAAACAAAAAGGAGAAAGAAAATATCTGAAAAGCCCAGTCCGTCATTTCCAAAAGTCCCTTATCATACCCTACAAATACAAGAGAAAGTGGCTTGCTCAGAAACTCTCCCGCAATAAACATAAGGATGGAAAAACCACATATTATAATGCTGCTCCTTTTTAATAATCCCTTTAATTCTTTATGATTTTGGGCCCCGTAATGATAGCTGATTACCGGCGAAGCTCCCACAGAATAGCCAATAAATACAGCCTGAAATATCATGCTCACATACATCAATACTCCATATGCAGCAATTCCGTCCTCGCCGGCATATTTCATTAACTGAATATTATACAGCATGCTTACCAGCGACATAGAAATATTGCTCATCAATTCTGAAGAACCGTTTGTACAGGCTTTTACCAGTGCACTGCCGTCAAACTTGCATTTCACAAGTCGAAGTAAGCTGCTGTTTTCCCGCCAAAAATAGATTAGCGGAATAGTTCCTCCCATAAACTGGCTCAAAGCAGTGGCAATTGCGGCGCTTGCCAGCCCCCACTTAAATACTGCAACAAACAAGGCATCCAGAACCATGTTGGTTAAACCTGCTATTATGGTTATACACAAGCCAAGCCTGGGCTTTTCAGCAGTTGCAAACAGACATTGAAATTCATACTGCAAAATATAAAACGGAATTCCAAGCAGAATAATTCTGCCATATGAAATACTATCTTCCAAAAGCCTGCCTTCTGCTCCTATCAGCTTCGTAATCGGGCGTAAAAACAGCATTCCAAGCACAAGCAGTATGACTCCGCATACAAACGCCGTATATACGATCAACGAGAATATTTCATTTGCCTTTTTTCTGTGTCCCTCTCCCAGAGTTATGGCAATGAGCGCTCCGCCACCAGTACCAAACATAAATCCGATACAGCCCAGAATCATCAAAATGGGCATAATAAAATTAACAGCCGCAAAAGCTGTTTTTCCAACAAAATTAGATACAAAAAAACCATCAACCACACTATAAACAGAAGTAAACACCAGCATAATGATTGATGCAAATGTAAAGCGTAATAACCGCTTACAGGTAAAATGGTCGGATAATTGAATCATTTTGTACTCCTTTCAAACCAACTGTTTACAGACAATTCGTAGAAGTCTGCTGTCTGAGCCGTTACATTTTCATGCGGTTTATCTCACTTAAAGCTCTGCAATATTCTCCTTCAGGCACACTAAAAAGCGTTCTGTCAATTCCAAATATTTTTCCACCTCTTCCTTTCTCCATGAAGCAAAAATTCTATCTTCCATCTGCAATATTCGGAATGCTGTCTTATCCGCCAGCTTCCTTCCTTTTTCTGTTAAATAAACTGATTTTGATTTTAAATCGAAAGGCTTCAGATAAACAATAGACTCCTTTTCCAGCTTGCGAATTGCAGAGTTAATTGTCTGTTTACTAACACCTGTGTAAATGCTGATATCCTGAAGCGGACATCCCTCCCCATTGTCACAAATTGCATATAATATTCTCATTGCACTGTCAGAAAGTCCCAGCTTTAAAGCTGCTTCATGATAGGCAGCCTCCATCTCTCCAATCAGATAATTATAGCGTTTCATTTCTTTTGAAATATTTTTAAACATGTCTTTCTCCTTTTTGGTACGAAATCATACTATTATATTATGGTATGATTTCGTACTAATGTCAAGGCTTTCTAAAATAAATTTGTATTATGTTTTTATAAAAATAAAATGCGGAACAGGCACCTGCTCCGCATTTCATTTTTCTATATTATTTTCTTTATAATATTACTTTTTACATGCTTCTTTTATTCATCCTGTTTCAGCAATCTGCTAATTTCATCAACCATGTCATTAATGGCACTTGCCTGTGCTGCTAACTGGGTAGTATCATTTGCATTACTCTCCGCCATGGCATTAATAGAATTGAACTGTTCATTCTCATTTCTGATGCTTTCGGCAATTGCCTGATTAATTGATACCGTCTTTTCAATTACCTCTGCCTGCTTGCTGTAAGTCTCTCCCATAGTACCGATTGCACTAACCGAAACGTTAAGCAACGCAGTCATATCTTTCATGCTTTGGAATACATTTGCAAAATATTCATTTTGTGTGCCCAGTTTTAAAGAGTTCTCTTCTATCTGTACTGTAATTTCCTTTACATTTTCCTGTACCCGGTCAATAACCGACTCCACTACTTTTAATGATTCCTGCGTACTGTTTGCAAGATTGCCCACTTCTGTTGCAACTACAGCAAATCCTTTTCCTGCTTCGCCGGCTCTTGCCGCTTCAATGGATGCATTTAATGCTAATAAATTCGTTGAAGAAGAAATATCGCTTATCAAGGACAGGGTAACTCCGATTTCCTGTACTGCATCAGACAGCTTTTGTGCAATATCCGTTGTCAGCGCCATGGAGTCTGATACTTCTCCGTTAATTTTATGTAAATCATTTAACAGCTTTTCATTTTCCATGGATTTATCAAGCAAATCTCTGGACGTGGTTTCTACTTTTTCCACATTATCTGCAACGACGTTTTCCCATTCCCTTAATTCGCCAAGATTATTCATGCTCTCGTCTGTCTTTGAGCTGAGTATATTGCTGTTTTCTACTAACTGTTCACTGGTTGCTGCCAATTCTTCAGCTGCAGCGCTTTCATTTTCAGAAACCTGTGAAAGAGAAGCTCCGGCATCATATAATCTTTCTGACAGCGTTTGTACTGAATTAAGTACATTCTTCACTTCCTGACCTTTATCTTCCACCATTCCAAATAATGAAATTGTGCGATGCGTGATAAAGCTGCATGCCGCAAAAAGCACCACATAGACAATACATGTAAAAATCCATCCAATCAGATTATGAAGCTTTAAAAATCCTGCCGGAAATGCAATCATCATTCCTGCATTTACCACAATGGTAACGATTACACTTACCCTGAGCAGCTTCTGCTCATAATAAGAAACCAGCAAAAGTGTTGCTACAAAATAGTAGTGTGTCAGACAGACATACCCTGCACTGTCATTTGTATTGGAAACAGCTGCGGTAATGGCGCCAATAACAGGCGGAATACAGGCATATACATATTTTGCCCTGCTCCCTAACTGCTTTTCAAGAACCTTTGTTATAATGGCACATACTCCGGATAACAAAAAAATACACTCCCGTATTCCGCCATTTAATAACACCATAACAAAGCCCCAGCCAGAAATGGCTACTCCCAGAATGTAAATAAACATAATATTATTTACAAGCTTTTCCTCATTTTTCATCGATCGTAACTGCATAATACTTCCCTCCCTAAAGTAAATTATGACTGGAAACCCCAATTGATATGCCGACAACAATGGAATCTTCCATATCATTTCCCCATAATAAAAAAATATCTTCTGCCATATATGCAATTATGGCAGAAGCTTATCTTGCATTTGAAGTATTATAACATTTTTTGTGCAGTTCTGTCAATTCTATTTGATTTAATTCAACCTTTTTTAAAAATTTCAACCTTTTTTTGAACATTTTTTCAGTTTCGGCATATTTACTAATT
>CAJUEX010000032.1 GCA_910585715.1 uncultured Lachnospiraceae bacterium
TGCCAAATCGTTGCCAGTTCCTAAACAAATTTGCTTGCAACCCGCATAAATACTGGGTTATCAAAATCCATTTCATCACTCGAACTCAATCGTAGCCGGCGGCTTCCCCGTACAGTCATACAACACCCGGTTAACCCCCTTCACCTCATTCACAATCCTGCTGGTCACCTTCCCCAGCACCTCCCAAGGCAACTCTGCACTTTCTGCAGTCATAAAGTCGCTGGTAGTAACCGCCCGAAGGGCAACTGCATAATCGTAAGTCCTCTCATCACCCATACATCCCACAGAGCGCATATTTGTAAGAGCCGCAAAGTACTGCCCGATTTCCTTATCAATTCCTGCTTTTGCTATCTCCTCCCGATAAATGGCATCTGCATCCTGCACGATTCTTACCTTTTCCGCCGTGACCTCGCCGATGATACGAATGGCAAGCCCCGGTCCCGGGAAGGGCTGTCTGAATACCAAATGCTCCGGTATGCCCAGCTCAAGTCCTGCCTTGCGCACTTCATCCTTAAAGAGAAGACGGAGCGGCTCAATAATTTCCTTGAAATCCACACAATCCGGCAAACCGCCTACGTTATGGTGTGATTTGATTACTGCGCTTTTTCCAAGACCGCTTTCGATTACGTCCGGATAAATGGTTCCCTGTACAAGAAAATCCACCGCACCGATTTTTTTGGCTTCCTCTTCAAATACACGGATAAATTCTTCACCGATAATCTTTCGTTTTGTTTCCGGCTCTTCTACTCCGGCTAACTTATCATAAAATCTCTGCTGCACATTTACCCGGATAAAATTCAAATCATAAGCGCCTTCCGGTCCGAATACTGCTTCCACCTCGTCCCCTTCGTTTTTACGGAGCAGTCCGTGGTCCACAAAAACACAGGTAAGCTGCCTGCCCACGGCTTTTGCCAGAAGCACTGCTGCCACAGAAGAATCCACACCCCCGGACAGAGCACAAAGCACCTTTCCGTTTCCTACCTTTTCCCGGATAGCCTGAATGGTCGTTTCCACAAAGGAATCCATTTTCCAGTCGCCTTTACACTGACAAACCTGAAATAAGAAATTGGAAAGCATTTTCGTACCTTCCTTTGTATGTACTACCTCCGGATGGAATTGTACGCAGTACAGAGCTTTTTCCACATTTTCTGCAGCAGCTACCGGGCATACCTCTGTATGTGCCTTAATGGAAAAACCCGGCGCCGGTTTTGAAATATAGTCTGTATGACTCATCCAGCAGATGGTTTTTTCAGAAACATTGCCAAACAGCCTGCTGCTTGTATCCACATTTACTTCTGTTTTTCCATATTCACGAACAGGAGCAGTCGAAACCTCTCCCCCAAGGGTATGCATCATTAATTGGGCGCCATAACAGATTCCAAGCACCGGAATGCCAAGTTCAAATATTTCCCCGGAACATTTTGGAGCCTCTTCTCCATATACACTGCTTGGGCCTCCTGTAAAAATAATTCCTTTTGGATTCATTTCCCTAATCTTGTCCATGCTTATATTATAAGGATGAACCTCACAATAAACATTGCATTCCCTTACCCTTCTGGCAATCAACTGATTATATTGCCCGCCAAAATCCAGTACTACGACCATCTCCTGTTTCATAGCTTCCTCCTATTTTATATTTCTGTGCCGTCTGATAAAATCAAGGCCCCTGCAACAAGCTACGGGATATCACGCTTGCATCGCAATCATGCTGTTAAGTCTTTGCTCCTCACCGCATTTATGCTATTGGATCCTTGCTCCTCACCGCATTCATGCTATTGGATCCTTGCTCCTCACCGCATTCATGCTGTTGGGTCTTTGCTCCTCACCGCATTCGTCAAATATCCATGCAATCACGGCTATTTTTCTCATTGCCTGCGGGAATAAGTATTCATTAACCCACATATTGACTTATTCGTTTACATCCATTTACAAACATATTTGCTTCGGGCTTATGCAGAATTTATAATTGTTACTTATTATACATATTACATATATCTACATACTCTCATAAATTTCTGCCCTTTATATCTGTCCTTCATTATAAAGGATGGGTATATATCTTGTCAAAATAATTTCTATATCCTATTTTACTGCGTCTTTTTGTCCCATTTGCATATATTATAAAATCTTCAAGTCATCCCGTCTAAAACCCACATATTTTTCCTCAGTTCTCCGTTCCATCCACATCAACCTTCTGACACCACTCCTCAAAAGGACATTTCTCACAATGAGCCTTTCTGGACGTGCAGACCGCCCTGCCATGATAGATTAACTGAAAGTTAATTCGAATCCAATGCTCCTTTGGCAACACCTTTTGAAGCTCCTTTTCCACCTGAAGAGGATTGTTTCCCTTTGCCCATCCAAGCCTTTTAGAAATACGGAAAACATGGGTATCCACCGTAATTCCCGGAATTCCATGGGCATCTGATAAAAACAGGTTTGCCGTTTTTCTTCCTACCCCTGCCAAAGTGAGCAACTTTTCCATGGTATCCGGCACCTGGCCGTCATATTTCTCTACAATCTGCTGACAGCAAAGCTTGCTGTTTTTCGCCTTATTTTTATACAAGCCAATAGAACGAATATAGCCTTCGATTTCCTCAACGGGGGCTTCCGCCATGTCCCCTACATCTGTATACCGCCCAAACAATGCCGGAAGGACCTCATCCACCTGCTTGTCCGTGCTTTGGGCGCTTAGCATGATGGCAATCAAAAGCTGCCAGTCCTGTTGATGATAAAACCCTTCCTTTGTGGTGCCGTAAACCTCATCCAGCTTCCTTAACACTTCCTGTACGTGACTCTTTCGTATCTGCGTCAATTTCATCCGTTCCTTTCCCATGCTGTCTTACATATAAATCTGCTTTGCAGCATACCTTCCCTGCCGACAATCAGAAAACAATCCCGGAATTAGCTTTGGCTAACTCTATGGGCCAACTCTTTAAACCAACTCCTCAAATTAACCTTTTATTTTCACTCCCTAAGCCAACTTCTTAAACTAACTCTTCCTGCCACCCCCTCAAACTAACTCCTTACCCTTCTTCCGATAAACATACTGCCACTTCCCCTGCTTATACCGGAACACAAAGCAAACCGCCCGAAAAATCCAGTCAATTACCATGGCAACCCACACGCCCATAAGTCCCATATGGAAATATCCGCAAAGCAGGTAGGCGCTTCCGATTCGGAACACCCACATGGAAAGCCCCGAAACAATGGTTGGATAAATCACGTCTCCTGCCGCCCGCAGCATATTAGTTATGGAAAAGGACGGCGCCCAGAAAAACATTGCCATAATGGCATGAAAGCGTATTACCTGTGCAGTAAGCGCTGCGCTCTCTGCTGTTAACTGGTACAGCTTCAAAATATGGTCCGCTCCAAGTATTATCCCTATGGACAATACCCACATTGCCCCGTATATAATAAAAATCAGCTTCTTTGTATAATATTTTACCTGCTCCATCTCCCCGGCGCCTACGCAGTAGGAGGCTATGGAAAGAATGGCATAGTTGATTGCCATGCCGGGCAGGACATTGAACATAGCCACTGTGCCCGCCACCGCATTTGCTGCTATGGCATAGGTCCCCAGTGTGGAAACAAGGCTCAGCACCAGTATTTTCCCAAGCTGGAACAGGCTGTTTTCCAGTCCGTTGGGAAGCCCCACATACAATATCTTTTTAATAATATCCGGCTTCATCCTCCATGTTACATGACCGTTAAAGTGAATTTCCCTTTTTGCCTGAAACAAAAGCACCATGCCTGCTATGGCTGCCGCCAGCCGGGAAAAGGTGGTGGAAATGGCTGCTCCCTTTACTCCCATGGGAATCACATATATGAGCAGAAAATTCCCTCCGATATTCAAGGCATTCATCATAAGGGAAATCAGCATGGTTATCATTGCCTTATTCACTGACCGGAAAATTGCCGCCGTGGCGTTATATACGGACAGGGGCACAATGGAAAGCGCCGTTATCATCAGATAGATTTTTGCATTCTGATATACATCCGGCTCGATTTTTCCAAACACGTACTTTAATATGAAATCATGCACTCCCAGAAAAATAAGCATCACTGCCAGGGATGAAAAAAACGCAAACAACACCAGCTGCCAGGCTGCGTCACAGGCTCTCTCCTTATTTTTCTGTCCCAGGAAATGACCTGCCACGACTGCTCCGCCTGTAGCCAGTGCCGTAAATATGTTAATGATAAGTACATTTACTGTATCTACCAGGGACACGCCGGAAACTGCCGCTTCCCCTACCCCGGATATCATCATTACATCCACCATTCCTACCAGCATAATCAAAACCTGCTCGATAATCAGTGGAATTATCAGTTTTACTAAATCCTTATTTGTATAAAGCATTTTTATCACTTGTTCCTATCTCTGTTTGCAAATAACTTTTAAAACGGAAATTGTTATCTGTCTCTGACAATAACAATTCCGCCTTTTCATCTATACCATATTGTAGACTTGATTTTTCCTGTTGTAAATAGCTTTAGCATTCATGGCTATGTAAGTATTTTTCTCTTGTTGCAAGCCCGCCTCTGATATGTCTTTCGGATTTATTCACATCCAATACCTTTCTGGCACTTTTGGCAAGAGTGGGATTGATTGTCATAAGCCTTTCGGTCACATCCTTATGGACGGTACTTTTGCTGATGCCAAATTCCTTGGCAGTCTGCCTTACGGTGGCATTTTGTTCAATGATATAATTGGCAATGTTAATTGCTCTTTCTTCAATATATTCTTTCAAGAAAAAAATCCCCTCGAACACATTTTTTACAATGTATGAAAAAGGGGATAAGAATATGAATATAGATTTTTTTCATATCCTTAAAAACTTTTCTGTCACACAAGAACCTCTTCCTTTATCATCTCCACCACTCTTCTTTGCGCTTCCTGACTGTAATAAAGCACTTCGTATTCCCTGCCTTTATCACTAATCCGGGTTTTGGGAAAAATTCCCAGTCCTTCTCCTTTTTCTAAAATAACCTTCCTCCACATGCCGTCTATGTATCTTTCCTCCAGATAGCTGCGGCTAATCAACATTCTTTCAATGGCGGCGCCGGAAGTTTTTTTCATGGTTTTTTCATCGCGAAGTTCATTGAGCTGGCCGGCTAATTCCGGCATGGTGCATTCCGGCAGATAAACGATTCGTTCCGCCATTTCCGGCGTCAGTCGAAAGCTTTCTTTCTTTTTATTTCTTTTTTCCGGCTTATTAAAGGAAGTGCCGGAATCGTTTTCAAAGGCTTCCTCATGAACCGGCTCAAAGTAAAGCTGCTCCTTTTCTCCACCCATAAATTCCTTGATTGCCTGCATGAACTGCTGCCCGTATTTCTGATACTTATTTTCACCGATTCCACTTACGTTCAGCATTTCTTCCTTTGTAAAAGGAAGCTTTATACACATATCTATAAGCGTCTTATCGGAGCCGATAATATACGGAGGCAGCGCTTCCTCCCTTGCCAGTCCTGCCCGCACCTCTCTAAGTCTTTCAAACAAATCCATTCCTTTGGAGGTGAGTACATCGGAAGTCCTTTTCTTTTGGGATGTCTTTTTCTTTTCCTGCTCTTCAGAAATCTTCATCTGAATTCTATAGCTTCCCTTTAATACTTCATCCACCTGTTCACTGCACCTTAGCAGGGCATACTTATCCTCCGTTGCCTGCAAAATGCCCTTCATGAGCATTTCATTGATTACCTGCTTTATACGGCTTTCGGAAACATCTCTCAGGGCACCGTAATTTTGCAGCTCATCCAGCCGGTAGGAAAGCAGCTTTGCCTTCTTTTCTCCCCGCAGCATTCCTACAATCACGTTAATGCCAAATCTCTGCCTTGTTTCCACTATGGCTTTTATGATGGAAATGCACATATCCGTTACATCGATTTCTTCATATTCTGTAAGGCAGTTAGAGCAATTTCCGCAGCCTGTGTACACGTTTTCTCCAAAATAGCGCAGGATATGGCTTCGCAGGCATTCCTTAGTCCTGCAGTAATAGGTCATGTCCCTGAGCCTTTGTACGTCCCGTTCCTTAACCGCCCTGATTTCATCCTCCTCCATGTCCCGGCGCAATTCCTTATTATCCAGCAAAAACTGATTTATCATCACGTCCTGCGGAGAGTACAGCAATACACAGTCTGCTTTTTCTCCATCCCGTCCTGCCCTTCCTGCTTCCTGATAATAATTTTCCATGCTCTGGGGCATATTGTAATGGACTACATAGCGCACATTGGATTTGTCGATTCCCATCCCAAAGGCATTGGTTGCCACCACGATAGGTTTTTCATCAAAAATAAACGCATCCTGATTGACCTTTCTTTCCTCGTTGGTGAGTCCTGCGTGGTATTTGGTAACCTCCAGTCCCTGACTGAGTAAAAGCTCGTAAACGCTTTCCACATTTTTTCTGGTGGCGCAGTAAATAATGCCGCTTTCCCCCGGATGCTCCTTAATATAAGAAACCAGTTCTTCATCCTTTTTCCTTGGAGTCCTTACCTCAAAATACAGATTCTTCCTGTCGAACCCCGTAACCAATACGTTAGGCTCTGCTAACCCCAATACGCATATGATATCTTCCTTTACATTCGTGGTAGCAGTTGCAGTAAATGCACTTACAATGGGCCTTTTGGAAAGCCTGGAAACCAACTTTACAATGTTCATATAGCTTGGCCTGAAATCCTGTCCCCACTGGGAAATACAATGTGCCTCATCCACTGTAATCATGGAGATAGAAGCATTCAGGGCAAAATCCAGAAAGGAGTAAGTCTCCAGCCGCTCGGGCGCCACATAGATGATTTTATACTGTCCTTTTGCCGCATTAGCAAGTGCCATGGAAATCTGATTTTCAGTCAGCGAGCTGTTAATATATGCCGCATGGACTCCTGCCTGATTTAAGCTGCGGACCTGATCTTTCATAAGAGAAATCAACGGTGAAATTACCAGCGTAATCCCGGGAAGCAGCAATGCGGGAACCTGGTAACAGATAGACTTGCCCGCTCCGGTAGGCATGATTCCCAGCACATCCTGTCCGTTCAAAATACTGTCAATGAGGCTTTCCTGCCCCTCCCGGAAGCTGTCATATCCAAAATATTTCTTTAGTGCTTCAAATTTATTCATAAAAGTTTTCCTCTGACCTTTCATATATGCAACTAATAGTTTATCACAATCCTGCCTATTTTCCTATTGCTTTTCCATGAAATCATTTCCATAATATTATTTTTATTAAATTGTTTTAACCGCCTATTTAATGCTGTTACTCGCAGCAAATAGTTGTAGTATTTTTTTCTTGCAATCATATCCCCACTTTGCTAATATACATAAAAATAAAAACACAATAAACAAAAAGGACTGTAAACTTATGACCAAAAAAGAACTTACAATTTTGCAAATGGGAGAAAATTTGGATGCGCTTATGAATTTAGACCCAAGAGGTTATGGGATATCCCGGATACTTTATAACGGAAGCAGAGCCTATACCGGAAGGCCGCTGACGGTAAATGCTGCTGAAAGGCTCATTTCTGCAGTGGGCAAAGGGGATTTTGTCTATATTATCACAGGCTTCATCCTGATGCCCCATAAGGCTCCTGAAATGGACGGAATGGTAGGCTCCATGCTGCTGGCACGCTCTTTGGTACAGGCTTTTGATGCAAAACCGGTAATCATCTGCCCCATTGACTGTAAGCCTGCTGTGGAAAGTTGTGCCCGCGTAGCAGGTCTTCATCTCTATGAAGATTTGGAGGCTTTGGAAAAGCTGCCTCTTTCCATGGGAATCATTCCTTTTTCAAAGGATAAGGCCCTTGCCCACAAGCAGGCTGACCAAATCATCAGCCAAAATAAGCTTCCTGCAGCAGTTATTTCGATAGAAGCTCCCGGCGCCAATCAGGCAGGAGAGTATCACAATGCGGCAGGAAACAATGTAACGGAGCTGGAGGCAAAGACTGATATTCTTTTTTGCAAGCTTAAGGAAAAGGGGATTTTAAATATAGCCATAGGAGACCTGGGAAATGAAATCGGCATGGGTGCTTTTGGGAATCATATAAGAAGATATATTCCTTATGCTGATGATAAGCAATGCAAGTGTGATTGTCAAGGGGGAATTTTAGCTGCTTCTAAAGCGGACCATATTATTACCGCCACTGTATCGGATTGGGGCTGTTATGGTATGATAGCGGCTTTGGCATATTTAAAAAAGGACATAAACATCTTCCAGAACGGCAGAATGGAAAAAGATATTATGAAGACTGCTTCCAGAAGCGGGCTTGTGGATATGAATGGTTCCTTTCTTCCCGGAATTGATGGTTTTTCCCTCCGGATGAATGTGGACATGGTCAGGCTTATGAGGGATTGTATTCGTTTTGGGATTGAAAATGAGGGAAGGTTTCAGGAGTGGTCTGAAGAGGTTGTAAAAAAGGGATTTTATTCCAAGTCTATTTAGGTATTCCTGCAAAAAACAACAAAGCCAGCGGCACTTATCATAAATAGCAAATACAGAACATAAGCAAACATGTTTATACAGTTTTTTGTTTGTAAAGGCTTTTTCTGGTGCTGTATTTAAAAAAACTTTCCTGTAAAGGAGCAAAGCACCATAACCGGAAATTAGTTATGGCGCTCTGTTCTTTTTTTAACAATTTCAAGCTTATCTTTACATTTGTTCCAAATATTTTTCCACGCTTGCAAGCTTCACGCAAAGCACAAAGACTGCTGCTGCCTGCCGCATTTCTTCTGCAGTGGGAAAAGTCGGTGCAATACGGATATTGGAATCCTCCGGATCCTTGCCGTAAGGGAACGTGGCGCCTGCGCCGGTGAGAACCACGCCCAATGCCTTACACTTTGCAACAATATTCTTTGCACAGCCCGGAAGGGAATTAAAGGAGATGAAATACCCGCCTCTTGGCTTAATCCAGCTTCCAATCTCAAGTCCTGCAAGCTCTGCCTCCAAAGTATCAAGCACCGCCTCAAATTTAGGGCGGATTGCATTTGCATGCAGCTTCATATGCTCATGCAGGCCGTTTATGTCCTTAAAAAATCTGGAATGTCTAAGCTGATTGATTTTATCGTGGCCTATGGTCTGGACAGACATCTGCTTCATAATATGTTCAATATTATTTAAGGAAGACGCAATAGCTGATATGCCAGACCCCGGAAAGCTGATTTTAGAAGTAGACGCAAACAGGTAAACCATGTCCGGGTTTCCTGCCTTTTCACACTCCTCCAGTATATTCAATATTTCATCCTGTACATCCTCATACAGATGATGGATGCAGTAAGCATTGTCCCAATAGATGCGGAAGTCCTCTGCCGCAGGCTTTAAATTGGCAAAACGCCTTACCACCTCATCCGAATAGGAAATGCCGGTTGGATTGGAATACTTGGGCACGCACCAGATGCCTTTGACAGAAGCATCGTTATTTACATACTTCTCCACTAAATCCATATCGGGACCATCGTCATATAACGGAATATTTATCATTTCAATGCCGAAAAACTCCGTTATTTTAAAATGCCTGTCATATCCCGGTACAGGACACAAAAATGATACCTTATCCAGCTTGCACCATGGGGTGGAACCATTCACTCCATGAGTCATGGAACGGGAAACCATGTCATACATAATATTCAGGCTTGAATTGCCGCATACAATAACATTATCCTTCTGAACGGACATCATATCAGCCATCAGCTTCCTGCTCTCCCCGATTCCGTCCAAATCGCCATAATTACGGGTATCATTACCCAGAAATGTTCTCATGTCAGAATCGCTGTTAATCACATCCAGCATGGGCATGGAAAATGCCAGTTGTGAAAAGCCAGGCTTTCCTCTTGCCATATTCAGATTCAGTCCCTGTCCTTCCAGTGTCTTATACTCCTCCTCCAGCGCTGCCTTCAATGTCAGCAGCTCATCCTTTGTCATATCCTTGTATGCCTTCATGTTATTGCCTCCATTTTTACATTTTTTCTCACACTATAGACAGATTATACCATACCACATTCAGAATATAAAGTCTATTATGGAACTAAACATGGTTCAGTTAACTGCAACGATTCGTAACAGTTCAGACAGCAGATTTCCCCGCAGGCGCTAAAAGGGAATTCCTACAGAATTATGTATTTCCGAGCCTAATTCTTCATGTACTTTTCTAAGTTTTTTCTTACTCCAAATCCTGCCGCTGTGCTTTTTGCAGGAAACCCACTCCATAATGAAAAACATAACAGAAAAAACTGTAACGCAACCTGCTGCCATGCACCATATCTGCATAAAAACGCTACTATGCATAGAATATATACCAGCCAGAATGTAGTCTGCAAACAAAGATGAAATAGTCAATATTTTCCACATTTTGAAATGGTACTGATGGGAATATTCCTCTTTTAATTTTTTTCTGATGATTTGTTTTTCATCTATGCTATCCGCAAGATTCCTGACTGCAGTATTTAAATCCTTGGACAATTCTATTTCTTCTTTTGTTTTCTCCTCCTGGTCATATTCCGGATATACATGATTCAATACATAAAATCGCCCATTATAATAAGCTATAGTAATTTTTTTCCATATAAGCCGACTAAGTCGTCTCCCAAAAGACTTCTATCGTAATTTATTTTTTCCTCACTTAATTCTCTGGTAACCGTTTCTTTTCCCATAGGATAAGAAATTTTAAAATACTTGTCTATACCTGGACCTGCGTATTCTACGTGACGCTTAATAATTAATTCCTGCAGCAATACCGTTTTTACCCTTATTTTCTCTTTCGTGATTCCCTTTTTAAAATACAGTTCATTTTCATAATAAGTGGACGCCACTGCATATGCCCCAAAAAACAGAAAATGCCTATAAATATACCAAATCCCCCTGCTTTTAAGAATAAAAAACCGGCTACTATGGCTGCAAATATGATAAAAAATGAAAACCAGAATCTATGTCTTTCTTGTACCATTTTGCGGGTTTCTTCCTCTATTTCATTTGATGCCTCCGGCCATTTCAGTAATTCATTATCAAGGTATTCCATTTTTACTGTTCCTCTGACGAATTAAATTTTGCTGAATAAACTTCCACCTGATTTGAAGGTTCTATTGCATTATCAGGTTTTTAGCTATATTTTCATTTAAACATTGCAAGACTTTGTTTTTTCACCTTTTCATCAATTCTACCACTATGTTATATCACAGCACGTGGCATAATACAAAGTAAAATGATATTTGAGCAATTTGTTGCAAAATTTTTGTATTTGTTGCTATTTTTTTATCTCATGATTTGTTTTTTATCTTTCTTGCTTATATGTTGGATTTTGATTATATTATGCTATCATTATATTTTTGCATGCAGATAATTGCATGAATGCAAAAATATATGCAGTTGTTTTCTGTTTTAATTAACTGCCGTTACTCCTGCTGAGAAAGTTCTAAGCTACGTATATATCATGATAATGAAATTATTTTTATCTATGCTTATGCCAAGAAAATAGTCTAACCTGGCATAGAGCCCGGACAAATTTTTCTCTACCAGGAAAATACCCCCGGAAGTAGTCTCAATACAACCAGGTGGGGTACTTTTTGTGTCGTCTTGGACACTGTTATCCTTTTTGCTCACTAATATTATAAAATAATAAGTTTTCACTGCAATATACATAAATTTTTATTTTTTGATTATTTACTCTTCATATATTTCCTGGAGTAGCTTCATGTATTTTTGCGACAGCTTATTGATGGCCGTTGTCCTTGGTCCGTCCAAATGAGTTCCTTCAGTTGGGTCAGGCGGTATTTCCTCAAATTCCTTTAGCCATTTTTTCTTTAATTCTTCAATCCTGCTTATTTGGCTTTCTGATAGCTTTTTTTCGCTCATATTGTGTATGCCTCCTTTGTTTCAGTGTTTCCATGAATAAAGCCGGATATTATTTTTGCAGTTTACAAATGGTTTGTGGCAATGCCAAGTATGCCCTCCATGCGCCATAGATAATACCACCGGACAGGTTATCGGGCTTTTCCTTACCCGGAATGAATGCCTTTATGGTTATCAGAAAACCATAAGTCAGTGCTGCTTGGATTTTTGTATCCGCAAACTGTTTATTCTGACAATCACACAATTCTTCATTCTCCCAAAACTAGCTGGCTGACCATTTATAATCTTGCTGGTAAAATGGTTTATCTTACCTAGTTTAATCATTTTGCATAAACTCGGCATTAACCCTGTTATTGCAAAGACGCCACAGTCAAAAGAACGCTTTAAGCACTTATGGACAATCCTGCTGGACAGGCTCCCTGTTGAATTCACAAAACGAAGGCTTCCCGATTATCAATGCTTGTCGTGAAATCACAGTACTGAGCAGTCTGCATTTCGGCATCTGCGTAGAATACAGCATTCCGGTTTACAATATAATCCGGCATGTGAAGCCCCAAAAGTCCGAAAAGCTATAGAACCCTGCTTACAACTGTGGTACAGCAGCGCTAAGCTAAAATTATCACTGGATGGAAGTTTATAACCTGTCACTTAAATTTTTATATATGCTGTTTTTCAAGAAACAGCAGTCAACTTTGTAAAAGGGCAAGTTCCCTTTAATAAAAGTGACATTTTCAAAAGCTATTGACACATTAAATTTTATTTTCCAGTGGCTTTTACTCATTCATGTATTTACTTTTTAACGTCATAACCGCCTCGGTTACATTTATCTATTACTTCATTTTTAGATTTTCCTTCCTGCCTATTATGTAGGACTTTAAATGATTTTGTTTACATTTTCAATATACTATTACTTATGTCCAATAAACAAGACTTTACGGTATTTTGATCAGCTACATAAATCTATTTTAATCTATCAGATATTGACAATTTCAATCCACACTCCCGCCAAGGGAGTGACTGGAGAAAATCAACAGAGGACGCAAGGATAACTTAATTTCAATCCACACTCCCGCCAAGGGAGTGACATGGGATGTGATTTAATTATTGATATTGTACCTAATTTCAATCCACACTCCCGCCAAGGGAGTGACAGGAATAATTATGTGTTACAAGGAGGAAAGACATAAATTTCAATCCACACTCCCGCCAAGGGAGTGACCAATAATCTTTTGATTAAATCCGAAAATCTTTATCAATTTCAATCCACACTCCCGCCAAGGGAGTGACCGTTACGGCTACCACACCCCACAGGTCACGGTTTCAATTTCAATCCACACTCCCGCCAAGGGAGTGACCAAGTTATAGACTGAGACAAGACAAGATCTTTGGTATTTCAATCCACACTCCCGCCAAGGGAGTGACGCGGTTACAGAGAATTAACAAATGAAATGTTCCTTATTTCAATCCACACTCCCGCCAAGGGAGTGACGATTTCAATCTTTTTTACCCTAGTTTTGATTTCTTATTTCAATCCACACTCCCGCCAAGGGAGTGACCTGATATTGATTATTTCATTATATCAGGTTATAAGATTTCAATCCACACTCCCGCCAAGGGAGTGACTAACCCTAACTTTCTTTGCAATACTGCTATGAGTTTATTTCAATCCACACTCCCGCCAAGGGAGTGACCATTTTCAAGTCGTAGTTATCGCAAGTTTTCTTATTTCAATCCACACTCCCGCCAAGGGAGTGACTATAATTATATAAATGTAACCTGGATTCAGTTACAATTTCAATCCACACTCCCGCCAAGGGAGTGACTGATTGTGTGATAGGGGACTATATCAAATTTTTTATTTCAATCCACACTCCCGCCAAGGGAGTGACGTCAATCGGCAGATCAATTTCCCCAAAGTAAAGATTATTTCAATCCACACTCCCGCCAAGGGAGTGACTTGTGTGTCATCGTCTGAGTGTGGGTGTTACAGAATTTCAATCCACACTCCCGCCAAGGGAGTGACCAAATTTTATTGTGATTTCATCCGTTGAGAATTTAATTTCAATCCACACTCCCGCCAAGGGAGTGACCACAACTTTTCGCATGTCAACATAATTTTCCTGATTTCAATCCACACTCCCGCCAAGGGAGTGACATTTGCAAAAGTACATGACGGGAATGCTCATAGTGATTTCAATCCACACTCCCGCCAAGGGAGTGACAGCAAAAATGCACAAAAACTACCACTTACGCACATCTTTTCACAAACATATCTTACAAATAGAACCAACAATTCAAATAATATCTCAATAATAAATAATCCAACTGCCCCTCAAAAATGGTGCGAACCTCTAAGCATTCCCATGTTCACTATTCATTCGCACCTTTAAATCATCAAGACCCCTTCCGCTTCATACGAGGACTTAATACCAAAATGCTCCACCTTCGTATCATATTTATTTCCCAAATAATAAAATCTAAGGCTATCCTTTTCCTTATCAATCAAAGACAATAATTTATCTTTTAGCAATAACACCTGTGAAGCATCCAAAATACACTCAAACACAGAATTTTGTACCCTTTGTCCATAATTCACACATTCCTTGGATACTTTCCTTAACCTTCTCTTACCAATAGCATCTTGCGTTGATACGTCATAAGTAATCAATACCAGCATTTTTAACCTCCTATTTCCATAAGAACGGCGGATATTCTTCCAAATCTCCCCGAATAGTTCTTGCCAGAAGAAGCGCCTGTACATATGGTACAAGTCCCCATTCCATTTTTTCTTTTAAAAACGGATGTGTGATTGTTTCTTTTTTATGTTTTTGCCATGCGGAAAAAAATACCTTCCTGCCCGAATCATTTAACAAAACAGCCCCATCCTTTTGTTTCTGAAAATGTTCCATTCCTATTACTTTCATATTTATCAGAGTCAACACAAAACGGTCTGCCATTATCCCCCGAAGCTCCTCCATAATATCCAGTGATAACGATTTTCTTCCCGGACGGTCCCTATGCATGAATCCTACGTATGGATCCAGTCCTACGCTTTCTAATGCATTAGCACAGTCTCCCGCCAAGACTGTATATGTAAATGACAACAAAGCATTTACATTATCCAGCGGCGGTCTTCGGCTTCTTGTTTTAAAATAAAACTCTTCTTTCTGATTTAAGATAAGCATATCAAAAACAGAAAAATATTGTTCTGCTGCCTTTCCTTCCAGGCCCCGCAGGCTATCTAAATCATGACTTGTTTCCACCTTTTTGACAGCTTCTTTCAATTCCCCGGAAACCGCTTTCAACTGCTCTGCATCTACCCGCAGTCCATGGTCTCTTAAAGTCCTCTCGATACTCCATCGACAATTGTATAACTTGCCGATTATCATGTTTCTGGCATATTGATGGCTTTTTTCCAAATTGTCCGAAATGCGGTACTGCTCTTTTCGCAGCAACACATTTCCATACTTTTTTCCTGTTACTCTTGCCAAAAACTTCCCTCTTGGTGAAAAAAATGTCATTCCCACACATCTTTCTGCGCAGGCTCCCATTAGAGCCGGGGTTGCTCCCTTATAAGTAAAACAAATTATGTTTTCCAGGTTGTGCAAAGGAAACCGCCCCATTGTTTTTTCTCCATTTACAATAACGATATTTTCACCTTCCAGAGTCAGGTAACTATCCTCACTCATTACATAAAGTGTATTCAGCAGTTTCTTCATTATCAAGCCTCCCCTTCCATGTCCTTTATTGTATCATTTATATATGCTGATACACTTTTATTTCCCTGAATGCGGGGCAGGCATATATTTGCCAAAGAACAATTTCTGCATTTTTTTCCCGCTTTTACTTTGGGCGTATATCCTCTGCGAAACAGCTGGTGCATCTCTTCAAACAGCTTCTTAACTTCCAGACGCAATTCTTCTGAAAAAACAACCTCTTCTCTTCTTCTGATTTTTCCATAATACAAGTAACCTTTCGGGATTTTTGTCAAAAACATTTCTTCCAGGCATATAGCCTGGGCGCATAATTGTAACAGGTCTTCCTTTCCTTCTTTCGGCTCTCCGTTTTTATATTCCACAGGAACAACCTTCCATTTTCCCTCGTATCCAAATACATTGATTCCATTACTTGCCCCATGAAATTCTACAATATCACACTGCCCTGATATCCCTAAGCTTTCCGAAGCAATCCGAAGCCCTCTTGCAGTCATCCTGTCCCCCCGCTTTTCAAATGACTGCTCGTTATGCGCCCGTTTATGAAGCAATTCGCCTGAAGTGGTCTGATAATTCTCTTCCCACTGCTGTTCAATATGAATCAGCGCCCATTGCCTTCTGCAATAGGCAAAATGTTGAATCCCCGATAGCATTAAATATTCATCTTCCAAATACATAAAACCCCCGCCTGCTTTTACAGCATCTGAATACACTCTACTCCATCCGGCATTTCCGTATCGATCTTCACTTCATAATCCTCATAACACCTTGCAGGCTTTGTTTCATCCTTTCTCGTTACCTGAATCTTATCAAACAGTTTAAATGCCGGCGCATTTCCCAGCTCGCTTTCATGCTTGAATACAATTAAATTTCTGACTGCCATATTTCCTCTGGCCGCTGAATGGTCCTGTTCAAACATATTGATAATGGCATTCCACAACAATTGCAAATCCTCTTCGTCAAACCCGGTAACCTTTCTTGCCAGATTTGCGGAAACATATCCTTCTACCCGATAAAGTCCGTAAGGAACAATATATTTTCTTCCCATTTCTGTGGTCTTTCCTTCTGCATCCTTTTCCGTAGTAATGGCAACCCTTGTAATTGTCACTTCCTGAGGCACAATGGGGTCAATGGATTTGGCAAACCCAAACTGCACCGGTCCTCTTACCTGGCCGCAATTCAGGGAGTTCTTTACAAAGGTGGTCATAACCGCTCCAAACGTGCGGATATCAAAGAAATTTTTGCACATGAAATCTCTAATCTCATTGTCTAGATTTTCATTATCCTTCTTCTTTTGCTTGATACTTTCCTTGGCATTCTTCTCATCTATTCCAACCTCTAAAAACGCCTCAGCATCACTCCTGTTTAACGGAACTCTTTCTTTTATGTAAATCCGATAGCCTGATGCATCTTCCTTTGCTATTTCCACATAATTCCTGATTTTCCGTTTCAGGCATACATCCGTCACAAGTCCGTTTCCTGTTTCGGGATCAATTCTTGGCATATTGCCCGCATCCGGGTCCCCATTTGGATTTCCGTTTTCCACCTCAAATAAAACCACAAAATCATACCTGTTCTTAATTGCTTCTCCCATTTACTTTTCCTCCTTATTTTCTATATCTTTATTTCCTGAATTTTTCTTTTCATATTTTTTCTGTAATTGATGATAATACCCTACAATAAACGTGCCTTGCTCTTCCAAAGATAATTGCTTTGGAAACTTCTCCTGAAAGCTGCCTACAAGCCTTTCTATCCGCTCATTCAAAAAAACATACTTTCCTGTTTTTTCTCTTTTTAATATGCGCATATGGCTGTTGGATAATTTCAGTAATATTGGAAATACAACTGCAGGCGTTGCACATGCTGAATTAAAGTATTTATCCTTTATTGTGGTGTTTAAATCCTTTTTATCGTATGCCTCACTTTGAATTTCCTCCAAAGTTTCAAACAATCTCCCTAAATTATAGGGCACATTTTCTGAATTTTCATTTAATCCCATAAAATTTACTGCCTCCTTCATTTCCGGTATATTTTTCATTATATATGCCTTTATCATTGCCGCACGATTTCTATTGATTTCTTTATCTGCACGAATCCGTATCATAATATTTGTAAAAACAGCCGTTGGATATGGCGTATCGCTCAATATGGCATTCATAAATCCTCCCGTCAATATTGGCTGTATTTCCTTTTTGGAAGACTTTTTATTTACTGTTTCAAATAATATGCCTCTTGGTGACGGATATTTTTTCTTTAAAAAGGCGGGCATTTGAATTTCAAGCCTTTTATAATGCGCTTCTATATTTTTTATCATGTCTCCAAAGGTTCCGGCATAAAAGAAACGTACAGAAAGTCTTGCTGCATTTGGAGAAAGTCCCAATATATAAAATTTCGTATCGGGACTCATATCACTTTCCTTATATCTGCATGGATTCCCTCTGGCAATTGACTGCATTACATCTAACAACTTATCTTCATCAGATTCTTCGGCTTCTCCCAACAGTTCCAAAAAGAAATCCGAATATTCCTCCTCCCCTGTGTCCGCCCAATATACCATTGTAGTCTCTCCAATGCTCTGGTGGAATTCTTTCTTCTCAAGAAGATAATTAAGGGCTTTTCCATAAGCTGCTGCCGCATATTCGGAAACCGGCGCATTTGCTCCCTGGCTTTTCCCATAGGATTCAAATGCAGGCGCATTATAGGATACCAATGCCGCTCCACTGGATTGTGCGCCCCGCACCCCCTTTATCAATGGATGCAGCCGGGCAACCGGAGCAACTTGTCCAGTTACAAGACATCTTTTTTTCTCCCCTGCCTGCTCCTGCTTGCAATATTGATTCCAGGCTTCCACAATTTTTTCATTTTTCTGCAACTCCTCTGTAGTTTCATAAGAACGAAATACAAGATTTGTGGCAGCTAATAAATCTTCTATGGAAATACCTATTTTATCCCTGTGTTGGTCAAAATCCCATTTTTGAAAAAACAGACATATGCTTTTTGCTTCTCTGGAATCTACAGCTTCAAGCAGTTTCTGGTGATATTCGGAAGCTGCCTGGAAATATTCCTGTGCTTTCTTCCTGTTCTTCTCCGTTTCATCTTCTGTTCCGGACTCCAGCCATGCCCCCAGCAGATATTTTGCATTATCACACATAAAATTAGGAGAAATCTTACTGGATCTTCCTTTTTGCAACGGAACTTCCCTGCTGACAGAAACCAAAACCTGCTTTTTCCCTCTTGTCTCCTGAACCATAAGGGATTGAATCCCCTGAAAATTTCCTTCTCCATCAATGGTAATGGCATAAGATACTTTTGCAGTGCTCCATCCGTCTCTGCCAACCTTATTTTCTCTTGCCAATTGTTCATAACATTCTGTCAATGCCTGTAAAATCATCTCAACACCTCACAATCCGTAAGGTCCAACACCCCGTCTTTTAATATTGCGTGAAAAAACATAGGCTCAATACTTTCTTTTTGGTATTCTAAGTCAAATAGCATATATCCCAAGTCTTTTTCACCTGTTAATGCTGTTTTCACTTCTTTTTCTTCATAAAGGGCAAACTTGGCGGGAAATTCTCTTACTCCAAGGTAAGGAACGTGAAAGCACTGTCCTTTTTTCAGCCTCCGTTTCATGATGTCTTGAAACTTTCCCGGATTATCCGTTTCATTTGCCTTACTGGTCATTTCAAAGTGAGCCTCTATTATATAGCGTACATCCTGCAAAACAAGCGCAGCCCTTTGCTGTATATCATCTGTGGTACAAAGATACAACTCACTTTTACTTCCCTGCATAACACTTTTGACCGATTTTGCATTTACTTTTGATTTTACCTCGTTTCTTCTGATATTGGTCATTTTTATGGGGTTGCAGACATAAATCCTGTCTATGATCCACCGAAGCCCAGGATGCCAATAGACAGCTTCCAAAATACCTCTTGCCGCAGATGGTGTCATAACCTCATATGATACCCGTTCTATTTTTAGTTCCGGGCGGTTGAAAGCAGCATAATCTCCCCATACTTCAACTTTAATTGCCATTCCCATCTCTCCTTTCTGTAGTTATAGTAATACATTTTCCCTCTCTTGTCAATGTTCATTTTAAAAATACGTAACAAATTTATTCTCTTGCTTCTTCTCTATTGCTTTTTCTTATGATATAATCCACTTGTCAATAGCCCTTTACCAATACGTAAAGTGTTGTTGTGGATTGAAATATTTTTAAAATCCGTAGTGCAAATGGTTCTTAAAAATCCAAAACCATTTGTACTACACCCATTTCCTCTAAACCATCAAAAACAAATCGTCCCCGCATACCAGCCCCATATCCTCCTGATAAAGCATAATACTCTGCAGCACAGCAACTCCTTCCACTACTTCATATATGTGTCCATCATTCAAAAGTCTTTCATAGTCATATTCATACAAATTAACAGAGTACATTCCCAATTTCCTTAATATATTTTTAAACCCATATCCCTCCTTTACAGCTCTCTCCAATTCCTCTGTCAACTGCCTTGCTTCCTCTTCTATTGGAATAATAAGCATCTTGGTATGATTATCAATCAGGTGAAATATTTCACCGACTTTTTTAAAGGGCATTTTAATCCCTTCCATTCCGCTTTCAAATGCCTGAATAATATGAAAATGGTCCAGAGTTTCTTCATCAAGCCCCTGTAATGCCTGAAAATAGTAATGAATTGCCTCTAAGGTATCAAAGCTGTTAAACTTTGCTATCGTCTCATTAGTCATTTCAATGTTTTTTTCTATCAGCCGCAGGTTTTCCCCCTGCAGGTCAAATACCTTGACCCGGCTTTCTTCCGCCTTCCTCTTTCCTTCCCTGTTACACCTGCCTGCTGCCTGTACAATAGAATCAATTCCTGCTTTTTCCCGGAATACAGACGGGAAATCAATATCAACCCTGGCTTCAATTAAAGATGTGGATATAACTCTTACAATCTGCTCTTCCCCGCCATTTGAATTATCCAGTTTCTGTTTTATATCTCTTATTACCTTTTTCCTATGAAACGGAGTCATATTGGTGGATAAATGATACCTTCCCTCTTTGGGCATCCCTTTAAATATTTCCTGGGCAGTTTTCTTTTTATTCACAATGGTAAGAATTTTTCTTTCCTTATTTATTTTTTCAAGCAGTTCATCCATGGTATATGTTCCCATTACGCTGATTTGATTTCTTTTTAATGCTGCAAAATACCTGGAATGCTCTTCACATATTTCCCGAATCTTTAATGGCTCAAACCATTTATTCAATGCGGGCTGTGTTGCAGTACATAAAACTGCAGTTGCATGATAATTGGTCACCAACTCCTGTATTGCCCTTACACAGGGTTTTAAGTAATTCAGGGGCAGCATTTGCGCTTCATCAAATATAATGACGCTATTGGAAATATTATGTAATTTTCTACATTTGGACACTTTGTTTGCAAACAGGGAATCAAAAAATTGTACATTTGTTGTTACAATCAAAGGGGCATCCCAGTTTTCTATCGACAGCTTATGACGTTGAAAAAATTCATCCTCTTCCTTCTTTTCACATAAGGAATTGGAGTGGTGTTCCACCACATTTTTTTCTCCAACAATTTTCCGAAATACCTCTGCATTCTGCTCTATTATGCTGCTGTATGGTATCACATAAATGACCCGCTCCAGCCCCTTTTCTTTGGCATGGGTCAGGGCAAATGCCAGGGATGATATTGTTTTTCCTCCTCCTGTGGGCACTGTCAAAGAATACAGACCCCTTTCACCTTTTCCCTTCTCCAGACACTCCTTCAAAATATTGGTGCGTATTCTGTTTATTTCTTCTTTTTTATCATTTTCAACCATCCAGGGAGCAATGTGCCTTGTTAATCGTTCATACAGGCAGTGAATGGAATCGTATCCGCCTCTTTCCACACTGCCATTCAGCATAAATTTTTCTGTCTGAATAAAATCAGCATCCACTAATGCAGAATACAGCATACGAATGAAAAAGGACCGGGAAAAAGGATTCATTTGGGGTTCCTGAACGGCTTTTAGGAAAATTTCATTTGAATAGCTACTGTAGTCTTCGATGCAGTCCGCTTTCTTTAAACGCCTGATCAAGCAACTGTCTTCATTATCCTTTCCGTTTGGAATGCCCGCATGGTGGCCTGCAACTGCAAAAGCTGCTACCGGCATTTTTCTTTTCTGCATCTCAATTGCACCGGCTGTAGAATGGTCCACCTGCATTTCCGGCCTCCCATTTATTTTCTCCTGAAAAGCCGCAGAATACTTTCCAATGTCATGTGCCAGTCCTGTTATGTATGCATAATCTCCCACGTTCATTTCTGCAGTTCCAAAATGCAGCGCAAACTGACGTGCCAGTTCTGCAACATCCTTTAAATGCGTTTCGATTGTTTCTTCTCTTTCGTCAATGCGGTGTGCTATTTTTTTCTTTTCCATATTCTCACCTTTATCAATAATGTATTTTGATTGTTTTAAAAATCCGTTTCAAAAATAAATGATATTTTATTGTATCATATTGATAGACCAAAAAACAGTACAAAATTAAATTGTAGAGAAAAGTTAAATAAATTTTGAACGAAGATTTTGTTATAATATTCAAAAGCAAAAAATTATAAATTTAATAGAAAATGAGTTTTTTAATATTTATACTTTTTAATTCGGTATATAATGTACAAAAAAAGAACAGCTTACACAAAAACAAACTGTTCTTCCCTCTTTACAAAACACTAATATTTCGCCTTCTCATCCCACTCACTTTCCTTAAATCCAACCAAAACCATCTCATCCCCCACCAGAACGGGTCTCTTCACCAGCATTCCATCCGAAGCCAGAAGTTGATACTGCTCCTCCTCAGACATCCCCGGCAGCTTGTCCTTTAGCCCCATCTCCTTATACAACATTCCGCTGGTATTAAAAAACTTCTTTAAGGGCAGTCCGCTTTTTTCATGCCACTCCTTTAACTCAGCAGCGCTTGGATTCTGTGCCTTTATATCCCTGTCCTCATAAGAAATTCCCTTTTCATCCAGCCACTTCTTTGCCTTCCGGCAGGTTGTGCATTTTGGATACTCTACAAATAACATGTTAATTTCCTCCTTTATTCCTGCATAAGCAGTTTCTTAATATTCATACTCTTTCCATAACATTTTCTATAATCATGCTATCTTTCTGTCGCTCATCCTTATTTTCATAACATATATCAATAAGTTTTTCAAGTACTGAAATCTGAGCTTATCCACTACCAATAAAATAAACGGTGTAAAAACCCTAAGCAATTAAGGCCTTACACCGTTTTCCTCTTTGGCATACCATTCACCAAATCATCAATAAACCTATTTAGTCATAAGACGTTTCTAATAATTTCTCAAATTCAAATTTCGTAATAACAAGACCGCCTGCACTCTCTTCCGCTTCTTTACATGCAGCCTCATATGCCTCATCATCTACTATTCCATCTTCATCACAAAAATCTTCTACATCAGGCCATGAAACTGACGCCTCACCGGAAGTCAGGCTATACAAATAGCTGCCCTGACGCCTTGAAAGATAGCCGCCGGTGGAAGCACTTAAGAATTCCGTTTTTTCATCCTCCTCAAAAGCAATGCCAAGCTCTTCCAGATGGGCTACAAGCTCTGACGGTTCTGTTTCAAAAATATCTTTTCCGTTTACAGTAACGCTGGCTTCATCAGGATTGCCCAGCCCGTCCGATACTGTCATTTGATATATCTTGCATTTTTCCAAAGGCTGGCTGGTCAAAGAATTGTTATAAAGGTATACAATCATACAGGAAGATACCGCTTTCTTCCCATCTTCTGTGGGGACGCCGATATGCCAGCTTTCCAGGCTGTAAGTATTTCCTTTCATTTCTTCACAGGAAGCCAAATCAACAATAGTGCCATCCGTTTCACACAAAACAAGACCGTTGTCATACATTTTTTGTATTGTTTCATCCATGGGCACCTTGCAGCCCGCAATTTCAACATCAAGCAGGATACCTCTTATAGAGCTGCACCCCTGCAACAGTATGCTGCTAAAAAGCAATGCACAAAGAGTAATTATAACTGGTTTTTTTCTTTTTATCTGATTCATTTTATCTATCTTACCTCCACTTTTGTTCTTTTCTTTTGCTTTGACATATGTATAGATACAGGCTACCGGAAATCCACTTCATCCCGGCAGCCATCTTAAACTATATCCTGGTTTATTATTCCTTGTTTTCTCTATTTGGACGGAACCATCCGGATAATCCTGCCTGCAAACTCATTAAAGTTCTGAGTCTGTAAAATTACCTTCCCCGGTCCTGTCAGTTTAGTAAGGAACAATCCCTCTCCCCCAAGGAAAATATTTTTCAGCCCCTTCACCGTTTCAATCTCATAGGAAACGCTTTTCTCAAATCCAACCACGTTTCCGGTGTCTACCTTCAGCACTTCTCCCGGAGCCAGGTCCTTTACCACCTTATTGCCGTCAATCTCCAAAAATACCATGCCGCTTCCGGAAATATCCTGCAGGATAAATCCTTCCCCGCCAAATAATCCGGCTGAAAATCTCTTAGTAAAGGTAACGGAAAGATTCACACCCTCCTGAGCACAGAGAAATGCTCCCTTCTGACAGATTAAACCGCCGTTTGGGCCGATATTCACAGGCATGATTTCGCCTGCCACTGTAGAAGCAAAAGCAATGGTGCTGCCTGCCCTTTCCGCCTTATATGTAGCCATAAAAAGGGATTCTCCCGCAAACATCCTGCCAAGGCTTTTTCCAAGGCCTCCCTTCATATTGGAATCCATGGAAATACCTTCCGTCATCCATGCCATACCTCCTGACTGAGTATACATGGACTCTCCCGGCTCATCAAAAGTGACCTCTACCGCTGGCATTGTATCGCCTAAAATCTTATACTGCATAAAATTACCCCCATATTTTTATTTTTTCCTTCCCATTTTATCAAAAAAAGGAAAACCAGTCTACTATTTTCTTGTTGAACATTCAATCTAAAATTTATCCCTATCTGGTATCAATCAACATTCAAAAATAAACATACAAAAATCCATTACCAGCCTGCCCCTAACCTTCGTAACTGATTCTTTCCACCAGTGACTCCTTTTGCAGCTTTTTGCTGAGGAACAAGGACAACACAATCTGCATAAACAGAATAACGCCAATCATAATACCAATCTCCAAAACAGGGAAATGATATTCATATATTCCAATCCAACCATCATCTTTCACAAAGGAAAATGCCATATAACCAAACATGGTTCCTGTCACAAGTGCCACCAGAATGGTACCTGCCGTAAACACCAGTCCTTCCAGTTGAAGCATTCCGTTCAGCTGCCTTGGAGTCATTCCTACTGCCTGCAGGATTCCAAGCTCCCTTTTTCTTGTAATGATACTTGTTATCATTGTATTTGCCATATTCATAAATCCGATAATGCCGATTATGGCAAGAAGCCCATACACCATTCCCTGCATTAAGCTTATGGTCATTTTCGCTGTGTTAAGTGCATCCTCATAGGTGTCCATTTGTACATAATCCACATATTCAATAAGACTTTCCAGCTGCTCTTTTACCTGCTTTTCACTGCCCTTTTCGCAGTCCACATATACCAGTGTATTTAAATTACCCTCCATGCCTGTTTTTTGAAAGGTGTCCTCCGTCATTGCAAAGGTTCCGTTCCTCCTGTTCTTTACTGTTCCCTGAATGGTAACAGAACAGGAAGCTTGTTCATTTCCGTCAAAAAGAAGCCATTCCAGATTTTCCCCGATTGCCAATCCATTATAATCCAGATAATAATCCGTTAAGTATATGACCCCGTTCTCCTTTGCCGCCTTTTCATAGTCCACAATGCCTCTTTCTGCTTCTTTGGCAAGCTCCTTAAACTCCTTTTTATCCAATATGGCTACCATATCATAAGCATATTCCTCTTCTTCAAATTCCTTGTTGGTATTTTTCACTGTAATGAATTTTTCTGTTTCAACCGCTGTGACTCCTTCTATATTTCTCACTTTTTCCAGAAATTCCGCTCCAAAAGGATTGTTTTTTTGTATGGACATATAATTATTTTCCGGATAAGTGCTGTCATAAACAGAACCGTCCAGCTCAAGCATAAACTGTCCCTTGGGCACATCCTTCCTTGCCTCATATTCCGCATCCATATTTCCCGCCAGATTTGCAATGGTTACGAACAATACGCAGGAAAGCCCCATAGTTGCAATAGTAGTAAGAGTTCTTTTTTTGTTGGCAAGAAGATTTGCCAGGGTAAGCGTGAAAAGCCCCAGCCTTTCCCGACCTTTTCTCATTCCTTTTTCTTTGCTGCCCTGCTCCTGATAGCGTATTGCCTCAATGACAGAAACAGAGCCTGCAATTTTCATGGGTTTTTGTAAAGAAATATATACAGTAAATAGAGAAATCACTGCAGCTATGAGCAGGATAGAAAAACTGAAAAGGGATGTTCTCACATATTCATATCCAACTATCTTCATCAACGTTTTTTCAACAATCATCGTAAATCCGATTTTGCTCACAATAAATCCCGCTATAAGCCCCAAAGGAATACTGACGCCTGCCAGAACCATGCCTTCCCGTAATATCACTCCCCTTAGCTGCTTCTTCGTTGCACCGATTGCTTTCAGTTTACCGTATTCCTTTATTTTCTGAATAATACCCACGTGGAAAATATTGTAAATTACAAGTGAGCTGAACACTACTATCAGAACAACAATTCCCATGCAGACCACGATTGTTTCCACAGGAGGCTCTAATGTCCAGAGCAGGTAGCTGTCATTAATCCTTACATCCTGTTCTTTTAATCCCAATTCTTCCGCCAGCCGGATAATTTTTTTCTCCATTTCATAGGAATTAAGCTTTTCCTGATTGTTCACCTGAAAATATATAGTATAGCTTCTGTCCGCCGCATCAGTATGGTTTGCATAAAATTCTTCTGATATATAAGCAAAAAAAGTGTTTTTCAGTTCATTGCTTTCGGTGGACCGGGTAAAACCGCTAATGGTAAATTCTTTTTCCTGTATTTCCCCTTTTCCGTCTATACGATAGGAAATCCTGATTTTTTCACCAATTTCCGGCTCCTTCATGCCCAGCCTCTGAAACATCTCCTTTTGCGCAACGATTTCATTTTCTTTTTCAGGCATCCTTCCCTCTTCCGGTTTTACATGGCAAAGCTCCGATACTGTGGAATCCATGTAGCTTAACATGATATTGGCGGCTTCACTTTCCACAGTAGCTGCATTTACATATGAACCTATCCGCAAAAAATCAGCAGTGCGCTTCATTTCTTCCAATTGCTCCCCAGACACGTTGCGATAGGTGGCAAAATGTTCCCCATAAAAACCTCCCGCATTTTTCAGTTCTGCCCTTATCATACCATTACCGCACAGCCCCACTGCTGTCAGCAGCACAGTTGTAAGAAAAATGGAAATTCCAATGAGCAGGCTGCGGGATTTATTTTCCTTTACGTTACTTATTGCTAACTTCGTTACCGTCTTCACTGTTACTCCACCACCTTTCCATCCTCAATTATGATGATTCGGTCTGCTATCTGTGCAATTTCCTCATCATGAGTAATCATAACAAGCGTCTGTCCATACTTTTTAGCAGACATCTTCAAAAGACCCACCACCTCATCGCTTGTTTTGGAATCCAGATTTCCCGTAGGCTCATCTGCAAGGATAATATCCGGCTTTGAAGCAATTGCCCTCGCAATGGCAACCCTTTGCTGCTGCCCTCCCGACAAAGTATGGGGCAGGTTCTGAAGCTTGCTTTCCAGTCCCAGCGTATGGATAATATCCATAACATACTGCTTATCCATCTGTTTCCCGTCCAACCCCATGGGAAGAACGATATTTTCCCATACATTAATGGAAGACATCAGATTAAATGCCTGAAATACAAAGCCGATTTTCCTTCTGCGGAATACTGCCAGTTCTTCTTCCTTTAAAGAAAAAATATCTTTTCCTCCTATCAACACATTTCCGCTTGTAGGAAAATCCAATCCTCCAAGCATATGCAAAAGGGTACTTTTTCCGGAACCGGATTTTCCCACGATTGCCACAAACTCTCCCGTTTTGATTTGGATGGAGGTATGGTCGACGGCGCGCACCATGCTTTCCCCTTCTCCGTAATATTTGCACAAGTCTCTTGTTTCCAGAATTTCTTTCATTTTTCCATGCACTCCTTTTTTCCTGTTTTGTTCTTCATATCCTTACTATAATCCTTTTATCTTTCAATTCACTTTCAGTATGATAAAAAAAGCCTTACAAAAATGTAAGACTTTTATCCCCCTATTCCCTCAAGGGGAAGCTGTATCACAAAGGTGCTTCCATGCTTTTCCCCTGTTTTGGAATGAACCGCAATGCTGCCCCCCTGACGTTCCAGTATCTCCCTTGTAAGGTACAGACCCACCCCGGAGCCTTCCTCTTTTTTGACCCTTTCTCCCTCTCCCCGGTAAAAACGTTTAAAAACCTGAGTATATTCCTTTTTGGGAATTCCGATTCCCCGATCCTTTATTTCAATCCGCACAAAAAAGTTCCTTTTCATCATGGAAATCTTTATCATACCGCCCGGCTCACTATACTTTATGGCATTATCCAATACGTTGATAAAGGCTTCCTTCGTCCATTTCGTATCATGAAAAAGCTGCAGCTTTTCGATTCCTTCTTCATTTTCAAAAATCATTTCTATCTGCTTTTCCTCCGTCTTTCCGTAAAGGCTGTTTACTGCTAAAAGCATTGTGTCGAATATATGCCTTTTTTCTTTCCTTATTTCTATCATGCCCGTTTCCATTCTGGAAATATTCACAAGCGCCTTCACCAGCTCTTCCAGTCCCTTTAGCTGCTGCTTGCATCTTAGGAAAAACTCCCTGCGCTCCTCTTCCTTTAAGTCCCCTTCCTCCAGCACAGAAAAACAGGTTTTCAGGGCGGCTACCGGAGTCTTTAACTGATGGGATATATCCGTTACGAGCTGCTTGGTGCCTTCCTTTTCCAGAAACATGGTTTCCTCACCAATTTTAATCTGCTTCCCCAGAGACGACAGCTGGCTGTATAGCTCCCCTGCTTCTCCTTCCATGGCTTCCCCGTACACCACATCATACTTCTGATTTTTAAAACCGGAAAGAATTCCGCTTATTTCCTGAAGAACCTTCCTGTTGTTCTTTTCTGCCGTCTTCCTTATTCCAAAAACGCAAAAAAGGAAAGCCATGTAAATTCCAATGGAAACAAGACAAATCCGCTTTTTATACTCTCCTGCCTTTCTGTCATAAACCGTATCATACATACCGTCATATCCATAACTTTCCAGCAATTCCCTGCCCCGCTCCAACTGCCCTCTGTCCACTTCTTCCTTCAAAATCCTTCCGACAGCCTGCAGGTTGTCCATGGCTTCCGACTCCATCCCGGCAATCTGATACAGGGCATCGATTTGTGTTTCCCAGTCCTTTTCATATGATTTTATCAGGTAAGCATCCAGCAGCAAAATAAGAATACCAAATACCGCTGCATAAACCAGTTCTCTTTTCATCAGCCCTTACTGCACTCCTTATCCCACAAATATCCTATTCCTCTTATGTTTTTAATATAAACAGGCTTAGAGGAGTCCTCTTCAATTTTTTCCCTGAGCCTTTTAATATTTACCGCAAGGGTGTTTTCATCCACAAACTCCCCTTCCGTATCAAAGACACCAGAGAGTATCTGACTCTTTGACAAAATCTGCTTGGGATGCTCCATAAACAACTTTAACAGCTTCCATTCATTTTTGGTAAGGGCGGCTTCCTCACCTGCCACATAAACCTTCATCTCCTGCACCAAAAAGCTGATTCTGCCTGACTCCAGCCTTTCGCTTTTATCGTTCCCTAACCGCTTGAAAACTGCTGCCACTTTGGAAATAAGCACCGCAAGGCTGAAAGGCTTTGTCATATAATCATCCGCTCCCGCCTCATAGCCCATGACCACATCGATTTCTTCATCCATTGCCGTCAAAAAAAGAAAACGCACTGAACTGGTTTCCCTTATTTTTTTGCAGAAATCCAGACCGCTTCCATCCTTCAGCATAATGTCACAGATCACAAGCTGAATGGAATTTTCTCCAAACAGCCTGTAGCCTTCCTTCAGCGTGCTCCCGGCAAACACCCGGTAGCCTTCCTTTTCCAGCTTAAAGCTGATTCCCCTGTTTAAGCTTTCATCATCTTCCAGCAATAAAATATTTTTCATGTCTCTTCCTCAATTGTAAAATAAAACAACAAATATTCTGCAGCTCCCACTAAAAACCTCATCAATCCGCTACACATACCTGCAAAGCTTCACCGCACTCTTTCCTTTTTTCGTCTCATACTCCCTGCCCACATACAAAAACTTTCCAAAGCCCCGTACCGAAACAGTTTCCCCGCCATTAGGAACCCTGCTGTTATTCTCACAAAGCCTTCCGTCCACAAACACCCTTTTCTCCCGGAAAATTTCCACAGCCTCACTTCTTGACAGATGATATAACTTTGCAATCACCCCGTCCAGCCGTTCAGAGCTTACAAGGACAGTCTCCTCCTTTAACTCCGGCTTTACTTCCTCCGGCATTTCACTGCTCCGAATACACCTTACACTGGTATGCTTTACCTTTATCAGATTCTCCATAATGAAATCCGCCATGGAATCCAGACAAAATATGTAAGCCCTTGCTTCCTTTACCACAATATCCCCAAGAGTGCTTCTTTCCATTCCCAGATTCATCAAGGCTCCCAAAAAATCCCGATGAGTCAGCGCCTCAGAAAACTTTTTCATAAGAGGCTCCACAATCAAGCAGACAATGGGAAAATCCTCCGGATACCCGAACATATCCTCACTGCCAAAGCGGACCATCACCCTCTCCGCCTGTTCCACCCCACCGGACACCTCATAATCCACATGCCCTATCTGCCCTTCTATCTCATAAAAAATGCTCAGCTCCCCCGGACTCAAAAAACCGCTAAAGGTATATAAATTCCTTTCATACGCCCTGTCCGCCAGCTCCAAAAACCTTTTTTTCAACAATTCTTCCTCTGACTGCGCCATATCCCACCTCAAACCTTAACCGAAACAAACGGATTCCCCTGAATGGAAAACCTCCAGAGAAAATCCTTCGCCTCCTCGGCATAATCAATATTAATCCTTTTGGAAGCAGCAATTTCAAAGGGCTCCTCTTCCCCTCCGAAGCCTGTTCCCCCGCCTTTTGCCGGCTGCTCCACATACAGCTTATCCCCAAGCAAATCCAGCCCGTAACAGCTTCTGTCAATTCCCATTGCCTGACAAAGCTTCCCCGGACCGCTACACAGATTTTTCAGCTTGTCCGTCTTTCTCCGCTTTTCCATCAGCTCAATGCCTTCTATGGGTTCAAGCGCCCTTAAAAATACACATTCCGGCACATCCTTTTTTTCTGTAACAATATTCATGCAGCTGTGCATTCCATATATGAGATACACATAAGAAAACCCTCCCGCTCCGAACATGATTTCCGTCCTGTCCGTGCGCAGCCCCCCGTAAGCATGGGCACCCTTGTCCCCCACTCCGCAGTAAGCCTCCACCTCTACAATTTTTCCCTTTGTAATCCCCTCCGGCGTTTCATGCACCAATACCTTTCCAAGTAAGTCTCTGGCAACCTCCAGAGTGCTTCTTGTGTAAAAACTTCTGGGCAGTTTTTTCATGTGATTCCTTCCTTTGCTGTTTTTGTAAATCTTTATTCCGATTTTTTATGATTTTCTTTCAATCCTTCCACGCTCCCAAGGCTTCCAGCACAGGAATCAGAGCCGATGGCAGGCAGAAAGTGATTTCTAAAGGAGCCCTTATAAAAACGCCAGCGCTTAGCGAGGTATTTTCCAGCTTAGCACTGCTGCGTTTTTATCAGAGCGGGAGCGTGGCGACGCAGAAACACTTTCTGCCTGCCATCGGCTCTGATTCCTGTGCTGGAAGGCTGAGGGCTGAACTGTTACCACTTTTCAAATCCTCCGGAAAAGAAAAAGCAGACACTTTAGCATCTACTTTTTCCATTTTGTTTATACAATTCGTCTCACGCTCAATATGGTACGGTATGTAGCATTGCCGTATTTTATGCCGGTACGTTCGCTGCTGGCATGTACAATCTGGCCGTTTCCAAGATAAATGGCAACGTGCCCCGCATAACAGATAATGTCTCCCGGCTGGGCATTTGCATAGTCCACTGCTCTTCCTGCACCTCTCTGGCTGGTAGAGTCCCTTGGAATTACATATCCGAAATGTCTGTATACAGACTGGACAAAACCGGAGCAGTCCGCACCATCTGTCAGGCTGGTGCCGCCTGCCTTATAAGGATTTCCCACAAACTGACATGCATAGCTGGCTATCTGCTGTCCCATGGAACTGTCCCCCGGGTCTGCCGGTATGCCGGGAGTTTCTTCCTTGGTATATCCGTCGTCTCCCACTGTCTCGTCCTGAGCCGGAGCAGCAGGCGCAGAGGGAGCATTATCTGTGGGCGCAACAGGAACATTGCTTCCCTTTGCCGGCTTTTTTGCCTGAAGCGCCAGTTGTTCCTGTATTGCCTCTTTTTCCTTCTGCTTTTCTTCTTCCAGCTTTTTAATCTTTGCCGTCTGTTCCTTTAACTGGCTCTTATAAGTTTCCGCCTGCTTTTTGGCGCTGGCAAGCTTGCTGTCGAAGTTTTTGATGGTATTCTTTTTTTCTGCAATGGTAGCTTCCAAAGCTGCCTGTTCCTGTTCCAGCTCATAATTGGACGCAAGAAGGTCTGCTTCTTCCTCTTCCAGACTTTCCTTTAAGCCCTTAACAGTTTCCTTTGTGTCTTTATACTCATCCAGAAGCTCCTTGTCATAGGCATAAACCTTTTCCACATATTGAGCCTTGGTAAGCAGGTCCGCTATGCTTTTGGATTCAAGCAAAAGCTGCAGATAAGCGCTGTCACCCTGTTCATACATAAACTTGATCCGCTTTTTCATGGCTTCGTCCTGTTCCTCTTCCTTGACGATGGCCGCTGCCAGCTCTTCTTTTGCCCGGACAATCTCCTCTTCCTTATTGGCAATTTCTTCCTGACAGATACTGATGCTGGTCAGGATATCAACCAACTGGGAATCCATTTCTTCCACTTCATTTGCCAGATTTGCCTTCTGCCCTTCTAAGGAATTTATCTGGTTGTTCACTTCATTTAAATTTTTTTCCGTTTTGCTTTTCGCATTTTTGGCATCTGAAATCTTAGTGGCCTGCACAGGCGTCACTGCCAGGGCTGCCAATAAAACCGCTAATCCAATACAAATTCCTTTTTTGCGCATCCACAATCCCATTCCTTTACTCTGCTGTGTTTTCACTTACCGCTTCCGGAGCTTCTTTATCCCCGGCAACGCTGTTTCCGCTTACTGCATCTTCAGGAGCCTCCTCCTGCTTCTCTACCTTGTGAACTTCTATAACAGTTTTTAGGTATTCATTCACCTTCAGCGATAATAAATAATCCTTATAAACATCTTCACCGCCTATTGCCTGAATATAAGCCTCGGCACTTTCATAGCCGTATTGGGCATACTCCTTTTCTGCCTCCTCGTCCATGTACTTTTTGCTGATTTCAATTTCCTGCTGCTTGCCAATAGCTCTCATAATCAGCTTATTCTTGGCAGATTCCACGGAAACATTTTGTGCCTCTGTTTCAAACTGCTCTTCTGTCATATTCATATTGCTGGAAATGAATTCAGAAAGCTCCACTCCTGCCTGAGCAGCATAATCCTCTGCGTTTTTATAAACCCGCTCCTTAACCTCATCCACCATTTCCTTTGGAGGCTCGCTTACTTCACATTCATCATATACCGCCTGCCAGATAGCATCATCAACAGCAGATTCATTCTGGTTATTATTCTGCTGCTCTATATAAGATTTCACATCAGCACGATACTCCTCCATGCTGGAAAATCCAAAATTCAGCTTTTGAATGAACTCATCATTAAATTCCGGTTTGAATTTCTTTTCCGCATCATGGATACTGTTAATCTTTACATGGAAAACCACAGCTTTTCCCGCCATTTCCGGAGACTTGTAATTATCCGGAAAGGTAAGATTCAAATCCACCTCTTCCCCTACGCTATGGCCAATGAGACCGGATTCAAAGCCTTCGATAAAGGAATTGGAACCGATTTCCAGATATGCTCCTTTTGCGGTTCCGCCGTCAAAAGCAGTCCCCTCTTCCTTGCCTTCATAATCGATATTTACCATATCGCCTTCTTCAACCACTGTCTTATCGGGGATTTC
Organism: uncultured Lachnospiraceae bacterium; assembly: GCA_910585715.1. Taxonomy (GTDB): domain Bacteria; phylum Bacillota; class Clostridia; order Lachnospirales; family Lachnospiraceae; genus RGIG3040. Next base: position 33,788 of record CAJUEX010000032.1, read on the forward strand.
TTCATATTCATATAAATTCCCGTATTCTACATAGTAATTCAATTCACTGGCTATCTGCTGTTCAACCTGCTCATCCGTAACTTCACCAGTTACCTCAACCGTAACCTCAAGCCCTTCCAAATCCCCAAGCTTTACATAATCATCCGGATTTATGCTGCCGCTGCTTTCATTCGACTTTTTACTACAACCTGCAAGCAGCAGGCTCATTACAAGCATAGGTATAATCAGTACTCTCTTTTTCATAATGTTCTCCTTAATAATTTCAAAATTCCCTCACTGTTTAAAATTATAGCATAATTACATTTTAATAGAAAGCCTTTCTTGGAAGTTCACAAATATTACACAGCTTTTCTTGCACTTTATACCAAACAATGGTACAATGTTTGTTATTGATTACATTACTATATCATAGTTTCGGGAGGTTTATATGAATCATACAGTACTGATTGCGCTGATTGCCATTTCCGTGATTCTTATTGTGGGAATCGCAGTATTATATTTTTTAGGGAAAAAAGCACAGAAAAGACAGGCAGAGCAGGAAGAACAGATGGCCGCCAACAAACAGACGGTTTCCATGCTGATTATTGATAAGAAACGGATGAAGATAAAAGATTCCGGACTGCCCCAGGTAGTCATAGAACAGACCCCCAGATTTTTCAGAGGCTCCAAGCTTCCCATTGTCAAAGCAAAAGTAGGTCCTCAAATCATGTCCCTTGTATGTGATGAAAAGATATTTGACAAGGTTCCTGTCAAAAAAGAAGTGAAGGCAGTGGTAAGCGGTATCTACATTATGGATGTGAAAGGCTTCCGGGGCGGAAACGCCCCCGTAGAGCAAAAGAAAAAAGGCCTTTTCAGAAGAGCTCTGGAAACTGCTCAGGAAAAAGCCGGTGCAAAGCCGGTCAAATAATGACTTTAAAGGGAGAAGGATATTCCTTCTCTCTTTTCTTTTATATGGATGGCAAGACTGCAGTCTGCCAGATGTTCATAGTTTATCTCCATGGCATACTCCACCCGTACCTGTATCTGCTGCTCCTCCTCCTTAAGCTCTATGCTCCTTGCATCAACGCCCACCATGATATTCCCATAAGGAGTAACATAATTGGAAAGGTTTTTCTTCCTCTCCTCAAATAGCATATTGGAGGTAATGACTCCCTTCTTCTGGACGCTTAACTGTCCTTTGGAGAACTTTACCATATTTTTTACAGGCTCATGAAAGCCCTCGATCATTTCCTCATAAAACAGATAATGGCATTCTTTTCTTTTATAATAACTGCCGATTGTAATGGTCTCCGTCCTGTCCTCTTCCCCATTCTGAAACTGGGTTCCGCACACTGACACTAATACCTCTTTTGTCATCTTCCCAATCCTCTAATAATTTTAAAATTCCTTCATATATTTTTCCTGATACTTTTATTTTGCTCCGGTCCAGTTCATAAACAGGAGCATTCAGCTCCTCTTCGCTTAATCCCTCTGCCGTTATCACACGATAACTGTCTCCAGTATAAATATATTCCGGATACATGGTGCCGAATGCAAATAGTAATGCTGCAAACCCGCTCATAATTCCATAACAGATTAATTCAAAATACGCTTTCTTTCTCATGATAACACCTCTCCTGATTAATGATTTAGAAGAGTTATTCCCATTTCCCGGTATTTTATACAGCATATGCAATATTTATTTTATCGTCCGAAGCTGCTCTTTTATGGATTTTTCCTGATTATCCACATGGATGCCCACCGCTATGGCTGCCGCCTCTTGATTCCCGCTGATAATACTGTTGCAAATATTCCTGTGTTCCTCAATCAGCCTGTTGTGGGATGTTTTATCTTTCACATATTCAAACCGGTAACGGTATACCTGTTCCGCCAGATTATTTACAAGCTGGCTCAGCCTGTCGTTGCCTGCAGACTTTAAAATAATATCATGAAATGCCACGTCTGCCCTGGCAATAACTGTAGCGTCTTTTGTGCCTACTGCTTTTTCAAATGCTTCTTCTGCTTCTTTTAGTTCAGCCCTTTGTTCCTCATTCATTCTCTGACAGGCCAGCTTTGCCGCAAAGGTATCCAGTTCTCTTCTTACCTCCAGCACATCCTGAAGATTTTTCTCTGTAATCTGTGCCACTTCCGCTCCACGCCTTGGAATCATAATCACAAGGCCCTCCAGCTCCAGCTTCCTTATGGCCTCCCTGATAGGTGTCCGGCTTACTCCCAGCCGGTTAGCCAGATGAAGCTCCATCAACCTTTCCCCCGGCTTCAGTTCACCTGTTAAAATCCCCTGCCGCAAAGTTTTAAACACCACATCCCTTAACGGCAGATATTCATCCATATTCTCCTGCAGCATATCCTTCATAAAATACCTCCTTGTCATGCATATACAGCCGCCCCGCCATGCTCCCTGCCCCGGTTGAAATTTTCCGTTTTAAATAATTATAAATTTACAAATTCTGCTATAAAAAGCTCCTTTACCAATCCGCTTCCTGCTATTTCCTTTTCTGCCCTTTCTGCCTGTTCCTTTGAAGCAAATATGCCAAAAACCGTAGGACCGCTCCCGCTCATCAACGTATTAAGCGCTCCTGCCTTAAGCATCGCTTCTTTGATTTCCCCGATAACAGGATATTTTTGAACGGTTACTGTTTCCAGTACATTTCCCATACGGCTTGTAATCCCCTTTAAATCCTGTTCTTCAATTGCTTTTCTCATGCCGTCAATATCCGGATGCTGCTTTAAGGTATCCGCATGAAGGTTTTCATAAACATATTTGGTAGAGACATTGATATCCGGCTTTCCAATCAATAAACTGCATGCCGGCGGAGCCGGAAGAGGGGTCAGCACTTCCCCGATTCCCTCTGACAACGCGGTCTTTTGCAAAATGCAATAAGGCACATCCGCACCGATTTTCACTCCCATATCAAGTAATTCTTCTGTGGAAATATTCCCCTCCAGCAATTGGTTCAGTCCAAGGAGGGTAGCTGCCGCATCCGTGCTGCCTCCTGCCATCCCTGCTGCAATGGGAATATTTTTTTCTAACATAACAGAAATTCCCTGACTGCTTCCCAAACGCTCAAGCATAAGCCCTGCTGCCTTGTAAATCAGATTGTTTTCATCAAGGGGCAGCTCCTCTTTATTGGAAGAAATCCATATTCCCGGTTCAGAAACCTTTCGGAAGGTAAGTTCATCATAAACAGATACCATCTGCATAATCATCTTTACTTCATGATATCCATCCGGTCTTTTCCTTAATACATCCAGCCCCAGATTAATTTTCCCATACGCCTTTTTTTTCAGTTCTTCCATTTTTATATCCATTCCTTTCGCGCTGCTCAAGGCACAAAACGTCATGAAAA